>NZ_JAHLDL010000009.1 GCF_018861315.1 Clostridium bowmanii | reverse complement strand
TTAGGGTAGGAACTATCCGAAGTAAGACGCCCATGGAGTTAGTAGGTATGTCATAGGTTGTTATGTTAAGGGTTACGAGGACGTAGATGTGGGAAAATTTATTGGCAACAATAGAAGCTCGTGACTTCAGTCATGGGAGGTTCACGAGTTTTTACTGGAAAGACCGAAGCTTCTCATGAATATTTTAAAAAGAATGGGTGAAAAAATAAATGAACAAAATCAATGTTGGAGCAGTTAGCAAATTATGATATAAAACAAAGGCTGATGTACTGGCTAATAAAACTGGCTAATGAATTTGGAAATGAGAAAGGCGAAATTATAACCATTGACCTGGCTCTAAGTCATCAGGAATTGGCCAATATGATTGGTTCTACTAGAGAATCTGTTACATCAACATTAAACGAATTAGTTAAGGAAGAGGTTATAATAATGGGAAGAATGAGCATTAGCTTAAGAAAAGAAATGCTGTCAGTATTTCAGTAAGTATATATTTCTACGAATAAACTTAAGGGGAGTATAAATCATGAAGTATGATTATCATATTATTGTTATTGGAGCGGGAAGTGCAGGTCTAGTAGTCGCTTCAGGTGCAGCAACTCTTGGCGCAAAGGTTGCACTTATTGAAAGAGAAGAGATGGGTGGGGATTGTCTTAATGCTGGCTGCGTGCCAAGTAAGGCATTTTTAAAGTGCGCTCATTTAGCGAAGGATATAAGAAAAGCACAGAAGTTTGGCTTAGAATCTACTATAAAGGAAGTGAATCTAGCTGATATAATGGAAAGAGTAAAATCTGTGATAAAGGAAATAGAGCCACATGATTCAAGAGAAAGATATGAAAGTCTTGGAGTGGATGTAATCACTGGGCAGGGAGAAATGCTAGATAGTCATACTATTAAAGTAGGAGAAAGAATAATTACTTCTAAATCTATTGTTATTGCTACTGGGTCCCAGCCCGTTGTTCCTAAAATTAAAGGATTAGAAGATGTCTCCTATTTAACTAACAGAAATATATTCGAATTAGAAAAATTGCCCAAGCATCTTGTCATTCTAGGTGGCGGACCTATAGGTCTAGAACTTGGTCAAGGTTTTAGACACCTAGGTTCAAAAGTAACTATTATTGATATGAGTACTAGTTTGTTTGGAAAAGATGATGCAGAGGTTGGTCCTTTAATGGAAAAGGTATTCATTGAAGATGGAATTGATTTAAAGTTAAAATCAAAAATTATAGAGGTTAAAAAAAGCAATGAAAACATAATTGTGGTAATTGAAAGGGGAGGCAAAACCGAGGAAATAACTGGGGATAATCTACTTGTATCCTTAGGAAGAAGACCAGTTACCTACGGACTAGGACTTGAAAAAGCTAAAGTAGAATTAACTGAAAGAGGTTTTGTTGTAGTTAACAAAAAACTTCAAACTAATATTAATAACATATATGCCTGTGGAGATGTAACAGGTCCTTATCAGTTTACACATATGGCGGGATACCAGGCAGGTATTGTAATTAGAAATATTATTTTTCACCTTGGTTCAAAGGTTGATTATTCAGCAGTACCCTGGACAACATATACAAAACCAGAAGTGGCACATGTGGGATATACAGAGACTATGGCAAAGGAACTTGGACTATTTGGAGAAGCTATTGTAGTTCCTCTTAATGAGATTGATAGAGCTAAAACAGAAAATGATAGAATTGGTTTTTTAAAACTTATCTTAGGAAAGACAGGAAAAATAATTGGGGCTACATTGGTGGGAGAGAAAGCCGGTGAAATAATTCCTTTAGCTACCCTGGCAATTAAGAAAAAACTTAAGGCAACAACCTATCTAAACATGATATTTTCTTACCCAACAGAAGCTGAAATTTTTAAATTTGCATCTCTGAAGGTTTTAAAGAATTCATTTAAAGATTGGCAGAATAAACTTATAAAATTAATTTTTTTAAGATAATTAATTTTTACAAAGAATATTTCTCGCAGGGTAAATTAGATTAATAAATTAAAACATGCATTAAAGATATTAGTAGAGGCAGCTGAAAAATGAAATTTAGCTGCTCTTTTTAAGTAGATTATGGGTCCATTGTTATGTGAAAAATTTTACATAATAATTTATTGATTTGATTTATAATATACAAATAACACATTAAATTATTCTAATAGAGAGGTAGATAAAAATGAATAACATAAGTTTAAAAGAAGAAATTCAAAAATTAAAAGATATTGCCAAGGAAAAAATCACCGATGAAATAAAAGAAGTATTTAACAAAGCTATAAAGGAGCTACAAGAAACAGGAAAGGTAAAAGGAATAAAAGCCGGTGGCAAGGCCCCTAACTTTACATTAAAAGATACTTTAGGAAATGATATAGAGTTATACGAGAAATTAAAAAACGGTCCAGTAGTACTTACTTTTTACAGAGGGGTTTGGTGTCCGTATTGTAATCTTCAACTTAGAGCTTATGAAAATATATTTCCTCAAATACAAGCAGAAGGTGCTGAACTTATAGCCATAAGCCCACAAAAACAAGATTTATCAATTAGTGTAGCGGAAAAGAATAATCTTACTTTTAAACTCCTAACCGATATAGAAGGAGGAGCTTCAGAAAAATATAATATATTGTTTGAAGTGCCTACTTATTTACGAGAAGTTTATGAACAAATGGGAGTAAATCTTTCAGAGTATAATATGGGTGAAAAATGGTCACTGCCGTTAGCTGCTACCTTTATAATTGATAGAAATGCTTTAATTCGTTATTCTTTTGTAAATGTAGACTATACAGAGAGAATGGAGCCTGTAGATATCTTGAGTATATTGTCTATAATAAAATAACAATATTTTAATGTTGCAGATTCGAAGAAGATGGTTTAACTATAAGAATTGTTTAAAAGGTGGCGTTAAAATGATTGATACTAGATGGCGTGGAGGATTTGAGCCTATGTTTAATTTCCTTTCAAGAATTTTAGTCCGTTTAAAAATAAAACCCAATGCTATAACAATAGCAGCTTTTGCTATAGGTTTGTTTTCAGCTATATGTATAGGATTTAATAAACCCATAATAGCACTAATTTTATTGTGGATTTCCGGTCTTTTGGATGCGCTAGATGGCAGTGTTGCAAGACTTACAGGCAAATCTTCTGCGGGAGGAGCTTACATGGATCTTATTTTTGACAGAATGGTAGAAGCTTTTATTATTCTTGGATTCACCATTCTTGCTCCTACAAATTACATTGCCTACATCTTGTTCTATATTTCAGTGATTTTCAATTTTACAACATTCATTGTAGCGGGAGCTCTATTTAAGAATGATTCTGAAAAAAGCATGCATTATGATACTGGAATAGCAGAACGGACGGAAACATTTATAGTTTTTTCACTAATGTTAATATTCACAAATCATATAACTATAATACTTATGATATTCAACGTTATTATATTTTTAACAGGAATTATAAGATTTCACAAAGTAATTAAATATAGTAAAACATTACATTAATTTACTAAAGATTTAATGGGTTAAGAATTTGGAGGGTAATTCAATGGCGTTTAAGAAGTTAATTAAAAAACATATTATTTATTTGGTTTCATTGGTTGCGGTATTATATTTTATTTATATATATAGGGCAAATTTTAAAAATATAATTGATACTCTCTCTAAGGGATCCATAGAACAGGTTGCAAATATCATTAGATCATGGGGCATTGGTGCACCCATATTAAGTATTCTACTTATGCTTCTACAAGCATTTATAGCTCCAATTCCTGCTTTCTTAATTACCGGGGCTAATGGAGCAGTTTTTGGTATTTGGTTTGGAACTCTAATATCTTGGTTTGGGGCTATGCTTGGAGCTTTAGGAACATTTTATTTATCAAGGCTTTTTGGAGAAGCTTTTGTGAAAAAATTTGAATCAACAAAGGGGTTATGGGAAAAAGTTGATGAAATAAGTAATAAACAAGGTTTTAAGGTTATAATAGTTGGAAGATTATTACCCTTTATTTCTTTTGATTTTTTAAGCTATGCGGCAGGCTTAAGTAATATGAAGTTAACCCCGTTTTTGGTTGCTACAGGAATTGGTATGATACCTGGGACCATCGCCTATGTAGTTTTAGGTAATGAAATGTCTAAACTCAGCTCTTATTCAAAGATAATTACTATGATAGTTATATCAGCTATTATTATATTTATATTTAGTTATATTATAAAAGTGATAATGAAAAAGAAAACTAAATAACATATGCTTTTTAATGATTTGGGAATTTGTAAGAAAATTACAAAAGGAGAGAGAAAACATGAAAATTAGAAAAATTTCAGTAATATTACTTGCTCTTGTCATGCTTTCGGGGTGTTCTTCTAATAAATTCTTAAGTAGTACCCCGGCAAAATTCACTTCATGGGAAAATGTGGAGAATCAAGGTAAAAACAAAGAGGCCACAATTTTAATGTGGGGGGGGAATGATAGCATCAACAAATACATGGACGGGTTTGTGGCTCAAAATGTGAAGGAGATGTACGGAATAACACTTAAGAGAGTGCCTATGAGTGCACCTGAGTTTATAACAAAACTTCTAAATGAGAAAAAAGGTAGCGTAAATAAAGGCACCGCAGATCTGCTATGGATCAACGGAGAAAATTTTAGAACTGCAAAGCAAGGCGAGCTTATATGGGGACCCTTCACTGAACTTTTACCAAACCTAAAGAAGTATTATGATGTAAATGCTGATGATTTAAAGTTTGATACTGGTATTCCCATAGAAAGCTCTGAAGCCATCTGGGGTAGAGCGCAGCTTGTACTGACTTACGATTCTAAAGTAGTTCCTGCTCCACCGAAAAGCTTTAAGGAATTGATGCAGTGGGTTAAAAAGAACCCTGGTAAATTTACGTATCCAAAGCTTCCCGATGATTTTGTAGGAGTTTCCTTTATCAGAACTGCCTACTACGAGCTTACGGGAAAAAGCGATGTTTTCCAAAAGGATATGACTAAGGAGGAGTTCCAACAGATCTCAAAGCCAGTAGTTGCTTACTTTAAGGAAATGAACAAGTATCTGTGGAGAGAAGGAAAGGCATTGCCAGCAACTCAGGCCCAGCAAGATGAGCTTTTCAAAAATGGTGAAATTGCCATGACTATGGGATTTGAAATAGGTAAAACTGCAGGGCTTGTAAAAAAAGGTGAATATCCAGAAACAGTAAAAAGCTTTGTTTTTGATACAGGAACTATAGGAAATTCGCATTATCTTGCGGTGCCTTATAATTCGCCAAACAAGGCAGCTGCACTACTTGTAATTGATTTTCTACAAAGCCCAAAAGCTCAAATAGAAAAATTGAAAGCAGAAGTCTGGGGAGATATGGCAGCCTTAGATGTAAGTAAGCTAAGTGATGATCAAAATACGCAGCTTAAAGCTGTAGAGGCAGGTCCGGGTGCGCTTTCCACTAAGGAACTTTCACAGCATAGACTTCCAGAAATGAAATCCCAATATATCGACTGGATCAAGGAAATATGGATAAGCGAAATCGGAGGGAAATAATGCATTTTAAGAGGATTACACCTTATGCACTTTTATCACCTATTTTGATATTGTATATTATGCTAATTGGTGGCGGACTTATAGAAACTGTAAAGGAAAGCATGGGTTATATTCCTGTTCTAGGATTTAATACTTTTAACCTAGACAGCTACAGTGAGATATTTAGACAAAGTGGATTCATTCGGGATATGCTGTACTCTTTCTATATAGCGACCTCGGCCACAATTTTATCTACTTTTCTTGGAATCATCATTGCCTACTGTTTTGTTACCTCAAGAAATTCACGCGTCAAGTCTATGGTTAAGAAAACCTTGCAAATGGGGCTAATTATTCCCTATCTGTATGTGGTATTCTTAGCAACGTTAACTCTAAGTCAAACAGGATTTGTTTCTAGACTTATGTACAATATAGGAGTACTGAAGGATTTGCAAAGCTTTCCAGAACTTATTTTTGACAGGAGGGGACTGGGTATAATATGGGTGTACATATTCAAAGGCACACCCTTTATAGCATTATTTGTACTTAATGTCATGTCCAAAATAAGTAGCACATATGAAGATGTTGCAAAATCTTTGAGTGCTAGTGGACTCACTATCCTTCGTAAAATTTATATACCGCTAAGCTCCGGAGCAATAATATGGTCATCCTGTATAGTATTTGCATATGCACTAGGCTCCTTTGAGGTACCATATCTGTTAGGAAGCATTTCACCAGTATCTCTGTCATCAAAACTTTATAGCTTGTTCATTAATCCTGACCTGAGTGCGCTCCCAAAAGGCATGGCAATGAACGTAATTCTGCTTATACTTGGAGGCACAATTGTAGGGGTCTATGCTATGCTTTTAAAAATTTTGCTTAAGGGGAGGAGATCATGAAGAAGTTGATTTTAATTATAACAGCCATTATTATATTATTTCCTATGACACTGGTATTTCTACTATCTATTTTTTCATACTACCGTTATCCACTTTTGTTTCCGAATAAATTCACCCTGGCATTATGGGGAAATATTATACTGGGAAATTCTCAGTTTTATATCAGTGTGTTAAATAGTATTGTCATTGGAACGCTAAACGGAATACTGGCTACACTAGTAGGAATTATGACAGCAAGAGCCTTAGTTAAATATAAATTCTTTGGGGATAAGTTTATAAAAATATTTTTTTCACTACCATTATTTATACCCTCAATCGCGCTTTTTATGGGTGTTCATTTGATGATGATAAAATTCCATTTGATTAACAGCTTAACTGGGGTGGTACTTACTCACATGCTTGTTTCAGTGCCGTATGCTACAAGTATTTTTATATCCTTTTTCAAGGGTATTAATCCAGATATGGAAAATGTGGCAAGAACCATGGGATGCACGCAAACAAAGATATACTCAAGGATATTACTTCCACTTTTGGCTCCAGGAATATATCTATCCTTTTCTATTGGGTTTCTTATTTCTTTCTCTGAATATTTTTCAACCTTTCTAATAGGGGGAGGCAAGGTGCGGACCTTATCTTCTATGCTGTATCCTTATATAAGCAACGGTGATACAGGAAATGCAGCGGTACTCGGGGTAATATTTATTTTAATTAATATATTTGTGTTTTTTATTACAGATTTTTTGTCCCATAAAAAAAATAAGATAGAGAATTACTTATTTGAATAATAAGGAATGATGCAAAATTGAAGGGAGTGCAAAATAGAATGATAAAAGAAATTAAAAAGAGAAAAAGGTTTATATGAAAATTATTCTTAATAATATTTCAAAAACCTATGGAGTGCAAAATATTCTGGATAATATCAGTCTTAAAGTTGAAGAGGGTGCACTACTATCAATTTTAGGAGAATCGGGTGCAGGCAAAACAACTATTCTACGTATAATAGCAGGACTTCTTACACCTGATACAGGAAATGTTATCATCGATGATACAGATATAACTAAGCTTATTCCAGAAAAAAGGGACATTGGGTATGTTTTTCAGTCACCTTTACTTTTTCCTCATATGACCATTGAAGAAAACATATGCTTTGGCCTTGAAGTGAAAAAGTGGGATAAAAAACGAATGATGGAGAGAACCAAGAAGCTTCTTAAATTGTTACAGATTGAAGAGCTTGAACACAGGATGCCCTCTGAGATTTCAGGAGGACAACAGCAGAGGGTTGCAATAGCAAGAGCACTTGCACCGCAGCCCAAAATTTTACTTATGGATGAGCCATTTTCTAGTCTTGATCCTGGACTTAGGAGCGAAATGGGTGAACTAATAAAAAAAATACAGGCCACTGAGGGAGCCACCATTATTTTTGTTACCCACGACAGAAATGAAAGCCTTGCGCTATCTAACTCCATTGCCTTCATTGTAGAGGGGCATATAGCACAAATAGATTCGCCACAAAATATTTATTATAAACCTATAAATAAAACTACAGCCTTGTATATGGGAGAGTGCAACTTCATTCCAGGTAAAATGGATGGTAATCTTTTCAAAAGTGTTATCGGTAGTTTTGAAGCTGAGACAAGTGCAAGTGAAAATTTAGAATTATTACTAAGACCACATCAGATTGTATTTGATTTTAGTGGAAATGATTATACTATCGAAAAGTGTAGCATAAGGGGCAAAGAAGTAACCTATACCGTTTCAAATGGCAAGATAAGTCTCCAGGTTGAAAATTTTTCAAATCAGGTTTTAAAACTAGGACAAAGGGTAGGGCTTATATTTCCTAGGAATAACCTTCACTTTGTACAAAAGGAAGAGGGTGAATATTATGCAAAAGACTAAAAAATTACTTTTAGTGGGTGGTGGGCATGCCCATGTATTTCTTATAAAGCAGTTTTATTTGAAAAACATTCCAGGGCTTGAGGTTGTTCTTGTGACTGCAGGTCAATATCAGTATTACTCAGGGATGGCTGCTGGATATGTGGAAGGAATCTACAAAGAGGAGGACATGTCCTTTGATATAAGGAAAATGTGCCATAAGAGTAGGATCAAATATATAGAGGGTAGGATAACTGGAATTGATGTTGAAAATAAATGTGTTAAATTAGAAAATCATGAAACAATATCTTTTGATGTGATTTCTGCGGATACAGGGTCTGAAATGGCTGGTAAAAATACTCAGGGAGTTGTGGAATATGCATATTGTGTTAAGCCATTAGAAAACCTATTTAAGCTTCGAGAAAATTTTATAGAGAAGATGGGTGAAAAAAGTCAGGTGGTAATAGTAGGTGCTGGAGCTGCCGGGATCGAAATAGCATTTGCGTTAAAAGCCTTGTCATGCAAAATGAAGAAAAATGTAGAAGTCACTTTAGCACACAGTGGGAATTTAATATTAAAGGGGTACAATGAAAATGTCAGAGAAAAGACCTTAAAAAAGCTTGAGAAAGATAAAATTAAAATTTTGCCTCTGAGTAAAATATCAAGTGTTTCAGAAAATAATCTCACTATAGAATCTGGAAAACAAATAAAATATGATTTTTTAGTATGGGCTGCCGGACCAAAGTCAAATTCGATGTATAAGGATTCTGGGTTTACAGTTGATAAGGCTGGTTATATGGTGGTAAATCGTTATCTTCAGTCCGTTGACTATCCGTTTATTTTCGGAGCGGGTGACTGTATTTCTTTTTCTGATTTCAAATATGTAAAGAAGGTTGGTGTTTATGCTATTCGCGAAGCTCCATACTTGCTTAATAATATACTGAAATTTATAGGCAATGAAGAATTAAAAGAATATATACCTCAGATAGACTACCTGGCTATTATATCTGCTGGGAATAAAAAAGGAATTATGCAGTATAAGGGAATGGCTAAGATGGGGAGACTAAGCTGGAAATTGAAGGACTATATTGACCGTGGATTTATGGAAAAGTTTAAATACTATGAATAGTTTAACAACTTATGGTGTGGTTAGAAAATATAAGTATGGAGCATAGTCAAATATGAGGGTTATAAAAAGGATAGCAAACTTATCGTATGCCACCCTTTTGCCACCGCTCTATAAAATATAATTAGATATAATTAGTTAATATTTAATCATAAATAATAATTTACACCTCATAAATGGCTCAATACCAATGATTATGTGATTATTTAGGATATATAAAGATAAGCTAAAATACAAGGTATAAATATATATTCAAAGCGGAAATGTTAGCTTTGAGTATGGAATAAAGATACCATAGAGATAGCTAATGAAATGAGGAAAAAATAGGGAAACCTTTGGATTTCAGGTGAAAACAATTATTCGTACAGATGAGGAACTTAGAAATATAGTGAATAATAATCCTTTTATAAAACAAGCAAATATTGAAATTGATAAATTATATATTACCCTTATGGTCGAAATACCGGACCCGAGCATTGGACAAATGAAAGTCTCAGTTTTGAAATCAACCTTGGTTTTGTTGAAACGCAAATCAAAAACTTTGCACCGAAGTTGCCCGCGGCCACCGGTGTTATCGTAGATATAGGTGTGAGGAGCACCACATTGAGGGCACACAGTATCCGGTGATACAGGGTTTTTACCACGAGAATTGACAGGCTTTTTTTCCTTACAATGAGTAGTATTATATTCACTTAATAGTTGTTTGTAATCAAGTCTTTTAAAGGTCTTTATGATAGGTGATTTATCTACAATATGTTTATTGTATTTAGGGCTTGTCATATCGTATTTCAGTTTACTAAGAGGTATATTTTTCGCAATAAAAATAAGTAATTGATTTATTTGAGAAAGTAATAGTTGATTATATTTAACTAATATTGATATAATTGTACTCATGATGACACCTTCCTTTTGGAATTTTGTTGGGTTGAGATACAACAATTATACCAAAAAAGAGTGGGTCATTGTTTCTTTGTTATAAAAATAGCTTAAATCCTTGCAAATGCAAGGACTTAAATAAATAAAACAAAGATAGTGTTAACACTATCCAGCTATGATTGGCGGTCTGTTTATGGGTGTTATGAATAACGGGATGTCACTTATGGGAGTAGGAATTGACTGGCAGCAGACTATTAAAGGTTTGGTATTGTTACTTGCTGTAGCATTTGATGTATATTCAAAATCAAAAAATGCATAAATAAATGTATATAAGATTTTAGAGAGAAGGGAAGACGTTTATGTCACCAACTAACATTATATTTGGGCTTATGGTTATAGCAATGGGGATATATGCTATTGTATTTAATAAATATCCTGGCAAAGAAATTTCTTATGAGAATGCAAAGAAGAAATTCAACACAGTTAATGAACGAAGAGTAACCGTGTTTGATGGAGTATTTTGTATAATATTTGGTGTAGCATATGCGTCACTGGGAATGATTTTTTTAGTAATACTAATGCTTGCCTATTATCCCGTAAGAACAATATTTTTAAAATTTAGGATTATATAGTGTATTAATTTCCTATTAGCTTTAAAAAAATGTATAATTGAATTGAGAGGCTGTTGAATTTATTATAACTTCATGGCCTCTACTTTTTTGAGGGGGGAATATTGAATTATGAGTATAAAAAAAGATTTTGGAATTGTAGATGGAAAGTCTGTATATCTATTCACTATTAAAAACTCCAAGGGTATGGTGGCAAAAATCACTAATTATGGAGGGACCTTAGTATCTGTAATGGTTCAGGACAATAAAGGTGAGTTAGGTGATGTGGTTTTAGGCTATGAAAAGGTTGAAGATTATATAAAGTATAATTACTTTTTGGGGGCAACAGTAGGTCGAGTTGCTAACAGGATAGAAAATTCGAGTTTTGAGCTAAATGGAACTCAGTACAAATTAGCTAAAAATGAAGGCGAAAATCATATACATGGTGGAATAGTTGGGTTTGATAAAGTAGTTTGGGAAGAAAAGCAACAAGTGAAAGAATCTGATGAGTGCATTGAATTATCTTATCTAAGTATTGATGGGGAGGAAGGGTACCCAGGAAATCTTAATGTAAGAGTTAAATATACAGTTACAGAGGATAATGAACTTAAAATAGAGTATTTTGCTATTTCAGATAAGGATACTATAGTAAATCTTACTAATCATTCTTATTTTAATCTGACAGGGCAAGGCTCAGGTGATATTTTAAAACATAAGCTTATGATCAATTCCGATAAATTTACTATTAATAATAAATTATCCATTCCCACTGGTGAAATAGCCAAGGTAGACAATACACCAATGGATTTTAGAGTGCTTACCTATATAGGTGAGAATATTTCTAGTGATTATGAGCAAATTGTGTTTGGTAATGGTTACGATCATAACTGGATAATTAATAATAGTAGTGAAAAATTAAACAAGGCAGCTGAAGTCTACGATGAGAAAAGTGGACGGGTTATGGAAGTTTATACAACTAAACCTGGAGTGCAGTTCTATTCTGGGAACTTTCTAAAAGGGTTGGAACCAGGGAAAGGCGGCACCACTTATTATAAAAGAGGTGGGTTATGTCTCGAAACTCAGTATTTTCCTAATGCCATTAACAATGAAAATTTTCCTTCACCAATACTTAAAGCAAATGAGAATTATGAACATAGCACCATATATAAATTCTCTATTAGATAATATCCCCTCTGGGGTCTTACCGAGAATATAGATAAGGGTTAAAATAATATTTAGAAATTTTCATTTGTTAACAAATGTTTTTACACGCAAAAAAAGTATATATTACGGATAATGCATTGAAGCGAGCTTTAGAACTTCTTATTTTATTTTTAATTGATCTACACTCAGAAAAATATATGTTTGAGCGAGGCAGCGAGTTTATATTTTTTAGCAGATTAATTAAAAATAAAATTAGTAGTTCTTAGCAAAATGAATGCATATATAGTAATATATATTTTTTTCTTTTTTATTCTATTTCATTTTAAAGCCTTGCCCTTCTAAAAAGTTTTTCATGTGGGGTCTTTGAGGTTTATCCATTAGATTAGATACTTGACTTGTCCATGTGTCTGATCTTTTTCCCTGAGTTCTCTTTTTATAATAAGCACTAATTTTTGAGTCATATTTTTCTATTTTTTCAGCATCACCAGTTGTATTGTACTCATCTGTTTTAAAGATTACGTCTAGAGGTAGCCTTGTTTTTATATCTGGTGCTTGATCTGGATAACCAATACACATTCCAAATACAGGGTATACTCCAGAAGGTATATTTAAAAGTTTACATACTTGTGAGGGATTATTTCTTATACCACCTATGTATACTCCACCTAGTCCTAATGATTCAGCAGCAATTAAAGCATTTTGGGCGGCGAGAGTAGCATCTACTGTTGCTACAATAAAAGTTTCAGTGTATCCTTCTAACATAGTTTTATGGTTAATTTCACAAGAGGTTTTAATCCGATTTAGATCCGCACAATATATTAAAAATAATGGACATTCTTCCACATAAGTTTGATCGCCTGCAAGATGTGCTATAGCTTTTCGCTTAGATTTATCTACTACACTTATAATTGTATAAGCTTGAATAAAACTAGAAGTAGGGGCACTTTGCGCACATTCTATTATTGCCTTTATTTTTTCTGCTTCTATAGGTTGATCTTTATATTTTCTTATGGAACTGTGAGCTTTTAATAAATTTATTGTTTCATTCATATTATCTACCACCTTATATTAAATTTAGAAACTTTTTCATATGCCAATAATATACCACAAACTAATGAAAAGGAAATGAACATTTCAAAAGATGTATATAAAAAAAGCTACCACTATAAAAAATCAATGGTAGCTTTTTTGTGTTAAGAACAATATAGTAATGTTTAATATTTATTTTTAATATACATCTTATATTTGTTTTGTTTTAAAAGTTCCTTCAGTAGAAATATTAGGATTAAATACATGTTCTATCCTAGGTAAGGATATTCCTAAAGTTTCGCGTAGTACGTCCTCTACAGTTTCTACTGTTTTTATTGATAATTGATTTTTAATTTCTTCAGGTACATCTTTTAGGTCAATTAAATTATCTTTTGGAATTAATATCTTCGTTATTCCAGCCCTTTGAGCTCCTAGTAATTTTTCCTTAAGTCCTCCTATTGGAAGTACTGCTCCTCTTAATGTAATTTCTCCAGTCATTGCAAGCTTTGAATCTACCTTTATGCCTGTAACAAGGGATGCAAGTGCAGTGAATAAGGTAATTCCAGCTGAAGGACCATCCTTAGGAGTAGATCCTGATGGAACATGAATATGAAGATCTCTTTCCTTAAAGTTTATAGTATTAACTGGTAACCTTGACTTAAGTAGGCTTAGTGAAATCTTTGCAGATTCTTTCATAACGTCGCCTAGTTGACCAGTTAAGGTAATCTGTCCAGTTCCTATCATGTCTGTAGCTTCAATGAAAAGTATTTCTCCGCCTACAGCTGTCCAAGCGAGACCTGTAACTACTCCCGGTGGGTTATCCACTTGAGCCTTATCATGGCTTGAAACCTTTCTTCCAAGTAAATCATCTAGCATTTCCACAGTAACTTTAAATGGTAATTCTACAGTATTTGTTACAATTTTCTCTGAGGTAACTCGGGCTAAAGCAGCTATCTGCTTTTTCAGTCCACGAACTCCAGCTTCTAGAGTATACTCACTAATTATTTTTTGTAATGCTTCATCTTCAATAATTAATTGGTCATTAGTTAATCCATGTTCTTCAAGTACTGAAGGTATCAAGTGGTTTTTACCTATATGAAATTTTTCATTCATAGTATAACTAGATATTTGTATTATTTCCATTCTATCTAGTAGCGGTCTAGGAATGTTGTCTAGGGAGTTAGCTGTTGCTACAAAGAACACCTCAGACAAATCATAAGGTAAATCCAAATAATGATCAGTAAAAGTATTGTTTTGTTCTGGATCTAATACTTCGAGTAGTGCACTGGCTGGATCTCCATTGTAGCCTGTCATTAGTTTGTCCACTTCATCCAAAACCATAACTGGGTTTATTTCTCCTGCCTTTTTAATACTTTGAATAATTCTTCCTGGCATTGCACCTATATAAGTTCTTCTATGACCTCTAATTTCAGCCTCGTCGCGTATTCCACCTAAACTAAGTCTTATATATTTTCTATCAAGAGCCTGTGCGATACTTTTTCCTAAACTTGTCTTACCAGTACCAGGAGGTCCAACTAGTAATAAAATAGAACCTTTTTTATCATTTTTAAGTTTCATAACTGCTAAATGTTGTATTATTCTATCCTTAACTTTTTCAAGACCATAATGCTGTTGATCTAATATACGTCTAGCTTCTCCTAGATTAATAGACTTAGTTTCAGCCTTTTTCCAAGGAAGGGTTACGAGTAGATCTAAATAGTTTCGGATAACATTATATTCAGCGCTACCTTCATTTTGACTTTCTAGTTTTCCAAGTTCATCTAAGGCAGTACTTTTTATTTCCTCTGGCATTTGAGCCTGTTCAATCCTAGTTGCATAATCCTTGTCCTTTTTAGAACCTTCACTTTTTCCTTCATTTAGTTCACTTTGGATAGCTTTCAATTGCTCCCTAAGTACTGATTCTCTATAATTTTTGTTAGCTTTTTCAGTAAATTTTTCTGCCATCTCAAATTGTAGTTTTAGAGATTCCTTCTGTTTTAAGAGGTAATCCATAAACTTAAGTCCTCTCTCTTTTAATGACTGAGTTTCAATTAATTCATATTTTTCTTCATTTGAAAGGGGCATAAATTGAGTAAGATGACCCATGAGGGCATTTAAATCCTTTTGATTCTCAACTATCTTCATAAACTGCTCTGAACCTTTGAAATTCTCACTAACTTCACGAGTAATTTTTTTCACATACTCAAGCATTTCTTCTTGACTCGTTGCATTAAGGTCAATAAGGTCTGGTGCAATTTCAAATTCAACACGAGTAAAACCATTTCCCATACTAAGTTCTTTAATTTCTACTCTATCTAACACTTTAATTTTTACTTGATATCCAGTTTCTGTTTTTTCAATCCCACTTACATTGAAGGAAACACCAATACTATGAAAATCTTCTCGCGTTAACTGACTTTGATTAAAGTTCTGCTTTAAAGGTAATGCAATACTAAATTGTTCCTTTTTAGATAGATTTTCTAGTTCTGCTTCACTAATGTTTTTTAGTTTTAGTGTATAAGCCATTCCTGGTAATAAAACTATGTCCGATACAGGTATTACCATTCCATCTTTATTTTTACTATCTATATTCATCATTATAATCATCCTTTCTTTAATAATATTCATAAGTGAATGTTCGTTTAATTATTTATTGATTAATAGCGAGATATTCTGCAATTAACGCATCACCTAAGGTGCTGAAATATTAACAATGCTACTAATGTAGTTAATATTTTTACAAAACTTTCTCGCTTTAATAGTGCGATTTTTATTATTATACAAGAAGGGCATCTTGAATTATTGTAATCATTTCTTCAAGAAGCGAAGCTTGTTCAAATTCTCCAATACATTGTTTAATAGCAATAGATTTTATTGGGTAAAATATTATAGCTATTAAATTATCATTTCTATAGTTTTTAATTATTCTTTTCTGTTTCATCGCTTCTAGCAGTGAGTTTAAATTATTAGTGTTCTTTTGCTCTGAACATTGACTAGCAAGCGCTGGGCAACTTGAGAATTGATCTACAAAATGAAATATTTCACCGTGTTCTTGTATATAGGTATAATAGCCTCTAGTTAGTATTTCAATTAGTTCATGTCCATCCATTTCTGCGTATATCTTGCTAAGTAATGAGTCTACAATTTCTTCGGAATACTCAATATATATATCCCTTAGCATTACCTCTTTATTTTCGTAATAAATATAAACAGTAGCGGGGGAGACCCCTGCCTCTTTTGCAATCTTTGAAATAGAAGTACCATGAAAACCTTGTTCTAGTATTAGCTTAATCACTGCTTCTTTTATGCTCTTTTCCTTTTCGTCATCTTTTCTTCTCATTGGATCACCTCTAATAATTATATAATAAACGACCATTCGTTTATTGTCAATAGATTATTTAATTATTTATTTTATACTTGTGTTGTGGTCTTCCTACCTTACCATATTCTATTAATTTTTCTACTTTTCCTTCCTTATTCATATATTCTAAGTATTTTCTGCAAGTTACCCTGGCAATGCCTAAAAGCTCACCTAATTCTTCAGGGGTAGTGTATTCTGCTCCAATTTTTTTGATTTGTTGCCATATCGTTCTGTAAGTATATTTATTTAATCCTTTTTCTAAATCTGAATTATTCTCTCCCACCTCTGAAAACTCCTTGCTACTTGAAAGGTACTTATCTACTTCACATTGCTGAATTTCATTTGTCTTTTTTAAACTATAATATCTATCTTTAAACTCAAGTAGTGATTCTTTGAATCTATCTAAGGTAAAGGGTTTTATTAAATAATCCCGGGCTCCGTAGCGAAAGGCCTCTTGAACTCTAGAAGTGGTGTTATCTGCAGTAATTAAAATAACATCTACGTTTATTTCTCTAGACCTAAGTAGCTTTAAAAAATCCATGCCATTTTCATTAGGAAGATAGATATCAAGCAAAATTAAGTCTGGTTTTTTACTTTTCATACAACTCTTAGCATCTGTAAGATTACTAGCAGCCATAGTTAACTCAAAGCCTTCCACTTTACTTAAAAACTTCGTATTGATATCACGTACCATAGGGTCATCTTCAATAATCATCACTTGAATCATAGTAATCTACTCCTTTTCATTGGTATGCTTACATTCCACATGGTTCCATTTTCTAGACTAAATTCAATTGTGCCTTGCATCTCATCAATAATATTTTTGACAATATACATACCCATTCCACGCTGACCAACTTTTGTAGTTGCCCCCATATCATATATTCTGTTTTGGATTTCCTCAGCAATACCTGGACCATTGTCCATTATATTAATTTTTAAGGCATCATCCATTTCAGAAATTTTAATAGAAACGGTTCCACTTCCATCCGTGCGGACCACATCAAAAGAATTCTCAACTAAATTACCAATAACAGAGCCCAGTTCATCTTCGCTCATATACTGTGGTAATTCATTTAAACTACATCCTGGGTCAATTTTAAAGGATATTCTAGTTTCTTCTGCCTTGTTGTATTTTGAAAACAGTAAGGCTGCGATAGATACATTCTTGATTCCATAAGTAAGAATACTACTGATTTCACTTCGAGTTTTAGCAATATTAGATATGAATTTTACAGCTTCCTCGTATTCTTCCAGTTGTATAAGTCCAGATATAGTGTGAAGCTTATTCATAAATTCATGATTTTGTGCTCTAAGAGACCAAGCCATTTTTTTTATGCCTGTAAGTTCTTCAGCCATTTTTTTAACTTCCGTTAAATCTCTAAAATTCATTACTATTCCAATTACTTCATCTTTAGCATTTTTAAGGGGATTATATTTGCACAAAATTGTTAGACCAGGTCTTACTTTAAGTTCTATATTTTCATAATACTTTCCTTCTTCTAGAACCTTGGAAATCTTATTTTCATAAGTGAGGTTTGAGATTGGTTTGCCTATATCTTCATTTACTAGTTGTAAAATTTCTCCCGCTTCCTTATTAAATAAGGTGATTTTGCCGTCTTTATCTACAGCTAAAATTCCTTCCCTTACACTTTCAATTACAGCTTCCTTTTCTTTTAAAATTAAGGCGATTTCTTTTGGCTCTAAACCAAAAATGGATTTTTTAATATTTGAGGATAAAAGAGTTGCAGCTATTACTCCAAGCATTAGCCCTAATAATAAAAATGGGATAAAATTGTCTATTTTTGAATAAATCTCACTATAAACTTCATTAATGGGGCTTCCTACAACTACAGCTCCAATTTGCACGCCATCTTTAAATATGGGGGTAAATGCTCTAAGGGAGATGCCGAGGCTACCCCTTGCTTCTGAAATATATTCATCACCCGTTGTGAGAACACGAATTTCATCTGAACCCTGAATTTTTTCACCTATTTTTTCTTTTGTAGGATGAGAATATCTTATTCCCTTCATATCCATTACTACTATAAATTCAACTTTTGTCTTAGTTCTTATGTTTTCTATTTCATCGCTTAAAGCTTTTTCATTAATTTCACTGGTTCCTTTTAAATAATTTTGTACACGATAACTCATGGACACAGAACTTGCGATATTTAAAAGGTTACGTCCAGCTTGATCTTTAAGAATTACCTTCATCTTATTAAAAGAAAGTAATGATATACTGCCAATAGTCAAAATTAAAATTCCTATTACGAAGCTTGTGATTTTTGTCTTTAATTTCATAATCTTCTCCTCTTAAACCTTTGGGACATTAGGAACATCTATATAAATTATAACATATCTAATATAATAAGAAGTTTGTTAAAAATTATACAAAGTTTTTTTAATCACCACAATACATTTTAAACTTTTAGAATATTTAAAAAACTTTAATTCGTTGTTATGATAGTAGTATAAAGTATATTTAAAAATTGTATTAACTTAATCTAAAAAATTATGGCGAGGCAAATTTAATACAGTAGAGGGAATCTTTTGTGGTTTAGTCCTATTACTTTTTTTATTTAGATTAAATGAAAACGTTATCTATACAATTAATTACTTCAATAGCTTAGTATAATTAGCTATAGGTTTCAATAAAAAATTAATAATAGGGGGGATAATTATGTTAGCAGAAAAAAAAGTTGTGGTACATGAAAAGAAAACACTTGAAGTTATGGGTATCAAAATCCAGTATTTTGCAATAATTGCTATTATCATGTTCGTGGGTTCATATATGAAGGTACTTCCTTCAGGAATAGTAGGGGTATTACCCTTAATGTTAGTTATGGGTAGTGTTCTTTACCTTATTGGAGATAATCTACCTATTGTAAAAGATTATTTTGGTGGTGGAGCTATTGTGGTTATTTTTGGATCTTCTGCACTTGCAACCTATAAAATTTTACCAGCTTATATTATAACTTCAACTACTACGTTTATGACAAGTGGTGGGTTTTTAGATCTCTTTATATGTGGTCTAATTGCTGGAAGTCTTTTAGGAATTAATAGAAAGTTACTACTTCAAGCTGTTGTTAGATATCTTCCATGTCTTTTGGGTGGAGTTATAGCAGCCCTTGGACTCGTAGGACTATTTGGAATTATTTTAGGCTACGGCGCAAAAGAAGCTATCCTTTATATAGGAATACCTATTATGGGTGGTGGAATGGGTGCTGGTGCTGTACCACTTGCTAAAATATTTGGTGCTACACTTAATCAAGATCCTAAGGTTGTTATGTCTATAATGACTCCCGCAGTAGCTTTAGGTAATGCTTTTGCTATTGTGGCAGCTGGTATTTTAAATAAAATTGGTAAAGTTAAACCTAGTTTAACAGGAAAGGGAGAGCTTATAATACCTAATTCAAAGACTAAACTTGATGCGGTTGAAGAGGTAGAAGATAAGTCTAACGATTTAGAATTATATGGAATAGGTATATTATTATCTGGTATGTTCCTTACGGCAGGTTATATCGTAGGAAAGTTTTTACCTGCAATCCATGCTTATGCTTGGATGATTCTTATTGTTATTATTGTTAAAATGCTTGGGGTACTACCTGCTAAATATGAATATGCTTGTAGTGTATGGTATTCGTTTGTAATGAAGAATTTTACAGTTGTTGTTTTGGTAGGAGTAGGAATTGCATATACTGATCTTAATGCAGTACTTGCAGCATTAACATTTAAATATATAATACTTGTTGGAGTTACTATAATTGGCGCGGTAATTGGTTCTGGATTTGTAGCTAGATTTGTTGGCTTCTACCCAATAGAAACTGCCCTGTCAGCCGGCCTATGCATGGCTAATATGGGTGGATCAGGGGATGTTGCTGTATTAACGGCAGCTAAAAGAATGAAACTTATGCCTTTTGCTGCAATTTCATCCCGTTTAGGTGGGGCTCTTATTCTTATAATTGCTAGTGTTTTACTTAGACTGTTTTAACTGATTAAGCGTTATACTTAAAGTAGATAAATACTTTAACAAAAGGAGAGAGATTAAATGGATTACTTTAAGGAAAGTTTAAAACTACATGAGAAGCATATAGGTAAAATTGAAGTTACATCAAAAATTAAAATAGAAACAAATGAGGATTTGGCACTTGCATATACACCTGGAGTTGCAGAACCTTGTAGAAAAATTCATGAAAATGAAGAAAATGTCTACAAATATACGGCTAAAGGAAATATGGTTGCAGTGGTTACAGATGGTACTGCTATTCTAGGACTTGGAGATATAGGACCAAAGGCAGGTCTTCCTGTTATGGAAGGCAAGGCTATATTGTTTAAGGAATTTGGTAATGTAGATGCTTTTCCAATCTGTTTAGATACAAAGGATGTAGATGAAATTGTTCGTACAATACAGCTTATTTCACCAGGATTTGGTGGAATAAACTTAGAAGATATTAGTGCTCCAAGATGTTTTGAGGTAGAAGATAAACTTAAGAAACTATTAGATATACCAGTATTTCATGATGACCAACATGGCACAGCAATAGTAGTGCTTGCAGGACTTATCAATGCTGCAAAAGTTGTTAATAAGAAACTCGCAGATTTAAAAGTTGTTGTAAATGGTGCTGGTTCAGCAGGTACTGCTATTTCTAAACTTTTACTTTCCTCAGGTGTGAAAAATTTAATTGCTTGTGATAAAGTAGGAATTCTTTATAGGGGAATGGAGAAAATTGATGATGCTAAAACAGCTCTTACAGAAATAACTAATCCAGAAAACATAAAAGGAAACTTAAGTGATGCCTTAGTAGGTGCAGATGTATTTATAGGAGTTTCTGCTCCTAATATTGTAACAGCTGAAATGGTTAAATCTATGAATATTGATTCTATAGTTTTTGGAATGGCAAACCCAACTCCAGAAATCATGCCAGAGCTAGCTAAAAGTGCTGGCGCAAAAGTAGTTGGATCAGGACGTTCTGATTACCCAAATCAAGTGAATAATGTGCTTGTATTTCCCGGGCTATTCAGAGGTGCTTTAGATGTGAGAGCAAAGGAAATAAACGAAGAAATGAAACTAGCAGCAGCATATGCTATTGCAAATTATATAAAAGAAGAAGATTTAAACGAAAATAATGTTATTCCTAGTGCACTAGATAGAGGAGTAGCTAAAAAAGTAGCAGAAGCAATTTCAAAAGCAGCAAGAGAAACAGGTGTAGCAAGAATATAGATTATGGAGATAACTAAGTAAGAAAAGATCTAGCAGAAAGTAAAGCTGCTAGATCTTTTTTGCGCCTAAAAATATTTTTTTAAAACTACTTATAAAAGATTAAAAAGTGTTATATAATAGTAAATGCGAACATATGTTCTAAAGTTAAAACATATGATTAGTAAAGAAGGTGATATTATATGAGTACATTAATTTTTCATATCGATGTTAACAGTGCTTATTTATCCTGGGAGGCTACTTATAGGCTTCAACAGGGAGAGAAAATAGACTTAAGAGAAATACCCTCTGTAGTAGGTGGAGATGAAGAAAGTAGGCATGGTATTGTTCTAACCAAATCAATACCCGCTAAAGTGTTTAATATCCAAACAGGAGAAACACTATATAATGCTAGAGCGAAATGCCCAGGGATAGTAATAGTACCCCCTAGGTACTGGCTTTATATGAAGTGTAGTTCAGCCATGAACTTAATATTTCAGGAATATACTCCACAAATTCAAAGGTTTAGCATAGATGAGAGTTTTCTAGACTTTTCTAATATGGAGCATTTATATCCAGACTATATGTATTTAGCTGAAACTATAAAAAATAGAATAAAGCAGGAACTTGGGTTTACAGTGAATATAGGAATATCAAATAATAAACTCTTAGCAAAAGTGGCTTCAGATTTTAAAAAGCCAGATAGAATACACACTTTATTTCCGAGTGAAATAAAGAAAAAAATGTGGCCACTACCTGTGGAAGATTTGTTTATGGTAGGCAGAGCTACAGCACCAAAATTGCACAATCTAAATATAAATACTATTGGAGAATTAGCAAATTATGATTTGAAAATATTAAAGAATAAATTTAAAAGTCATGGCCAGGTAATTTGGAATTATGCCAATGGTATAGATTTTTCAGAGGTCAGAAAAAGTAACTATATTGAAATGAAAGGTATTGGAAACTCTACTACTATAGCTTTTGATGTGGAGGACAGTGATACAGCTCATAAAGTGTTGTTATCCTTATGTGAAACAGTATCTATGAGGTTAAGAGATTCCCAGAACTGCTGCAATGTTGCTTCAGTAAGTATAAGAGGAAGTGATATGATCTCTTATTCACGTCAAGTGAAATTATCAGTAGCTACTGACTCTACTCGTAAAATATATGAAGTGGCTTGTTATCTATTTGATAATGTGTGGAAGGGAAATTCAATAAGGCATCTAGGGGTTCATATTACTGATTTTTGTGGTAATTATTTTTATCAGAGCTCTTTAGTTGATTCATTTAATTACGATAAAGATAGTAAGCTTAATAAGGCAGTGGATGAAATTAGGCTAAAGTATGGTGATAAAGCTATTGGTAGGTCTTGTTTTCTTCATTCAGGTTTAAGTGCTATGTGCGGTGGGATAGGGGAAGAAGATTATCCACTTATGAGTGCGATGTTATAGAGAATATTAGAAAGAAAGTTAAGGGAGATGAACTTTTAATATAAAAAATGCATTGAAAAAATGGAAAGTTAATTGGAAAATTAGTGAAATTAAAAAATAAATAGAATATCCATAATAAGTAAAAATATATAAAAATAAGCGGTTTATTTTAAGAAAAATGTTGTAATAATTTGTTAATCGTATTACAATAATATTAATTAAATATGGCGAAAAAGGTAAAATATTATATATAAAGTTATTATATAGAAATGATTCAAAAACATTAAATGGAAATAATATATAGTATTAGAAATAAAGGGGCATAACTAATGAAGATTATGGTGAAAAAGAGATTAGGAGATTTATTAGTGGAATCTAGAAAGATAGCTCCAGAACAACTTAAGAAAGTGCTAATAAAACAGCAAGGATCTGGGAAAAGGCTAGGAGAAATTCTTATTGAGGATGGTATTTTAAGTGAAGAAGATATTTTAGGAGTCCTAGAACAACAATTATGCATAAATAGAGTATACCTAGATATGGAACATATTGAGCAAAAGGTTGCACAATTAATACCGGTAAGTATTTCAAAAAAGTATAATCTAGTTGCTTTTGGTATGGAAGATAATAAACTAAAGATTGCAATGTCTGATCCACTAAATATATTTGCAATAGACGATGTTAAGATATCTTCAGGTTTTGACGTTAAAATATACATTGCAGCAACAAAAGATATTAAAGATACAATTGATAAATACTATGCTAGCCAAAATGCTAAGAGAGCTGCTGAGGATTTATCAAAAGCTCAAGGTACAAATGAAGGTAAGGAAGAAAACAAAGCGCAATTAGACGATATAAAAAGTGCGCCAGCTGTAAGACTTGTTGATTCCATAATAAGCGATGCAATAAAGCTGAAAGCTAGTGATATTCATATAGAACCTTTTGAAAATCACATAAAAATAAGATACAGAATAGACGGTACCTTAAAGGAAATATCTAAGTACAACAAAGATATTTTTAATGCTTTTATAACTCGTATAAAAATACTTGCAGAATTGAATATTGCAGAGAAGAGAATTCCTCAGGATGGTAGAATTTTAACAATTGTAGATGATAAGAAGATAGATCTGCGGGTATCAACGCTGCCAACAATTCACGGTGAAAAAGTTGTAATCCGGGTATTAGATAGAGAAAATTTCTTGGTAGGTAAAGAAAAATTAGGCATGAACGAAGATGACTTAGAAAAAGTAGAAAGAATACTTAAAATCCCATATGGGATAATTTTGGTTACAGGACCTACAGGTAGTGGAAAATCCACTACACTATATACATTATTAAGTGAACTTAATGACAATAGCAAGAATATTATAACAGTAGAAGACCCTGTAGAGTACGTAGTAGATGGAATAAATCAAGTAAACGTAAATGCAAAAGCAGGACTAACTTTTGCATCAGGCCTCAGATCAATTTTAAGACAAGACCCTGATGTTGTTATGATAGGTGAGATAAGGGACAATGAAACGGCAGAAATTGCTACCAGAGCATCTATAACAGGACATATAGTGCTAAGTACAATACACACTAACGATGCACCTTCTGCAATAGTAAGACTTATAGATATGGATATACAACCTTATCTAGTAGCTAGCGCCATAGCGGGAATTATATCGCAAAGACTTGTGAAAAAGATATGTCCCATGTGCAGTGAAATTTACGTAGCAACTGATTTTGAAAAAGAAATTTTAGGAATTCACTCAAATGAAGAGTTATTGATTCACAAGGGTAAGGGTTGTGGGCACTGTAACAAAAGTGGATATGCAGGAAGAATAGGTGTATATGAAATAATGGAAGTAACTCGTAAACATAGAGAATATATAATGCGTAATGCTAGTGTAGATGAAATAAGAGATATAAGTGTTGAAAATGGAATGAAAACACTAAAAGCATCTTGTATTGATTTAGTTTTAAAAGGAATGACAACCATAGAAGAACTGGTTAAGATAGCATTTTTGAAAGAATAAAGTTTTTGAAAAAGGGGGTGATAAAGTGCTTACTTTTAAGTATAGAGTTATGAACCATCAAGGTGAGAAAATAGATGGAACATTTAAAGCTAATAGTCAAAACGAAGTGTTAGCCATGATAGAGGATAATAACTACTATCCTATAGAAATAAAAGAAGTATTAGAACGTGAACAGCAGGATTTATTTGAATCCTTTGCAAAAGTTAAAACAAAGGACTTATACATTTTCTGTAGACAGTTTCACACCATGATAAACGCAGGCGCTAATATTTCTAATGCATTAGATGTTTTAAGAAAACAAACTGAGAATAAAAAATTAAAGAAATGCTTAGATGAAGCATATGATGATGTGCAGAAGGGAATATCTCTTTCAGAGGCGCTTGCAAAGCATAACGATGTGTTTCCAGATTTACTGATAAATATGATTAATACTGGTGAGGTCAGTGGTAATTTAGATGTAATAATGGGCAGAATGGCAACCCATTTTGAAAAAGAAAACAAAATAAACAACCAACTTAAGAGTGCCATGGCTTATCCAATGGTACTAGCGGGCTTATCAGTGGTAGTAGTAATTTTCCTTTTAACCTTTATAATGCCTACCTTTGCAGGGATGTTTGAAGGCTCAGGAGTAGCATTACCAGCACCAACCAGGATAGTTATGGGGTTAAGTAAGTTTATACAAACTAAGTGGTATATTCTAATTGCCGTTATAGGTGGAGCAGTTTATGGTGCAAAAACCTATGCTAAAATTCCAGCAGGTAGATTAACACTAGATGGATTAAAATTAAAATTACCAATAATTAAAGATACTACAGAAAAAGTAATAGTATCTAGATTTACTAGAACACTATCTACTGTACTTGCTAGTGGGGTAGCTTTGGTACAAGCCTTAGAAGTAGTGCAAAAAGTAGTTGGAAATAAAGTAGCAGAAAAAGCCTTAGAAGCAATCAAAGAAAAAGTACTAAAAGGTGTATCTTTAGGTGAAGCCATAGGAGAAACAACAATATTTCCAATAATGCTACACTCTATGATAAAAATAGGTGAAGAATCAGGTTCACTAGACGATATATTAGACAAGACAGCAAATTTTTATGATGAAGAATTAGAGGCGTCACTGAAAAAACTGACTGCAATGATAGAGCCACTTATGATAATAGTAATGGGGGTTGTAATTGGATTTATAGTTATTGCAATGATGCTTCCAATATTTGACATGGGAAAGACAGTCCAGTAATTGTTTGATTAATATGATAAAACTACAAAATATGTGCATGGAAATTACAGATATTGTAATATGGAGATTTTGTAGTTAAATCATTATTATATATTTAAAATATTAATTTATAAGGGGGAATTATTAATGGAAATGAATTTAATAAAAATGGATTTAGTTAAGAAAAAGAAGAGGAAAGGGTTTACTCTAATTGAACTGATTGTTGTTATTGCGATTATCGGTATTTTAGCAGCTGTTGCAATTCCTAGATTAACAGGTTTTCAAGATAAAGCGAGAAGAACTCAAGTTGTTACAGACGCAGCACAAATTACAACGGCTATTGAATCATTATTAACTGAATCAGCTTCAGGAGAATTAACACCAGTGACAGCAGTAGACCTTAGTACACTGGCATCAGATCCCGTAGTGAAATTGGCTGCTATAAATATTGATGTGAAAAATGGAGTAAAAACTTTAGGTTACGATAAGAATGGCGCCTTTGTTCTTAAAGAAACATTAAACTCAATAGAGTATACGGCAACTAGACTAGTTAATAAACCAGCAACTATTGCTCCTTAAAATTCAGGTGACAGGGGATTAATGGAAAGGGATCGTGCCAGCCACCCAGTATATGGAAATTAAGTGGCTAGCAAGCTCAGTCCCTCCGATAATGACCCTCGGGGGTCATTAGCAAGGAGCTGACTTCCAGTCACCTCCTAGCACCTCGGGGGAAGAGCAAATATTTACCATTTATTCATACTAATCAACAAACAAAGCAAAATCAATCCCTTCGCAATGCCCCCCCGGGGGTCATGAACAAACTGTGAATGAAAATATTAATGTGTACCACGAATTATGCCTATAGTAAAAACATGAGAAAATAAAAACTTCCAGTTCTTGTTACCACCTCATGGCATGTAACAAAAACTGGAAGTATATATTAAATATTTTAACTAAACAAACTAAAAAAGAGGTGACCACCAATGTTCAACTCAAAAGTCCTATCCATAGACATAGGTTCAAAAGACACAAAAATAGTTCTAGGAACTCAGAGTAAAAAAAATGTAATCATAGAAAAAACCATCACAATGACTACTCCAGTAGGATGTTATCATGATGGGAATATTATAGATATAACTAAATTTAAAAATGAAATTTCAGATGTGTTGCAAAAGGAAAATATAAGAAGTAAAAGTATTATAATCACCACAAAAAGCACAACAGTTATAACTAGAGACATTGATATTCCAGTTGCTAAAAAGGAAGATATGAACTCTATAATTAAGTTTCAGATGGAAAGATATTTACCAATAATGTTTGATGATTATATAATGCAATATAAAATATTAGAAGAGTTTGAAGAGGACGGTATAAAACAAGCTAAAGTTACAGTAGTAGTATATCCTAAAATTATGGCAGAGGGATATTATAATTTAGTAAAGGAATTAAAGGGTAATGCAGTGGCATTAGATATTAGTTCAAATAGTATTAATAAGTTATTTATTGAAAATATAAAAGTTAATGATGAAAATTACAGTTTAGAAGATACTGTTGGGGTTATAGATTTAGGATATGATTTTATAAATGTTAATATTATTTCAGATGGGAATGTACAGTTTACTAGAATTATTAATTATGGTGGCTCTAATATAGATATAGATATTGCTAAGCAATTATCCATATCGGAAGAGGAAGCTGAGGATCAAAAGCTTGAACAATGTAATTTAGAAAGTGAAGCTTCAAGTGATAGGCAAAGTTCAACCGTAAACGATATTGCAAAAGCACAAGTAAGAAATTGGACTGAAGAAATAGAAAGAATGATTAACTATTATAAAAATAAGGATCAAGGAAATAAAGTAGACAAGATATATATTTATGGAGGAAGTTCAAATATTAAGGGTATAGAAACATTTATAAAAGAAATATTGAACTTACCGGTTACTAAAATACAAAGTTTAAGTAATGTAAACTGTTCTAAGCTAAATACATCTAAAGTAGATTCATCTATTATAGATGCTGAATTAAGCATGTATTTAAATGCTATAGGAGCGATAATAAGATTGAGGTAGGTGAAACTTATGAAGGATTTTAACTTTTTTGCTCCTTATAAGGGAGGTAAAAAAGATTTTAAAAAAGAATATTTTTATGCTGTTATTTTATCTACAGCTTTAGTATTATTCGTTGTATTTACTTATGCATTTAATTATTTTAATATAAATAAGCTAAATTCAGAAATAGCTGATATACAGCAAAATTTAAATACAAAAGATAATATTGCTAAGCTGAAAGAGATAGAAAATGAAGAAAAAAAATTAGCTATAATGAATCAGTACTATGGTATAGTTACAAATATTAGTGATGGAATAATTAATAGTAATTTTTTAGGTAGTAAATTAGTAAATAAAATAAATACTTGCGTTCCTGAAGGGGTGTATTTTAAAATTATAGCTTTGGATGCCAGTGGAGTACAACTTCAAGCTGAAGGAAAAGATAGAGAAACAATAGCCGTATTTGAACGAGCTTTAAGAAATTTAGATGTGGTGAAAGATGTTAATATCGCTAATATAAATTCTTCATCAGTAGATAATAAAAATTTAACTTTTAGTATAAGTTGTACTTTAAAGGATGTTGATAATTATGAAGGTAACTAAAAGGGAACAAATGCTAATAGGAACTTTATTAATAGTGTTATTAGGTTACTGTTTTTACAAATTTTTTTACATACCTCAAAATCAAAAGATAGTGCAGTTAAAAGTCAGTAGAGATACGTATTCGCAAAAATGGGAGCAAGTTAAAGCTAAGATTGCATCAAAAAGTGAAAAAAATGAACAGTATAAAATTTTAAATGCGAAAATATTTAGTAAAACAGATATGCTATTTCCATCAATACAGCAGGAAGAAATCATTGTGGTTTTAGATAAAATGATTAAAGAAAGTAAGCTTCAAGCAGAGGTATTAGGTTTTTCAGAAGTGAGTAGTAATAACACAGAAGAAGATAAGAGCAAAACTAATACGGCAACTAATGAAAAAATTACTATCAATGAATTGGACAAGTTAGTAAATGACTTTAATAGTACTTTAAACAAAGAAGCGATTACAGAAAAGACAAATACTACTAAGGTAGAAACAAATACTGCAACTACTAAAACTGTTAATACAAAGCTTGTAGGTGCATATACAATGCAAGTTACACTTGAATTTAAAGGCATATATGAGGAACTTATAAGCTTTATAAAGCAAGTAGAAAATTACGATAAAAAGATAATTATAAATAATATAAATATAGTAGCGGCAGAGGGCAATATTGTATCAGGAAATGTTATAGTACAGTTTTATGGTGTTCCAAAGCTTATTAATAATGATGATTTTAAGTGGGATTATAAAGTGCCAAGTGGTAAGGAAAATCCTTTTGAAGGTGCAGTTACGTCTGTTAATGTAACTACAAAGAAGAAGGTTGAGGTTAAAAATGATTTTGTAATGAGTGCAAAACCTATTACGTCGGATTTACCTACTATAAGAATAGGAAAAGCTGAAGATAATTCTACAAGTTCATATGTATATGCAGATAACATAGGTGTGGAGGCAGTGGAATTCCACTTTAGTAAAAAGGGTGACAAGTATTACTATAAGTATAAAACAAGTATAGAGGCGTATCCAAAGGATTTTAATAGTGTCAATGAATTTGTTTTATCATCAGAAAATATTAATCTGGAAATTTTCTCTCAAAAGAGAGGTGGAGAAACAGATCTTGCTGGTGCAAATATAAAAATCTTTAATGATACTGACAAGACTGTTGTGGTTAATGTTCAAAATGATGATACAGTGAAGCCAAGAGTTAATATATTAAAAGAAAAAGGTAACGTTTTGGTCAATAGATAGTAAATGAGGAGAGACTATGAAGTTTATAAAAAGTAAAAAAGGTCTTACTTTAATAGAAATTATTGTGAGTATAGCTATTCTATCAATAATTATTGGTCCTATTTTGTCATTAACCTTAAATAGTGTGAAAATGAATAAAAAGTCAGATGAAAAGATGCAGGCATTATCCTTAGCTCAAAAGGAGATGGAGGGAATAAAGTCTCCTAAGTATATTATTGTTGGTTATACTCAAGTAGGAAATGTGTTAACTAAAAATCGTACTGAGGGTAGTTATGAAATAACAGAAACTTTAATCAAACCTTCTGAGAGTCAAGTAGTTGATGAGTTTAGTATTATTAAGGATGCTGATGCAGATATTGTGATGAAGTTTGATTATTCAAATATTGGAATTTATGATAAGAGTGTTGGTATTATAATAAAAGATTTGGGCACGGTTGATAGCAATTCAATTGTTAAAATTAAATCTGATGATAGTAGTCTAGATCTGGGACTAGATGGGGTTTACAACTTTCCCCTAGATGCAAGGATAAATCCGGAAATTAATATTAAAATTTATTTATCAAAAGATAAGTTGAAAATGGATATTTTGAATTTTAGTAGCAAGTACAAATTAAAATTACACTTTATAAAACAGGACGATAGTTCACAATTCGAATTTAACCAATATATCGGTAATGCTGAGTATTACAGTATTGATCCATCTGATTTATCTAATAGCACTGGGCCTATATATAGACTTTATGAAGTTAAGGTAGAGATTAGAAAAATGGGTACTACTGAAATACTTCAGGAATTGAAAGGATATAAAAAAATTTCTTAAACTTACATAAACTAGGGATGTGATATGGGAATGAGAAGATGTAAAAAAGGTTCTTCATTGATTTTAGTTTTGATAATTTTTTCTGTTTTGAGCTTATTAGGCACTGCTTTTTTAGGACTAACATTGTCTAATTATAAGTATAATTTTGTTAAAGGGAAAGTAAAAGAAAATCTCTATGCATCTGAAGCTGGAATTGATGAGTCATATAAAATCATTGGTAGTGTAATAGATAATGCAATTAATTATAGTAATACAGAGGTTGAGGTATTCACTAAAGGTGAGATGGACAAAGAGATTGAAAAGCAACAGGCAAAAGCACAAGAAATAATCAATAATCCGAAAGAAAAATCAACTTGGGAAGTAGAGTGGGAAACAAATTGGGATAGGGTTCATTATGGCAATGACTATATTACTGTGGATTCAAATGGAATATTTACTACTTATGAATTAAAAAAAGAACAAAAAATAAGATTTAAGGCAGAGTACAAGAAATATATTGAAGCTAATCTATTTGACGTGGATGCTGCTGGAAGTGTTATTTTAAAGGGTGACTATAGTTATAAATTATCAGAAAAAAAGCCAAGTGTTACTTTAGTTGGGCCTAAGCAGAGCTTTGTAACGGAGTTATTAAGTGTAAAGTTAAAATCCATCTTTAAGGATGATAAAGGGATAGAAAAAATAATAGGAGCTACTTATGATGTATCTGTACCAGAGTATGGACAGGAGTACAACGTTGATATGAATACTATTAGAATTCCTAACATGGTTTGGTCAAAAGCTTTAGCGGTAGATGGAAATATGTTTGTTGAAGAAGGAAATTTAATTGTAGGAGAGAACAAAAGTGGCGTAGATATTCCAGCAGATATATATGTTAAAGGAATAAATGGAGCAAATGGTGGAATAAATTTTAATGCTGAAAAATCTACTGCAAGGATAATAGGTAATATATCTACAGCAGAGGACTTTACAATAAACCAAAAGAGTGATAACACCATCTGGGGTAATATATTTGCTAAAAACGTAATAGTTAATGAGACAGCTATTGGATCTGAATTAAAAGTTGAAAAAATGTCTAGTCCGGTTGAAAGTGGCTCTGTATATACTACTGATGATTTGGAATTGAATGCTAATGATAGTACTGTTGATATTAAAGGTGGTTTTTATGGGATTGATGATGGTAGCATGGATAGTTTAGGTGAAAAGGGGAACACTGCATTTGGAAAAGCAAATAAATCCAGTACTATTATTGTTAATGCAGATTCAGATACAGCTTTAAACCTTAGTTCCACCCTATCAATTGCAGGGGATAGTATTATTAGTGGAGTTGGTTATATTGATATTCCTTATGTGAATTCATTTATATTAGAAACAGGTCAATATCAAACTGGTGAATCGGTAGCTATAAAGGGAAATTATAGAGCTTATACCTACCCACTTACAGGTAATATTGTTGGAAAAAATGATGTAAAGCTTGATGAAAGTAATATAATTTTTGAAAATTTTGACCCACTTACAGTAGTATCAAGTCTTAATACTGAAAAAAGACCCTTACTTGCACAAGAGAAAAGCATTTATTTTAAAGCTTATGATGATGAATATAAAGCTAAAGAAGGTGGAAGCGGTCTAATTCTTAATGGAGTGACTCTAGGTGCTGAAACAATCAATACTGGCGCAATTGTTTCTAATGGAATAATCACACCACAACATGTCCTTATTGATAAAGAACAGTATATAGTTGAAAAAAGAAATGAATTTAATAAGATGGTTAACAATATGGGAGCTAAGGTTAAAATTCCGGTTAGTGAAAAAGAAAAAAGAGATACCTACCCAGAGAAAACCAATGATATATTTGGAAATAATTCAACGGATGCATGCAAGATAGATAGCAGTAAACTAGTAGAAAATGATAAATTGGAAAACGAAGAACTTATCCTTATTCATAAAGGAAATTATATTTTAGATTTCAATTCGGATGCTAAAAAGGCTGCTAAGAAAGGGATAGTAATTATAACTGGAGATTTGACAATAAAGGGTGGAATGGATTTTACAGGCACTATAATTGTTGGAGGAAACTTAACAGTCCAGGGTTCTGAAGAAAAAAAGCTTGAATACGACAGAACATATATTAGCCAACTAATACTTAGTAATTATAATGAGCTTTTCAACGGTGTATTTATTAATGATAATACAAAAAATGTAGAAGAGTCATATGATACATTTATTAATTCATCCTATGGATTAAAAATAGATGCTGATAAGCTTATACAAAAGAATAACCTAATAATGATTAAAAATTGGACAATAATTAAATAGGAGCAGTGATAGGAATGTATAGAAATAAAAAAGGATTTACACTTGTAGAACTTATAATATCTATGGCAATTTTATCAATAGTTATGACTGCTATATATTCCTTTTTTTTATCAGATTATAAATCTTTGAATAGGGTATCCACAGAAGTAGAAATTCAGACTCAAGCTGAAAAAGCTATTGAAAAAATAACTAATATTGGTATGGAATCTAGTAGTGTAAAAATAAGCACTGCAGGTACCGATGAAAAAATAGATAATAGTGTGGAATATTTAAAATTAACTAAGAATTTAGTAATGGAACACACGGAGTACACTGAGTACACATTTACTGTAGAAGACAATAAGCTAATGTTAGATACGATTGATAATGGAGTTGACGAGGGCAAAATAGAAATAGCAAATTTGGTTGAATATGTTATTTGTAAAGAGATCACAACAAATGGAAGTGGTACAAAGGTTATAGGAATTGAAATTGAAATAGCCTTTGAGGGAGGAATTAGAGATAACGAAGATAAAATTGTAAAAAGCGAAATATATTTTAGAAACTAGATAAAAACATAATCCGAACTTGTTGTTGATATTTGACAAAGAGAGTAATTAATCACTTTGAATTTATAGGTATGCCAGCTTATGTTGAAGTAGACAAGAAGACTATAAATGATAACCAAAACATTAAAATGAGATAGGGTAAATAATTTGTATAGCTTTTCACATATTATAAAGTGAAGGTGGTATAGGATAGGAGATTTGTTTAGATAAATAGTTTATATAGTAATAACAAAATAAGGAGGGGTAAAGATGAACGTCAAAAGGATAGTTTGTGTAATGTTAATATTTACATTTGTCTTTTTAAACTTTCAGGGTATGGTAAATACTAAAACAACTTATGCAGCCACCAGCTTGGCATCAAATGTTAGCATACTAGAAATTACAGATTCAGGAGCTTCAAATTTAACAACACTGACTTCTACAGAAATACAAAAGATAACCACTATGAGCATGAAACAATTTGTAGCGAATAGAAATCAAATAGAAGGATTGTATGACATTATATACATCGGTACAGGAACTTATGCAACTGGCGCTATAATTAATAAAAATCACAATACAAAAAATATACTGAATGACATAACAAATTTAAAAGCAAATGAGATTATAAATAATTTTATAAATAAAGATTATCTTCTAATACTTCATAATGATGTTTTCAAAGGTACTATATTAAACTCTAAATTTTCTAGTTACAAAAATAATACTAAAACTAATGTAAAAGTAGTTACAGATACAAATAGTGTTATAACTTTAATGCGAAATTATACACCAAACAAACCAGTATTAAACATTAGAAATTATACAAATGGCGAGACATATAATGCTGGTAATCCTTTTATTTTGAATTATGACGTAACAAGTGCCAGTAGTAATATAAATTTGAAGCTATATTTAGATGGAAACTATAATAATATAAATGAACCTTCTGAAGTAGTTGCAACGAAGAGTTCAACGTCAGGATATATTTCATATATTTTTCCAAGAGGATTATCAGGCATTAGAAACTGGACTTTAGAATCTATAGATAGCAGTGGTAAAAAAGATATACAAAGTGGATATATTAAGTTTAATGATCAAAAAGTAATTGTAAATGTACTTCAAGTAACCAGTAGTGGAACTATTGGTAGTTTGTTAAATAATAGCAATATGACTCAAAGTTTTTTAAATGGAACGGATTATCAAATAAAAATTGAAGTAGTGGATATGAATACTTTTAATAGTAGTAAATACAAAGAAATAAATGGAAAGTATGATATGATTTTATTTGGTTTTGCTGATACTTATGGAAATGCGAGGTTAGGGATTGAGGCAAAAGTAGAACTTGATAAATTTATAGCTACAAACCAAAGTGTTATGTTTACACATGATATTTTATTTGCAAGCTCACCAACCTGGAGTTCATATGCAGGTGCTTTTGGTCAGAAAACTCCATACACTGACTTAGGTAATGGTGCACCAAACAAAACTACTTCAACAAAAAAAATAAACGAAGGTCTTATGACTATGTACCCATATGTACTTGATGATACGATTACTATTGCAACAACACATAATCAATACTATACACTGAATTTAGAAGACAAAGACGTTATACCTTGGTACAACCTTACAGGCAGTGATAGAGATCCATATGATAGTTATAATCATTTTTACACATATTCAAAAGGGAATTTGACATATTCAGGAACAGGACATACATCATCTGGATTCCCCGTATCAGAACAAAAGCTATTTGTTAATACTATGTATAGAGCGTTTTTAGGTGCAAATCATAATCCAATAATTACTGTTATTTCACCTAAAACAACGGATATTGTATCACAAAATAAAAAGGTATTTGTTGAAGCATTAATTGAAGATTTAGACCTAGGAGATTCTAGTATAGGCGTAAAAATATATATAGAAGATAGAGAGGTTTATAATGGAAATGTAATTAATGGTACTACTATAAAAAATACTTTCGATAACTATACAGTAGTTGGTGATACAGTTACAGTTAAAATAGTAGCTACCGATTCAAGAGGGGCAGAAAGCATACAGACTATAAATCTCACATATAAAGACATAAAAGTACCAACAGGACTTGATTTAACGGATTCATCTGATTCAGGAGTATTAAATAATGATAATTTAACAAATGACATTACACCAACAATAACTGGTGAAGCAGAAGCAAACAGTGCAGTTACTCTATACAATGGAAATATATCAATAGGAACTGGAATAGCAGATGCTAATGGGAAGTTTAGTATAACAACAAATGAATTAACACCGGATGGAGTTTATAATATTACAGCAAAAGCAAAAGACAGATATGAGAATGAAAGTCCAGCATCATCACCACTAGCTATAATAATAGACAAAACTCCACCAAATGCACCAAGAGATTTAGATTTAATTGAGTCATCAGACACTGGTGATAGTAGTACAGATAATATTACAAGTGATAATACACCAACTATAAATGGTAAAGCAGAACCTGGGAGTACCGTTACTCTTTATAATGGGAATATAGTATTAAACACAGGTATAACAGATGCTAGTGGAAATTTCAGCATAACAATATCATCAGAACTAGCTGATGCGGTTTATACTATTACAGCAGAAGCAAAAGACATGGCAGGAAATATAAGTTCAAGATCAGCGGGATTAATAATAACAATAGATAGTATGGTAAAAGCACCCACAGATCTTGACTTAGCAGCAGCTTCAGATACAGGAATATCAAATACAGATAATATTACAAGTGATAATACACCAACTATAAATGGTAAAGCAAATCCTGATAACACTGTTACTCTTTATGATAAAGATGGAAATCTAATAGGAACTGGAAAAGCAACTGTTGATGGAAACTTTAGTATAACAATAACAGACGCAGACAAACTAAACGATGGAGTTAATAATATTACAGCAAAATCAAAAGATATAGCGGGTAATATAAGTGGAGTAAGTGTAGGACTAAGTATAACAATAGATACAGTAGTACCATCTACACCAACACTAAGGGCTAATATAACTACACAAACAAAAGAAAACGTAAGTATAACAATAATTTATCCAAATGATGCTGCTATTAAAGACTATAAAATAGGCATTTCAGGTAAGTGGTTAAATTATACTGGAGCAGTGGTTGTAGATACTAATGATACTATATATGCTCAATGTAAAGATTTAGCTGGCAATATTAGTGAACAAGGGTCTCTAGAAATTAGAAACATTGATAAAACTAAAATTAAAACAGGGTTATTTGTAAATAATAAATTTACTGAGATAGTAGGAGATATTAATATAGTAAAAGGATTTAATACTAATTTAGCTTTTGAAATTAAAGATTTGAAAAATCAAGAAATTACTTTGAATATGAACAGTACTAACTTTATTACGATTTCAGAAGTGAAAGTATACTCAATTACAGATTTAATAACTCCAATTAAAACTTTATATATAATTGGTAATGCTTTTACTATCAAAGGGTTACCAATGGACAAAACAGATTATGTACTTGTCCTTAAATCTACAGCACGTAATTTAGGAACAAATATTAGTGATTTTATTAAGATTAATGGCTTTGAAAGAATAGAAAAACATATTATTAATGTTGTGAAATTACCATCATTACAATAAGGGTGACAGATACTCGTAAAAAAAATAAAATTATGTTGCAAAAAGAAAGTCCAGCAAGAGTGACTGTCACTTGTCGAAAGGTGTGAAGTTAAGAGGGAACTACCGAAATTTATATTTCGGTAGTTTTTTCGTCGTTAAGGTGTTTTTTATATTACATTCTAGGGGGTAAGGACAGTAACCTAAAAAGGAAATTGTTCGATGGCTAGGTGAAAGATATGCGGGCCAAAAACAATTGAATTAATCCATCAAAAAAAGGTGTAGTAAACAAACTACACCTTTTTACAAACAATACATTTACCTAAGCAACCTTCCCCCCCTCATCATCCTTCATATTATTAAATACATCAACATCCAATTCTTTTTCTTGCTTAGCTATTATAACAGTACAAATAGCATCTCCTGTAATATTAACAACGGTTCTGCCCATATCTACCAATCTATCAACCCCCATTATAAGTCCGATTCCTTCTAAGGGAAGGCCTACAGATTGAAATACCATAGATAGCATAATGATGGAAGCACCAGGGACTCCAGCTGTACCTATAGAAGCAATGGTTGAAGTTAGGACAACTGTTGCCATCATACCTAGTGTAACAGGAATACCGTATGCTTGAGCTACGAAGAAGGTGGCTACCCCTTGCATAATAGCGGTACCGTTCATATTAACAGTTGCGCCCAATGGAATAGTAAAAGCAGCAATTCCCTTTGAGACTCCTAATTTTTTTTCGCATATATCTAAGTTTACTGGTACTGTAGCATTACTACTAGCTGTTGAGAAAGCTACAGACATAGCTGGGAAGAATTTCTTGTAAAACTTCTTTATAGATAGCCCAGTAAAACCCTTTAAAAGACTTGCATATCCTAATATTGAAACAAGTATCAGACCAAGATATATTGTGAGGATATATTTCATTAGTGGAATCATGGCTACATAGCCTACAGTGGCAAAGGTTTTAGCTATAAGTCCAAATACACCAATAGGTGCAAAGTTCATAACAATATCTACTAGTTTCATTATTAAATCATTTAAGTTTTCAAGTAAATTAATTAAGGACTCACCCTTTTTCCCCAGTAGTGATAAACCTATGCCAACTAATACAGCAACTATAATGATTTGAAGCATATTTCCGTCGGACATAGCTAAAGTTATATTTTTGGGTACCATTTCGTATAGTGTTTGTACCAAGGGAGTTTTGGTGGCGGCTGTAGTAGTTTTTACTGCTTTAACCATTTCTAAATTTAAACCAGCTCCTGGCTTTAGAAAATAGCCTAAACATAGTGCAATAGTAATAGCTATTGCTGTAGTTGATAGATAGAAAGCTACAGTCTTGCCCCCAACTCTACCAAGTTTCTTTATATCGCCCATACTAGCTGCACCATTTGCTAAGGAAATAAATACTAATGGAACTACAAGCATCATTATTCCTCTTAAAAAAAGTTGACCTACTAATTGGAAAACTCCATTTATTAAAATTGTATCCTTAAAAACTCCATCTGGTAATTGGAAAACAATAATTCCAGTTATTGACCCTAGTAATAGTGCAACAAGGATTTTGGTTGTCAAACTCATCTTTTTTTTACTCATTTAAAACGCCTCCTTTAGAAATTTTAATTAGCTGGTTATAGAATTCCATAATCAACTTAAATACTACATTTTGTAGTTAACCATAATGTATGTAAAAGGTTGCTAGTAAACGTTTTCTTATTCTTTAGTAAATTTTTTTTATTTTTATAAAGCATCCAATTTTACTATTTGATGATATCGGATAGTAAAATTAGATGCTATTGTTCACACTCAACTAATGAAAAACTTGTATATTTATATAGCCATCAAATGTTTTGCTGCTATTCCTGGTTCAGTCATTGCTATTGTATCCAGTATTTCATTAAGTTCTGATTTGGTTAAAATATTCTCTTTAAGTACAAGATCCCTTACAGATTCGCCAGTTGCAATTGCTCTATCTGCAATTTTAGCAGCTGCTTTATAGCCTACATGAGGAACTATTGCTGTAATTATACCTACACTATTATCTACTAAGTATTTACATCTTTTTCTATTAGCAGTAATACCTACAATACAATTTTCACGAAGGGTGTTAACTCCATTGGCAAGTGTTTCTATAGATTCATACAAGTTATAGAATATAACTGGTTCAAAAGCATTTAATTCTAATTGCCCAGCTTCTGCTGCCATAGTTATTGTAACATCATTTCCTATAATATTGAAAGATACTTGACTCATTACTTCTGGAATTACAGGATTTATCTTTCCTGGCATTATTGAAGAACCATTTTGTTTTGCTGGAAGGTTGATTTCTCCAAAGCCTGTTCTTGGGCCTGAGGACATTAATCTTAAGTCATTTGACATTTTGGATAGACTTACAGCGCAAGTTTTAAGAGCTGAGGAAACGTCTACAAAAACATCTAGATTTTGTGTTCCGTCTACTAAGTCTTCTGCTTGACGTAAATCTAGATTAATAACTTTATTAATTGCTGGAACAATATTTTTAAAATACTCTGTATCTACATTTATTCCTGTGCCTATGGCAGAAGCACCCATATTTACAGTTTTTAGACCTTCACTAGCTTTTTCTATCCTAGTAATATTTCTTTTTATTACTGAGCTGTAAGCATGGAATTCTTGGCCTAATCTAATTGGTACGGCATCTTGCATTTGAGTTCTTCCCATTTTAATAACATCATCAAATTCTACAGATTTTGCAATAAGTGAATCGTACAGCTTTCTTAACTCATCTAAGGTTCTTGGAATAAGTTTTAGAGCTGTCATTTTGCCTGCGGTTGGGAATACATCATTTGTAGATTGTCCCATGTTTACATGATCATTTGGATGAACTTTATCATAAACACCTAGTTTACCGCCTAATATTTCATTTGCTCTATTTGCAATTACCTCATTGGCATTCATATTACCTGATGTGCCTGCTCCACCTTGAATGGGATCAATTATAAATTGATCATGTAATTTACCAGCTATTATTTCATCACATGCTTGTACTATAGCACATCTTACATCTTTATGCATTAAACCAGCTTCATTATTAGCAATAGCTGTGCCTTTTTTTACCTGGGCAAGGCTAATTATTAATTCACTATGCATTCTTTTACCTGTAATATTAAAGTTTTCTGCAGCCCTTAGTGATTGCACTCCGTAATATGCTCCTACAGGTACATTTTTAGATCCCACAGAATCGGTTTCTACTCTATATTTCTGAAAGTTTTCATTCATAATAATTCCTCCTTATTTATCTTAATATACTAATAATACCCTTTAGAACAAATTTGTCAAATTTTTAGATATAATTGGTAGTCCTAATAATAAATAGAACAACTAAAAAAAATATAGCAAATAGTACTATATTACACCTTATACGGTGATTTTAAACCGTGTAAGCTTAAAAACAATTTATGGTTTATATGGAATTATTAACAACGTTTAATTAGTAGAAATATTTAGAATATTCTAATTAATGCAAGAATACTGTTATAAAATTTTATATATGTTTTCTCAATTACAGTAGAGATAAAAAATCCGAAGAAAATTTAAAGCAAATAAAAAACAAGTCATACATTGTTAATGTAGACTTGTTTTTTATTTGCTTTCTTTTTCAATGGAATCAGCAAGACATTCATCAATGACATCTTTAGTAATTATAAACACACTTTCATTACTCATATACTTCACTCTCCCTTCTTCATATATAAATAGTATCATGTTAATGTTAAGAGAGTATTAAGCTAGTATTAAAATCAAGTGAATTTTAATGGTTTTAAAATTATAGCATCTATTATTAATAAGCACTCTAGAGTTATGTGGTCCAAAGAGAGTGTTTGAATTTATAATCAATTCTATTATAGCAGTCATATTATGGAGTAAAGATGTAACTATACATTTTGAATTATAGCTTTAAAAGTGCTGAATTGAATCTAAACTACTATATACCTTTAATTATGGATCAGAAATAAATAAACAGGGGTGATAATAAAATGAGTGTTAGACATTATGTGCTGGCTGCTACAGATGGTTTTATAGAACTTCCTACCTCTCCTGACCTGCCGCCTGTAGAATCTAAGCATAAGAAAGTCTATGTCTATGGTTTTGTTGGTGGGTTATTTAAGGTTAATGGCAAAGTAATAAATGAAAACCTTGATTGGACAAAACCTTGTAATTGGTCAAAATTTGAAGCACTAATAGGAACTGCGACTATACCTTCACCAATAATATGGGGAGAAACCGGCGATAGAGTGTATATAACACTGATAAATTTAGGAATGATTACTACAGGTATTATGGTTCCACACACTATTCATATGCATGGTGCCCATGTAGTGACTCAACTAGATGGCTTCCCAGAATCCTCATTTGCAGTTCCAACCTGCATGGATTTTGAAATGGAACCACCTTCGGTAACTTACCTTTTTGATACGCAGCACCCTGGAACTTATATGTATTACTGTCATGCTGAAGCCTCTGAGCATGTTCAAATGGGTATGTATGGAGCCTTGGTTGTCTATCCATCCATGAGAAGTCTTGCTTTGAAAGGTATAAGAAGGTTGTGGAATGGCCGTTGGTATTTTGAGGAAAAACTACAAGAGCATATCTCAGAAACTGCAACAAATAGAAATTTTGCATATAATGATGTACTTTCTTATTTTGACAAGGAATATATAATGCTACTTTCTGATATAGACACTAAATGGCATTATAGCGTTGAAATTGGTGGTAATTTTAATCCAGTAGATTATAGACCGAATTTTTGGCTTGTAAACGGTCGTGCCTTCCCAGATACCCTACTTCCACATCCGTCAACTCCTGAGCCATATTGTGATAAGGAGGTATCCCAGCTTAACTATGAATCCTATGTACATGTAAAAGCAGGAGAAATGTTTATGCTTAGAATGATTAATATGGGCTATCAGGTGGTACCATGGCATATCCACGGATGGAATTTTGCGGTAATAGGCAAGGATGCAAATCCAAGTCCACTATTAAAAATATCTGAAAAATTAGGGCTGGAGAGACATGAAGGACTTGAAAGGGGAGTTACATGTACCTTAGGTTCAGGAGAGACCTTTGATCTATTGATAATGGCTGAAGATAAAAGTCCACAGTATAAGAGCTATATTGTGAATGGAAAAGATTGCATTCATTCACTATGTAAGCAAATGCATGAAATAAAAAATATAGATTCCAGTATAATTGCTAATATACCAACCCAGCCAGGTAATATCAATAATATAAAAACCATTAATTATGTAGATATATGTAGCGAACCATCAGCTATTAATGACAATTTCTTTCCGCAAATTTATCCTATGCACAATCATGACGACTATAAAGTTACTAATAATGGAGTGTATCCAGGAGGACAATTGACTTATATTCAAACAGATGCTCCTGATAATCCTGAGTCTTGTGCTGAACAAGAAAAAGAGTTACAGGATAATGAATTTCATATGACTTACAAGGGTTTAGCCACGGATTAGTATATTTAAATGATATCTCAAAACCAATTAATTAATTGAAATAATAACTCTAGCAGGTTAAGTTTGCTGGAGTTTTTTTAAGTCTTCATATTATAGGAGTATGTGTAAAAATATGTTCATAAATAATTTGATAAAATAGAGGGAAAAAGAGTTTAATATAGAAATAGTATTAAGTAAGTTATACTATAAATGTAAAATAAAGAGAAGCAAAGGATGGGATGGCATGAAAGGTAAAATATATAAAAAGAGGAATAATTCTATTAGTAAACGTTTAATTAAATGTTTTGTAGTGCTTTTGTCATGTATGGTAATAATAAATGCTATTTCTGTTGTAATGAATTTGCGAGTAATTAATCAATACAAAAGTATTATAAGTAATATAGCTTTAGAAGGGCAAGTTAAGGTTAAAACTGCGGAACTCGTAAATATATATAATTCTGTAATTAGGAGTGACGGTAAACTAGATAATAAGGCATATAATAAAAAATGGGATGAAATTAAAGTAGTATTTTCAAAGTTAGACAAAACCATTATTTATGATAAAAGTAAAAGTGAATATGAGGGACTTAAAAATATTTTAGATACTATTAATAAAGATAGTATAGCAGCATTTTCTAATTTAGGAACTACTCATGGCGCTGTAGAGGCTATTGATGTGTATGCTACAATGCAAAGAAAACAAGATTTTGCCACTGTTAGTATTGGTAATATTTTAGTAGATGAATCAGAGTATATGCAGACTTTGGATGGAAACATACAAAAAATATATAAAATAACTCTTAGTTTAATAATTCTTACCATTATAGGAGTATCTGTGTTTGGTATATTATTGGCTTCTAAGTTTAGTAAAAAAATAACAAAGCAACTAAATCAATTAAATGATTTTGCTAAAGAAATATCAAATGGTAATTTAAATATAGATGATTTAAAATTTAACTCAAAAGATGAAGTGGAAGATCTGGGTAATTCTTTTATTACCATGAAAAATTCTCTTAAAGGCATTGTTAAGGATGTTCAAGAAAATAGTATACAAATATCTGAATCATCTAATCAATTAGCAATAAGTATGGATGAAAGCAGTAGAGTAAATGAGGAAATAGTCGCATCCATAGTTAAGTCTAGCCAGATATCTAGCAAACAATGTGAATTGGTGGATTTAGCATTAGTTAAAATTGAAAATTCCAATAGTGAAATGCAAGATATTTTAGTAAATGCTAAACAAATGCAAGAAGAATCCGATGAAACAATTGATCATTGTATGAAGGGCAAAAACAATATGGAGAACATGGTGCAACAATTATTGAAAATAAATGTAATCATTTCAGATTTTGATAAGCAAGCTGAAACATTAAATAAAAGAAATTCTGAAATAACGAATATATTAAGTTTGATAACGGGCATATCAAGGCAAACAAATCTTCTTTCGCTAAATGCATCAATTGAGGCAGCAAGAGCAGGGGAACATGGTAGAGGATTTGCAGTTGTAGCTGGAGAAATTGGGAAGCTATCACAGCAATCTGATGGTGCAGTAAAAGAAATTAACAAAATACTCGTTTATATAAAAGAAGATACAGAGGGGATCAATACTAAAGCAAAATTAGGACTTCTGGAATTACAACAAAATAAAGAAGTTTCAAATGATGTTAGCAATGCTTTTTCTGTTATTGAATCATCAAATAAGAAAGTGAATTATACTATAAATAATGTAAATAGTAATATAAATCTAATAGTGTCTAAAATGGATGATTTGTTAAAAAATATGGATAACTTAAAGAAACATTCTGTTGAGTTATCTGAAACTAGTATCAATAATTCAGCATCTATGGAAGAACAATCAGCAACCATTGAGGAGGTTAATGCTTCTTCGGATATTCTAAAAGAGATGGCTGTTAAGATGCAAGATTTAACAAAACAATTTAAAGTTTAACAGACTATTTTAGAAAATTAGAATCTTATATATAAAGCAAGTTCTTTTAATAAAGAATTGATAAAGTTACCCTTGTGTTTTATAATGATTATAACAATGAAATGTTAAATTATTACAAAGCATAAGGGCCTTTAATTTTATGTTCTTTATTTATAGGAAAATAGATTTTTACTGTAAAGCGAGGTGTCTGATTGGAAACTAATGGTATTATACTAGCTGCCGGTTTATCTAGTCGTATGGGAGAATTTAAACCGCTTTTAAAATTCAAAGGGAAAACTATGATTGAATATAGCATTGATAGTATGTTTAATGCTGGTGTTAGCAGAGTGATTGTGGTACTAGGATATCGTGGGCAGGAAGTTGAAGCTTTGCTACGTAATAACTATGATTCTCTTCATTTGCTAGTTGTATTTAATGAAAATTATAAAGAAACTGACATGTTAGCATCTGTTAAAATTGGAATTTCAGCACTTAATACCTGTGATGCTTTTTATATTCTTCCAGGGGATATGCCAGCTATTAGTACTAAAACTTTTCTTTTAGTAAACGATGCAATGTCTAAAACAAATGCAATGGTGGTTTTTCCCACTATTAATGGACATCTTAAACATCCACCTTTAATTTCATGGAGATGTATAGAGTATATTCACAACTTTGTGGGAGAGGGCGGTCTTCGGGAACTATGGAAGCATTTTGGTAACCAAATTGCAACGATACCTGTTCAGGACCGTGGTTGCATTATGGATGCAGACACAGTGGAAGATTATAATAAGCTAGCAAACTATATGGAAAGTTTGATTCAATTCTAAATCATTTATAATATAATTTTTGTAAAGTAACAAGTACATTTAATTCTTTAAGTATTATATAAAGAGTATATTACTTAATTAAAAAATAGGTCAATACAAATATTGGCCTATTTTTTTATGGGAAATAATTATTACTTATATTATATAAACAAACAAAGAGTTACATAAGAGAATGAAACAAATGGAGAGGTTTATCCTCTACGCATAAAATGTCTTTAATCTAAGCTATTATTTAACATAAGTACACATAAAACTTAACGCAATATTAACTATCCCAATATATACTATATATAAATAAAGATTATTAGGGGGATTTTGATATGCCGCATGAGCTAAAAAGAATTATTACACGTCTAAAAGAATTTAAAGGCTTCAAAAATATTTCTATACCCATTAAAATTATCTCAGTAGTAGCTTTGACCTTAGTTATTTTCATGGCTATAGAGAATGTAATTATATATAGGATTACCTATAATAAAATGGTAAGTACTAATAAACAAAATATGAAATTAGTGTCTAATGAGGTATATGAAAATTTTAAAAATCTAATAAAAATACAAATTAGTGATGTTGAAAAGAATGCACTAAATAATGATATTATTTTAGTTGTGAAACATAGAAATAATACGACCAGGCAAGAATTTAAAATCACATATAAAGATGAAATTGAAAAAGCTACAAATAAATTAAAGATTTATGCTCAAGAAAATAAGACAGATGAACATGTTTTTATTACTGATAAAGATGGAGTAATTATAGTAGATAGCAACAATGAGTTTTTAAATACTGATTTAAGTCAAAAGGATTATACAAAAAAAGCTTTGAGCGGCGTAGGTTCTTTAAGTTCTGTATATATGTCTACTGTTAATTCTAAGCCGGTAGTTACATTTTTACAGCCCATAGTGGATGAAAATGCTAATGTAATAGGAATTGCTGGGAAAAGTATTTACACAGACTACTTTTCTCAAAGGTTTGATAAGTTTAAATTTTTAGAGGATGGATTTTTATTTGTAGTGGATAGTTCACAAAATATAATCTACCATCCAGACAAACATCGTATCAATAAAAAGTTAGATATACCTGAATTAGTTACGATTACCAAAAACACTAAAAATTTTGAAAATGTCGATATGAAGGAGCTTACATATAAGACAGGCAAAGATACATTTAGCGCATTTTATATTAGTGTACCTGAGCTAAAGAGTTTAGTAGTTCTTACAGTTAATCAGAATAATATTAAAAGTGCATCAAATTTATTAGGAAACCTAATAGTACTAATGACTTTTATAATGCTTTTAGTTATGGTACCACTATGTTACATGTTTATAAAAAAAATTTTGAGGCCCATGAATGTACTTGTAGAAAATACAGTTGAAATTTCGAAAGGAAACTTTACAGTTATTAATGAAATAAAAAGCAATGATGAAATTGGTAAATTGTCGAAGAGTTTTAATTCCATGACGGAAAATATTAAATCTTTAGTGTTTGATGTAAAGAAGGTAACAGAAGAGCTTTTACATATTAATAAGGTAACAGGTACGGCCCAGCATAATATAGTTTTAGGTATAGAGAAAATTACAGAAAATACTCAATTGGTATCTGAGGACACAGATAAGTTGAATAGTGTAATTAATTTAAGTATGAGCTCTTTTGAATCAATAACTAAAAAGGTCCAAAGTATAAAAGAGCAATCTACAGATATGTATATAAAGGCTGAAAATATTAAGAATATTAATAATACAAACATAAGTACCGTTACTAGCTTAAAACATATAAATAAGAAAAGCACTGATAAATTAAAGGGAGTAAATATATCTTTCAAGGAATTATATACAGATTTAATGGGTATTAAAAATATAGTAGATGTTGTAAATGATATTTCTAAAAGAACTCATATACTATCATTAAATGCGTCTATAGAAGCAGCTAGTGCAGGACAGTACGGGGCTGGATTCAGTGTGGTGGCGAGAGAAATTAGAAATTTATCAGATGGCATAGGAGAACAAATGAGCAAAATACAGAATATAGTTAGTAGTGTTAATAATAATATGTCCAAAACTGAAACAAGCATTGATGAGGTAAATAGGGTTTTTAATGAGCAGGATAGTGTGATAAATGATACTATTGGAAATTATAAAGAGGCACTAAAATCTACAGAGGATATTGTTTCTTCTATTGGAAATATAGATCTTAGTATTGAAACCTTAAATAACGAGAATAGCAGTGTTATAAATACACTTCAAGAAGTAAATATTATTTGTTTTGAGTTTACAAGTTCTATAAATCAAATAAGTTCTGTAATTGAAAACCAATATGTTGAAACTGTGAATATGGACACCCTTGTACAACAATTAGAAAATTCAACTAATGAACTTAGAGAAAAAATGAATAAATTTAGTTTGTAATTGTATAAACAGTTTAACGATTAATGATTTACAAGATTATTATATTTATCTTCTTTAATAAAATGCGATATCTGTTTAACCATAAGATAACCATATCTTAACCTAATCTAAATTATAATTGCATCAATTTGGGATATACTATAAATATAGGGGAGGTGTAATACTATGATAGTTGATACCCACTTACTCATATCTCAAATTTTATACAAACACATCTCAAAAGGAACAAATTTTAAACTAAACAGGTTAGCATTTGCATATGGTAATATAAAACCAGATTTTACCAATAAGGACATTAAGAGTGCTCACACATTAGAAGAAAGCTTACACAATGTCACTAAATATTCAGAAGAACTAATGGGTAAAAATATTTCGAATAAGGAATTTTCAATATCCTTAGGGGTAACCTGCCATTTTATTTGTGATTATTTTTGCTTATATCACAGAGAGGGTAATGAGAAAAAAGCAGCATATGAGCATTTTTTTTATGAGCTAATCCTACATGTGAAATTGATAATACTTCTTTTAAAGGGTAAGATAAACCTTAGTAATCATGAATTGTTTGAAAATAATGTGGAAAAGTTAGTACTTGCCTTACAAAAAAAATACAACTCAGAGACCAAGAGCTTAACTAGAGATATAAACAATGCCTTAATTGCAGCTTCTCAAATTTCAAATTTAATAGTATGTTCAAGTCAATTGCTAATTCAGCAAAATGAAACTAATATTTCAAAAGCATATCTTTTAAGTCATAAAAATAGCTGAAGATTTTATAAATCTTCAGCTATAATTATTTTTGATTTGAATTTATTGAAACTATTTGCCATAGTTTTAGTTAGATTAGAATCTGTTACAATATAACTTACTTTGCTAAGTGGAGCAATATTGATTGTTACATCTCTTCCAAATTTACTGCTTTCAGCTGCTACAAATATTTCTTTAGATCTTTCTATAATAGTCTTTCTTATTAATGCTTCCTGCATGTTAAAATCAGAAATTCCATTTTCTAAGGTGATTCCACCAGCACAAATGAAACTCTTTTGAATGTTTAATTGCGAAAAATTAAAGATATAGTCATAAGATACTATAGATCTCTCATTATGTCTTACCTTTCCACCAATTATAATAATCTCATGTTCAGTATTTATTAGTGCGTTTAGCACTGGAATAGAATTAGTTATGATGGTTAGATTTTTTTTATCTATAATTTGTTTTGCAATATGAAAGGTGGTTGAACCACTGTCTATAAAAATACAGTCCCCATCATTTATAAATTCACTACATTTCTTACCAATAGATTCCTTTTGTTGCAGCTTATTAGTCATTCTATTCTCCATAGTGGACTCTCCTAAGGTTGCAGCTTTAATCTTTGCCCCTCCATATACCTTCTCAATCTTGTTTTGTTTTTCTAAAATAGATAAATCACGCCTAACTGTTTCTATAGATATATCAAATTCACCCATAAATTCAGAGATTGTAACTACATCTTTTGTTGAAAGTAATTCTAAAAATTTATTTTGTCTTTCACTTGGTAGCATAAGATCCCCCTAACATAGTCTTTTTATTGTGCATATTTAAATAAACAACAAGTCAATATACTAGTCTATTTATTTTACTGATCATAATATATAAACAACTTATCATAAATCATGACAATATACAAGGATGTATTACAGAGTAAATAAAGAAATTGTCATATATGTCCATGAAATATATCAACATATAGTAAAAACATAACAAACATATAGTAATAATTTACACACTCTTAACCTATTCATAATATGTATTAACCTTTATCAATGTATACTAAAAGTGCGATGAAATAAAAGCAAAAACATTTTGGAGGTGAATCAAATGCTAGAGCTCAGAAATATAACAAAAAAGTTCGATGGTAAATTAATATTAGATGAAATTAATTTGAAAATAGGAAATGGGGAGATCGTTTCTATGCTGGGACCCAGTGGAAGTGGTAAAACTACATTGCTAAATATAATTCTAGGAATAACACCAATGGATAGTGGCTGCATTATATTTAATGATGTCGACATAAGTAAAGTATCCATGAAGGATCGGGGATTTAATATTGTTTTTCAAGACTATGCTCTTTTTCCTAATCTTAATGCCTATAAGAATATAGTATATGGTCTTAAAAATAAACCTGATTTAGTAACTCCCAAAGAACTTGAGGAACTTATAGATTTTTTAGAATTAAAACCTCATTTATACAAAAAAATTCATGAGTTATCTGGTGGGCAGAAACAAAGGGTAGCATTAGCTCGAACACTAGCAACAAAACCTAAAATACTTCTTCTAGATGAACCTTTAAGTGCTCTTGATGGAGTTATAAAGGAGACAATTAAGGGAAAGATTAAAGCTATTACTAAGCAGTACAAGCTTACAACTATAATAGTAACTCATGATCCAGAGGAGGCACTAACTATGGCAGATAAGGTGCTGATTATTGATAAAGGTAAGATTTCACAATATGGCTCACCAAAAGAAGTAGTACATCAACCTAAAAATAAATTTGTGGAGGAGTTCATATTACGCCAATTAAAAATAAAAAGAGATAACATTTATAACTTGTTTGGAGAGAATTATGTATAGAAAAAAACTAGAAACACAAATTATTTTTATTGTTATAACCTTGTTTTTTATAGCATTCCTTTTTACTCCAATACTAATACTTTCAGTGAACTCATTTGTGGGCGAAAATGGAATAGGATTTTCAAATTATTATTTAGTTACCCATAATAAGGAGTTTTTAATTGCCATAGGAAATAGTATAAAAGTTTCATTGATTACGGCATTAATAACAACAATTTCTGCTTTTATTATAGCTTATGGAGTAAACTGTACAAAAATATTTAGTCCTATAAAAAATATGATAAAAATTGGAGTTTCTATACCAATGCTTTTACCTACCATAACTTATGGATTCGCCATAATATATTCATTTGGTAAACAAGGACTTTTAACAAAACTCTTTGGAAGGGAGCTATTTCAAATTTATGGATTTAAAGGGCTTTTAACAGGTTACGTAATTTATACACTACCTTCAGCTTTTCTTCTTATAAATAATTCTTTTGAGTACATTGATAAAAAGTTTATTGTTGTATCAAAGCTTATGGGCGATAATTTTTTAAGAAGTTTTATAAATACAATCTTTCGTCCCTTAATTGGTACCTTAGGAGGAACTTTTGTACTTAGCTTTATTTTAAGCTTTACAGATTTTGGTATACCTGCGTCTGTTGGGGGTACTTATAGTGTAATATCAACACAACTTTATGAAGTAATGCTCGGGTCAATACCTAATTTTAATGGTGGCGCTGCAATAGCTATACTCATGCTTATACCTGCAGTATTTGCGGTGCTCTTTTTAAATTACATTGAAAGATATAATTTTAGTTATGATAAATTTACGGAAATTGAGTTATGTAAAAACAAATTTAGAGACATTTCTTTTGCTTTAGTATCGATTAGCACCGTGGTAGGCATTATGTTAATATTTTCAGTTATGTTTATAGCACCTTTTGTTAATAACTATCCCTATGATATGAGCTTTAATCCCAAACTTTTTAAAGATACTATTTTATCAGGAGATATCTTAGAGGTATATAAAAATTCATTTTACGTTTCAATTATTTCAGCAATTAGCGGTACATTAATTTGCTATAGTGCAGCTATTGTAAATGCTCGTTCCCTTATGAATAAGAAATCTAAACTAGCAATAGATATATTCTCAATGATAACTAATACAGTTCCAGGGATGGTTTTAGGACTAGCTTATTTAATGCTTTTTAATAGAAGTGATTTAAAAGGAACTTTCACAATAATAGTAATTTGTAATACAGTACATTTTTTTACTACTCCCTATCTCATGGCTAAAAATTCCCTTTCTAAAATGAATCCTGCTTTCGAAACAACAGGAGAATTAATGGGTGATAACTGGATTAAGACTATAACCCGTGTTATTATTCCTAATTCAATAGCCACTATAGTAGAGATGTTTGGATATTATTTTATAAATTCAATGGTTACAATTAGTGCTATTATTTTCCTCGTCACTGCAAGGACATCTCTACTAACAAGCAAAATTAATGAACTTCAACATTTTCAAAATTTTAATGGGGTGTTTGTATTATCTATACTTATTTTTTTAACTAATATATGTATTAAACTTGGCTGCAATTTAGTTAATAAAAAAATAACTATCCACAAATAAATGTGGAAGATTTAATAAATAAATATAAAAAATAAAGGAGAGATAGCTTATGAAAAGAGTTTCTAAAATTATTACAATTTCTTTAATGGTATGTTCATTGTTAATTACACTTATAGGGTGTAGTCCGAGTAGTGCAAAAAAGGTTGTTATATACACTAATGCGGATGAGGAAGCTGTGGCATCAATGAAAAAAAGTCTTGATACTTCTGGATATGAAGGGAAATACGTATTACAAACTCAAGGAACATCTGAACTTGGTGGGAAATTAATGGCTGAAGGCGATAAAATAGAGGCTAATTTGGTAACAATGAGCTCATATTTTATAGATAGCGCACAGAAAAAGAACAATATGTTTGAAAACTTAAATTTTACTACTAATTCATTAGAAAAATATCCAAGCTATTATACACCAATACTCGCAAATACAGGTGCAATATTCGTTAACACAAAAGTTATGAAAGAAAAGGGTCTTGCTATGCCAAAATCTATAAAAGATTTAACTAAAGATGAATATAAAGGCTTAGTTTCAATTCCTAACATAATGAATTCATCAACTGCATGGCTTCTTATTCAGTCTATTATAAGTGAATATGGCGAAAAAGAGGGTAGCATTGTACTTCACAAACTTATTTTAAATTGTGGACCTCATATTGAAACTTCTGGATCAGGTCCAATAAAAAAAGTTAGAGTTGGAGAAGTGGCAGTAGGATTTGGGCTCCGTCACCAAGCGGTAGCTGATAAAACTTCGGGAAAAGATATTGATTATATAGATCCTATAGAGGGTAACTATTCTCTTACAGAATCAATTGCAGTAGTTAAAAAGAAAGATACAGCTACAACAAGACTAGCAATGGAAATGGCAAAGGTTATAGTAACTAAAGCAAGACCTGAACTTATTAAAAATTACCCTGTTGCACTTTACACGGGCGAAACTATAGATAATTCAAATAAACCAGGAAATCCTAAAAAGTTTGAAAGTCCATTAACAGTAGAACTTCTTGCAAAACATCAAGAATTTTTCAAAGCTTCAAAATAAGTAATAGGAGGGATTGTTCACATGAGAAATTATAAACTTCTAACCCCAGGACCACTAACTACTACAAAGACAGTTAAAGAACAAATGCTCTTTGACCGTTGTACTTGGGATGATGAATACAATGAAATCACTCAAAAAATTAGAAGGGAGATCCTTAACTTAGCAGGAGCGTCTCCTGATGTATATACTACAGTTCTTATGCAAGGCAGTGGAAGCTTTGGTGTTGAAGCTGTAATGCATTCAGCTATTGGAAAAGAAGATAAGTGTTTAATAATTAGTAATGGTGCTTATGGAGAAAGAATTGTAGCCATGGCAAAATGCATGGGAATTAACTATGTTAATTATAAGGTGGAATATGATACTTTTCCTAAAACTGACGAAATAAAAGAAATACTTAATAGTTATAATGATATAACTCATGTAGCCATGGTCCACTTGGAAACTACAACCGGTATACTGAATCCTATTGAAGATATTGCGAAATTATGCAGGGAGTATGATAAAACCTTCATACTTGATGCCATGAGTAGTTTTGGAGGAATTCAAATTAATGTTCAGGAATTAGGGATAGATTACTTAATTAGTAGTGCTAATAAGTGCATTCAGGGTGTTCCAGGTTTCTCTTTTATCATAGCCAAAATCAGTACACTTTCGAAGTGCCAAGGTAATTCAAGTAGTTTATCCTTAGATCTTTATGATCAGTGGAAGAATATGGACAAAAATGGTAAGTGGAGATTTACTTCTCCAACACATGTGGTTGCTGCTTTTTCTAAGGCTTTAGATGAACTATTAGAAGAAGGAGGAGTTATAGCTAGAAATAAACGTTATACAGACAATAATAATCTTTTAAGAAAAAAGCTTGAAGATATAGGAATAACTTCATATATAAACGAAGAACTTCAATCTCCTATTATAACAACATTTCTTTTCCCAAGTGAAGATTTTGATTTTAGAGGCTTTTATGATTACGTAAAAGAAAGAGGATTTGTGCTATACCCTGGTAAGTTAACAGAGGTTGATTCATTTAGAATTGGTAATATTGGTGAAATATATCAAGAAGATATTGAAAAATTATGCATTATCATACAAGAATACATGAGGGGGATAAAAAGATGGACAGAGTAGAAGGAGTTATATTTGACTGGGCAGGAACCACCGTTGATTTTGGATGCTTTGCACCTGTTAACATATTTTTAGAGATATTTAAAGCAGCAGGAATAGAAGTAACTATGGAGGAAGCGAGAGCTCCTATGGGAATACTTAAAAGAGACCACATTAAAGCTATCCTTGAGATGCAAAGAATAAGCAAATTGTGGAAAGAAAAATATAGTAGGGACTTTAATGAAGTGGACATTGATAATTTATATGGTGAATTTGAGCCACTACTTTTATCTTCCCTAAAAGAATATACACATCCAATTCCGGAAGTCATAGACACTATCAAATCACTGAAAGATCAGGGGATAAAAATAGGCTCAACTACTGGATATACAGATGCTATGATGCAAATAGTAGTAGAGGGTGCTAAGGATAATGGGTATGAACCAGATTTTTGGGTAACACCAGATTCTACAAATTCTTTTGGCAGGCCCTATCCATACATGATATTTAAAAATATTGAAACACTAAGACTTTCAGCATCATGGAAAGTGGTGAAGGTAGGAGATACAGTGGCTGATATTAAAGAGGGAATAAATGCGGGTGTTTGGTCTGTTGGAGTAGCGGTTGGAAGTTCACAGATGGGACTAAGCTATTATGAGTATAAGAGTCTTTCTGATAACGACAAAAATGAAATTATTAAAAGCACTGAGGAGAGTTTTTTAGAAGTTGGTGCAGATTTTACTATAAAAACTATGAAAGAACTTCCTCTGTTAATTCAAAAAATTAATGTCTTGATATCTGAAGGAAAGAAACCGAATGCAAAATAATGGAGGATTAAATCGAGAAGGTGATGTGAACTTTAGCCAGAATAGAGAAGATTGGATTAATGCTCTTGATGAGAAAAGTAAAGAAATTTTAAAGGCTGATGAATCTGTATTTATGAAACAATCTATGTCTACCCCTTGTATGAATGTAATTGTTAATGCAGAGGGGTAGACATAGGGGATATGTCAGGAAAAAAATACCTAGACTTTCATGGTAATAGTATCCATCAAGTAGGTTATAAGAACTCATATGTTATCAAAGCGGTTAAAAATCAAATGGAAGATCTGCCTTTTATTCCAAGAAGATATACTTCAGATATTGTAGCACGCGCTGCAGCTAAACTGGTAAACAAGACAACATCAAAAGATTTTAAGGGGCTATTCACCCCGTCAGGCACTGCAGCTGTGGGCATTGAATTTGTAAAAAACAGAGATTCTAAAGAAAAACATGAAGAACTTGCAGAAAAAGTTCTATATAAATCTCTTGAACTCGGGCTATCTTTTAAAGTATCTTCAGGTAAGTGTATAACTTGGCATCCACCTCTAATAGTTTCGATCAATGATATTGATATAGCTTTTAATATCTTTGAAAAGGCTATAGTGTTTAGTTTAAATATATAAAATTTATAAAAACGGTTTAAAACCCCATATCTTAATTATGATATGGGGTGATAAAATTAGTTGCATATTATAATTGTATAAATATAAATATAAATATAAATATAAATTATATAGATAGTTTAACAATTAATGATTTATAAGATTATTATATTTATCTTCTTCAATATAAATACGATATAAAATCTTATCATCAATTAATGTTTGTACACATACACCGTCAGAGCAAACCATATATTTATCTCCATCAAATTGAAACTCATCTTCATTAGTCTTAATAGCATTAATCATAAGTTTATTAAATATATTACGATTTTCAGGACTAAGTATCATAATAGCACTCCTTCTATTAATTAATAAAATTTCATTTACGTTAACTAATATTCTGAACTAATTTGATTAACAACATGTTATGATTGTGTTAAGTCTATGTAAATATTATAAAATTTATATTAAATGTAAAAAGCATCTGCTTAGCGGATGCTTTTTAATGCGTTTTCAGTAACCTAAATGATGATTTAACATAAATATACATAAGTCTTAACGTAATATTAACTTCCAAAATATATACTATATATAAATAAATGATTATTAGGGGGATTTCGATATGTCAGATGAGCTAAGAAGAATTATTGCCAGTAATAATTTAAAAAGTGTTTTTCAAGCAATTGTTTCTTTACAAACAGGGGATGTGATAGGATACGAGGCATTGACAAGGGGGCCAGTAGATAGTAAGTATATAAACCCAGAAATACTATTTGAAGAAGCTAAAACCCATGATCTGCTTTGGGATTTAGAAATTTTATGTAGATCAAATGCAATAAAGACATTTAGCAGTCATAATTCTAATAAGCTTCTTTTTGTAAATGTAGATCCCGCTGTTTTAAAAGATGAACATTTTATTAAAGGATTTACTAAAGATATATTAACAGAACATAACATAAGCCCGCTGTCACTTATATTTGAAATTACAGAAAAGACTTCAATTGATAATTATAAAAACTTTAATGAAGTAATAGACTATTACAAAAATCAGGGATATAAAATAGCTATTGATGATGTTGGGACAGGCTATTCTGGACTTACAACTATCGCAAATACAAGACCAAACTATATTAAAATGGATATGAGCTTAATAACAAATGTAACTAGGGATAATTTTAAAAAAGCAATAATTAAATCATTCGTTGAATTTGCAAATACAACTAACACCAAAATTATTGCTGAAGGTATTGAAGATGTGTGTGACCTTTATACTCTCATTGAAATAGGGGTACATTATGGTCAAGGATTTTTAATAAATAGGCCAGATGATAATTTATTAGAAACACCTGAGTTAATAAAAAAGAGAATTATTAATAAAAATATAAGTTTGAAAAAATATAGTTTTAGTTCAAGTTCAAATGTTGAAATAGGAGAAATCGCTAGGCAAGATAATGCTGTTTTATCCACAACAACCTGTAGTGAAATAGACAAAATATTTAAAAGTAATCTCAATATAACAGGTATACCAGTAGTTAATAGTGACGGAATGACTCTTGGGATAGTTATGAATTCTAATTTTTTTTCTAAGGTTGGAACTCAATATGGATGGTCAATATTTATGAAAAGGTCTGTACAGCTAATTATGGATACAAATCCACTTGTTATTGATTATTATACTTCGCTTGATAAAGTATCAAAAATTGTTATATCAAGGGAAGAAGATAAATTATATGATTATATAATTGTAGAAAAAGATAATAAATATTATGGTGTGGTTCCTGTTATTACCTTACTTGAAAAAACAATGCAATTTGAAGTGAATGTAGCCAAATATTCAAATCCACTAACTGGGCTACCTGGAAATGTTGTTATTGAGGATTCTATTTCTAAATTGATTTTGGAAAAAAAAGAATTTTCTCTTTTATATTTTGATATAAATGATTTCAAGGCTTTCAATGATACATACGGTTTTGAGAATGGCGATAGAATCTTATCATTTACAGCAAGTGTTATTCAAAAACAAACATGCCTTTATAAAGATAGCTTTTTAGGTCATATAGGTGGAGATGACTTTGTTGCAATAATTCCAGGCCATGATGTAAATGAGCTTTCACAAAATATAATAAATGAATTTGATAGCAATATATCAAGTTTCTATAATGAGGAAGACAAGGGAAAAGGATATATACAATCATTTAACAGAAATAACAACAAAGAGAATTATCCAATAATGAGCTTATCCATTGCAATAGTAATGGATAAAAACAAATTTTATACGAATATATATGAATTAACTGAAGATGCGGCAAAAATCAAAAAGAAGTGTAAAATAGAATCTAAAAAAATAATGAAAAGTTGTTTTATAGTATGATTAAGATTTTCTGAAAACAATTTAATATTTGGTATGGTTGTAAACTTTAATTAACATCAACTAAACTTTAATTAACTTTATCGTAATACAAAGTTAACTTTCAGGGCATATTATTATAAGTGAGATGTATAGCTAGTAAAGAAATTAAAATAAGTGAACGGGGGAATTATAAATGAAGAAAAAAAACTTGAAATTAATGGTGGCTGCATTAGCAGTTGCAATGACAGCAGGAATTTTCACGGGCTGTGCAGGCAAAAAGGAAGAGACTAAAACTACACCTGAAACTAAGAAAACTGAATTATCGGGTTCAATAACTGCAGCAGGATCAACCGCACTTCAACCTTTAGCTGAACTCGGCGCTAAAAGTTTCCTAGATAAAAACCCAGCAGCAACTGTAAATGTTCAAGGTGGTGGAAGTGGTACTGGACTTAAACTTGCATTAGAAGGTAGTGTAGAAATAGGAAATTCAGATATATATGCAAAGGACAAAGAAGGAATAGATGCAGCTGCATTAAAGGATCATAAAGTATGTGTTATAGGAATTGCAGCAGTAACAAACCCAAAAGTTAAAGTTGAATCTTTAACTAAGAAGCAATTAGTAGATATATTTACAGGAAAGATAAAAAACTGGAAAGAAGTTGGCGGAGCCGACATAGCAGTCACTATTATAAATAGACCAGCATCTTCAGGAACTAGAGCAACATTTAAACAGTTTGGATTAGATGGCACAGAAGAAGCAGCTGGCTTAACTCAAGATTCAAGTGGAGCTGTTAAACAAGCAGTTAAACAAACAGAAGGAGCAATTAGTTACTTAGCTTTATCATACTTCGCAGATGCAGCTAATAAAGAAGGCTTAAATGTATTAAAAATTGATGGAATTGAAGCAAATGCAGAAAACATAAGTACAGACAAATATAAAATTTGGGCATATGAGCATATGTATACTAAAGGTGAACCTACAGGAGTAACAAAAGCATTCTTAGAGTATATGGTAAGTGATGAAATGAAAGCAGGAATAACAAAATTAGGATATATTCCTATGGCAGATATGAAGGCTAAAAGAGAGTAAATTACAAGTTAATAATTCCATTAAAGACAAGAAATAATCCTAGATATTTCTTGCCTTTTTTAATTCTATATAAGTATAAGTATTATTATAATATGGGATAGAATATTTAAAACAAAGTTCTTGCATTTTTTAGGATACGTGGTAGAATATAGATTACAATGACAGTTAAACTATCAAAATATAAATAAAAATATTAATTATTAACAAGCTCCAAACAAGCTAATAACATGTTCTTTACATTGAATTGCTATAATAATAGAAACGGATACATTTTAGTATACAATATATATATATAAGGCTTTTAAATTTTAGTTTTATTTATCTAATATTATATTAGAAAGGTGAGGATTAGGATGAAAGAAGAAGAATTGTTGTATAATATAATTTTCCCAGAAGATGATGATCCTAATTATATTAATTATGGCTATTTTGTAGGTAGGAACAAAAGGAGCATATATAAATTAAAAGCTACTATTGACGAAAGTCAGCTAAATCCAGTATTGATTTGCGATGGTAATAATGAAAATGCATTTTTTGCTAAAGTATTCCAAAACGAAGTAGATAGATTTTTAAAAATTACTAATGAGTTTAATTTCAAACAAATTAAGATAGATAGTAGTCATATCAGTGGAATAAAGTACATTTTTGGGGAAGAAGTAATAATGCACCGAAAAAAGGTGTATAAGGCAGCACATTTTCAATATTCACAGAGAGATAACAACGGAATAAGAAATTGGAACTTAGGAGATATAGCAGCATCAGATTTAAAATTTAAAATATCTTAAAACACATATTTTAAAAGACATGAAATACTTCTATGGATTTCATGTCTTTTTTTGTTCCACAAATTGTAAGGTGATGGTATAATATTAATAATAATTGTTTTGTAACATATATAGTATGGCGAGTTAGGTTTGTTTTTAAAGGAGGATATATTTATGAAAAGAGAATATTTGGAATTAAAAACCTGTCGTACAGAAAAAGCAGAATTTATAAGCGGAAGAGAATATATTGTGCTTGATACAACAACTAAATATACATATGAACATGATTTTAAAGTATTGCCATGCTATAGGATTGTAAATGAAAGAGGGGCAGTGGAAATAGTTGTGCCCGACCAAATTTTCTATCCAACCAGTAGGATGTTGCAATGCATAAAAGAAGTAGTATATACAGGCATTTTAGATATAGATAGTTTAAAGGAAGGGGAGGTATATTCTGTTTTTAAAGTGACTGAAGATAATGGAGAACCTGTTTATACTATATTTGACAATTCAAACAAACTAAAAACATATTCTATAGCCATGTTTCTCTCGGAAACTGAATATCTTAAAATGACCAAAGAGGAACTTTGTAATTTTAAAAAAGCTAAAAAAGAAGAAATATTAGAATTTCAAGATTTGAGAAAAAAAGAGGCTCAAAAGGACTTAGATGAAAAATTAGAAATTGAAAATGCTAAAAAAAAGGAGTCTCAAAAGGCTATAGATGAGCAAAACAGATTGCAAAATGTAAAGGATTTAAATAAGCTGGAAATACAAAAAATTAAAGAAGTTATAAAAGTTCTAACACCAAATAGAGTAGAGAATACTATGAAGCCACTGATTTCTGAAACCTCTAAAATTACAAATAAAATAAATAAACTCTCTATATTTTTTATCGCTGGAACCCTTACAACAGTTGTTTCTTCAATATTTAGCGAGTTCTTATTAGGTTCAATAATTAATACGATATATTTGATTGCAGGTACAATAACTTACTCATATTTAAAAAATAATTTATCTGATAGTTTAATAAAAGATATTCCTACAAGAAAAAAACTCGATAAAGCTTCTCTAGGTTTATTGGTATCCTTAAGTGATGATATATTGTTGAAATTAAAAAAGATCGAATTAAATTTATTAATCTTAGAAAGTGGAACAAATGTAAGTAGTGGAACTATTTCACTAATAAGCGAATCTGTCTCCTTTTGCCTAGAAAGTTATAAAACAAAAGATACTAATTTACTAAAAGATATATCTCTGTTTTTAGATAAAACCTTGGAATATATATATAGCTTGATAGATGGGGATAATTTAGAAGAATTATATATAGAAAAGCAAGTCTATGAAAATGTATCTTCCATTATAAACAGAAACACTGATATTTTCGATGTTATGATTTCGGATAATAAAGAAATTAAAGAAATATTAAAGAAAGGGGATTAGATGGGGCATATTAAGGAGTGCTTCATAATGTTCTTATAATTAGGTTTTTAGTACTTAATTGAATATTAATTATCAATAGGGTATAATAAAATAAATACTATAATGGTGAGGGGTGTAAAAGGTGACAGATAAACAAAAACTATTAATTTTGTTAGATAATTTTGAATTAGGATATACCAATGAAAATAATAACATTGTTCTTAGAGAAGGAAATGAGAATGTAATAGGTCGGGGTGGCTATGGAGCCACATTTATATTTGAGGAAGACAATTCTTTTGATGCATTAAAAATTCATAAAGAGTAATAAACCATACCCCCTTAAGTAGGATACGAAAATAAAGAGTAGTGTCTGCTAAATTAAGGGGGTCATTTTTTGCTGTGAGGAAAAACTATGGTTAGTATAAACAAAACTCTAATAAATATCTGAAAGTTCTACTCGTATATTCTGATTTTTAATGGGTAATTTGCTAATATAAAGCTTACTTTCTTGAAGTACCCTTCTTGAAGGAAGTTTAACTGTGAATTTACTACCTTTCCCAAAGTCACTCTCAACATGTATGCTACCACCATGTAATTCGACAATAGACTTAACTAAACTTAAGCCAATACCCGTACCTTCTGAATTTTTTGACAGAGATTTATCTACCTGTTTAAACCTATCAAAAATCATATCTAAGTTCTTATCTTCAATGCCAATACCATTATCTTTGACTGATATTTCAACAAATTCATTCTTATTCACAATAGTTACAAATATTTCATCGCCCATGTCTGAAAATTTTATCGCATTTGATATAAGATTCAAAACTATTCTATTTATTGCTTCTGGGTCACAAGCAATAATATTTTCTTCTGTATCCGTATCAAAAATAATATTTAAGCCTCTGATGTCAGCGATATTAGTTATGGACATCACTATATCTTCTACAATGGGCACTATATTGTTATTTGATAAGTTTAATTTATAGAATCCTGCTTCAATTTTAGATAAATCAACTATGTTATTTATAAGTTTAGATAGTCTATAGGAATTTTGCTTAATAGATTCTATATATTTAATAATTGAATTTTTCTTATCGTCCAAGGAACCACTATTGCAATACAAATCAAATAACTGAGCTGTGGCAAATATAACATTTAGTGGCGTTTTAAGTTCATGAGATATATTAACAAGAAATTCGCCTTGTAATTTTAATGCCTTTTCCATTACTATATTAGATTTTATTTCAGCAGTAACATCTATTACTATGACCAATATTTCTTGGATTTCTCCATTTACATCAATAATGGGTTCAAAAATAATATTCCAATATAGCTGGTTTCCATTTAATAAAATTGCTTTTTTATTAAAATACTTAGTTTTCTTCTCTATTATCACTTCATTAATATACTGATAACATTTACTTGTTTCTAATGGTTCATATATTTTAAATAAATCTTCAAGCTTATTTTGAATTAAATTGCTGACGGATACAATATCGGGTTTCAATAACTTAATTATATTAAATGCCTTTTTATTAATATCCACAATATTTAAATTTGGGCATGATATTCTAACAACAGGCAAATCAAAAGTATCTACTAATCTATTTAAGAATTTATATTGGTCTCTTATAGCTTCTTCACGCTTAAAATAGTCCGTCATGTCTTGGCTGCAAAGCACCCCTAAAGTGAATTTCCCTTCACTATCATAAATAGGTGTTCCACTAATATTTATTTGTAATACTTTATGAGGGAATTTAACTGTCATTCTCATATTTTTGAATTTTTCACCTCTCATAACTCTACAAATCGGAGTATTTTCTAAAGTAATCTCCTGTCCTTTTATATTATAAAGCTTGGCTTGATTATAACTATCGCTGGTCTTATCTATATATATATAATACCTATCATTCGTTTGGGGCAGGTATTCATAATATGGGAAAAACATTTTTCTTTCTGATTTGTTAAATGATATATATTTGCCTTCACTATCAAAAATAGATATACCATCAGATATATTTTCTATGATAGCTTCTAATTGCTTTTTCTGTTCTTCAATTTTTCTGGTTTGCTCAATTATCTTGTTTTTTTGTAATAAGCTTTGATTTTTGAAAACCTTTGCAGTAACCTCAGAAGCAGTCTCAAATATATATTTAATTTTTCCGTTTTCCAGTATAGCTGTTTGAGTAAAATTCCAATAAGCTACATCGTCCTTAAAATTATAAGATCTAAATTCTTTTATATAGCTGTTCTTTTTTGTTTCAAGAATAGAATTCCAAACAACATCGCATTCGCTACCTACAAATCCCTCTACAATTTCTTTAATGGGTCTACCTATACTACTTCCCTCATTATTAAGAGGGGAAGCTATTAAACCTAGATATTTTTGATTGGATTTGAGCAATATTAAATCTGGAGCACTGTACACAGCATAGCCCGTTATGTTATTATCTATAAACATTTGTTCCATAAAAATCAGTTTGTCATCAAGTCTAGAATTTGGTTTTTCAACAAAGGTATATCTTTGTCCATTTGCCACCACGTCATGAAAAAGTGATAAATTAACTTCTCTTGCGTAAAGCGACTTTGTAAATATATATATTGGATACTCACTTTTAATATTATCAAGAAGTATTTTCGAATTGATTTTTAACATGCTGCATATCTCTGTAATAGATTTACCTAGCAATTCACCCATTGAAAAACCAGTAAAATCAATGAATTCTTTATTTACATCTGTTATAATACTATCGCACGAATAAAAATATGGTTCTATTAATTTATTGCTTAAAGCATTTCTCAATATATTACCCCCATTTTTTAACAAGTACTCGTATAGATTTCATCTTTATGTAAGAAGCATAGTAATAATATGCTTCTTATTACATATTACCATATTTTATATTGAAATTACATATTTTAGAACTAAATTATATAAATTGTATAATTATAATACAATTTTTTCTTAAAGATACCATTGGTGAACAATGGTATAATATTGAGTATGCATTAATTATTGTATAGTGAAAAAGGTTGAATTTCCAAAGTACATATTAGATTTAATTCCTAATGAAAAAAGGGGCAAAGCTTGTATATGTAAGTCTTGCTTAGAGAAATATCAAAAATAGATTAAATTTCTGATTTATTTTAAGAAATTAAACCAATATCACAACTTACTAGGGTCGTATATTTTTATGCGACTCATTTTTGCGTTTAGGAAAAGGGAGCAATAATAAACACATATAGATTTATTTAATAAAAATTTAATATTTAGATAATATTTTTTTAATATTTGCCATGTAAAATAAAATTATGAGATCAGTAATTCATAATTACAAGTAAACAGGAGGCCATCATGAAAAAGAAAATTATTATTGGTGTAGTTATAGTAGCTTTAATAGGTACAATTGGAGGAATCCAAATTACTTCAAAAAACAAGAAACAGAGCATAGTCGTAAAAACCTCAAAGGTTGTAATGGGTGATGTTAAAATGTATTTATCTACCACAGGTACAATAAAATCTAAAACTGAAAAAGATTATACGGTATCATCAACGGCTAAAATTTTAAATGTTAATGTTAGTGTTGGAGATAGAACTAAAAAAGGTGCTACCCTTTTAACTTACGATACATCTGATTTTAAAAATCAAGTAGCATCTGCTCAAATAGGGTATAACAATGCACTATCTCAGAAACAAGATGCTGTAAATAAAGACAATGATGCAACAAATACTATAGCAAATACAGCTGATACTCAAGCAAATGCTGCAACAATTAACACAGCAGAGGCAAGTGTATTATCAGATGAAAAAATAAAACAACTTGATTATGCTGTTGCCACGGCAAAGATAACACTTGACTCAGCAAAAACCAAGCTATCTCAAAATTCATATATTACTTCAAACATAGATGGAGTAGTAACAGCAGTTAATGTTGTGAATGGGCAAACTGGAAGTCAAGAAACGGCTATAATTGTCCAAGATATTTCAAGCTTAAAAGCAGTTGTTAAAGTTGGTAAATATGATGCTGCTAAGGTAGCAATTGGACAAGAATCAACAATTTTGAGTAACAGTAAGGTCTATAAAGCCAAGGTTTCAAAAATTTATCCAACCGCAACAGTTAATACTTCAGCTGCAGGGGGAGATACAACTTTAACTGTAGAATTGGATGTACTAGAAGTAGCTCCAATGTTAAAAGTCAACTTTGATTCAGATGTTGATATATTGCTTAATCAAGCATTAAATGTACTGAAAGTTCCTGCTGAAGCAATATTAACTAATAAAGATGGATCAACTTACTTGTTTGTTTCTGAAAATGGCAAGGCAGTCCAAAAAACTGTTAAATTGGGAATACAATCAGATGCGGATGTTCAAGTTATTAGCGGAGTAAAGGCTAGTGACATTGTAATATTAAATCCAGGAGCCACCATTACAAATGGGTTAATGGTTAAAGAAGCTGAAGCTGTAGGAGGTAAATAATGATACAAGTAAATGATATATTAAAAAGATATGTAACTGGAGATATTGACTTTACTGCACTTGAATCGGTAACCCTTAAAGTTGAAAAGGGCGAATTCACTGCCATAATGGGACCTTCTGGTTCAGGAAAATCAACTTTTATGAATATCTTAGGGTGTTTGGACAAAATGGATAGTGGAACATATCTTTTAAATGGACAAGATGTTTCAAATCTTTACGATAATCAACTTGCGTTCATAAGAAATAAAGAAATAGGATTTGTATTTCAATCATTTAATCTACTTCCAAGAATATCGGTACTTGAAAATGTTGAACTTCCAATGCTTTATGCAGGAGTGCCATTAAGAGAAAGAAGAAAAAGAGCACTGAGTGCACTTGAAAAGGTTGGGCTATCCGACAGAGTAAAACATAGGCCAAATGAAATATCTGGAGGACAAAAACAAAGAGTTGCAATAGCAAGGGCAATGGTTAACAATCCAGCAGTTATTATGGCAGATGAACCAACAGGTAATCTAGATACAAAATCATCAATTGAAATTATGAAAATATTTCAAAGGTTAAACAATGAAGGTGCAACCGTTTTAATGGTTACACATGAAGACGATATAGCAAAATGTGCAAAAAGAGTTGTAAGATTTCGAGATGGAAATATAGTTGACGATTATCCGGTTGAGGGTAGGACAGTATTATAAATAGGTAGCACTGACAAATTTTTTTAGTGTTAAATGGAGGGCAGTTATGAATATTTTAGAGAGTTTTAAAATGGCGATGTCTAGCATTCTGTCAAATAAAATGAGATCTTTTCTTACTATGCTAGGAATTATAATAGGTATAAGTTCAGTAATTACTATTGTTTCGCTTGGTAATGGAGGAAAGAGTTATATAGCCGATCAATTTGCTAAGATGGGAGCAAACACAGTTACTCTATCTGTAGATTCATCAAAAGTTGAGCAAACAAGTGATTATTTTACACTTGATGATGTAAAGCAAATTAAAAATAAGGTAGATACGGCTAAGTATATTTCTCCAACTGTATCCGAAAAAGGAACAGCGAGAACTGATACTAAAACTAATACGGCAAACATTACTGGAGTTAATACAGATTATTCATTGATAAGTAATGTAGAGATTGTTTATGGAAGGTTTCTAAATGATAGAGAGGTTGAAGAGGGTAAAGCTGTTGTCGTAATAGATCAGACCTCCGCAATATCATTATTTGGAACAGATGATGCTGTAGGGAAATCATTTAAATTAGGTCCTGTAGCTTCTAGTAAAAATGCCACTGTAGTAGGTGTTTCAAAAGCGAGTAGCATGTTTAGTAGTGGAGCTAGCAGCGAAGGAGGACCTCCAGGTAGAAAAGCTGATAACACACCAACAATGGCAACAGTGCCAATTACATTCCTCCAAACATTATATCCAATAGATTTTAACATATCATCAATTAGTATAACATCAAGTTCACAGGAAACTTCAGTGCAAACTGGAAATGAGGCTTTAAAAATTCTTCAAGCTAATCATGACAACAAAACTCTAAATCTCTATAAGGCTACTAATTCAGCAAGTATGCTTGATTCAATTAATCAAGTATTGGGAGTTTTCACAACTTTTCTTAGTGCTGTTGCAGCTATATCACTTTTAGTTGGAGGCATTGGAGTTATGAATATAATGCTCGTTTCAGTTACTGAGAGAACTAAAGAAATTGGTATTAGAAAAGCTATTGGAGCTACAACCAATGCTATATTATTTCAATTTTTAACTGAATCTGTTATCTTATCACTTATAGGTGGACTTATAGGTATGAGTCTGGGAATATTCTCAGCTGAAATAATAGGGTCTTTTGCAAACATTAACCCTAGTGTTTCAATATCTGTTATTATAGAAGTAATATTGTTCTCGTCTGCGGTTGGTATATTCTTTGGAATTTATCCTGCAAGGAAAGCTGCAAGATTAAATCCTATAGATGCACTACGATATGAATAGAATTTAGGAGGAATTTTTATGTCCATAAAATTTAGGCTCATAGTTTCATATATGGCGATGCTTATAGTCCCAATTATTTTGTCTTTGTTAGTACTGCCAGTTGTTGCCAGTTTTTATGTAAAAAGTATTGATGAAGCTTATGACATAAAATACAATGGGCATCCATTTCAAAGTAATGTATTTAAAAGCAACCCATTAAAAGACCTATTTGATAAGAACTCATTAATACTTATGGATATAGAAAAAGATATAGAAGTAAATCCTAATATACTTGAAAATAAAAATTATTTATCAAAGCTTGATAGCAAATTGAAATTGACACACAGCGGAATAGTAGTAAGAAAAAATGGTAGCATAACCTATTCCACTGAGTTTATTAATAAAAGTGATATTAAAAAGAGCCTTCCTGAATTTGGATTTAACCAAGAAGAGAGAATGCACCCTAATCTTCTTTTGAATTACCTTGTGCTTTCTAAGCAATATGATTTTTATTTCCAAGATAAAAGTTCAGGAAGTATTTTTATAATGACAGATGCTGGGGCAATGCTGACAATTACTAAGAGATTTTTATTAGTATACATCGCTATTATTATTTTAATAATGATTCTAGTTAATTCAATACTTACATATTGGGTTTCTAAAAAGATAGCGAAGCCAATAATAGCATTAAAAAAAGCTTCTACTAAAATAAAAGAAGGTAATCTTGATTTTGAAGTTAAGTCTAATACAAATGACGAGATTGGACAGCTTTGCAAAGAATTTGAAGACATGAGGCGCAGACTAAAAGAATCAGTTGAGGTGCAGCTTCAGTATGAAAACAACAAAAGAGAACTCATTTCAAATATTTCACATGACTTAAAAACTCCGGTAACTGCAATTAAAGGCTACGTGGAGGGAATTAAAGATGGTGTAGCAGATACACCTGAAAAGATGGAAAAATATATAAATACTATTTATAAAAAAGCAAGTGATATTGATAAGCTGATAGATGAATTATTTCTATTTTCAAAGCTTGATTTGAATAAACTGCCATTTGATTTTGAAGAGGTTGACATAAAAAGTTATTTAGATGACAGTATGGAAGAACTTAAGTTTGATTTGGAGAAGAATAGTGTTGAAATACACTTGATTTATGAAATTGAAGACAAAATATCAATAATGGCTGATCGTGAAAAACTAAGAAGGGTAATATTAAATATCGTTCAAAACTCTGTGAAATATATGGATAAGGAAAGTGGAGAGATACTAATAACACTGAAAGATTTTGGCGATTTTGTGCAATTTGAAATCAAAGACAATGGGCGAGGGATATCTAAAGAAACTCTTCCATTTATATTTGATAGATTTTATAGAGCTGACCCATCAAGAAATTCTCAAACTGGTGGAAGTGGACTTGGACTTGCAATTGCTAAGAGAATAATTATTGGACATGGCGGGAAAATATGGTCTGAGAGTACAGTTGGACTCGGCACTAGTATATTCTTTATTATTAAGAAATGCATTAGCGGAAGGTCGATGATAAAATGAAAAAAGTGTTGATAATAGAAGATGAACTCAGTATTGCAGAGCTTGAAAGGGACTATCTAGAGATAAATGGTTTTTTAGTTGATATTGAAGTTGACGGAGAAACAGGGCTCAGTGCTGCACTTAATAAGAACTATAACCTCATTATACTTGATGTTATGCTTCCTAAAGTAGATGGCTTTGAAATTTGCAGACAAATAAGAAATGGAATGGATGTTCCTATACTCATGGTTTCTGCTAAAAAAGAGGATATTGACAAAATTCGTGGGCTAGGACTAGGAGCTGATGATTACATAACAAAACCGTTCAGTCCGGGAGAGCTTGTAGCAAGAGTAAAGGCTCATATCGCAAGATATGAAAGGCTAATTAGAGGAACTAAAGACCAAAATGAAATAATTGAGATAAAAGGACTTAGCATTTACCCTACTTCTCGGCGTGTATATGTTAACGGTAACGAAGTAATATTGACCGCAAAAGAATTTGATATTTTAACAATTTTAGCTCTTAATCCAAACAAAGTATTTTCAAAGGATAATATTTTTGAAAAAGTATGGGGCATGGACTCTTTGGGAGATATTGGAACTGTAACTGTACACATTAGAAAGTTGAGGGAAAAAATCGAAGTTGACCCATCAAATCCTAAATATATTGAAACAATATGGGGTGTTGGATATAGATTTGAAATGTAAGTATTTAAGAATATAATATAGACGTTGGATTAAAATTATACGGATATTTATCATAAATTGAAACTAATTGTTGAAACAACCGTAATATAAAGTGGAGGTTGTTTTATAGAATTGCTTATTATTCAATAATAGAATATTTCTTGGAGAAATGAACAATTCAAAACATTTTAGGAGGAATAATATTAAAAATTTCTTTAAAGCATTTATAATTATGATTTTATCTATTACATTGTGTTTACATATGCAATCAATAGTTAAGGCTAGTACATACACCGATTTAGGACTTAAAAAAGATGTGTCAATTAGTAAATCTTGGACAGTGAATTTTAATAAGGCTCTAAGCGCTACTACAATAAATGCCACAAACATAATGGTAGTTGGACAAAATAACGAACATAAAGATATTAGTGTTAGTTTAGCTAATGGTAATAAAGCTGTTATAGTTAAACCTATTATAAATTATGAACCTAATAAGACATATACAATCATAGTGACGGTAAATGTAAAGTCCACAGATGGAAAACCTTTTCCCAAAGAAGTGAGGATGAGCTTTATTACTAAAAGTGAGCCTGTAAAATATAAAATAGTTTTAGATGCAGGTCATGGAGGAAATGATCCGGGAGCAATAGGACCAACGGGACTTAAAGAAAAAGACGTAACACTGGCAATTACTTTAAAAGTGGGGAGTATATTAGTTAAAAATGGTGTTGAAACAATATACACAAGAACAACTGATAATATACCTTGGTCCACAAATGAAGCTCAAAATCTTCAAGCAAGATGTGATATTTCGAATAGTGCTAAACCAAATTATTTCGTAAGCATTCATGAGAATAGCTTTTCAGCCCCGTCAGCTACTGGTATTGAAACATATTATTTCACCGGAAGTGTAGCTGGACAAAAGCTAGCCCAAGCAGTACAAACGGAATTAGTTAAAGTTACTGGAAATGTTGATAGGAAGATTAAAACTACTTCAGGGTTATATGTTATAAAACATGTAGATGCTACGTCTATTTTAGTGGAATCAGCATTTATATCTAATCCTGAGGATGAAAGATTATTAGCTACACAGGCCTATCAATATACCTTGGCTAAGGCAATTGCAACAGGTATTCTTAAGACCTTAGGCATAAGTAATATAGTATATTAATAGTTTTAGGTTTAAATTATTATAAGAAAACACCTTAATTGTATTATTGCAATTGAGGTGTTTTTTTAGGTTGTTAATTCTTTTAGAGTTAATTTGTAATCAGTACCAAAACATCATTCATGCATAATATATTGTAGTAAGTATTTTTTGGAGGGTTTATAATGTATATCAGGTATCCATATATTTATAATATGATGATGCTAAATAATTATGTTAAGACAAATAATGAAATATTCTTTATCAATAGGATGGGAGATAGTACTCAAGCATCTGACTCACAATTAGATGATGTGGTGAATCTTGTTTTAGATTCTCAAAATTACTATGACATGCCAAAACATTTTCGCAAGTCAACAGATATATTAAATACACAAGGCAATAGCGAATTAAATATTAGTGGTCTAAATACATTAAATATTTCTGGTAGTCAACAATTTTCTGAGTTCAATTTACCTCTTATAATAGATAGTATAGGAAACTCATTGCATATAACAGTTATTGATCTAAGACAAGAATCACACGGATTTATTAATGGAGCGCCCATTAGCTGGGCCAATGAAAGAAATGATGCTAACATGGGATTAACAATGGGTGAAGTTTTATTGGATGAATATACTAAACTAAGTAGTATTAAGTTAAATGTGCCTATGACTTTTTATAATCACAAGAATATAACTGTAGTTCCAACAAAAGTTGAAGATGAAGATCATCTTGTTAATTCTAAATCATTATCATATATACGCATCCCTGTTACTGATGGTAAGATACCTACAGATGATATGGTGGATTACTTTGTGTATTTAGTAAAACTACAACCTAAAAATACCTGGCTTCATTTTCACTGTAAACAAGGCATAGGAAGGACTACAACCTTCATGATTATGTATGATATGATGAAAAATTCCAAAAGAGTTTCGGCTGAGGATATTATAAATAGACAATTACTTTTAGCTAATTTTGATGAGAGCCATATTAAATCTTTTAATAATAATGAAAGAGTAAATTTTTTGCAAAATTTCTATAAATACTGTAAGAAAAATATTGATGTCTAATATTAAGTGGAGTGATAATGATCGCTACCCTTCAAGGGTTGGTCAATAAGTCCATCATTATATTACCTTGCACCTACCGTATTTAATTTATATTATGAAAGTGCAGCTCATGGATCTACTAATGATTATTTTATAGTACCACCCTCTGGAAATGGCTATATGTATCCAAGTAAGTTTGATAAGAATACACTGGGGGTATATATTAATAGATTAAATAATTATATGAAAAAAGTAGATGAGAAATATATAGCAATTATCGATGACTCTTCTTTTTATAATAAGGAGCTTTGGGATAAATTTACTGCTCAGCCTAATATACACGGATTGTTTTATCTTGATTATCATAAACATGACAACTATCATGGAGAGATTATTTGGTCCAATAATAAACCTATAGTGTCCTGTAGAGATCTTCTTTGGGATACTCTTGAAAGTGAGGATAACTTACTTCAAATTATTAATAATCGAATTGATTCTGGGCAAGTGGATATTTATAATTCTAATAGTTACACCTTTGTATATGTTCATGCTTGGAGCAAAAGTCTTAGTAATATTGAAAAAGTTGTGAATAAGCTAAAGGAAAATCACAAAGTGTCAATAGTCACCCCAGCAACATTTATGGAATTAATAAAGAAGAATGTTAAACACTAATCCCGATTGAGTATTTGTGAATATACCCTAATATATGAGGATTTATTATCACTGAAGCTATAGTTGTAATAAGTCCTTTGTTTTTTTCGTATTGAGTTGTTGGGTTTATATGGATATTTGAGATGGGATAAATGTGTAATAGTAATATAGGAAGTCAGTATTAGTAATTAATTATTTAATTGATAGTTAAGTTAATAAAATTGAGAATAATATTGAAAAGGTAATAGAAGTTTTAAAAGGTATAGATACATTAAATGCTGAATATATTTTTAAGACTGATAGTGAATTATGGAAAGGTGTGAAATCATGGATAATGTAAAAAGGTTTGGTGCTATAGGTGACGGAGTCATAGATGATACAATTGCAATTCAATTTGCTATTGATATGACTTATTTATCAGGGGGTGGAATAGTTTATTTACCAGAAGGGACTTACTATACTAGTGCACCAATTATGTTAAAATCAAATATACGAATATTAGGGGCAGGAATTGATTTAACCATTATTGACTTAAAAGCCAATAATGAAGCTTCTGCTTTTCAAACGGAGGTTCCTACACTCATCTCTTTAACTCAAACCACAGATTTAAACACAGGGAGTAAAGCGAATACTATTAATAATTCTGTACAACCAGGTGATTCAATTTGTTTTCAGTCCAATGATATGTTTACTAGCGGATGGGAGCCAGAAGTTATCAGAACTTATTATACAAAAGGGGAAATTTTTGAGGTGGATAGTGCTACATCTACTGATGTGACCTTTACAGAGTCAGCCTTTTTAACTTTCCCACTAATTGCGACTAAGGGCGTCGAATCTTTTACACCAACAAAAAATATTGAGATTAGTGATTTGACTATTACTAGAGATGGAGATACAACAAGTTACGGCACAGGAATTAATATACAGTATTGTAATGGTGTACGGATTGAACGAATAAAAGCAAAAAAGAATAATTATGCTGGTATTATAATAAGTAGAAGTTTTAATGTATCATGTAAAACGATTTATGCAGAGGGCGGTACAGCAGATCTAGGCTTAGATTATGGAATTGTTGTAGTAGACGGAAGTAAACGAGTGTTCATGGAAGATATTCGTATAAAAAATTGTCGACATGGTATTGCAGGTGGTGGCTCTGGATATGCATGTCCTTTATATGTTAAAGCTACTGGAATATATATAACGAATTCCTTTGGGGCTTCTTTAGATACCCATGCTTGTTGTGGATTTTTTACATATGAAAATGCGGTTATTGACAACGGCATGCAAATGTCAGGAATAGGACATACTGCTAGAAATATAGAATCCTCTAATGGTACACCTTTTGCCTATGATGGTGGAATGGATTTAACTATTGATAATGTAAAATTTAGTTCCTGCTTAGGATGGCTTACAAACCGTGCTATAATCGGAATGACCGTTCGGGATAGTAAATTTGTCATTACCAATACAACTGCTTTAACCCCAACATCTTTTTATGCTGTCTCTAAAAATATTAAATTCTTTAATACCAAATTAATTCACAATGGTTATAACGCAGCTACTTCTCTAGCACAATTAGATACTATGTTTAAGGCCCCATATGCGTTTATATTGTATGATGATTGGTCATTAATTAATTGTACTATTGAAGGATTTCCTATTGCTTTCTACTTAAATGGTAGTCGATGTTGTGTAAGGGATTTAACTATTAGAAACTGTGGATGGGCTACCACTTTAGGAAGTTATCCGTGTACTATCTTGGTCAGTAAAGATGGGGAATATTCTACAATGGACAATATTATTATTGAAAATATTAATCGTGGGTTTTCGTATTGCTGTTATACAATACGGTTTGATGCATTAGGTACGGGTACTGGTAAAAACATTACAATGCGTGGTGTCAAGCATGGTAGAGATAATCAAGTGACACCTTATTATGGGATATTGACCACTGTGGGTTATAGTTTACTATTTTTTATGGATAACCAAATCGTTGTGGGTGCAGGGAAAAACAGTCTTTCTGGCACTGGTAAGTTTTTTAATAATAGTTTTGTGACTAATAACCATTTAAGAGGGACAAGAAAATAGCAAGAATAATTTAGCAATAATAATTAGTCAATGCTTATAATAAACTTAAAATTCAATACAACGAAGCTTAAGCCATTAGAGGCGCTAGGGCTAATTAGATCATTCAATAAAAAACATCTTATATTGTATGTTTTTATATGTATTTTTATTGGATGTTTTAATTTTTTATAGAAACATATAATTTTTTAAAACAATCTATGGTAGCAAGATAAATGTTTTCTATATCATCTACATTATACATAGCAAGATTATTCATAAGCCATTCTTTAATGATTTTTGTGTCAATACATTTGTTATTAGCTATGCTGGTCAATTACAGGAGGAAGGCAGGCTGAGAAGTATCATGGAAATTTTGAAAACTAAGTAACGAAAGTTTGATGATAAACTTCTAATTATCCAATATTTATATTGACCTTTTAATTATTTTGGCTAATAATGTATATAGAATTATTATTGTTATAAATCATTTTTTACAAGGGGGATAAATATGCTGAATTGGAAGAGAACGAAATCAAGCTCTATTGATATTATCGACGAAAACAATACAAAGTATGACAACGATAAACATCCCACATCTCAAAATAAACTAGCACTTTTGAAACACAACCAAAAATGTATTGTAAATAAATTAAATAACAAAATTGATGAAACTGGTTTCGCCACAGAAAACTTAATTGGTATTACAGACAATATCAATCAATATGTAGTAGTACAGATGGATTCAATTGAAAAATTGGTAAATGAGATTACTAATTATTCTGCATTAGCTGAGGAGGTACTTGCGAGTACCGAAAATTCAAAACAAATATCAGAACAAACCATGGAAATAGCACAAGAAGGACGTAGGGCTGTAGATAACTCTATTAAAGCGATGACTGACATAGAACAATCTGTGGACGACGCAAAAACAGTTGTTATAGATCTTAACACAAAATCAGCACATATTAATGAAATGCTAAATATTATTAAAGATATCGCTAATCATACAAATCTCCTTTCTTTAAATGCATCTATTGAAGCCGCAAGGGCCGGGGAAGCGGGAAGAGGGTTTACAGTGGTTGCACAAGAAGTTAAGAAATTGGCAGAACGAAGTGTAGAATCTGCTGGATTTATTTCTAAGACAATAAATGAGATAAACGATAGTATAAAACATACTATTAATGCTATGGATAAGACAACTGTAAAAGTAAAAGAAGGAAGTGAAATAGCTAAGAACACTATGCAGGTTTTCCAAAACATTATAAAAGCAGTTCAAACTAGCACTAACGTAACAGCAGAGATAAACTTAGCGCTAGTAAATCAAACTCAAAATTTAGAGGATGTTATGAGCTCCACAGAAGAAATGAACCATACTTCAGTGAAATTATTATCAATTGTAGAATCAGCTTCTTTAAACACTCAATATACAAAAACATCTCTTAACATTTTAACAGAGGTTTCAGAAGATTTATTATACATATCTGATAAATTGATTAAGGAAGTTCCATCAGAGGCAAAAGAAGAAACAATTCTAAGGACCTGTTTATATGGTGCTCCGCTTGGATTTGATCCATGTCTTGCAATAGATCAAGAGAGTGGACAAGTAATCGTAAATGCTCATGCAGCCTTACTTACAATTGGTTCATCAGGTGATGTTTCTCCCGGAATAGCAAAAAGCTGGTATGTAGAAGAGGACCATCTAACTTGGGTCTTTAATTTAAGAAAAGGTGCAAGATTTCATAACGGGCGCGAAGTGACAGCCAGTGATATTAAATATACATATGAAAGAATTTTAAGCCCAAAATGTAAATCACCAAATAGTTGGTTTCTTGAAAATATAGAAGGTGCTACTCAGTATTTAAGAGGCAATGCTAAAGAAGTTATTGGAATAACAGTATTAGATAAATATAGACTGTCTTTAAAACTTACAGTTCCGTATACAGGGTTTTTACTTAATCTTGGACAATACTGTTGCTCTATTATTGCTAAAGAAGAAATAGAAAAAGGCGAGATCGTTGGCTGTGGTCCATTCATTATAGAAGAAATACGAACTGACGGTTGTACTCTAACAGCTTTTAAGGATTACTACGGTGGTGATCCCTATGCAGATAAAGTTCAAATTGAGTTTAATCCTAAAAATGCAGCAGAAAAATTTTTAAATAAGGATTATGATTTTATTACTGTAGATAATAAAAGTCTTATGGAAAGCCTTAAAAATTCTAAATCTTCAACTATTAAAATGAAAGATGTTATGGGAACTTACTATGTTGGTTTTAATTTAAAAAGCAATTCAGAGCTTGTTAAAGACCAGGATATAAGAAGAGCATTAAATCATTCTATTGATAGGAAAAGAATTATAAGCGAAATTTTAGGAGGAATGGCTATTGAATCAAGGGGACCTTTTCCGCCTAGCATAATAGATAATAATTATTTGCCTATTTTTGATTACAATCCTAGTATGCTAAAAAATCTTTTATCTAAAAAAGGAGTAGGCTCATCGCAAAAGCTTAAGCTACTTATAAGGGAAGGTGATAGTGACACTGTATTCAATAAGATTGCTCAATATGTTCTTGAAGATTTAAATAAAGTAGGGATAGACTGTATAGTTCAAAAGGTTCCTTCAGATAAATACTTTGAAAATATAACTAACAGTGATTTGTTTATAAGTAGATGGATTGCGGATACTGGCGACCCTGATAATTTTCTTCAACCTAATTTTAATGTGACAAATTATACTGATTTTACTGGATATAATAATGAGGCTGTTTTAGAAATGATGAATACTGCTAAAGAAATATTAAATCCACTTAAGCGTATTAATAAGTACCAAGAAATTCAAAAGAAAATTGTTGACGAATATCCATGGATTTCTCTATATCATCCTCAAGTTGCAATAGCTACTAATACTGGTGTATTTGGTGCAAGGCTAAATCCTTTAGGAATGGTAAGATTTGAAGATATTGTTAAAGAATAATATGCAGCTACATTCCCATAACAAAAGAGAGAATTATCTAAACTTTTTTAGATATTCTCTCTTTTGTACTATATAATGTTTATTATATAGAATGCCTTTTGCCAATACCTTATTTTACAAGCTGATTTCTGTCTTCCATTTGAGGTGGTTCTTCCATCCATTTATGTTCAATCATTAATTTTCCACCTTTTTTTTGCAAAACCAAATGCGTCCGTAGCCATAATTGCAAGCTTAGCATGTAAATCAATTGTATTTAATGAGCGTTTATCAGATAAAAAATTAGCTCTACTCATGTAATTTTTATCTTCAATAATTTCTACTTGTTTTGGCATGGCTAGATATGGTGGCTTTGCAAGCACTCCTTTTCCTAATAGATAGTTTGTTGTCATAACATAAAATTTATCCGCAATATTATAGTTAAGCTTTAATATATCATGAACATCTTTCATATATGAAATAGCTGAAAATATAGCAGAATGACCAAAATTTAATTTCATCATTTGGCGCAGAAACATTATATTAAAAATGTCATCAAATAGAGGAGGTGATTCCCTTATAATATCTCGTTCATCAAATCCTATTGGAATAACTGCTTTTTCATTATTAAATACATTTACAATTTTATGTTTTACTGAGAGCATTAAAGAAAGTTATTTAGTACTTAAGAACCACATGCATTTATGCGTGGGAGTTTCAGTAAAGGGTTAACTATAAATCTTCACTTAGGGGGGTATTTATATAAAAATTTCATAAATCGACTTATATTTTAATTCATGTCTTTTGATATGTAAATAAATGTCGCATTATCAATAATGAAAGTTATATATATATACCATCAGATGTGATAATATGTGAAATAATGCATATTATGAATTTATTTTGTAATGTGCTTATTAATAACGAAGAAAACCATGCGATATTATATAAAAACATTGGGGGGATATATTATGGGGTGTACTTTTAATGAAGGAATTATACAACCATGTCTTCGTTCAAGTGATAGCATTATATCAGAGGTCAATAAAGAATTCATTGATTTTACAAGATTTTCTATTGATGAATTGACAGGAAAATCACTCGTGGAAATAGGAGAGATGCTAAGAATTAATTCGCAAATACACCTTTCTAACATCAACAATAAGTATTCAGCATATATATTCACAAAGTCTCTTGAAGCTAGAGAAGTGGATATAGTAATTTCTCATGTCCCGGATACTAATGAAAAAGTATATTCTTTTATTGAAAAATTCAAATCCAGGCTTGACGACAAGCTCGCTTTTGTAGAACAAACATTTAACGATAACATAATTGGTTCTGCTGTTTTCAGTGTGCCAGATTTAATAATGCTTAGAGCAAATCAATTGTATCTTGATTTTATGGATTCGCCTTTTAATATAGAGGGAAATAGTATAGGTAAGCCAATTAGAGAAATTGTAACAGGATATGTCGGAAGTGAGGCTGAAGATAATTGGAGAAACGTTCTTGAATCACAAAAGACCAGTTATATAAAAGAATTCAGATGTGATAATTTTCAGAGAGGTGTAACTTATTGGAATTCAACTCAAACACCTATCTTTGAAAACGGAAAGATGCGATATATATATGAAACTTCTACAGAAATTACTGAAATGGTTCTTGGTAGAATTAATAATCAAAAGGAACAGTTGAGAAAAAAGCAACAATTATTGCAACGAAATACACAACTAAGTAATATAATTGAAAATTTATCTGATGGAATAATAATTGCTGATAATAAAGGTAAATATATGCTAACAAACTCAGAGGCAAGGAGATTATTATATAAACCTGATGAATTAAATGCTTTAGGTCAAGTTCCTAACAACAGTAAATACTTTGATATGCAAGGCAAGGAAATACCACATAATAATATGCCTGGAATCAGAGCATTAAAAGGTGAAAGAGTAAAAAATTGTAAGATATTTATAAGAAGTCTTGATAAAGAGTTTTTTATGGATGCAAGCGCAATCCCGATTTATGATGATAATAATGACTTAACTATGATAGTATCATCTTTTCATGATATAACTGACACAATAGAACAATCTAAAAAAATTCAAGAGCAAAAGGAACAACTTGAGGCAATCATTGAAAATATGCCTGATGCTTTAGCATTTTACAATAAAGAAGGTCAGGTTATATTATTAAATGCTGAGGCACGTAAACTACACCCTAAAATAGATACTGGAAAATCAGTAGCAGAAGTTCATGATGGATACCAATATTTTGATTTAGACAATAACATCCTACTCCCTGAGAATCTTCCAACAAGACGAGTCTTTAGGGGCGAAAGAGCAAGGAATGAAAGAATAATCCTTAAACAATCCGATATAATTAAGATTATAGAGATTAATGCTACCCCTGTTTTTAATAAACGACATAATTTAGTTTCTGCTGTAGTATCTCATCGAGATATTACAGAGATGGTAAGAAATGAACAAGAAATTAAAGCTCAACAAGAGAAATTAGTGATTGCTGAGAGAGATAAAAATGAAGCACTTGAAAAAGTAATTCAAATGCAGGAAGAATTTTTTGCTAACATATCTCATGAACTTAAAACTCCACTAAATGTTATATTTGCTACCTCACAATTACTTAATATGTATTGCAATGATGGTTCATTTTACAGTAAAAAGGATTCAGTTGTTAAGTACATTGAATCAATAAAGCAAAATTCCTATAGATTATCTAAACTTATCAATAATATAGTTGATTTATCTAAAATTGAAGCAGGATTTTTTGACATTAACTTATCAAATAACAATGTAGTCGATGTTGTAGAAGAGATAGTGATGTCAATAACTAATTATACTAGAATTAAAGGCTTAAATATTGTTTTTGATACTGATACAGAAGAAAAAATTATTGCTTGTGACCCAGAAAAGATAGAGAGAATAGTATTAAATCTTATATCAAATGCGATAAAGTTCTCAGATGAAGGTGATGAAATATTTGTATCTATCAAGAATAAGTGTGAATTTGTTGAAATATCAGTAAAAGATAATGGTATTGGTATTGAAGATAAATACTTAGCTATGATATTTGATAGATTTAAACAGGTGGATAAATCCCTATCAAGAAATGCAGAAGGTACTGGCATCGGATTAAGTATAGTTAAGTCAATTGTAGAATTACATGGTGGAAGCATATACGTTGAAAGTGAATTAGGCAACGGGAGTAGATTTACTGTTGTATTACCTACCAAAAGAGTAATACATGAAAATATGTTGCAAAATAATAAAATGGAAAATAAGGCTGAGAGTATTCAAATAGAACTTTCAGATATTTGCTAATAATTTTTATAAATTGTCTTATAATTTGTATTAATAACCTACTATGTCAAACCTGAGTTAGTAGGCATTGATAAGATATGGTAAAATAACCAATAAGTGATTGGGGGTAATGAAGTTGGAATGTCCATACTGCAAAGAAAAGATGAAAGTAGGCTTTATTGATGGTGGAAGGTACTCATTTAAATGGCACGACGCAAATGCGGGGCTAAAAGAGAAATACACTGTTTTCGGTGGGGAAGTGTTAAGTTGCAGTAGAATAGTTAAGTGTTTTAGGTGTACAAAGTGTCATAAAATAATTATTGATTTATACGACTGCAAATTATAAGCATAAGTTTCGCAATCATCTTATATGATGTAGCATCCCATTTACAAATTTATGGCACATATGAAGAAGTAATAAGGTTATGTTACGTCTTTATTTTCTGTGCTTAAAGGACTTAAAACAGTCACCTTGGGTATAATACCATTAATACATATTTGATAGGAGTTGTTGTAGCTATGACTAAATTCGATACTATTAATCAAAACAGAATACCAAACAAACTAATTAATGAAAAGAGTCCATACCTTCTGCAACATGCATATAACCCAGTAAATTGGAATCCTTGGGGAGAAGAAGCCTTTGCACAGGCAAAAGCAGAAGATAAGCCAATATTCCTTTCAATCGGCTATTCTACGTGCCATTGGTGTCATGTCATGGAGAAGGAATCCTTTGAAAATGAAGCTGTAGCAGCTATTTTAAACAAGTATTTTGTTGCTATAAAGGTGGATCGTGAAGAACGGCCAGATATAGATAGTATTTATATGACGGTATGCCAAGCCTTAACAGGAAGTGGCGGATGGCCCTTAACGATTTTTATGACCCCAGATAAACAACCATTCTATGCAGGTACATATTTCCCTGTAGAAAGTAAATATGGAATGCCAGGGATAATGGATGTGCTAAATTCTATTGCAGAGCAGTGGAATGATAAAAGAGAGGATATTGTAAAATCTAGTGAAACAATAGTAGAGCATATAAAAGGAATGAATACTAGGGTTAATAGGGAGCAAATGGGTGAAGAAGAGATACATAATGCATATAATAGCTTCAAAAGTGTATTCGATATGAATTACGGAGGGTTTGGTTCTTCTCCAAAATTTCCTTCACCACATAATTTGAAATTTTTATTAAGATATTGGAAAAACTATAAAGAGCCTAAAGCCTTAGAAATAGTAGAAAAAACACTGGAAGCAATGCACGCGGGTGGGATTTTTGATCATATTGGCTTTGGTTTTTCAAGGTACTCCACAGATGAGAAATGGTTAGTACCTCACTTTGAGAAAATGTTATATGATAATGCACTTTTATCTGCTGTATATGTGGAGGCATTTGAAGCTACAGGCAATGTATTCTACAAAGAAGTTGCTGAGAAAATATTTACTTATATAGCAAGGGATATGACCTCACCAGAAGGAGCTTTTTATTCCGCGGAAGATGCAGATAGTGAAGGTGAAGAAGGTAAATTTTATTTGCTAACATTAAAAGAAGTGGCCTTAGTTTTAGGTGAACAATTTTATAAAACCTATTGTGAGCATTACAACATAACTGGAAAAGGAAATTTTGAAGGTAGGAATATCCCCAATCTAATAGGTATGGATAGTAGTTCTAAAAATGAAGATTTGCAAGAAAAACTAGAAAAAATGAGACAAAGACTTTTTGAGTATAGAGAGCGAAGAATTCACCCTTACAAGGATGATAAGGTATTAACCTCATGGAATGGACTTATGATTGCGGCACTCGCTTATGGAGGAAGGATTTTTGATAATAGTAGCTATATTCAGCAGGCAGAAAAGGCTATGGATTTTATCTTAAGTAACATGATTAATGAAAAAGGAAGATTGATGGCCAGATACAGGGAAGGTGAAATAGCACACTTAGGTTATTTAGAGGATTATGCGTTTACAGTTCATGCTCTAATTGAACTATATGAAACAACTTTTAATGTAAAATATTTAAGTAAAGCATTAGAACTTAATGAAGATATGCTTAAGCTGTTTAAAGATGAAGATCAAGGTGGATTGTTTTTATATGGAATTGATGGAGAGAAGCTAATAGTGAGGCCTAAAGATATATACGATGGTGCAGTGCCTTCAGGTAACTCAGTGGCTACTTTGAATATGTTAAGACTTGCTAGATTAACTGCTAATAGTGAATTAGAAAAAGAGGCATATGGTCAATTTGAAGTTTTTGCTTCAAAGGTTAAAACTATTGAAAGTGCTCATGCTTATTTTATGACTGCACTATTATATAGTATGGTACCAGGTAAGGACATTATAATTTCCGGACAAGAGGAAGATGAAGAAACTAAAGCTATGATTAAAGAAATTAATAGCACTTACCTACCTTTTGCTACAGTAGTGTTAAATACTGGTGATGAAAGTTTAAATTCTATAAATTCTGAAATAAAAACACATAAACCCTTGCAGGGGAAAACTACTGCTTATATTTGTGAGAATTTTAATTGTAAAGAGCCCATTATTGATTTACAAAAATTTTCACAGAATATTAGTTGACAACAATACATTAATGGTAATATAATATAGTGTATTATAAAGTAAATATATAATAAATAAATTCTGTGAAGAGGACAGTACTTTCTTATTATTCTTAAAGCGAGCAAGGGGATGGTGTAAGCCTTGTAAGGGATATGAAGTTAAATGGGTAACTATTTGACGAAATTAATTCATTAATTTTAGGAAAAGAACCTTGGAGAAGCTGCTTGAACTAGTTAGAAGAGACGACTTTTGACTCTTATAGGGTATGCCGCTAATAGCGTTAAAATATTGAGTGGACTTTATAGTCAACTAGAGTGGTACCGCGGAAATATAACCCGTCTCTTTATTTAGAGATGGGTTTTTTGTTATATTAAAATGTATAGGAGGCATAACAATTGATAATAGTTATGTACCTCAAACGTATATAGGAGGGATTTTTTATGGATTATAAAAAAATAGTGGCACAAAGAATTAAACAATTGGTGGATTTAGATATAGAAACAATAGAGAATTTAATAGAAATACCACCAAGACCTGAAATGGGAGAATTCGCTTTTCCTTGTTTTCAATTAGCAAAAATCATGAAAAAAGCACCTAATGCAATAGCTAATGACTTAAAAGAAAAAATTGAGAACGAAGGTTTTGAGAAAATAGAATGTTACGGTCCTTACGTAAACTTCTTTTTAGACAAAGGAGTATTTATTAAAAATACTGTAGAAAAGATATTAAAAGATGGAGACAACTATGGTTCTTCTAAAATGGGTGAAGGTAAGAATATAGTAGTAGAGTATTCATCACCTAATATAGCAAAGCCATTTCATGTAGGACATCTTTTCACTACAGTTATCGGTAGCTCTTTATATAAGATACTTTCTTTTGAAGGATACAATTGTACTGGCATCAATCATCTTGGTGATTGGGGAACACAATTTGGTAAGCTTATCTATGCTTATAAAAACTGGGTAGATGAGGAAACCCTATTAAAAGATCCTATTAAAGAATTATTAAGAATTTATGTTAAATTCCATGAAGAGGCTGAAATTGACCCAGCACTCAATGAAGAAGCAAAAATGTATTTCAAAAGACTAGAAGACGGCTGCGCAGAGGAAGTTGCACTTTGGACTAAATTTAGAGACTTAAGCCTAGTGGAGTTTAAGAAGCTTTATGAAACACTAAATGTTAAATTTGATTCTTATGCGGGCGAAAGTTTTTATTGTGACAAAATGAAAGATGTGATTGAAGATATAGATGCAAAGGGCTTACTTGTAGAAAGCAATGGAGCTAAGGTTGTAATGCTAGATGAGTACAACATACCACCTTGCATAATTAAAAAATCAGATGGAGCTACAATTTATGCAACTCGTGATTTAGCTGCAGCAACTTATAGAAAGAAGACTTATGATTTTTATAAAAACATTTACGTAGTTGGAAAAGATCAAGCTCTTCATTTTAAGCAAGTATTTACTACCCTAAAACTAATGGGCAATAAGTGGGCAGATGATTGCGTGCATGTACCTTTTGGTACAGTAAGATTTGCAGATAAAAAATTATCTACAAGAAAAGGTGATGTTATTTTCTTAGATGAGTTATTAAGTGAAGCGGTGGCGAAAACTCTTGAAATAATAAATGAAAAAAATCCTGAACTGGAGAATAAAGAAGATGTAGCTAAAAAAGTGGGAATAGGAGCAATTATATTTACTTATTTAAAAAATCATAGAGAAAGAGATATTGTGTTTAATTGGGAAGAAATGCTTAGTTTTGAGGGAGAAACAGGTCCTTATGTTCAATATACTTATGCAAGAGCAAAGAGTATATTAAGAAAAGTTGAAGAGAATAATAAGGGAGTTCAATCAAATGTAGAGCTTGATTACAATAAATTAGATTCTAAAGAAGAATTTGAGCTAGTAAAGCAGCTAGAAGGGTTCCAAAACTCAATTATGTATGCCATTGATAAATTAGAACCATCTATGGTTACAAGATACGTTATTGAGGTAGCTAAGGCTTTTAATAAATTCTATAATCAGCATAATATAGCTAATTTAGAAGATGAATCTAATAAAAATGCAAAAATAAAAATGGTTGAAGCTACTTGCCAAGTAATTAAGAATGCTTTAAACCTTATAGGTCTAGAAGTTGTAGATAGAATGTAAAATAAAGAGGTTAGTCACAAATAAAATAAACAATAATATTATGAGGTATTATTGTTTATTTGTACGTTTTCAAAGTGATTTGCAATAACATTGTTTTTAATGTATTATTATAATATAGAAAAATGTGAAATTTAAATAAAATTACTGAGCAAATTGAAATACATTTGTTGTAATATACTTTTCTTTTTTTATAGATTAGGGGGAACTATGTTTATCAAAGAATATGAAAATGAAGTTATTTTGCCTAGAGAGATTTTTAAGAAATATAAGATGGACACTATTGCGTACTTAGATATTGAAGCTACAGGGTTTGATATGGAGCGGGATAAGATAGTGTTAATATCCTTGGGATATTACTTAAAAGAAGATCAATTTAAAGTTGTTCAATATTTTGCGGAATCGCCTAGCGAAGAAGAGTGCATTTTGAAAGAACTTAAGAAATCTATGAAAAATTTTAAAAAATGGTGTTCTTATAATGGTACAGCATTTGATGAGCCTTTCGTAATTAGAAAGATGAATAGATATAATCTTGGATTTAGACTTCCTAGTGAACATGTTGATTTGTTTAGAATTATAAGACCATTTCATAAAAAGATGGGAATGAAGAATTGTAGTTTAAAATGTGTAGAGAAGTTTACTGGTATTAAAAGGCGAGATGAAATAAGTGGAGCCAAAAGTGTTGAAATATACAATGAATATTTAGTAAAACACGATGATAAATTAAAGCAAATTCTCATGCTTCACAATTATGAAGATGTCCTAAACTTGCCTAAAATTTTCAAGGTAATTAACATTATTGAAAATGATTTGGATTTAAAAAGGAAAGAAAAGATAGCTAAAAAACAAATGTCCCTTTTGAATAATAATGTACACACTAATCAGCCATTAAAAATATTGACTAGATAGCTATTGTAAAGCATAGTAGTTATATAAGTAAATAAAGAACTGAATAGCTATAAAAAACAGTCCCATGGTACATAAATAATGTGCCATGGGACTGTTTTTTATTATTAAATTTTATCATCCTTATTAATAGATGATTTTGTTTCACAAGCATGAGTACAACCTTTGCATCCGTTTCCACAACCACAGTCACCTTTTGCTTGTTTTTTTATATTTGAATACAATATATATCCAGCTGCAATAACAATCGCACCGACAATAATAAATTCCACTGGCAATCACCTCTTTATATTTTATACTAATATGTTTTAATTATCCTATTATTAGACTACCTACATTAAATATTATGAAGGAAACTACCCAAGCGAGTATTAATTGGTAGGCTACAGAAAAAATTGCCATTTTACTTCCATATTCCTTTTTCATAGTTGCTATTACCGATACACAAGGAGTGTAAAGTAATACAAAAGTTAAGAAACTATAAGCGGATAATGGAGAAAAATAAGAAGGTAAGATATGCGTTAAATTACCACCATATATAACACCCATGGTACCTACAACTACTTCTTTAGCCATAAGACCAGTTAAGAGTGATATTGAATTTTGCCATGAGGCAAATCCAAGTGGAATAAATATTGGGTTTATAAATCTCCCAATAACAGCTAGAAAACTAACGTTTATATCAACCATTCCAGTACTATTAAAATTTGATAAAAACCATACGATTACGGAAATTGAAAAGATTATAGTACCAGCTTTCTTTAAGAAGCCTTTACCTTTTTCCCATGTGTGTAATATTAAAGCTTTTGGCTCTGGAAATTTATATTCGGGTAATTCTATAATAAAAGGTTCCTCATCTTTTTTGAACATTGTATTTTTGAAGAGAATGCCAATTCCGAATGCTATACTAATACCCATTAAGTATAATGAAAATACCATGAGGGTTTCTTTTCCTGGAAAGAATACTGAGGCAAACAAGGCATAAACCGGAAGCCTAGCATTACAAGACATAAGTGGTACTAAAAGTGCAGTTAATCTTCTGTCTTTTTCACTCTCTAAAGTTCTAGCAGACATTATAGCTGGTACAGAACAACCAAAGCCAACAATCAAAGGAATAAAAGCTTTACCTGATAAGCCCATTTTTCTCATTAGCTTATCCATTATAAAGGCAGCTCTTGCCATGTAACCACTGTCTTCTAAAAAAGAAATACCTAGAAATAATGCCAATATGACTGGTAAGAATACTATTACGGAACCAACTCCGCCAATGATACCATCGATTAATAAAGAAGAAAACCAAGGACTGTTGCTCGCAAGTGCGTTACTTAAAAATGGAACAAAGAAATCATTTAGCAAACTATCTAGTAAATCAGCTAAAGGTTTTCCAACCCAACTGAAAGTAAACATAAAAATTAAAAATAAACTTCCGAAAAATAATGGATAAGCTATTATTCTATTAAGCACAATTTTATCTATTTTTTCTGAGGCAGAAACTTTATCACCGTGATTCTTATTCGTAATTGATTTTAGTAAAACTTCAATATAGGCATAAGTTTCTTTTTCATCTTTAAATTTTAGACTATTTGAAGTTGTGGAAATATAATCTTCCTTAAGGAGACAATCTCTTACTTGCGAAATTCCTTTGCCCTTTGAAGCTACTATAGGTATTACTCTTACCCCTAGTTTTTGAGATAAAAGATCATAATTAATATCGAATCCCTTAGCTATTGCAACATCTACCATATTTAATACTAAAATTATTGGTTTATTAAATTGCTTTAATTGCGTGGTAAGATATAAATTCCTATCAAGACTTGACGCATCAACAATATTTATAATTACATCAACATTACCAGTCTCTAAAAATTCCTTGGAAACTTTTTCTTCATTTGAATAAGTATCCATGGCATAAATACCGGGTAAGTCAACAATTTTAATTTTATTATCAATGAAGCCTTCTTTTTTTTCTACTGTTACTCCCGCCCAATTACCTACGTATTGGTTAGAACCTGTAAGTGCATTATATAGTGTCGTTTTACCAACATTAGGATTACCTAATAGTGCAGCAGTGATCATTCGAATCCTCCTTACTATGTCGCTTGTCTGATTTTAGTCGTTAATTGTATGTGGTTTGTCCCATTATTTAGTTCAAGATAATTTACCTATTATTTTATTCTAATAGTGGTATTGAGCATAGTGACTATGCCATTTTTACATTTATATTTTTAGCATCATTTTTTCTGATGGCTAAATTGAAACCACGTAAATTTATAATTATAGGATCTCCTAGAGGTGCTGTGGCTTTTAAAGTCACTTCAGTACCTTCTATGCAACCTAAAGCTAATAATCTTTTAGCAAACTTTTCATTACCGCAAACTGAATGAATTAGTGCTGTATCTCCTGGTTTTAAATCATATATGCTTATATCAATCACCCCTTATTGAAAATAATTCTCAATATCATTTTAACATCATTCTCTATTAGTGTCAATAAAATAACATGGAATATATAAAATTTTTTAAAATACTTTCAAATAATAGTAGAATTGTGATAACATATAAGTAGAGCAGAGTTTTAAATTAGAAATATGCAAATTTACGGTTTTGTTCTCTAATAACTTGGTATTGAAGTTAGTAAACTTAGTAGAAAAGAGTGATATTGTGATTACAAAACTTAGTAGTGTTAAGGTGGGAGAAATTTGCACAGAAGGGTCCCTTACCATAGACGGAAATAAACAACTATTTAAAGATGCATTGTTTTTTGATTTAGAACATTACATTTATAAGAAGCCTATATGTATTGGGGTTTTTGGATGTTGTGTTTATGATGAAATTACAAATGAACTAAAGGTTACTCAGTATATGGCAGAAAATAAAAAAGATGCTATAGAAATATTATCCTTAGCTAAAAATTATTTTGAAGAAATGAAAATTAAGTATAATAAAAAATACATAGTTACGTTTTCTGGAAACAATGATTTTACAGTGATAAACTATTTGTTAAAAGCACATAAAACGGATTTCATATTAGAAGGTTATTTTGGAGAAATAGATTTACAAAAATGTTATGAAAAAGCTGAAGGAAGTTGTATTGGGCTTAAGGCTCTGGAAAAAATATTCGATATTGATCGGGAAAGTGAATTAATTAGTGGCTCTAATTTAGCTAAAACCTTTGGAAAAATCGTAAAAGATGATGATTATATAAACAGAATGCCACAAGAAAAAAAAGATAAAATACTGTTATATAACCAGCAGGATGTTGTTAGTTTATTTTATATATATATAGATTGGTATAATAGAATAGAGCTAAAAAAAGAAGAAATCACAGCACAGTAGTAGCTGTGTTTTTTTATTCTCAAAGAAAATAAATACTTAACATAGCAATGAGGCATACTGTGACCCTTTCAGTAATAATTTAATAGAAGGTGTGTGAAAAAATATTGAAGGGGGGAAAGCTTGTGGAGAAAGTTAAGAGAAACATCGATGCGGCAATGCTAAGGATGAAAGCAGACTTGGTTTTGAAAAATGCAAATTTTATTAATGTATTTACTGCATCTATAGATCGAGGGGATATTGCTATAGTAGGTGATACTATCGTAGGGATTGGTGAATACAAGGGTGAAGAAGAAATTGATTGTACAGATTTATATGTGACACCGGGCTTTATTGATGCTCATGTGCACATAGAATCTTCCATGATTATGCCAGAGCAGTTTGCAAGGGTTGTAATTAAAAAAGGGGTAACTACAGTAATAGCGGATCCGCATGAAATAGCTAATGTAGAAGGAACTAATGGTATTGAATTTATGCTAAAAAATAGTGAGCCTGCACCTATAGATATCTTTTTTATGCTACCTTCTTGTGTTCCCGCCACACAGGTTGAGGATAGTGCTTGTGTTCTTAATGCTGAAGATTTGGTAAAATTAATAAATAATAATAGGGTATTGGGTCTTGGGGAAGTAATGAATGTTCCTGCAGTTATAAATGCAGACGAAAATATATTAAAAAAAATAGATATAGCTAGGTATAAACATATCGATGGACACTGTCCTATCATTACGCAGAGAGAATTAAACGCATACTTAAGTTGCGGTGTAAGAACAGATCATGAAAGTACTAATGTTAAGGATGCCACACTTAAAGTTAGTAGGGGGATGTATATTATGCTAAGGGAAGGCTCTGCGGCAAGAAATTTAAAGGACATACTTCCGGCTGTTAACAATCATAATTTTGGAAGATTTTTATTTTGCACAGATGATAGGCATATAGACGATTTATTAGAAGTTGGTTCTATAGATAATTGTATTAGAATTTCTATAAAACAGGGGCTTAATCCTATAAAAGCATATATAATGGCCTCATTTAATGCAGCTCAGTGTTATGATTTAAAGGATAGAGGAGCAATAGCACCAGGGTATAAAGCAGATTTAGTGCTATTTGAAGATTTAAAAGGCTTAAACATAAAGAAAATTATAAAAAATGGTAAAGAGTATACAGAATTACAAAGTAAAAAATATTTAAACTTAAAAATAAATTCTTCTATGCATATGGATTTCGTAAACAGTGAAATTTTCAAAGTCCAAAGTGGGACTGAAAATATAAATGTTATAAAATTAATCCCAAATTCCCTGGAAACTAAGCTAGTGCAGAGAAAAGTAGAAAATGAACTTGGATATATAAAGAAAACTATTGAAAAAGATATATTAAAAGTAGCAGTTTTTGAAAGACATCATAATACAGGTAAGCACTTTGTTGGTTTTATAGAAGGATTAGGCTTAAAACATTGCGCTATTGCACAAACTATAGCTCATGATTCTCATAATATTATTGTGGTAGGGGACAATGATAAGGATATGGAGGTGGCAGTTAATACTCTTGTCTCTACTGGTGGTGGTATAGCTATGGTGTCAGAGGGAAAGGTGATTGCTCAATTAAATTTGCCGATTGCAGGAATAATGACTTTTGAATCCCCTTATATGGTGGCAGAAAACCTGAAGAGGCTCAATAGAATGGCTAGAAGTTTTGGAGTACGGGATGAATATGATCCTTTTATAAGTTTATCTTTTATGGCACTTCCAGTAATACCTGAAGTTAAAATCACTACTAGAGGATTGTTTCATTATAAAAAATTCGCTTTTATAGAACTTATGTCAAATAACGAAAAAAATATAAATTTGAAAGAATAGCTGATATTATTAAATTCAAAAATAGATAGTCTAATCCATTTTATTTGGAGAGGACTATTTGTTTTTTTTGCTCAACAATAATTTTTATTAACAATATAAAATTTTTTTAAAATTTGGAAATTTAATGGTATATCTTCTAATTCTTCTGGCAATATTCTTAGTGGAAGTAATATTTACCTAAAATTTTGAACTGTGGAACTCAATTTATGAAAATGTTATTAGCTTCCAAAAGAAGTTTAAATAAAAAAAACAAAAGAGCAGGAGGAATTATGAACTATGAAAAATGTTAAAAAGAAAAAAGGATTTACCCTGATTGAGCTTATAATTGTAATTTCAATTATTGCAGTATTGGCTGCTATTGCAGTACCTAAGTATGGAGAGATTCAAAAGGATGCTAAAATAAAAGCTGATATTGCTAGTGCAAAGGTTATTGCTGATGCAACGGTAGCACTTATTGCTCAAGAAAAAATTACTAAAAGCGCCTATACATCGGCAGCTGTTTTAGGTGACGATATAAAGGGTTATCTTCAAACAGTACCTGTTACTAAGGCTGTTAAGGATGGTGTATTCAAAGTTCAAATCGATGCTAGTGACAATGTTGTGGTTACAGTTCTTAGCACTAATCCGGCTGGTACTTTTACATTGTATCCAACAACAACACCATTGGTTTATCCTACACCACCAGTAGCACCAGTAGCACCAGTAGCACCAGTAACTAATTAAACTTATTTTGTGTCAGATTGACCTGTCCAAAGTTTTACGACTTTGGACATTAAATTATTTCATTATTATAAAACAATACTAAACATTATTTTAAGATGTAAAATTATAACGATTTATGCAAAATAATGTTGTGCTAAGCTTAAAATAGTTATAAAATAATAATGGTTAGTTTAGCAGGTATATTCGCACACCATTAATGTTTCTATCCAAAATACCCTGCATAATTAGACTAAATAATATTAGATGAGGTGTTTCAATGAAAAGCATTTTCCCAATAACTATTTTTATTTTAGGACTATTAATAGGAAGCTTTTTAAATGTATGTATTTACAGAATTCCAAGAGGAGAAAGTATAGCATATCCAGCCTCTCATTGTACTTCTTGTGGAAATGATATTAAGTTTTATGATCTTATACCAGTAATTAGCTGGATTTTTTTAAGAGGTAAATGCAGAAACTGTAAGGAAAAGATATCTATTAGGTATGCATTGGTAGAATCAGTTACGGCTATACTTTTTTTATTAACCTATTTTCAATATGGGATGAGTATTTATCTCTTAAAGTATTTAATATTTATACCCTTTTTAATTGTTATAGCTATGATAGATTATGATACTATGGAAGTATATACTGCAACTACTTGGCTTGCAATAGCTGCAGGTATTATTTTACTAGGAGCATATTTTTACCTGGGAGAACCAATTGCTACATATATTTATGGCGCACTATTAGGTGCAGGTACTATAGCCACAATCATTTTATTATCAAAACTTATTATTGGAACCGAGGGTATGGGCTGGGGTGATGCAGAGATTTGTGGACTTTGTGGTCTGTTTCTAGGTTTTAAATTAACACTCTTGATGCTGTTCTTTTCTTTTATAATTGGCGGAATTATTGGTGTTTATTTATTAATGTTTAGAAAGAAAAATGGTAGGTCCGAAATGCCTTTTGGCCCATCTATAATAATGTCATCACTATTAATGATGATTTGGGGCGATAGAATTTTAAATTGGTACTTAAATACATTGAACTAAGCAGTATAAATTTTTATGAAATATATATAGGTCTAAACATAAGGACTTTAACGGAAACGTGAGCATAACTTGAATAGTTTCAATAATCCGTAAGCTATCTGGAATGGTCCTATTTGGCTATTGTCAGGAGTCGGTGTATAATGAGACATAACTGTATTGTTATGAAGGGTTGATAATATGCAAAATGTATTGCAGAACATGAATAGTAAATGGAAGGAAAAAACCATGAAGGCTAAAAAAAATGATTATCTTCAAAAAATTTACGAGAAAAATTCTAGTACAGGAAATTACGTTATACAAGTAGCTTTAGACAAGTATAATGACATATTTAATGATTGGGATCATGCTCCTTTTAAAAAAAGAGACATGGATCCGGATTTGGCAAATTTTCTTGAAAACTGTTTTGAAGAGATTCCCGCTAAACATGGAGTAGATATATGCTTTTACTTACCAAAAGAGGAAAAAGACGTAAACAGAGAAGAATTGCTAATTGCAGGTATAAAAACCTATTATTCTTTTTATTTACATCAAGAAATCAAAGTTTTAAATAATAATTATCGTAAACTGTTTCAATATTTACTCACATCACTTAGCCTGCTGGCAGTATCTGTTTTTTTGACTACAATAGTTGGTGACAATATAATTTTAGGAACAATACAACAGGGATTTAATATTGGTGGATGGGTATTTTTATGGGAAGTTATTTCAATGGTAGTTTTCAGAGGAAGAGAAGTTAGCTCTGAAATCAATAAATACCAAAGGTTTTTGAATTCATTAATTTATTTTAAATATGGTAACGAAAATCCACTATTTTAGTATGTGATATGTTCAGAAAAGTTCTATGAGATTTTTTTCGTAGGACTTTTTTTATTTTATAGTAAACAGCTTGCGGAAAATAATGTGGATAACTTTTTTATAGATGAGAGTTTATATAACATTTGGAAATTTTTATTTGCTAACAAATGTTTTTATGTGTAAAAAAAAGAATATATTACGTATAATGCATTAATCGTATTGCAATACGCGTAATATATACTTTTTTTAGTGCCTTGTTTTTATTTATTAAAGGCTTGTTCTAAAAATGTGTATTTTGGAAGACCATTTTCTATAGAAATTTTTGGTTCCCCCATTATTAATGGTAAGGTGTATTCATAGGCTTCTCTGGTAACATTATTTCCCTCTTTATTAATCCATTCAAGTGGGAAGTATTTAATGTTATTAGCAACCTTTGAGGTTTCAAGTGCAAAAGGCTCAGAGGTATATGGCGAGTTTGAAAGTCTTCTTATACCTATCATGTTACCGCTTATTCCTTCAATAGAATAAGAAACGGCAGCTTTTCCTACTTCAAAGGCTTCATCGATATCTGTTTGTGAGGCACAGTGCATTGAACAACGCTGAATTGTAGAAAGCTCTAAAACTCTAACCTTTTCAGCCGTATTGGTTTCTAAAATTAAATTTTTAAGAAAGGCACAAACACCACCTAATTGAGCATGACCAAATTTATCAAGTCCAGTGGAAGAAGCCTCACCTATAAATTTGCCTTCTTTAGTTCTTATGCCCTCAGATACTACTACGAAAACATGATTTTTTTCAGTAAGTTTTTTACTTACATCTTTCAAGAATTTCTCTGCACTAAAAGCAACTTCAGGAAGATATATGAAATCAGCAGCAGGAATACCGTTAATAGTTGCAACGCAAGCACTAGCAGCTAGCCAACCAGTATCTCGTCCCATAGTTTCAAGTATAAATACTCCTTTTGCAGGATACACACTTGCATCTAGGAAGTTTTCAAGAACAGAAGTAGCAATTAGTTTGGCTGCACTTCCAAAGCCAGGGGTATGATCCATAATTGGCAGGTCATTATCTATAGTTTTAGGAATGCCAATAAATTTAACATCCTTATTATGCTCTCTTGCGTAGATACTAAATTTATGTACAGTATCTTGTGAATCGTTACCTCCGATATAGAAGAAGGTTTTTATTTCGTGTTCCTCTAATAATTCAAAAAGTTTTAGGTACTCTTCAGGACTTTTATCATAGGACTTAAGTTTATATCTGCAAGAACCTAGGCCAGATGAAGGGGTATATTTTAATCCTTTAACCTCATCATAGGGTAGGGTGGATAGGTTTACAATGTGGTTATTTAAAATACCTTGTATGCCATTTATGCCAGCATAAACATTATCATAATAGTGAGAGCTATTGTTTTCCTCTAGAACTCCCATAGCACTAGCATTAATTACAGAAGTTGGACCTCCTGATTGCGCTACTATACAATTTTTCATTTAAGAATTTCCCCTTTCAATCGGAATATTATTGTGATTACAATTCATAGAATCTACTAATTAATTATAAGGTATAAATTTAAGTTACTCAAGGTAGAATTGAATTTTAAATTAAATCAGTTGAAAATTTCTTTACTATAGTGCCTGTCACATATAACTATTAGAATTTGCATAAAATAGTATATATATATTTATAATAAAATTGTTTAAAAATTCAAAGACTAATTTTAATATTAATGATAAAATATATGTATAATATTTTAAAGATTCTGTTAAGTCTTTAAAATATAAAATCAGGAGGGGTACAATGGTAATTAATAAAACAAACCATGGAAAAGAATCCAAAAACAATATAGTTTTAAAGGAAGTTAATATAAGAGGAAATTTATGTGGGGAATTTGCTGAATACACTATTGACCACGTATATGAGAATAAAGGAACAAATGATGTAGAAGCAATTTATACTTTCCCAATACCAGAGAGAGCAGTTATATCTGGTTTTGAAGCAGTACTTGGTGGGAGAACTATAAAGGGGCTAATACAAGATAAAGATGAGGCAAATAAGATATATGAAAATTTTAACCAAAAGGATAATAATACTTTTCTCATGGAAGAATTCAGTGATAATATATTTAGAATAGTTATTGGCAAGATAATTCCTAATGAAGTCGTAAAAATAAAAGTGTCTTATATAGAAGAACTTAGTTATGAAAATAGAAACTTAAAATTAATTATTCCAACAATAATAGCTCCAATAAATCTTTCTAAGAACAATAAATTACTATCTAGTAAAGAGAGAAATATCCCTAAAGATAATAATTACAAATTTACTTTAAGGCTACTCGTTGAATCACTAACAAAATTAGAATTTAAGTGCCCTTCTCATAAAATAAAGGTGGAATATGAAGAAAATAATTTATATAAAGTGACATTAGATGGAAACAATCAAAAAATGGATAAAGATTTGGAAATTACACTAGAAGAACTAGAAAAAATAGAAACTACGGGAATGATTTATGACTATCCTAGGGATGATAAAGGAATTTTATATTTGAGATTTATACCAGAAATTGAAATAGAGCAAAAATCTACTGGTGCAAATTATATATTCCTTTTAGATGTATCACGATCAATGGACGGTAATAAATTAATAGAGGGCAAAAACGCACTGCAGCTATGTTTGAGAAACTTGTCCTTAGGAGATACCTTTAATATTTCAGCTTTTGGAGATAAACTTCATTATTTTTCTAAAGAGACAAAAGTTGATTTTAATGAAGAGAATCTAAGTAGTGCTAGTAAATGGATCGAAGAACTTAAAGCAGAAAAAAATGCAGTGATTTTTGATGCAATTAAGTTTGCGCTACTGGGGAAAAGTGAAAAAGAAGAAAATATAATATTCTTGTTCACAGATGATTTGGTGGAAAATGAAAAAGAAATTCTTGATTTTGTAGACGATAATATTAAAGAAAGTAGAATTTTCCCTTTTGGTATAGATACTTCAGTAAATAGTTATTTTATAAATAAATTAGCTCGTATTTCTTATGGAGCAGCAGAGGTTATTTACCCAGGTGAGAGAATTGAAGATATTGTGCTTAAACAATTTAATAGAATAAAAAATCCTCAAATTACTGATATTGAAATTGATTGGGGTAAAATGAATGTGGAAACAACATTCCCAAGAACTATAAAATACATGTATGACAAAGAACCATTTTCAGTTTTTGCTAAAATTAATGGAGAAGTGGGCGGAGTTATAATATTAAAAGGAAAAGTGGGAAAGGATAGAATTCAAAGAATAATTACTCTCAATGACCTTGAATTAGAAGAAAATGTTAATTTGATTGAAAAAATATGGTATAAAAAACGTATAGAATCCCTTCAACATAGAGTTAAATATGAACGAGGCGAACTTCAAGAGGCAATGTATAATAAGATTGTTGAAATTTCTAAAAAGGTAGGAATAATTTGTAAAGAAACATCATTTATTCTTTATGAAGAAATGGAAGACCCAATCTTAGGCATAAGAATAAGAGAAATTTTACCTGTTAAAACCACGAAAAGCTTAGAGCTTTCCTATGAAAGTTTAGATAGTGAATCTGAATCAACAGCGTTTTATTATAAGGATTTATCAATAGTAAAAGAAGATAATAATAAATATTCTGATTATAAAAGAAATCAGTTATTAAAAGTCTTAGCATCTAATCAATTTGCTAGTGGAGCTTTTGGTATTAATGTGGAAGACAGCCTTGAATCAAATATAAAGTATACTACAAAAGCAATGCTAGCCTTTATTCTAGGCAATGAAGATATTAAAATGTATACAAATCAATTAAATAAATCTTTAGAGTTTTTATCTAGAGCTTTAAAAAATAATGGTTTAGAGCTAAATAAAGATGAGTATATGAAATTATTATTAGTTTTTGAATTATCTATTAAAAAAGATATAGTACTCTTATTTTACAAAGAAAATATTGAGAAAACAATTGATGAAATCAAGACAAAACATCAATTGAAGGATGTTGATTTAAGTGAAATTCAGAATAAATTTATACAGAGGTTAAGAGAAAGTTTTAATGAGCCTAAAGATACTCTGAATTTTATAATCCATAATGCTATTTTAAAAACACTATAAAATTTATTTAAATTCTTAGAGAGAGTTTTAAAATTCCACATATTTTACATGTGGGATTTTTATCTGTGTATTTATAATGGATGGGTAGTTATTATTTTATAAGAATGGTATATTATATTTAGAAATTATTAGTTAAAATAAGGTGATTTTAAAATAAGTAGTATTTATTTTTAATAGTGCCGAGGCATAAGGAAGTATGGATAATGATAAGGGGAAATATAAAAGATTTAAAATATAGTGAGGAAGAAGTAATTCGAAAAAGAAATAATGTGAGAGCTAAATTTATAACTAAATCTTTAAATGTGAACACGGGAAAGATACAATGCATGTCAAAAGTGGATTTGGAGATTTTATTTAAGTTATATGATGAAGAATTTTTCCAATATTATTTTAGTGAAAATTTGAAGAGAAACTTAACTTTTTCATTATCAACTAGAATGACAAACGCAGCAGGAAAAACTATGTATACTAGAAAATCAAAACCATCAGAGGCGGTAATAGAAGTTTATGAAATAAGGATAGGGATAAAATTCTTTTTTCAGTATGATTTGATTGATAGAGATAAAATAGTATCTGGTATAAATACAGTGGATTCCTTAGAGGCACTTCAAATAGTTTTTGAGCATGAATTATGTCATTTAATAGAGTTTCATATTTATGGTGAATCTAGCTGTAAAAGGCTCAGGTTTAAAATTATGGTTAATAATATATTTGCTCATACAGAGGTACATCACCATTTGCCAAGTACAAAGGAGATAATATCAAAGAAGTATGGATTAACAATAGGACAAGAGGTGAGTTTTATTAAGGGAAATAAAAAATATAGTGGTTTTCTTTATAGAGTAAACAAAAGAGCGACAGTTATGGTAAATGATAACAAGGGGACTTATAGAGATGGGGATGGAAACAAGTATGCAAAATGGTATGTGCAATTTGATCAATTAGTATGATACAAAATGGTATATAAACACTAGTGGTTTGTTTTGTCTAAATAAATGCTAAAGGCAGGTTTAGCTAAAACCTGCCTCATCCTAGGATATATTGAAAGCTCAGAACAGTTTACACTACAACCTATGCACATCCCTACACACCTAAGGATAATCTTTCGACTATATATAAGCATTACACAACATACATACATCTTTGCTCGATTAAAAGACGTACCTTGGAGAACATAAATAATCTTTCGACTATGTACAATCCCTAACTCTTATCAGTATAGTTTAATTATTAAAGTATAACGCAAACATAATGTTATACACTACAACTGGAGCCTGCGGCACATAATCTAGTCTTAGCTCGACCAATACACATCTATTAAGCTCATATATACACAGTTATGCAAATATACAACCTTTTCAAGACATATAAGAATCTTCCCTCCAGCACATACCAAGCCTTGCGACCTAGGATACACCTTTGGCCGAATATTAAAAAGCTATTTAAATAACCTCGTAACACTCTTGGCTCAACCAATCTAAACCCTCTGGTAAATATTATTACCTAATATATTTTTAATTATTCAAAAATCAATAAAAATTTTGAAAATTTCATATTATAAAATGTAAAAAAAAATTTTAATAAACATTTCCACATAAGGGAATAAAATATGATATAATTTACATATTATTTATAATAAAATCAGAGATGTATTATTTGTCTTCGAATTTTATTAATTATAATATAATATTTTATTAGGACGGTGACAATGATGAAAAAAATTTTTTCAGTAATATTATGTAGTGTATTAATGGTTTCATTGGTTGCTTGTGGAAAAGCCGAGGAAAAAAAAGAAGAGACTTCAAAAAGTGTAGTTAAAGAGGAAACAGTAGCAGCAAATAAAGTAGAACCAACAACAGAAGTAAAAACTGAAGAAATAAAAAGTAGTCAAGTTGTATTATATTTTAGTGACGACCAAGCTATGTACTTAGTAGGGGAGAAAAGAAATTTAGAGAAGCCTACAGCAAAGTCTATTGTAGCGGAATTAGTTAAAGGTCCAAGTGGCACAGAAAAGTTAACTGCAACAATACCTGAAGGCGTAGTAATATTAGATGTGGCGGTTAAGGAAAATATAGCTTATGTTGATTTTAAAGGTAACGTAAGTGAAAAAATAAGTGGATCTACTGGAGAACAAATGGCTTTATATTCAATTGTAAATACATTGGTTTCATATAAGGATCTAGGAATAACAAAGGTTCAATTTTTAATTGAAGGAAAAAAAGTTGAGTCTATTGCAGGTCATTTGGATACTAGTCAACCTATGGGTGAAAATACAGAGATATTAAAGAAATAATACTTATAGGACATAATGTCATATTTAAAACATAAGAATCTCAAAACAAATAACCAGTCAAAGATGCTAGCATCTTTGACTGGTTATTTATTTCCATATGTCTAATTTTAAAAGGCAGAAATTTGAAATATGCCTCTTAACCCTAGGAATTTATTTGACAACCCAAAGCAATCTACGCTACAACCTATACACATCCCTACATACCCATATGCAATCTTTCGACAACAATGGAGCATTACAGCACATATATATATCTTTACTCGACCATATAGAACACCTTGGGAGCTAATAATAATCTCTCGACCAAGAATAACCCCTAGTTATATATTAATAAAACCTGCGGCAACCTATATCATCTTAGCTCGACTATTACACATCCGGGAGAACCATATACATACAGTTGGGCACATATACAGCTGTTAAGAACCCATAATAATCTTCCCTCCGGCATATAAAAAACCTTAGTAGATCTCGTATACACCTTTGGCCGAATACTCTAAAACTATTTTAAGTCTAGGAGCACTCTTGGCTCAACCACTTTGAATCATCTATTAACATTATTGTATGCTTTTTTTAATTTATTATACTAAAACAGATAATAATGATATAAGAAAAAATTGTAAATTAATTGATTAAAAGAATCTCTTTTATAGAGTCTACAACAAACTTAATATCTTCTTTTGAAACCCAATTGTGAGTAACAAAGCGCATTAATCCATCCTCTTCACCATTAATTTTGATTCCTTTAGCATAGAATTTCTCTACTAATTTATCGCTATTTAAGCCAGTGCCATGCATATTAAAGAATACCATATTAATATGTGTATCTTCTTTATTTACTACTATGCCTGGTATCTTTGTCAATTCTTCTCCAAGTAATATAGCATTTTCGTGATCTACTTTTAGTTGAGGAATCATTTCACGCAAGGCTACAAGTCCTGCTGCAGCTAAAATACCCACCTGTCTTAAACCTCCACCTAAAACCTTCCTTTTCTTCCTTGCTTTATCAATAAATTTTCTATCTCCAGCAAGCATTGAACCAATAGGTGCACAAAGACCTTTAGATAGACAAAACATGACAGAGTCACAATATTTAGTGATTTCACTGGCATCCACATCTAAGTAGGCAGCTGCATTAAAAAGCCTTGCTCCATCTAAGTGAACTGGTACATCATGGTTCTTTGCTAATGTGTAAATTTTTTCCATTGTACTTAGTGGTATCACTCTTCCACAAGAATGTGCATTTTCTACACAGATAAGACCTGTACTAGGATAATGGATATCCTCATTTTCTTTTCTAATTCTAGATCCGATTTGGGTAGGGTCGAGCTCTCCTTTATTGCTAATTAAAGTTCTAAGCTGAACTCCAGCAATTATTGATGAGGCACCAACTTCATGGATTACTATGTGGCAATCATCACCAAGAATAACTTCATTACCTCTAGTACAATGGGTAAAAATAGCTAGTTGATTTCCAAAAGTACCACTTGGTACAAATAGTGCGGCTTGTTTGCATGCAAGTTTGGCAGCATATTTTTCTAATATTTTTACTGTTGGATCATCACCATAAACATCATCTCCAACCTCTGCTGTAAACATAGCTTGTCTCATATTTTGGGTAGGCTCCGTTACTGTATCGCTTCTTAAATCTATAAATTTCATTTTATATTTACCTCCCTAACAATTCACTAGAGGATATAATAATTTTTAATTGTTATTCCCCATTATTATTATTATTATTATTATTATTATTATTATTATTATTATAAATACTATTATAACGTAAAACGTTTTCACGATGTGTGATATATAAAATTAATATTAAAAAATTATGAACTTTCGAATAAGTTGGGTGATATATATTTTTGTTTTTTATGGTAAAATATATATATATTAGCATCGCAAATAAATTAGGTGGTGGAAAAGTAATGAGCGGAACATTTCGATTTATTCATACTGCAGACTTGCATTTGGGGTCCTTTCTTAATATAAATGGGCAGCCCAGGGAAGAAATACAAGACTTGTGTAAAGATGCTGTTTATAATGCTTTTGAGAGAGTATGTAAAGTTGCTGTTTTATATAAAGTGGATTTTGTTTTGATTTGTGGAGACGTATATGATAGCTATTTAAGGTCTGTAAAAGGAAATAGATTTTTTGTTAATCAATGTTTAACACTAAATGAAAGAAATATAAGTGTATATGTTATTTATGGTAATCATGATGCTACAGATGAAAAACGTGAATTGTTTGACATGCCACGTAATGTTCATATATTAAGTTCTGATAATGTAGAAACATTTCAGGTATACAAAGCAGGGGAACTTATAGCGAGAATTATTGGAAAATCTTATAAGAGTAGAAAAGAAAGAGAAAAAATTTATGAGAATTATTTATTGGATAATGATGTTTTTAATATTGGCATGCTACATACTGCAATGGAGGGGGATAATAAAAATTATATTCCTTGTACCTTGGATGGGCTTATAAAGGTACCTAATATAGATTATTGGGCACTGGGACATATTCATAGAACCAATATTTTAAGTGGTGCAAAACCTATTGTAGCTTTTCCAGGAATTCCTCAAGGGCGAGATATGGGAGAACTGGGACAAGGCGGAATTTTCTTAGTTGAGGTACGCAAGAAAGAAATTGTCAGTATGGAAATCTTGCCTATATCAACTATCATATATAAGAGGTTAGAAATAGAAATAAATGAAGACAATAAGACAGAAAATTTTAGTGATTTAATGGTGGTAATTCTAGAAAAAACAAGGGAGCTTATATACAATACACCTGAAATTTCTATTGGCTTTGTGAATTCAATGGATGATTTGTCCCATGTATTTAAAGGCCATATTGTGCAATTAATAATAAAAGGAAGGACAGAGTTACAGGATAAAATAACTCACATGAGGGAAGATGATTATAAACAATTCATAGATGATATAAATGAAGAACTTTCCTCAGAAAAGTATTTTATATGGGTTGATTCTATAATATTTAGGACAACATCTATCATGAGAGATTTTGAAAGCCTTAAAGTACAAAACTCTATCTTCCGTGATTTAGAGGAGGTAATTAATTTATATCGGTTGGAGGGAGAAAGTAAAGTGCAACTCCAAAAAAACTGGGGTTCTATTTGGAAGCAGCAAATTTACACGGAAAATATAGATGAAGACAAATTTGATTATGATGAAGAAATTACAGAAGATATCATACTGCAAGCTAGGCAGATAGTTATTGAAAAATTAGTAGAAGCACTAGAAATAGTTTAGGGGGTGAGAATTTGCAAATAACACAGCTGGATATTAGGGATTTTGGAGTATTTCAAGGCGAAATGCTGGAAAACTTAGAGGGAAGAATAATAGTTGTTGGTGGAGCAAATAGGTCTGGTAAAACAAGCTTAATGCAAATACTTAGAAATATACCTTATGGGTTTTCTCAAAATAACAATTTACCACCAGCTAAATTCCAATATGATGTCAGATGTGATTTGGAACTAGAGAAGGGTAATGAAGTAAATGTATTGTTAAAGGGATTTAGTAATCCAGAGATAGTTTATAAAAATTGCAAAGACAATATGGTAAATAAAAACTTATATACTATAGATAAGACAACCTACAGAGAATTATTTACCATAAGTCTTGATGAGCTTAATAAGAGTTCGGATAAAGAAGATAGTAATTTACAGTCCATGCTTCTAGGAGCAGGATTTAAGCATATTATAAAAATACCCTCTGTAGCTAAAGAATTAAGAGATAAAGCCAATATGATTGGTGGTACTCGGGGAAACCCATCTACTAAAATGTTTAAGCCTTATACAGAAAACATTAAAAAGGGTGTGGAGGGAAGGAAAAAATCGATTTTGCTATTAGATACTTTTGTGCAAAAGAAAAATATTGCATCTAAGCTTTTAGGTGTTATAAGTTCAAAGGAGAAACAGCTTCAAAACAGTAATGGTAATATGACTATATTAGATATGTTAAAGCATAATTATCAGCTTAATGAGAGTAAAATAAAATTGGAAAACGATCTTCTAAGCTACACTTTTAGCATAGAGGATATAAAGGAATATAATATAGAAAAAGCTAAGGCCCTAAAAGCTCAATATATTAAAGACCTAGAACAATATAATAATGACAACAATGAATTTGAAAGAGAAATTTATGATGATGCCAGTATTAAGGAGTTGCTACTTGAAAATAAGATACCAATTAATAATTTTTATAATGGGTTATCAGGAATTAAAGAAAGAAGTAGAAATCTACTTATTATAAAAAATGAATATTATGAAAAAATGCAAACCTTAATGGATAAGATTAAAAAGGCAAACATTAACTGGAATAGCTTTGACCTTGTACAAGAGATTAATTGTGATGAGGTTCAAGGGGCTATTTTAAATGGTCATATTGAAAAATTTAGAAAAATAGTAGTGGAAAGAGTGGAGTGCAATAAAAAGATAGAAGATTTTAAAATTCAAAAGGAAATTTTAGAAAAACAAATTGGACCCTATAATCCAGAAGCATATACTAAAAAATATTTTTATTTAACACTGTTTTTTATGATTTTAGGACTTATATTGTTTTTTATAGATAAATTACTAGGCTGTTCAATAATAATAATAGGAGCAATAGGCACAGCTCTATATTTGTTTGTAAATCACTCTAATAGTAAACTAATACTAAAAAGAAATGAAGAAACTAAATACGGAATTGATAAAATAGAAGTGGGTTTTAGTAAAACCTACGGAGAACTAAAAATTCTTGATGAAGAACATATAGAAATGAATAACATAATGGATGAGTATAGGGATATTCTAAAGCTTGATGTGAGAGTTTCAGAAGGAGACATTAAAGAATGTTTTAAGACAGCTGCTTTTTTAAAGGATGAAATATCTGGATATAATTTATTAGAGAAAAAACTAAACAGTGAATTTGTTGCCCTTAGTGAAACAGTGAATAGAATTATTGTGGTGATTAATAAATTTACTAACTTTAATACCAAAAGCTTTAATGGATTGGATTTTAAAGGAATAAATATAGATAATATTGGGAATATTTGTAGCACTATACTGTTAAAAGTAGAGGAGTTACATAAGCACTCCATACTGGTAGAGAAGACTGAGAAGAGCTTTTTAAAATTAAATATATTACAGCAGGAAATATATTACTTCTTAGAGGAAAGTCAATCAAAAGGAAATAGTCCACAGGAAAATCACTATGAAAATGTAATCATATCCTTAGAAAATTATATATGTAAGGGTGATAAGTATATAAAATATACAAATCTGCAGAAGGATTTAAAAATTATTAAAGATAAGTTATTACAAGGAGTAAAAAGCCAGCGCATAAAAAACATATTGTATAATGACAAAATTGAATTTGTAGAGGATAAAAATTTAAAGATTGAGAATGAAGATGAAAAGCTATTAAAAATATTGGAAGACTTATATAAAGAGCATCCGGGTATGGATGAACTTCATTATGATTATGAACTTTTGAATACTGAAATTAAATCATTAGTAGAGGACATAGAAACATTAAAGAATAAAAAACAAACCATTAAAGATGAATTGCGAGCCTTAAATTCCGATGAAAAGATTTTAGAGTATGATAAAAGTATTAAAGAAGCAAGAACTCAGTTAAGACCCCTTGCGGAAAGATATGCTGTTTATAATACAGCAGCCTTATTCTTAGAAAAAATTAGAGAAAGATTTTTAGTGAATACTAAGGATAAATTATTAAAAGACGCCAGTGAGATTTTAAGTGAAATAACCTCTGGGGAATATAAAGATATTATGCCCATGGAGAATATAATGCAAGGAGACTTTAAAACGATGCTGCAAGATGAAAGCATTGTGGAAAGTTCTAAACAATTAAGTAGGGGCACTAAGGAACAATTATTCTTGGCAGTGCGTATAAGTAGAATAAAAGAAATTATGCCAAGTTTGCCTGTGATACTTGATGATTCTTTTGTTAACTTTGATATAGCACATACCAAAAACACAGTTAAGGCCTTAGTAAAACTGGCAAAGACTCATCAGATATTTGTGCTTACCTGCCATTCCACCTTAGTAGAACTAATAAGGGAGCAATGTGCGCAGGTACAATATTTCAAATTGGAAAAGGGTAAATTTACAAAATCCAAAGGGGAAGAATTAAGCGAATATTTAAAAACACTATAAGTCACATTTGAATTTTCGTGTGCCTAAGTGCACAGATAATGGTATAATAGATTCTTTAAAACAATTTTTATTGATATCTAAAATTAGAATTGTTATACAATTTAATAGAAAGTGAAGTGATACATATCAGTAAGGCATTATTTATTACAGAAAAACCAAGTGTTGCTGCAGAGTTTGCCAAAGCCTTAAAAATAAATGGGAGAAAATCAGATGGATTTATAGAGTCTGACAAAGCTGTTGTTACATGGTGTGTGGGACATCTTGTTACTATGAGCTACCCTGAAAAATATGATGTAAAATTAAAAAAATGGTCTTTGAGTACTTTGCCATTTTTACCTAAAACATATAAATATGAAGTTATAGATGGAGTGAAAAAACAATTTAATATAGTTAAGAGCCAATTAATTCGTGAGGATATTGACAGAATTTATGTTTGTACAGATTCTGGAAGGGAAGGGGAGTACATCTATAGATTAGTGGATGAAATGTCAGGTAGACCTAATAAGCAAAAACGAAGAGTGTGGATAGATTCACAAACAGAGGAAGAGATAATTCGTGGAGTTAAAGAAGCAAAGGATTTAAGTGAGTATGATAATTTATCAGAAGCCGCTTATTTAAGGGCAAAAGAGGACTATCTAATGGGAATTAATTTTTCTAGACTTCTAAGTCTGGTCTATGGAAAAACTGTAAGTAATTATCTTGGAAAAAATTATATAGTTATTGCAGTGGGACGTGTAATGTCTTGTGTACTTGGAATGGTGGTCCAAAGGGAAAGAGAAGTCAGAGATTTTGTTGTTACTCCTTTTTATAGGATTATGGCTAGCTTTAAAGTAGATGAAGAATCTAAATATGATGGGGAATGGAAAGCGGTAGAAGGTTCGGAATATTTTGAATCACCCATGCTTTATAATGAGGGTGGATTCAAAACGCAAGATATGGCAGAAAAATTAATATCAGACCTTAGAGATTCTAGTATAGATGGTAAAGTTGTAGTTGAAAGTATTACTAAGAAGAAAGAAAATAAAAATGCTCCACTATTATTTAATTTAGCAGAAATACAAAATGAATGTTCTAAAAAATTTAAAATAAATCCAGAACAAACACTTGGTCATATTCAAGCTTTATATGAGAAAAAAATGCTTACCTACCCAAGAACAGATGCTAGGGTATTATCTACAGCAGTGGCAAAAGAGATAAATAAGAACTTGAAAAAATTAACCAATTTTAATGGTGATCTAGAAATAAAAAATATAGCTGAGAATATTCTAGACAAAAGGTGGTTTAGTAATATAGCTAAGACAAAGTATGTTGACGATAGTAAGGTCACAGATCACTATGCTATTATTCCAACAGGAGAAGGTCTTCAGAGCTATATGGCACTAAAGGATATTCAAAAGAAAATCTATAATTTAGTTTTAAGACGGTTTCTTTCAATATTTTATCCACCTGCTGTTTATAGCAAGGTTTCCGTTATAACTAAAATTGATAAGGAAAGATTCTTTACGTCAGATAAGGTTTGCGTTGAAATTGGCTATTTGGAGGTCTTAAAACCTGATAATGATAGCTATGACAGTGAAAACAAAAACATGAAATTTTTAAGTACCTTAAAAAAAGGTCAAAGTGTAGACCTAGATGACTTAATTGTAAAAGAAGGTAAAACATCTCCCCCTAAAAGATTTACTACAGGTTCAATAATTATTGCTATGGAAAATGCGGGTAAACTTATAGAGGATGAGGAACTAAGGGAGCATATTAAAGGTTCTGGTATCGGTACAAGTGCCACTCGTTCAGGAATTTTAACAAAGCTTGAAAAAATAGAATATATTAAATCTAATAATAAGACCCAGGTGGTTATGCCTACACTTCTTGGAGAAATTATCTATGATGTGGTGAGAAACTCTATACCCACCTTGCTAAATCCAGAGTTAACAGCTAGTTGGGAAAAAGGATTAACCATGGTTACGCAAAGTGAAATAGAGGGTACTATATACATGGATAAGTTAGAAAATTATATAATAAAAAATACTGATAGAGTACTTAAACTAAATAATGGCTTAAGACTTGTAAACCATTTTGATATGATAAGTTCATTTTACAAAAATCCTCAAACTGGGGCGGAATAATTACAATAAATGTTTTTAGTCACAAAAAAAAGTATATAGGAAACAGTTTGCGAAAGTGGCTGTGGATAACATTTATACTCCACCGTAATAAGAATTTGGTCTTTACACGGTAAAAAAAGTATATATTACGTAAACTTCATTTGAGCAAGCTTTAGTAATTCTTAAGTGATTTTAATGAGAGATGCGTTAAGAAAAGTGCATGTTTGAGCGTTAGCGAGTTTGCACTTTTTAGCATCTTTCATTAAAATCAGTTTAGAATTACTTAGCACAGCGAACAGAAGTTGTAGTAATATATACTTTTTTTCTATTTTATGATTAAATCAAATAATTTCTTAGCGGCTTTTTTTGGACCGTCTTGTTCCTGACCTTTTACACCCAAGGAAGTTCTAATTTGACCAACTTTTACTCCTGTTTTGAAAAATTCCTCAAAATATTGGTCTATAAGGACATCTACTAGTTCTTGCTTTTGCACAGGCCCAAAGGGATTTGCAAAATAGGAGGTAACAAGACCGAGTTCTGTAGTAGTGCCTTTTGCCATTCTTGCACCTCTTTTACAAACAGCAATAGCATCTTTTGGGTTTGTAAAGAAATTAATCTCTTCATTACCTTCCTTTACTTCTTCATAATTATTTGCATATAGAAATAAATCTATAGGGTAGCCTTTAATAATATCTTTATAGCTTGCTACGGGCATAACAAGTCTTGCATTAATTTTATCAGGATTCATAAATATACTTCTATCAATTTCTTTAAAAGCATATCCAGCATCTAAATCATCAAGTCTTACAAAAGCTCCAATTTCTGTTCCAAAGCCTAAGGGTTTATTACTGGAGTTTAGAGTTACAACACCCATATCATCAAATACTATGGTCATGTCGCTGATATAATCCTCACTTAAACTTCTAAAGGCCTCTAGGCATTCTGACTTGCCAGCTCCACTATCACCCATAATAACAACATTTGCACTTTTACCATTATTCATAACTATGTTTACCATTGCGCCATGGATTGGTAAATAGCCACGTTTAATCATTATTAGGTTATGAAGAGTTAGAGCCATTTTCTTTACATAGCCGAAATAATCAATTTCTTCACCATAACTAATGTAGCCAAGCATAATATTATTTTCTATATCGTCATAAAATACTGTTTTTACTTTAGATGAAAGAGCTTTAGCAGTAGCTGAATCTTTACCACCAAAAACAAAAACTATATCAGGTTTAATGCCCCTATATTCTTTTTCACGAGCCATTTCAAATAAGTTACATAGAGTTATTGCATGAGCCATAAAATCTCTGTGTACATAGATAAAGGCAAGCAGTGTTCCTACTTTAGCAGGATAACAAAACCAATGGTCTGTGCTTATAGTACAATTTTTTAATGGGTTTTCAAAACATTCCTGAAAAATTCCATCACGAGTATTTTTTTTAGGGTAGCTAATATAAGGCAAATCTAGCATTATTGATTCAATGAATGGAACATCTTTTAAAAGTTCATATCCAGAAGGAATAGGCCAATACGCATTGTTAACAATTAGACCCGCATTGCCACCAGCTGGTAGTTGTCTGTAAACCATAGGCTTATAGCCAAGAACATTCTCTTCAATTTTTCTGTATAAATTAAGTATAAGCATAGAAAAATCATTGTTTGCTTCAAGGAAGCTTGTTTTCTCTAAACCCTCATTAATCTTATTGTTATGAATTATTGTATACCTTTCAAGCTTTCTCCAAAAACTATAAAAATCTTCTATAAAATCAACAAAAGTACCGCGGCTAGTAATAAGTGAACTATATTTTGTATTTAAATTTATAATCTCATTTACATTTAGTACTGATAAGAGTTTAAACAAATGTATCATAAAGACATCTAAGTCCTCATTTTCTGTGCTTGCATTTTGGATTAAATATTTATAGATATTTGAGTTTTTCTTCTTTATTTTCTTGAGGTAAGAGTTAAAGACTCTTCTAAAACCGGTACTTTCTAATAGCTTTTCAGGGCTATTACAATATTTCGCAGTGAAATTAATCATTACGTTGTCGTTACTTAAAGAAAATTCTTTTTTCAAATCTGCACCTCCGTAGGCTAGTGTATATTTTTTTTAACAATACAAAATGAATTTTATTAGAACAGATGATATCATAAACAGTAATTAATATTTAAATACTATACTATAATACTCTGAAAATGAAATATTGACAACACTAAAATTGCAAAAAAACTTATTTTAGAAAAGTTTTAAATATAAGTATGGTGTAATTTTTGGTAATTTTGAGATATAATAATATTGTACACATGGAAATAGATAACAAGTCGGAATAAGCTAGTATACTTGCTGGTTGTTTATTTTCTTGTGTCCTAAAGAAAAAGTAAAGGGCGTGGTATTGTGAAAAACAAAAGAGCATCTCATGTAATGGCAATAATTTTAATGTTTATCTGGAGCTTATCTTATTTGAGCATAAAGGTTGTATCACAAGAGGTAAGCCCTACATTATCAGCGTTTTATAGATTTATGTTAGCCGCAATAATTTTATTTATAATATTAAAAGTAAAATTTCCGGAAGAGAAAGTTTTAAAAGTGGACAAACTCAAATTTGCACTAGGCGGGCTCTTTGGGGTAGCAATATATTTTATATTTGAAAACTATTCTGTAGCATACACCTCTGCATCAAATGTAGCAATTTTAATTGCGACTATACCCGTATTTACTATATTTTCTCAAAGGCTAATTTATAAAGAAAAACTGACCTATGGAAAAATATTTGGTGCTACCTTGAGCTTGGTTGGAATTATTATAATAATTGCATCCAAGCAAAGAGTAAGCTTATTATCAAAAGGGAATATAGGAGATTTGATGGCACTTGGAGCAGTCTTTTCTTGGGTGATATATAATATGGTTTGTAGTAGCTTTAAAGGTAATTATAAAGTTATTACTATAACTACTTATGAAATCATGTGGGGATCCTTGTTTCTAAGTCCTTCACTGTTTTTTAATACATTGCAAATCCCATCTACAAAAGTTGTATTAAATTTAATATTTTTATCTATTTTTTGCTCTTGCATTGGATATGTAATGTATGTACACTGTCTAAAAGATCTTGGAGCAACTGTTATTACTACCTATATAAATCTACAACCTATCATGAGTTTATTTGCGGCAGGATTCTTACTACATGAAGTTGTTACAATTTGGCAGGTAGTAGGATGTATTATAATAATAATAGGTGTAACTTTAGTAAGTTTGGATGGTAGGATAAACCTTAGAAAAGGTATGAAATTTCTCTTCTCATAGTATTCTATAACAAAAAGGATATATTGCTACAACTGCGTTCGCTTCACCTAGTAATTCTACAATTTATTTTATTTATAGCTGCTAAAAACCACAAACTCGCTATGCTCAAACATGTGGGTTTCTTCACGCAACTACAAATAAAATAAATTGTGAATTACTACGGTTTGCTCAGACACATTTTACGCAATATATCCTTTTATTAGAATACTATAAGATAAAGTATCGGAGTAGGTAGTATAGAGTATTCTTTTGTTATGTATTAATAAAAATATATTATTAAAAACCAGGTTGAAATATTGACATTAATATCGCAATATATTAATATAAGAATATAGTAGTGCATTCTATTTTTAAAAATTAAAACTAAAATTTATTCATTTATAAAAGGAGATCAATTATGGATGCCAATTTTCAACAATATACAGAAATAGCAGAATTATTAAAAGCTCTTGCTCATCCCGTTAGAATATGTATTATTAGAGGACTTATGAATAAAGGAAGCTGCAACGTTAGCTATATGCAGGAGTGTCTAAATATTCCTCAATCTACAGTTTCTCAGCACCTTCAAAAGCTAAAATCCTTAGGAATTATAAAAGGTGAACGAGATGGCCTACAAATTAATTATAAGATTTGTAATGAAACCATAATAAATGTGGTAAGTGCAATGTTCCCAGATGAGGATTAATTCGAATTTAATTTTATTAATATAGAAAAAGCACATGCTTCTAAAAATTAGCACAATATATTAACAAATATAAAAAAGAGCCTATATTAATTTTAAAATTAATATAGGCTCTTTTGCACTCATCAAAATACTTATTTAATATCTTCCTCTTCTACCGCCACGATGTTTACGTCTATTTATAGAAGAGATTAATAACAAGATTAATACTATAACCACAATTAGTAAAATGGCTATCCCGGCATATATAATTATATTGTCTTTAATGAGAGTAGATTTTGAAATCATTGGATATAATTTAATACTTTTGCTTACATCTCTTTGTTTTAGCTCTAAGGTTCCAACAGATGTATCTTTATCAAGTTTCCATGGATTTATGCCTGAAACTTTAATAGTAGTTTGTGGTTTGATATCATTATTATAAAAAGCCACATCTTCTTTGGACTCTAATGGAACATTAATTGTTCTTTCAGGTCCTATAAATGGAATAACTTTATAGGGTACAGAAATTGTTTTGATGGCAGTATTTTTTTTGCTCCGTACTTCCTTCTTAGAGGCATAACTCCAATCAATTAGTTTTTGCATATCTTCAAAGACTTTTGTATCTTTTGCATCATTTTCAGAATTCATAACAACACCTAAGATATGATGACCGTTACGTTCATATATAGAAATTAAGCATCTTCCAGCCTTTAGTGTATAGCCAGTTTTGCCACCAAGGTTACCATCTACTCCAAGAAGTTTATTTCTATTTTCAACAATAGCGACCGGTCCATTAGCAGATTTTATTGTGCTTGTTTTTTTACCCATAGATTTCTTTACCCATTCATTTTTATAGGCCGCTCTACCTAAAAGAGTTAAGTCATATGGGGTTGTATAATGTTCATCATTTATATCATCCAAACCATTGGGAGTGAGAAAATGAGAACCTTTCATTCCTAACTTAGCAGCTTTTTCATTCATCATTTTAGCAAAATTAGTAGGGGTTCCACCAACGTTATCTGCAATCATATATGCAATATCATTTCCAGAATAAAGAAGAAGTCCATCCATTACGTTGTCAGCTGACATGGTATCGCCTATTGCTACAGGATGAACATTTACGTTATAAGAGAAAGCTGGTTGCTCCTTTGCATTTTTTGTATAGTTCAAATTATCAGTTGTCTTTTTATTTTCAGCAAGTAACAAGGCTGTAATAAGCTTTGTAATGCTTGCTGGATACATCTTATTATCAATGTTTTTGGTGTAAATAATTTCATTAGTATCTATATCTACAGAAATAGCAGCTTTACCAATTAATTCTAGTGGTTTAACAGCAGCAAAAGCAGTTGTAGAAAACACTAAAGTAAATACTAGTGCAAACAATAAAAGTCGATTCGTTCTCTTCAATTTTCATCTCTCCATTACAATTAAATTTTATATTTATCTACTGATAAACACAAAATAATTATAGCATTTTAATATATTAAGAACAAGGTACATCGTATATTGAGAAAGAAAGCCCATTATGATATTATTATTTTAATATAAATTTGGTGGTGATTAACATTATAAATAAGCTAGAGCAAATCTTTAAAAATAGGCATTCTAAGGTCATAGGGGAATTTAAGGAAAGTTCAGTTATGATATTATTTACAGAGGATTCAGGGGAATTATCCATAGTATTTGAAGTACGTGCTCTTAAATTAAGGAGTCAGCCAGGGGATGTTTGCTTACCTGGAGGAAAAGTTGAAGAAAATGAGGATCCAAGGGAAACTTCTCTACGTGAAACCATGGAAGAATTAAATTTAGAAAGAGATCAAATTGAATTTATAGGAGATATGGACTATTATATAAGCCCTTATGGAAATATAATGTATGCCTTCGTTGGTAAATTAAAATATGGTCAAATAACTCCTAGTCCTGATGAAGTTCACCATATATTTAAAGTTCCATTAAAATTCTTTTTAGAGCATGAGCCTTTGCTTTATAAAATGGAGATAGGGCCTGTAAACCAAGAAGGTTTTCCTTTTCATTTAATAAATGGAGGTAAAGAGTATAAGTTTCGTAAAGGGTATTTAGATGAGTATTTTTATGAGTACAATAACTATATAATATGGGGTTTCACAGCGCAAATAGTTAAGAGCTTTATAGAAGTTTTAAAAAACAGTAATAAGATTTAAGATCATGCTTAGAGAAGTTAAAAAAAGCCTCCATTTATAATCAAATAGAGGCTTTTTTTAGTAGATATACTATTTACTGCTTACAAGCTTATTTTTCTTAAGGAATATTGAAACACTTAATACAATAACAGCTAAATACACAAAAACATATATAATAGATATCAAGCTTGATTTATTGAAGAATTTTAGATATATAAAGGCAGTTTGTGAGATAAAGGCCCAAAATAAAGAGATAAAAGCCATAATATTATTTCTGTGTCTCCAATTATCTGGGTCTTTCATGGAACCAATAATTTTATCTCGTCTTTTACTTTTAGCACCGGTGTTAATTACTAAAAATTTGTAATATAAGAAAAATACAAATGCGACTATAGAAATACCAAAAAATATATAAGCTAAAGAGATACTGGTTATACTCATAAAAATCACTCCTTTTAGAAATATCCTGGCTAAATTTTATATATTTAATATGCCCTAAAAATTAAAACATATGTTTATATCATATATACAATATGTGAGTTTTCAAGTATATCTAATTTTAAAACATCAAAAAAGAGAGGAAAAGTTCCCTCTCTTATAAAAAAATCCTATTCTTTTTTGTCTGACTCAACACTTTCAAAATAATCTGTTCCCCATTTACACATAACGTCGAGTATTGGCATCACACTTTTGCCTTGTTTAGTTAGCGAATATTCTACTTTAGGAGGAACCTCGGCATATACTTTTCTATTAACCATTTCATATGCTTCCAATTCTCTAAGTTGTTGTGTTAACATTTTTTGCGTTATTATGCCCATGGATCTTTTTAATTCGCTGAATCGTAATACACCGTTTTTGGCTAATCTCCAAAGAATAATTGGTTTCCATTTACCACCTATAATATCAAGTGTTAACTCAATGGCACAACTATATTCTTTATTGTTTATTTTCATTGTTTTATCGCTCATAATACCTCCTAGTATTGATGTGAGTGTGTAAGTGTTATTAATATACTAAGTCACTATTAAGTGAGTACTTGATTAAAAAGCTCTAATACGTACAATTATACCATTGATATATTTTATATGCAATGTAATAAAAATAAAGACATTTACCGAACTTTTAAGTTCGTTTTTTTTAGTTTATAGAATAGGAGTTAAGAGGACAAATTAAGCACAAAAATAAGGCCTATTTGTGGCATTAAATATTTATTTTAAAAATTAAAAAAAAACACTGTAAATTATTGCTTAAATGTCTTATAATGTTACGATAGTAGCAAATTATGGGAATGAGGTGATGAAATGTTACAGTGTCCTTTTCTAACAACCATAGAAGAAGAAATAGAATGTTTTAAGGAGTGTGCATTATATAAATGGGCAGACAATGGAGGTAAATGCCCATTCGTTGAACTAAAAAATTTCAAACCTTTCACTATTAATAATATTTCTGATTATGATTTATTTAATGATGATATCAATTCACCATTAAAAATGTTATATAAAGAAAAATATTCATAGAAGTTTTTGTGTAGTTGTGTATTTTATGTAATTATAGGATATAATTAAATTTATAATGAATACAGTGCAGGGATGTGAATTTATATGGAAAGAACCTTAGTTTTAATTAAACCTGATGGAGTTAAACGAGGACTTATTGGAAGAATTCTTAATCATTATGAAGAAAAGTCACTAGAAATTGTGGCATTAAAAATGATTACTGCCACAAAAGATAATGCAAGAGAACATTATATTGAGCATGCTGGAAGAGAATATTTTGAAGAATTAATAAGCTATGTTACTGAAGGTAAAATGTGTGCAATGATTATTAGGGGCGAAAAAGCTATTGAAGTAGTACGCAAAATCAATGGAGATAAGGATCCTTTAAAAGCAGAACTGGCTAGCATAAGAGGGGAATTTACATTAGATAAAACTCACAATCTAGTTCATGCTTCAGATTGCCCTGAAAGTGCAGAACGTGAAATTGCAATTTGGTTTCCAGAACTTACTTATAAAGATAAGTATAAGAAAAATGTTGATTTATTCCAAAAAATTGAGGGACCATTGGTAAATGTATAATAAAAAGTATATATTACTACAACCGCACTTTATTCGCTAAGTAATTCTAAGCTGATTTTATGAAAGATACTAAAAAGTAAAAACTCGCTATACGCTCAAACATTTACTTTTCTTAACGTATCTTTCATAAAAGCATCTAAGAATTACTAATGCTCATTCGGATGCAGTTTACGTAATATATACTTTTTTTAACGTTCTTTACTTTTTTAAATAAGAACTAATGAGAACCGCAATTTCCAGAGCAGCCATTACATGATTCACTATTAGCCTTGGAACAATGTTTGTCACTATCTTTTGAGGATACAGTTTTAACCCAAAATCTAGAATCAGTATAGGCTATTGTGAGCTCGTTAATGTTGTCTAAGAGAGTGTCTTCGTATAATACTTTCAAATCATCAATATTATTTTTAATGTCACCTGTTTTAAAATTGTCTAAGTAAATATCGACTTTAGCAGATTTGCAACAACCATTTGTATACACAAATCTTATGCTAGAATAGTCAACACTCTCTTTAATCATTTTAATAAGCTCGTCATGAGCTGCTTTTGAAAGCTTGATTTTTAATGTTTGATTCATAAATACCTCCTAGTATTTCTCTGAGGCAGAAAACAATGTATTTCAGTTATTCCTCAAAGGTCTCAGAATAATAATTCAATAAGCCTTGCTTAAGATTCCATAAATTTGAAGAAAGATCCACGTAATATGCATGTGGGTTTTCAAATCTTAAAACTTCGCTCCATAATTTAGAAACTTCTTTAGCAGAAAATGCTTTTATCTCCATAACAGAAGGAGATTCGTAAATTGGCTTTCCGTTTTCAAAAATTTTAACCATAAGATCTTTCACATAGAAATTTTTAATTTTCTTCTTTTTCCAAGTGAAAATAGAATTAAATATTTCAAGTGGTTTACTTTCATCAATAATCTCATCATGTAAGGTTATAAAATCTGCAATGGCTTTATGTGAAGTTTTATCAAATATTCTATATAATTTTTTAAAAGCTGGATTAGTAATTTTTTCTTCATTCTCACTAATTTTAATTTTTGGGATTATTTCTCCATCATTCTCAACAGCAACAAGCTTATAAACACCACCGAATACTGGTTCTGATCTTGCAGTAATAAGTCGCTCGCCAACACCGAAGCTATCAATCTGTGCTCCGTTTTCCAAAACTCCTCTTATTATATATTCATCAAGTGAGTTGGAGATAGTGATCTTTACATCTTCGTATCCGGCCTCATCTAGCATTATTCTAACTTTCTTTGTTAAATAAGTAATATCACCGCTATCAATTCTAATTCCTTTAGGCCTTTTGCCCATAGGTTTAAGTATCTCATTAAATACCTTTATGGCATTTGGAACACCAGATAGTAGCACATTATAGGTATCTATAAGTAGTACACAATTATCAGGGTAAGTTTCAGCCCAAGCTTTAAATGAATCATATTCGGTATCAAAAAGCTGTACCCAACTATGGGCCATGGTACCTAGTGCTGGAATATTAAACATTTCATCAGCTATGGTACATGCAGTACCAACACAACCTCCAATTACAGCCGCACGAGCACCATATATAGCACCATCATAACCTTGAGCACGTCTAGAACCAAATTCCATAACAGGCCTATGCTTTGCTGCTCTACATATTCTACTTGCTTTAGTAGCTATTAAGGTTTGGTGATTTATTGTGAGTAGTACCATTGTTTCAACAAATTGAGCCTGCATAACAGGTCCTCTAACTATAACTAAGGGTTCACCTGGAAAAACGGGATAGCCTTCAGGCACTGCCCATACATCGCAGGCAAATTTAAAATTCCGTAGATAATCCAAGAATTTTTCAGAAAAAATATCTTTGCTTTTTAGATAAGCTATATCTTCCTTAGAAAATTCTAAATTTGAAAGATATTCAATTAATTGTTGGACTCCGGCCATAATGCAATATCCTCCACCATCCGGTATTCGTCTGAAAAACATATCAAAATAGGCAATTTTATCTTGTACATTATTATGGAGATAACCGTTTCCCATAGTTAATTCATAAAAGTCTACTAGCATTGTTAGGTTTCTTTCATTGCTCACATTGAATTCTTTTGAGTGATTCATAATTTTTTCCCCTTTGAAATTTAATAAAAGTATATAATGGAATTATAACATATTTATATATTAATATTTAAATGTGATTATTACAATAGATTTTTGGGTATAAACATAATATATGACAATTTAAAGTAGGTGAATGATATTGGAGACAAAACGCAGTATGAATAATAACGTTAGAAATAACAGGATAAATACAAAATTAAGTAAAGAACAACGAGCAGCAGTTTTTTCAGATAGTAGGAATTTATTGGTTACGGCGGGCCCAGGTTCAGGTAAAACGGTGGTTATAGTTAATAGAATTGTTAATTTAATAAATGAGCAAAATACTAGCCCTAAAAATATTATTGTCATTACTTTTACAAGAGCGGCGGCCATTAATATGAAAAATAGATATATTGCTATAAATGGAAGAGATAGAGTTCCTTTTTTTGGAACCTTTCATGGTTTATTTTATAAAATTCTTAAAAATTATTATGGTGAGATAACCATAATAGACACGCTTGAGGTATATAAGTTGATAAAAAATGTGCTAATGTCCTATTTAGATGAGGTAAGTGATGAAAAAGTAAAAGAGGTCATAAATAGCATTTCTGTATTTAAAACAAGTGGTGATTCAATGGAGAATTTTGCTCCTAGTATTGATAAAGGAATATTTACAGCAGCCTATAATATTTATGAGCAGTATAGGAAAGAAAAAAACTTATATGATTTTGATGATCTACAAATATGTTGTAGAGATTTGTTTATAAAAAATTATCCCATACTTACGGGATATAGAAAACTGTTTAAGCATATTTTAGTTGATGAATTTCAAGACTGTGATTCTATGCAGGTGGAGATATTGAAACTTTTAAATGAAGAAAATTCTATTTTTGCAGTAGGTGATGAAGATCAATGTATTTATGGGTTCAGGGGTTCAAACCCTGAGTGTATGGTTAAGTTTTCACAGCACTTTGAAGGGGGAGGGAAGTTACCTCTTTCAACTAATTATAGGTGTCCAAAGAATATAGTGGAAATATCTATGAATATTATAAGGAATAACAAAATGAGAAATGAAAAAGACATAGTAGCATTTAAAGAGAAAGATGGCGGTATTGCAGTAATTAATAATATAAATGAAAACTCTCAGGCTGAGGAAATTAGTTGCATTATTCAAAGACAAAGTGAAACACAGAATAAAAATTATAGTGATAATGCCATATTGTACAGAACAAACGTAGAGTGCAGAAGTCTAATAGACATCTTTATTAAAAAAAGAATACCTTTTAAGCTTTTAGATAGGGAATATGACTTTTTTCAACATTTCATTTGTAAAGATATAATTGCATATTTAAAACTAAGTATTGATAGCTCTGATAAATTTAGCTTCCTTAGAATAATTAATAAGCCCTTTAGATATATAAGTAAACTAAATTTAGATAAATTAAGAAGAAATGTTGTACGCGAAGACTGCTTTGAAATGCTAAAGGAAGCTGAAGGTATACCGGTGTTTCAAATGAAGATGTTAGATAAGTTAAAAAAAGACATCCATATTTTGAACAAACTTTCTCTGAAAAGTGCAATAGATAATATAGTTTTAAGTATTGGCTATCATGACTATATTAAGGAGTACTGTACCAAATTTAAAATTGATTTAGGTGAGATGGAGGATGTTATTGACGAATTTAGACAATCAATAGAAGGATATAACTCGATTATTACTTTTTTGGCCCATGTAGACCAGGTTAAAGAAGAAATTAGTAAAGGGAAGAAAAATGGGGATGAGGATGCTGTAATACTTAGTACAATTCATGGCGTAAAAGGAATGGAGTTTAAAAATGTATTCTTAATTAACTGCAATGAAGAGAATATCCCACATGTAAACAGCATGGATAAAAACATAGAAGAAGAACGAAGACTATTTTATGTAGGAATAACAAGAGCCATAGATAATGTTTGGATGTGCATTTGCAAAAGTGTAAAAGGAAAAGTCAAAGAAACTTCACGATTTGTTGTGGAATGCAAAATTATGGCGGAAGGCGGAGAGAACTTACCTTTTAAAGAAGGGGATAATATATTACATAAAAATTTTGGAGCTGGAAAAGTAATTTCTATTACTAGTAAAGATTTAAACCTTGAATTTGAGGGTGGAATTATAAGAAAATTTGACGCTGAAGTGTTATATAACAATGCTTTAATATCAAAAGTGGAGTAATGTAAAATCAACTTTATAGTAGAGACACTATTAGAAAAATAGGAGGTGGAACGCATCAGCATGTATAAATTAAAGGAAAATGGAGCAATGCATAATAATGATGCATTAGTAAAAAACATATCATTTGAGGGAATAATAATAGGCAACATATCATTTGAGATTGTTGAAAATAGCATGCACGTAAATGATATTAACATAGATATTAAATATACACATAAGAATCATGCAACAAATTTATTAATACAATTAGTAAAAGAATTTAACATTGATATTATTGATGGTACTGGAACGTATGATGAAGGAGAATACTTCTGGGAAAGGTTAGGAGCTAAAATGTCAGAGTATATATATACTAACGAAATTATGGACACCCAGGGAGACACCCCACAATATTGTTGTTTAGGTAGGGATTTTAAATTATCAAGAGAACAGTTAATAAAATATAGTGAATTAAAATAGTGCTATTTCATTATATTCTTTACTTGCAAAGAAAAAGTATAAAACATATAATGTAATGGGAAGGAATATTTTACAAAAAGCAGAATGGTATACTAAAAAATTAATTGTTTAATAAGGAGGGTTTTTATGGTTGCATTTAAAAAGATGTGGGAGGATGTACGCCTAATTTTATCAGATGAAGACTACTCAGGTATAGAAATTTTGGAGAGATTTAATTGTGGTTTTACAGTTAAAGAGCGAGATAATGTAATTTTTATTACAAGAGATGATTTTGTAGACTTTTGGTGTAAGCTATTGTACTACAGTGAATTATCATTAGAGCAGGTTTCGAAAGATGATAAATTAAAACCTAAATATATTTACACTATTATAAAACAATTACCATATATATCAGAAAACTCTGGAGTAATTAAGTTAATGCAGTAGTTTTGTTGAATATTGTTATATAATGTTATATAATTTTATTAAGCTCATATTCATAGAATATGAGCTTAATAAAATTTCATAAAATATGTGCTCAATATATATTTAAATAATTTTGTGAGGAAGAGGTATAGAAATGGAAATCACAAATGTACATTCCGAGGAACTTATATTTGCACTAGATATAGGGACAAGGTCCATCATAGGGACAGTAGGGGTAATAGCGGAGAAAAAGTTTCAAGTTATTGCTGAAAGTTATATAGAACATGAAGAGAGAGCGATGGTTGATGGTCAAATTCATGATATTCAACTGGTAGCTAACGGAGTAAAAAGAGTTAAGAAGCAGTTAGAGGCTAGCTTAAATATTACACTATCTAAAGTAGCTATTGCTGCTGCGGGAAGATTTTTAAGGACTACAAAAATAAAGTCCGAAATAGAAGTTGAGGGCGATATTGAAATTGATAGGGAAATTATTAGAAGTTTAGAACTTACTGCGGTTAAAATGGCGGAAAATGAAGTCAATAAGTCTACTCAAGGTAAGCTTTATTGTGTAGGATATAGTGTGAAAAATTATTACTTAAATGGATATATAATATCAAATCTAAACTCGCACAAAGGAGAAAAGATTGCAGTTGAAATAATAGCTACCTTTCTTCCTCGTTCAGTGGTTGATAGCCTTTATGTAGTTATGAATAAGGCTTCACTTGAGGTTGTAAGTTTAACCCTGGAGCCAATAGCGGCCATGGAAGCTGCAGTACCACAGAAGCTGCGACTTCTGAATTTAGCACTAGTTGATATTGGCGCAGGTACTTCTGATATTGCTATTAGTAGTAAGGATAGTATAAGTGCATATGGTATGGTGCCCATGGCAGGAGATGAGGTAACCGAAATAGTAGCACAAGCATATTTAGTAGATTTTAACACAGCTGAAAAAATTAAAAAGCAATGTGGTGGCAAAAACAAAATTCAGTATACTGATGTTTTAGGGCTTGATAATGAAATAGAGCCAGAGGAAGTATTAAAAATAATTAACCCTGTAGTAATGAAAATTTCAGAAGAAATTGGAAACCGGATAATTGAATTAAATGGAGGTAAAGCTCCTAATGCTGTATTTTTAGTAGGAGGTGGAGCACATACACCATTAATTAAAGAAAATATAGCAAAAATTTTAAATCTACCAATACAAAGAGTTGCAATTAAAGGAAGGGAAGCCGTAGTTGACTGTATTTGTAATGCTGAAATGGGAAGTGTTGGAGTTACAGTTTTAGGTATAGCACTTATATCAATTAAGAAATTAGGACATGACTTTGTTGACGTTACCATAAATGATAAAATTGTAAGTTTATTTAATGCACATAAACATACAGTTATGGATGTAATGGTGCAAGAAGGTATTAGCCCTAAAATATTGATTGGTAAGAATGGACGTAATATAAGATTCACAGTTGATGGAATAAAGAGAGTAGCTTTTGGAACTTTAGGTGTGGGGGCAGAAATTGTGATAAATGATACCCTTAGTAATATTGATTCTGAGGTAAAAGAAGGCGATATTATAGGAGTTAGTTTTGCTAAAGACGGTAAAAATGCTGAGCCTAGAATTATGGATTTTGTGAAGAACATTCAAGCCGTGAGTTTTTATTTTGATGATATAATACAAAACATTGAACCAATAGGGTTTATTAATGGGGAGAGAGCTCTTATAAATGATGTAATAAAAGAAGATGACAATGTTACAATAGTAATCCCTACTACAATGCAGGACTACGCGAAACATTACCTAGATAGTGTAAAAGCATCGAATTTTATAATGAATAATAGTGAAATTATTGTGGAATATGTTATAAAAGAAGGGGACAAAATATATAGTGCAACTATAAAAGATGAAAAGCCTGCTATAGAAAAACATGAGAGCAAAGAAAAACAAATGGAGTCACAGAATATGTTGCATAAGGAAGTACAAAGGCTACACAAGGTAGTTAATAATGAATACGATAGAACAAAAGTTGTACATAATAAAGTGGATAATGAAGAGATAGAAGTTGTGGTTGAAGTTAATAAGAAAATTATAACCCTTAAAAATAAAGATAAATACATATTTGTGGATATATTTGATTATGCAGAGTTTGATTTATCTAAGTCAAAGGGAAACCTAATACTGATGCTGAATGATAGCAAAGCTAGTTATTACCAGCCACTAAACAATGGAGATATAATCAAGATATATTGGGACAAATAGCATTAGCTCATCTGAAACAAAAAACTAGAATAAGTAGTTTACTCACTAGTTATTTTTTTAGATGGCATGCAAATAAAGAGGTGTGAATAATGAATTTTTTAGCTAAGGCAAAAGATATTCAGAGTGAATTAATAGAAATAAGGCGAGATCTTCACGAAAATCCAGAACTAGGTTTCGATTTATTTAGAACTTCTCAAAAGGTAAAAGATTTTTTATCAAAAGAAGGCATTGAGTTTTATGAGGTAGCAGGAACAGGAATCTGTGCTATTATTAGAGGCAATGGCGATAAAACCATTGCACTAAGGGCAGATATGGATGCACTTCCCCTAGAGGATAAGAAAGTATGCAGCTACTCATCAAAAACACCAGGAAAAATGCATGCTTGTGGACATGATGCTCATACCACTATACTTTTAGGAACAGCTAAAATTTTAAATAGTATGAAGGATGAAATTAAAGGAAATGTTAAATTCTTTTTTGAACCTGCAGAAGAAACTACCGGTGGGGCACCACTCATGATTAGTGAGGGAGTCCTAGAAAGCCCTAAGGTAAATGCTGTAATTGGACTTCATGTAGAAGAGTGGTTACAGGCGGGAACTGTCGGTTTAAAAAGAGGAGTGGCCTATGCAGCATCAAACCCTTTTACTATAAAAATAATAGGTAAAGGAGGTCATGGTGCAAGTCCACATATGACTATTGATCCTATTGTAATAGCTAGCAATGTCATCATTTCCCTTCAGAGCATTGTAAGTAGGGAAATTCCACCTACAGATGCGGCAGTAATCACTATAGGTTCATTTCATGGCGGTACAGCTCAAAATATTATACCTGAAGAAGTCACAATATCAGGAATTATTAGATCTATGAAAAGCGAACATAGGGAATATATAAAGAAAAGGTTAGTTCAGGTAGTAGAAGGTATAGTTGGTTCTATGAGGGGAAAATGTGAAATTAATATAGAGGAAAGCTATCCCTGTCTTTATAATAATGATGACTTAGCAGGAATGTTTGAAATAAAGGCAAGTGAAGTAATTGGAAAAAACAATGTTTATAAAGTAGACCAGCCTACTATGGGTGTGGAAAGTTTTGCTTATTTTTCCAATGAAAGACCAGCACTGTTTTATTTTTTGGGAAGTGGAAACCAGGAAAAAGGTATAGATAATCCGGCCCATGGAAGTTTATTTGACATAGATGAGAGTTGTTTATCAATAGGTGTAGCATTGCAATGTAAATTAGCTTATGAATTTCTATTGAATTCATAGCGTATTTTAGTATATAATTAATGCTTGATGTAATTTTTTAAAAGTGTAAAGTAATTTATTAGAAGATAAATTTAATTATATAGGGAATTCGTCATTATATAAAAAACTATAGATAAAAGAGCTAGAAATAGAAGAACTAGAGATAGAAAAAGTAGGAGGATATTTATGAGGATAGAAATTGGAGCAAACGAAGCAGGACAAAGAACGGATAAATTCATGAGGAAAGTACTTGGAGATGTGCCACTTAGCAAAATATATAAAGCTTTTAGAAAAGGTGATATTAGGGTTAATGGTAGCAAAATCAAAGAAAAGCATTGTTTAGTAGAAGGTGATATTGTTGAAACAAAATATATTACTAGCGATGTTAAAAAGGAGCCTTTTCAAAGAATTGATAATAAATTAAAAATAACATTTGAAGATGCTAATATATTAATGGTGGAAAAATGGCCAGGAGTTTTAGTTCATTCTGATAAAAAGGGTGGAGAAGCTACTTTAATAGATTATGTGCTATCTTATTTATATGATAAGGGAGATTATAAGCCAGAAAATGAAATAACATTTACTCCAGCACCATGTAATAGACTAGATAGAAATACTTCAGGTATAGTTATGTTTGGTAAAAATTTCAAATCTCTTAAACTTTTAAATGAGATGATTAGAGAAAGAAATGTTGAAAAATTTTATATGGCACTAGTAAGTAACAGAATTAAAGATGGAATTTATGAGGGATATATATATAAAAATGAAGATGCAAATATATCACAGGTGTTTGACACTGAAATGCCAGATACAAAAAGAATAGCAATGGAAGTTAAAAACATAGAAAGCTGTGGTACATTTTCTTTAATAGATATTAATCTTTTAACAGGAAGAAGTCATCAACTTAGAGCGCATTTAAGTCATATGGGGAATGCAATTATTGGTGATCCAAAATATGGAGACAAAAAAATGAATAGTTTCTTTGATAATAAATATGGTTTGAACTATCAATTTTTATATGCATATAAGGCAACATTCAAGAATTGCCCAGAGGAATTTTCTTATATGGAGAATAAAACTGTTGCAGAAAGCTTACCACCAGTATTAAAAAAGATTAAAAAGGATGTATTTAAATTTTAAAGGTCTTTTAGTCAACATTTCAGTACTGAAGGTGATGATTTAATGAGTGAAAGTATAAATTCAAAAAAACAATCAACAACAAAAGGCTTTGCCATATTATCTGCGGCAGGTTTTATGGTTAAGCTTTTATCACTACTCTATATACCTTTTTTAGGGAAAATATTAGGCGAGGATGGACTAGGTGTATATTATTCTGCGTACAATATTTTTGTCTATATGTACATATTAACAAATGCTGGTATTCCTGTTGCTATATCCAAGATGGTATCAGAACTCATAGCAATGGGAAATTACAAAGATGCGGTAAGAACATTTAAAATAGCTAGATTTTTACTCTTGATATTAGGAGTTGTTATGTCACTTCTAATGCTTATTTTTGCATTGCCTCTAGCTAATATAACAGAAAGTTCTACTTCAAGACTGGCCATTATGGCCTTAGCTCCAACTATTTTAATAAGTTCTGTATTGTCAGCTTATAGAGGGTATTTCCAAGGAAGAGGGAATATGACTCCCACAGCTATATCACAGGTTCTAGAACAGATTGCAAACACTATATTTAGTTTGGTTTTTGCAGCCTATTTTATAAAATATGGAGTAGAAGAAGGTGCCGCGGGTGGAACCATAGGTACATCTGTAGGAGCAGTTGTTGCTGCAATGTATATGATTTATGCCTATGAAAAAAACAAGGTTTTTAAGGTGCCCAAAGGATATAATAGTCTAGTCATAAAAAGATTAACCACTAAAAAATTAATCAAAAGACTATTAAGTTATGCAGTACCAATGACAATATGTTTAGCAATACAACAAGCAGGATTACTAATTGACCTAAAACTAGTTAAATCAAGAATGCTAGTTTCTGGAATTGATAAAATGCAAGTTGAAGTTTTATGGGGTGTATTAAGTAAATATACTACATTAATAGGTGTGCCTATAGCTATTATTTCATCTTTAGCTATAACTATATTACCTTCTATATCTAGCTTAATGGCACTTAGAGATAAAAAAGCTGTAAGAAACAAGGTTAACTATGCTTTTAGGTTATGTTTTTTAGTAGCAGTGCCTTCCGCAGTTGGACTTGCAGTTTTAGCTAACCCTATAGTAAATCTGCTCCTATATGGTTCTAGCGTTGGAAGATTACTTGTATATGGGTCAATAGTAATTGTATTTATGGCTGTGGTTAGTATTCAAACTTCAATACTTCAAGGCCTTGGAAAACTTTACTTAGTTACGTTTTATGCAGTAGTTGCATTAATAGGAAAAATAATTGTTAATTATATTTTTGTATCTATCCCAAGTATTAATATATTAGGTGCGGTTATGGGGAATGGAGTAAGTTTTGCTATACTTTTGATACTAAACCATAATACTATGAACAAAGCACTTAGGGTTAAAACAAATCTATTTAGTCATGCAATTAAACCTATAATAGCCTCAGGTGTTATGGCACTTGTAGCGAGACTAATGTATGGCTACTTTAATTATATATTTAGCCTTGCACGCGAAGGATATTTTGCTAATGCAATGGCAATATTAATTGCTATGGTTTTAGCTATAATAACTTATTTCTTCACCTTAGTTCTTATAGGTGGAATACGTAAAGAGGATTTAGAGGTATTCCCTCGCAAAATCACAAAACTTATACCTAAGTCTATTTTACATAGAATTAGATAGAACATAAATAAAAAATAAACAAGTCTAAGGCTATTTTGTGTCTTAGACTTGTTTGCTTTTTTTCGTGAGTAAAATAGAAAATAATAATAGAGAGAAGCCAGTAATAATAATCACTATATTTTTAGTTATAAACATAGAATTTGGTATAGTATTATCTAGAATTTTCAATATAAAGTATAAAAAGATGCTAAGACAAATATTTATTGAAATTTCTGGGGCGGAAAATTGTATATAGCAGCTCTTTTTAATCGAAATAATATTTAATACAAAGTTTACTAAAGAGGTTATGAAAAATGTTATGCCGTAACCTAAAATATTTATGCTTGGAATACCTAGAAGCATATATAGCAAGATAAGTTGAAGAATAGCGGTTATCACCGAATTTATTAAAAGAGCCTTCTGTTTGCCAAGTCCATTTAAAATTCCATAGGTTGAACCAGCCATATACATGAAAGGTGCGCTTAGGGCAGCGAGGCGTATATAAATACCTAAATCATATCTGTCAAAAAAAAGTTTCCCTAGGGAGTCTCCATTACTTAAACATATTATCATAGTTGAAATACCTAGTAAAAATGAGATTTTTATAACCTCCATTATTCTATTCTCTAAAGAATGATAATCGTTTTTTATAACGTTTTTAGAAATATCTGGAGTTAACATGGTTGCCATGGACATTACTATAATAAACGGAAAGAAAACAATGGTCATAGCCATACCTGAAAACTTACCTATTAGAGCTAAGCTAGCTGTGTATTCTATTCCAGCATAAACTAGTCGCCTAGGCACAATCAAGGTGGATAGGGCGGAAATAATGGTGGTTAAAAAGCCATTTAAGCTTAATGGCAAGGAAACAACAAGAACATTAAATAAAAGTTGAGCTCTGCCTTCTGCTTTTTTTCTGTAATCTCTAAATTCATTTTTACTTTTCTTATAGAAAACAAACAAAAGAATAAAACTTATAAGTTCTCCAATACTTAAGGATATATAGGTAGCAGTTACAGTAGAAGTTATAGTTTTTAATGCGAAAAAGTTAATTAGTGTTAGTATTATAGCCATTCTTACAAACTTTTCAACCACGTCTATGATTGCAGGTACCTTAACATTTGAAATACCATAGAAATATCCCTTGTATATAGAGGACAGAGCAACAAAGATTAGTGCAGGGCAAATAACCCAAAGGGAATACAGGGTTCTTACGTCTTTAATAATATATGTACTTATAAAAGGCGAAAAAAGAAAAACTAAAATTGTTATCAATATAGCAAAGATGAAGTCAAAAACTAAGGCGGTATGTATAGTTTTATTTAGATTACCATAGTCATTTATTCCATAATAGGCTGAGGCCTCTTTTGAAATAGCTGTTACCATGCCTCCACAAATAAGGCAAATGAATAAATCGTAAATAGGCATTACAAGACTATATAGACCCATGCCTTCTGCCCCTAATTTTTTTGAAAGTAAAATGGAAAACATAAATCTGAGTATTCCGGCAATAAGATTAGATACTGTGAGTATTATCGAATCTCTATAGAAATTATCTTTAACCATAAAAGCTACCTCCTTGTTCTTTAACTTGTGTAAGTAAAAGGTATTAATAATTAGTATGTGAAACGACCTAATTATATTCTATAGGAACATGAAAATAAAAAAGGAAGTGGTGTTATTGATGATTTTGTAAATGAATTTTTTTATGTTAGAATAACTTTATTAGTAGATTGGTTACATGCAAACAAATAAACAAACTAGCATGGTGACTTGTTAATTATTCAAATTTGAGTTAAGGAGAGAAAATATGAAATGTTTGGTATGTGGGATGGATATAAACATAAATAATTTCAATATTAATAATGTGGGCTTATTAGAAAAAAACGAAAGAGAAAATTTTAAATATTGTCCGTTTTGTGGCGTGAGTAGTAAATATTTAAGACCAGAAGGTGAAATTGTTTCTGATAGCGAGATGTATAAGGTCCCAGCTGAAAGTTTAGATGACAATATTTCAGTAATATTAGACCATGCAATGAAGCTTGAGATATTTAATTCTGAGTTTTACAAGTCAGCAGTGAAACTTTCACATAACTTAGAGGTTAAAGAAACTTTTGAGGCACTATCAAAGATTGAACATATGCATGCTGTAGTGCATCAAAAACTAGGAGGGTTCAAAGCGCTTCCCACATTAGTACATATAGATTATAGCAAATATAAAAATGACAAAAGCTTATTGGAATTGGCAGAAGCTAGAGAGATTCATGCTGCTACGTTTTACGAAAAAAACGGTAAAAAAATTAATAATCCTATTATTAAGGAAGTATTCTTTGCACTATTTCAGGTTGAACATGATCATATGCAAATTGCTGGGGGTTATTAACAACGCAACCTAGGTTTTTAATTAAGCTGGAGTAGTAGTTTGTACTACTTTAGTAGATTATTAACACATATACTCTAATTTATATAAATATATATAGATTAGAGTATTTATAATTTAGGGGGGAAGTATGAAGAAGACCATTGGATTTATAGTGATTTTAGTTGCAATGGCTTTTGTATTATTTTCATTGAAAAGTTCTTTTAAAGAATATAGGGCTACAGTGAAGGATAAACTTATAAAATCAGAGATAATGTTTAAAGGATTAAGTGATGCTGTAGATTTTACGAGAGACAGTGAAGGTAATTATTATGTAGCATTTCAAGATAAGATACAGTACATTGATAAAAGGGGTAAAGCATACAATATATTTACTAACAAAAATCTTGTTATAACTAGTTTAGATTATAACAATGGAGTATTGTATTATGCATCAGGTACTAAAGTTTATTCTTATAATTTAATTTCAAAGGAAAGTATTGAAATAATTAAAAATATACCTAATTATGGGGATTATAATAAGAGCTCCATTAGAATCAATGGAGAGTATCTATTTGTTACGATAGGGGCAGCAACAAATTCTGGAGTAGTAGGACTGGATAATCAGTGGATAGATGATTACCCTCAGAACCATGATATTACACCAAAGAGGATAACTATAAAAGGAACTGATTTTGGAGAAGAAAAAACCGGAGCATTTGTTTCATATAAAACTAAAAATATTAATGGACAGATTATAACAGAACATATGCCAGGAAATTCATCTATAATAATTTATAATCTAAAAACTGGAGCACAAGGAAACTTTGCTTGGGGCATAAGAAATATAAAGTCCATAGACTTTAATACGGGGGGCAAAGTATTAGTTACAGTGGGGGGCATGGAGAATAGAGGACTAAGGCCTGTACTGGGAGACAGTGATTATATATATCAAATTAAAAAAAATATATGGTATGGTTTTCCAGATTATGCTGGTGGAGATGAAGTAAGCTCCCCTAAATTTAAAGGTTCAGATAAGAATACTATACCATTTATTTTAGAGAAGCACCCCACAACAAACCCACCTGCACCAATTTATCAACATAGCTCAGTAGATAGTTTAGTAAGTTTAGCAGTTGATCAAAAAGGAATATTAGGAGAAAAAGACTGTATATATTTCTACGAAAAGAATGATAATAGTATATATAGTTTAAAGAGCACAGGTGTTATTAATGAAAAAATCAACTTTTACGAGGAGACCTATATATCTAGTATGAAATTTTTTGACAATTTAATAGTTTTAGACTCTAAAAGTGGGTATATAATTAGCATAGGAAAAAATAAAAGTCTTAATAGAGGTATAGGATCGCAAAAAAACATTTTTTATTTAATGGTAATTGTATTAACTTTAATAGGTAGTATACTTGTAGGTTTGTGCAAAAAGAACTAAAATAGAGTTAAATATATTTTGTAAATATGTTTTCAAAGTATATTTAGTGTATACTAAATTAAGAGGTGAATAGTTTGAAAAAAACAATTGAAGCTACCTACGGAAAAACATTAAAAGGATTAATGATAGCAGCAAATCCAATTAAAAAAAAGATTATGAAGACTCATTGTATTGTTCATAAGTTTATAAATATTCAAGCTATAGAAATATTAAAAAATCAGGGATACAGTGAAGTTCATAGTTTCTACAAATCACATATAAAAGAATTAAACAAAGGGGTTACTTGGGCAGATCAAGATTTTAAAAGTTCAAATCATTTTTATCATCATTTAAAAGGTACTGGCCTCTATGGATTTTCAAATGCATTAACTGAATTTGAAAAATATTATAAAACTGCTTTGAAATTTGTGGAAGAAGGTGACGTTAGGCAAGCAATGTTCTATTTCGGAGCAGCCTGCCATTTAGTTCAAGATTCTACGGTGCCTCAACATGTGAATAATAAACTCCTGAAAAGTCATAGAAGTTTTGAACTTTGGATTATAAGTAAATTAATGAGTGATTATTCTTTTCCTATTTTCAACGAAATAATACAAGAAGATAAGGTAGAAGATTATATAAAAAACAACGCATTATTTGCTAATAAAACTTTTATTTATTATGCCAATTTAAAAATCAAAGAAGAAAAATACAACAAAATATCTGTACTCATAGTTCAAAGGGCACAAAAGACTACAGCGGGGTTAATGTTAAATTTTTATAACCAGATTAAGAAATAATTCCTTTATTTTAGAGGAATTATTTTATTTTTGAAGAATATTTAAAAATAAGTAAAATATTAAAAGATATCTGGCGAGGGGGGGAAATAATTGAAAAGGGAGGTTTTTATAAATCTAGAGAAAGAAATTTTCAAAGGAAATTTATTAGATATAGGGTTTTCTAACCATGGGATTATATATAATATCTGCAAACAATATATTGATGACAGAAGTTGTGTAGAGTATGTAGAGGGGAAACAGGATAAAAATAAAATTAAAGAGGGGTCCTATGACACCTGTGTGCTTTTTTTTACTTTAAGTGGAATAAAATTGACAGAGAGTAAAAATAAATTAATTAAAGATATATATAAATTTTTGAAAGAAGATGGGCTCTTATATATATGGGATATAGATAAAGGTTTCCTTAAAACTTTTAATTCTAAAATAAATATATTGTTACCGGACAAAAGTACAAAAACAATAAATTTTAGAGACTTAAATATATTTAAAAATAGCGATAAAGAAAATACAATGAAAATTCTAAAACCTTATTTTAAAATAACAACTCTTAAAAGTTCAGATAATATTTATTACATGGTATGCAAAAGGAGAGGAAAATCAGAAGATGAAAGTAACATTAGTAGGGATTAATGCAAAATATATACACAGCAATTTGGCGGTAAGATACTTAAAAACATATACTGAAGAGTTAGATTACGAATGTGACATTATGGAATTTTCTATTAATGATCAAATTGAGAGAATTTTAGAGGAGATTTTACGTTGCAAACCAGATCTTGTAGCATTCTCTTGCTATATTTGGAATATTGAGTACGTTAAGACGGTAGCAACTCTTATTAAACTTGTGAATAGTAAAATTGAAATCCTTTATGGTGGACCAGAGGTTAGTTATAAATGTAAAGATTTTCTTGTGGAGAATGTAGGTGATTATGTAATCCAAGGCGAAGGTGAGATAACCTATAGTGAATTTATTAAGTGGAAGATTGCCAGCCAGAAAAATGATAAGCAAAATATTCAACTTAATACAGAAAAAGAAACTGGTAATGACCAAAAAAATAATATAAAAATTGGAGAAATACTCGGGTTGTATTATAGGAAAAATGGTGAAATAGAATATAATGGTGAAAGATCTGCAATGGATATGAATGAGATTATTTTCCCATATAATGAAGAAGAACTTGGAAGTAAAATAGTTTATTATGAAGCATCTAGAGGATGTCCTTTTAAGTGTAAATATTGTCTTTCTTCAACTTCACATGGAGTTAGATTTTTGAATGTTGAAAGAGTAAAAAAAGAATTGAAATTTCTTGCTGATAAAAAAGTAACTTTAGTGAAGTTTGTAGATAGAACTTTTAATTGTAATCCTAAATATGCAATAGAAATTTGGGAATATTTAATAAAGATACAGGGCCAAATAACCTTTCATTTTGAAATTTCAGCAGATTTATTAACTGATGAGGAATTAGATGTTTTATCTAAGGCGCCAAAGGGCAGATTTCAATTTGAAGTAGGAGTTCAAACAACAAATCCTACTATACTTAATAATATAAATAGATTTGTGACCTTTGAGGAAATAAAGGAAAAGGTTTTGCAGGTAAAAGCAATAAAGACTATTAATCAACATTTGGATTTAATAGCTGGTCTTCCTGGAGAAGATTACGAATCTTTTAGAAATTCTTTTAATGATGTTTATAGCCTTAATATAGAAGTAATACAACTAGGCTTTTTAAAATTACTTAAAGGTTCAGATATGATGGATGAAGCGGAAATTTGGGGAATGGCCTATTCTCCTTACTCGCCTTATGAGATTCTAAGAACTAAGGATATAAGTTATGGCGAGTTAGTTAAGTTAAAAAGGGTAGAGAAAATGGTTGATAAATACTATAATTCACAAAAATTCAGCACTATTTTAACTTACTTTGTAGGAAAGTTTAATACACCCTTTGATTTTTATTACGAGCTAGGATTATTCGCGTATGATAAGGGATATTTAGCAAGGAAAATTTCTTCAGTAGATTATTATAAAATATTTATTGAATTTAATGAAGAAAAACTAAAACAAGATGATTTTGCACTAAAAGAGATTGTTAAATATGACTATCTTAAATATAACAAAAAGAAATGGCTTCCAGATTTTTTAGTTAGGGATATAGATAAGGAAATAGAGAGAGGAATTAAGGATAAATTTTTAGAAAACAATAATATGAAAAATGCAAATAATATTCATATTGAAAAATTTATGATTGATATCTTACAATATATAGATAACAATACTATTTGTGAACAAACTCATTATTTAGTTTATGATATTAATAATGAGGAAGATATAGTGGATACAACATCAATTTTAGATTGTGTATAAAAAATCCATAGAATTACAAGAATAGACTAAACTTTCCTTTAAAATGATATATACTGTATTAAATTAAGCTAATTTTAAGAATATTCATTGATTTGAAAAAAAAGAAGTTGAAATTTATAAAAATAATAAGTATAATACAAGTTGTATTCAATACTACATAAAGTATAATGAAAAATACCAAACCATATTTGGTGTTTGCTATTATCAAAAAGTATTAATAATTGAACTGATTCATTATACCTATTTAGGTACATAAAAATAGAGTAGCATACTGACATGTTATTTGTTTAGATGTGCCTTTTTAGAAAAAAAGGTGGTGATATTTTGGCATTAGAGGCAATAAAGAGTATAAAAAATGCAGAGCAGCAAGCAACAGAGAATATCAACAAGGCAATTGAAGGTAGTAAGGATATACTAAAAAAATCTGAGATTGAATCTGTTGGTCAGTACAAAAAAGTTTTGGATGCGGCTAAAGAAGAAATTAAAAAAATCATCGAAAGTGCTAAAGAGGAAGGCAGAATAAATTCTGAACCAATTTTAGAGCAAGGTAAAGCAGATATAGATAATATACTTAATCTAGATAGTGAAAGATTTCATAGGGCGGTTAACAAAGTGGTTGAAAGGATAGTGAAAAATAATGGCAATAGTTAAAATGAGTAAATTTACATTATTTGCCTTTGAATCACAAAAAGAAACTTTGCTCGATAAACTTCATAGATTTGAAAATGTTCAATTTATAAACTTACAACAACTTGATGAAGAACATTTGCAATCTCTTAAAAAAGACTCAGAGAATGAGAAAGTTTCTTATTTAGAAGGTGAACAGGCAAAAGTAAAATTTGCTCTTGAACTATTACTAAAGCACTCAGAAAAACAAGGAGCTATAAAATCTTTAGTCAAGGGTAAAAGTTTGCTTAGTTATGATGAATTAGAAAAGCTAGCTAAAGAATCAAACTATAATGAAAACTATAAAGATCTAAAAGAAAAAGATAATTATTTAATACAAATGAAAAGTGAAAGATCTAAAATTAATTCTGAAATAGAAGTATTAACCCCTTGGATACAACTTGATGCAGCTTTTGAAGATTTAAAGACATTAAACTCCAGTACATTCATGATGGGGTCATTACCAAAAACTTTTAAGGATACTTTTAGAGAAAAATTTGAAAGTGAGGTTCCATATTCTTACTTAGAAGTTATTAGTGAAGTAAAAGAAGCTATGAATGTAATTCTTATAATCTACAAAGGTTATGAAGATAAAGCTAAAGAAATACTTAAACAATATAATTTCAGTAATATTAGTTTAAAATATGATGGAATTCCTGAACAGATTGTACGTGGATACAAGGAAAGATTAGAAGAGATATCAAAGGAAGAAGTAAGAGTAAATTTGGAAATAAAAGATAACTGTCAGTATTTAGAGGATTTTAAAATAGTATCTGAATACTTATCAAATAAGCATATAAAGGCATCAGCTTGTGAAAATTTTTTAAAAACAGAAAATGTAGTGGCTATAGAGGGATGGGTACAAACAGGACTTAGAAGTGAGTTAGAAGAATTAATAAAGACTATAACTAAAGAAAATTTTTATTTAGAAATAGAAGATGCTAATAAGGAAGATGAAGAAGTACCAATACTTTTAAAAAATAATTCTATTGTTCAACCGTTTGAACTAATAACATCAATGTATAGTTTACCTAAATATTCAGAGATAGATCCGACACCGCTATTGACACCTTTTTACATGGTGTTTTTTGGAATGATGCTGGCTGATATTGGATATGGGATAGTGATATTTTTAGTAACATTGCTTGCACTAAACAAATTCAATTTAGATGACGGGCAACGAAGATTCGCTAAGTTTTTCATGTTTCTAAGTATACCAACAGTAGTGGCAGGAATTGTTTATGGAAGTTTCTTTGGAGATTTAATTCAATTTAAATCTATAATAACTCCTAAAGAAGATATAATGCTTTTACTTATAATATCCATTATAATGGGTGCATTCCAAATTTATTTTGGTCTTGGAATCAAAGGATATATGCTTATTCGCGATGGTAAACCAATGGATGCTGTTTATGATGTTCTAACATGGTATGCTGCATTAACTGGAGCATTTTTATTATTAGGTGGATCATCATTAGGTTTAAGCCCAGCTGTAATTAATATAGGCAAATGGGTTATGATAACAGGGATGGTTGCACTAGTATTAACCCAAGGAAGACAAAACAAAGGCATTGGCGGAAAACTTGCCGGAGGTTTTTATGGATTGTATGGCATATCTGGCTATATAGGAGATTTAGTTTCGTATTCAAGAATTATGGCAATCGGACTTGCTGGTGGATTCATAGCAGCATCTTTTAATATGATTATTAGAATGATGCCAACACCTTTTAATATTATTATAGGTATATTTATATTTGTGGCTACACAAACGTTTAATTTATTATTAAGTGCATTATCAGCTTTTGTTCATAGTGCTAGGCTTCAATATGTAGAATATTTCAGTAAATTTTATGAAGGTGGAGGAAAAGCCTTCAAAGTGTTTAAATCAGCAAATCAGTATATTACTATAATTAAAGAAAAGCAAATTTGAGGAGGAATTAATAATGACATTTATGGGATTTATAATTAAAAATGGTGGAATTGTATTCGCTGTATTGGGGATGGCACTAGCGGTTATTTTACCTGGAATAGGATCAGCAAAAGGTGTAGGTTTAGTTGGTGAAGCGGGTGCGGGACTTACAACTGAAGAACCTGAGAAATTTGGTAAAGTACTTATTCTACAATTGTTACCAGGTACACAAGGACTTTATGGTTTCGTTATAGGACTTATGGTATTACCTAAATTAGTTGCAGCTATGACTTTAGGTACGGGATTATATTTATTTATGGCTTGTTTACCAATAGCGTTTGTAGGATACTATTCTGCAATAGCGCAGGCTAAAACTTCAGCAGCAGGTATTGCAATACTCGCTAAAAAACCAGAACATATGGCAAAAGCTATAATATTTGCTGTAATGGTTGAAACATATGCTATTTTAGCATTTGTTATTTCAATAATTTTAGTTATTCAATCTGTATAATCTTAGTAAGTAAGATATTCTAATTTTAAAATTAAGAAGTTAGAGGAAGTGAATATATGTCAAATTTAGATAACTTATCAGCTAAGATAATTGAGGATGCGAGTATTAAAGCAGAAACTATATTGAGAGAAGCAAGTGACAATGGAAAGTTAATGGTAGAAAATAAAATTAAAAAAGCAGAACTACTAAAAAGTCAAATGCTAGAGAAAAGTAAAATAGAAGCTATTACCGTTAAACAGAGGATTATATCTAATACTCAGCTATCTGTAAGAAATGACAAGATAGTGGCTAAGCAAAAAATGATTGATAAAGTATTTGTAGATGCATTGGAAAAGCTTTTAGTCATTAGTGATGTAGAATATTTAGAAATTGTAAAAAGATACCTTTTATCAATATCAATAGTTGGAGATGAGGAAATAATACTTCCTGGGAAATATAAAAACATAGTAAATAAGGAGTATTTATCCGGAATAAATTCAGCACTTATTACATCAGGTAAACTAGGTGAAATAAAATTGTGTTCTGAAGATAGGGATATAAAAAGTGGATTTATTATAATTAAAAATGGTATAGAGATTAACAATACTTTTGAAAGTTTAGTTAATTCCTTAAGAGATGAGCTTGAATCAGAAATAGTAAAAGTACTATTTAATTAAATTTAAGGAGGGTAATAATTTATAATTATTATCCTTCCAAAAGCAAAACAAGGAGGATAGCCATATATGGATAATATGAATTTTACACAAGCTGTGGCTAGGCTAAGAGTATTAGAAACAAGACTCCTGAGTAAAGTAAAGATTGATAGGATGATTGATAGTACCTCTGCGGAAGAAGTGCTTAAAGTCTTACAGGAAACAGAATATGCAGGTTTGATGGGAACTGTAAAACGACCAGAGGACTACAATTTATTACTTAAAGAGGAGTTAAATAGAGTATATTCGCTTATGTATAGTATTTCTCCAGAGCCTGCTATAGTAGATATTATGAGTCTGAAATATGATTATCATAATATTAAGGTAATGTTAAAGGGCAGGGCATTAGACAAAGATTTTTCTCACATGTTAATTCCTGTAGGTACAGTGGAGATAGAGAAATTAAAACTCTACATGACAACAGAGGATTATAGAGAATTAAATCCTAGCATGAGAGATGCTATACTTAAGGCTGATGAAGTCTACCAGGAACTTAAAGATCCTCAGAAAATAGATATTATAGTAGATCAGTATATGTATATAGATATGTTAGCAAGGGCAAAAGAATTAAAAAATAAATTTATACTTGATTATGTTGTGAGAAGTATAGATTTTTCTAACATAAAGTCGGTTATTAGATTAAAGAAACAAGAAAAGGATTTAAAATTTTTAAAAGAGGTTATTCTTCCAGGTGGGGATATAGCTATGGATATTTTAATTAGAGCCTTTGATGAGCCTATTGAAAACATGGCAGCTAAATTTGCATCATCTAAATATGGAGAAGTTGTAAGAATGGGACTAGAGGAATATATTAAAATAGGAAAACTTTCTCTTTTTGAAAAACTTTCAGAAAATTTTATTATGAAAGATCTGAAACCTGCTAAATATATAACTTTTGGACCTGAGCCAATATTTGCATATATTGCAGCAAAGGAAACAGAAATAAAAATAATAAGAATTATTATGGTTGGAAAATTAAATAACGTTGATACGGCTGTTATAAGAGAAAGGGTGCGTGAGGTTTATGCATAAAGTTGGAGTAGTTGGAGATAAAGATTCAATACTTGCTTTTAAAGCTCTTGGAATTGACGTATATCCTGTTATTGAAGTTGAAGAGGCTAGAAAAACTATAGATAAAATGGCAATGGATAATTATGCAGTTATATTTGTTACTGAGCAGATAGCCCAGCATTTAGATGAAACTATTAAAAGATATAACGCACAAATGCTTCCTGCCGTTATATTAATACCAAGTAATCAAGGCTCACTAAATATAGGAATGCAAAGAATTAGAGACAATGTGGAAAAAGCTGTGGGCGTAAATATTTTATAGAAAGGTAGGGAGATAACTTGAAAATCGGTAAAATTGTAAAAGTTTCAGGTCCTTTAGTTGTTGCAAAGGACATGGATGAAGCTAATATATATGACGTAGTTAAGGTTGGAGAAAAAGGTCTTATTGGCGAAATTATCGAGATGAGAGGTGATAGAGCCTCAATTCAAGTATATGAAGAAACCTCAGGCCTAGGACCAGGAGATCCAGTAGTAACTACTGGCGAACCACTAAGCGTGGAACTTGGACCAGGACTTATGGAATCCATGTTTGACGGTATTCAAAGACCACTTGAGGCAATAAGAGCTATTGCTGGAAATTTCTTAACAAAGGGTGTAAATGTTCCATCACTAGATAGAAGTAGAAAATGGAATTTTGTTCCTAATGCCAAAATCGGGGATGAAGTTTCAGCAGGTTTTGCTATAGGCACAGTGGTGGAAACTACTGTTATAACTCAAACAATAATGATACCTAACGGAATTTCTGGAACTATATCTTCTATAAAAGAAGGAGAGTTTACTGTAGATGAAGTAATAGCAGAAGTAGAAACCTCTGATGGTATTGTGCAAATTACATTAATGCAAAAATGGCCAGTAAGACGTGGTAGACCATATGTTAGAAAATTAAATCCAATAGAACCATTAGTTACAGGACAAAGAGTAATAGATACCTTTTTCCCAGTAACAAAAGGTGGTACTGCTTGTGTACCAGGTCCTTTTGGAAGTGGAAAAACTGTAGTTCAGCATCAACTTGCAAAATGGTCCGATGCAGAAATAATTGTATACATTGGTTGCGGTGAACGTGGAAACGAAATGACAGATGTTTTGAATGAGTTTCCAGAGCTTAAAGACCCTAAAACCGGTGAATCATTAATGAAAAGAACAGTGCTCATTGCAAATACCTCTAACATGCCAGTGGCAGCTAGAGAGGCTTCAGTATATACAGGTATAACTATTGCAGAGTACTATAGAGATATGGGATACTCAGTAGCAGTAATGGCGGATTCAACGTCTAGATGGGCAGAAGCACTTAGAGAAATGTCAGGAAGACTTGAAGAAATGCCCGGTGATGAAGGATATCCAGCATATCTAGGGTCACGTGTTGCAGACTTTTATGAGAGATCAGGAAAAGTAGTTTGCCTAGGAGATGGGGAAAGAGAAGGAGCACTTACAGTTATTGGTGCAGTATCACCTCCAGGTGGAGATTTATCAGAGCCAGTTACTCAAGCAACCCTTAGAATAGTTAAAGTATTCTGGGGACTAGATGCGCAACTTGCTTATAGAAGACATTTTCCAGCAATAAATTGGTTAGAGTCTTATTCATTATATTTAGATAAGATAGGTAAGTGGACAGATGATAATGTTGCAGATGATTGGGTTGAACTAAGAATGAAAGCTATGACTATTCTTCAAGAAGAAGCAAAGCTTGATGAAATAGTAAGACTTGTAGGGGTAGATGCTCTGTCTGAAAAGGATAGATTGAAATTGGAAGTTGCAAAGTCAATTAGAGAAGATTATCTACAACAAAATGCTTTCCATGAAGTTGATACTTACACATCTTTGGATAAACAATATAGAATGTTGAAGTTAGTTTTAGCTTTCCAAACGGAAGCAGAAAAAGCTTTGGCTGCAGGAGTTTATTTTAAAAAGATACTACAAATGCAAGTAAGAGATAAAATAGCAAGAGCAAAATATATTCCTGAAACTGAAATGTCAAAAATTGATGATATTATTGTAGACTTAGCTAAGGAAGTAGAAAAACTGATTACAGAAGGAGGGGTTATTAGTGCTTAAAGAATACAGAACCATAACAGAAGTTGTAGGACCCCTTATGGTTGTAGATAAAGTTGAAGACGTAAGATATGATGAACTAGTAGAAATAGAGCTACAAAACGGTGATATTCGTCGTGGAAAAGTACTTGAAATAAATGAAGATAAGGCAATGGTTCAGTTATTTGAAAGCTCTGCAGGAATTAACTTAAAGGGTAGTAAGGCGAAATTTTTAGGAAGACCACTAGAACTTGGAGTTTCAGAAGATATGCTTGGAAGAGTCTTTGATGGTCTTGGTAGACCTAAAGACGGTGGACCTAAAATTATTCCAGATAAGAAATTAGATATAAATGGAGAAGCAATAAATCCCGTAGCCAGAGACTATCCCTCTGAATTTATTCAAACAGGTATTTCAGCTATAGATGGACTTAATACTTTGGTTAGAGGACAAAAACTGCCAGTGTTTTCTGGAGCAGGTCTTCCACATGCACAACTTGCAGCTCAAATAGCAAGACAAGCGAAGGTATTAAATTCAGAATCGAAATTTGTTGTTGTATTTGCAGCAATAGGAATAACCTTCGAGGAAGCACAATTCTTCGTAGATGACTTTACAAATACTGGTGCAATAGACAGAACTGTATTGTTTATGAATCTTGCCAATGACCCAGCTATTGAGAGAATAGCTACACCTAGAATGGCTCTAACTACAGCTGAATATCTTGCTTATGAAAAAGGATATCATGTTCTTGTAATTATGACTGATATTACAAATTACTGTGAGGCTTTACGAGAAGTTTCAGCTGCAAGAAAAGAAGTTCCAGGTAGACGTGGATATCCAGGATATCTTTATACTGACCTTTCAACACTTTATGAAAGAGCTGGTAGGATTAAAGGACTTGAAGGTTCAATAACTCAAATTCCTATACTTACAATGCCTGAAGATGATATAACTCATCCTATTCCAGATCTGACAGGATACATAACTGAAGGTCAAATTATTTTAAATAGAGAACTTTATAAAAAAGGCATTATGCCTCCAATAGATGTTCTACCTTCATTATCAAGACTTAAAGATAAAGGTATAGGTAAAGGCAAAACAAGAGAAGATCATGCTGATACAATGAACCAATTATTTGCTGCCTATGCTCAAGGTAAGCAAGCAAAGGAGCTAGCAGTTATTCTAGGAGAGTCAGCCTTATCTGATGCAGACAAAGCATATGCAAAATTTGCAGAAGCTTTTGAAAACCAATATGTATCTCAAGGATTTGAAACTAATAGAACTATTGATGAAACAATAAATTTAGGATGGGAGCTTCTATCAATACTTCCAAGAACAGAACTTAAGAGAATAAGAGATGAATATCTTGAGAAATACTTACCTAAAAAAGAGGGTGAGTAAACATGGCAAGGTTAAGTGTCAATCCAACTAGAATGGAGCTTACTAAACTTAAAAAAAGATTAGCTACAGCGGCTCGTGGACATAAATTACTAAAAGATAAACAAGATGAACTCATGAGAAGATTTATTGATCTTATAAAACATAATAATGAACTTAGACAGAGTGTTGAAGAAGAACTACAAAACTCTTTTAAAGATTTTGTTATGGCAAGTGCCTTAATGTCTTCAGAATTTCTAGAGGAAGCCATTGCTTATCCAAAAGAAAATATTTCTGTAAAAGTTGACACGAAAAATCTTATGGGTGTTAATGTTCCAATGATGGAGTTTAAAAGGAAATTAGAAGATGATGCTGGTAGCATATATCCCTATGGATTTGCCAGTACTTCAGCAGATCTTGATGGAGCAATAGAAAAGCTATATTTAATACTTCCAAAACTTTTAGAGCTTGCAGAAGTAGAAAAATCTTGTCAGCTCATGGCAGATGAGATTGAAAAAACTAGAAGAAGAGTTAATGCTCTTGAATATATGATTATTCCTCAACTTGAGGAAACTATAAAGTATATAAGAATGAAGCTTGGTGAAAATGAAAGAGGAGCTTTAACTAGACTTATGAAAGTTAAAAGCATGATGGAGAAAGCAGAGGCAATTGCGGAAGCAAAGAAAATCAGCACATAAATAAAATGAAATTAAGGTGTCTTTTATGACATCTTAATTTTTTTTATTAAAATTTGTTGATGTATACAGTGATTTAGAATAGAATATATAATATAAGAAATTAAATTTATTGCTAAGTAAAGCAATTAATATAAGGTAAAGGAGAAGGCATATGGCAGTTAGAAAGATTTTACAATATGGTGACAAGCGTCTTAATACAGTATGCGCAAAGGTTGAAAAAGTAGATAGAAAGATATTAAACTTGATCGACGATATGATGGACACCCTTTATGAGGGTACCGGGATAGGTCTTGCTGCTCCTCAAATAGGAGTTTTAAAGAGAGTTATTTTAATTGATTTAGGAGAAGAAGAAGAAAATCCAATAATAGTTATAAACCCTATAATAACAGCACAATCTGGAAATGAAAAGGACTTTGAGGGTTGTTTGAGTTATTTAGGCCATGAAGGCGAAGTATTTAGACCTACAAATGTTACAGTGGAAGGTATTAATTACAAAGGAAAACCAGTAACATATAAAGCAGAAGGGTTACTAGCAAGAGCTTTCTGTCATGAAATTGATCATTTAGATGGAATAATGTACATTGACAGAGCTGAGGAAATGTATGAATTAGCTGAAGGGGAAGAGTAATTATTCCTATATTATTCTTTAACGAAAAGTATATATTGCTGGAATGCGTTCACTTCGCCAAGTAATTCTAAACCAATTTTATTGAAAGATACTAAAAAGTGCAAACTCGCTATCGCTCAAACATGCACTTTTCTTAACGTATCTTTCACTAAAATTAGTTAAGAATTACTAAGGCTTGTTCATACGCATTCTGCGCAATATATACTTTTGTTAGCATAAGATAAGAATAATTTTGCGATATAATCCCAGCTATATTTAATTTTGGGGGGAGACGATTATTAATTTTTAATACTATGTGTTGAGTTTTTATAATGTTATTAAATAAATATATTTAGTTAAATATTTAAAAAAAAAGCATTCCCATAATTTTAAATATCATAGGAGATGCTTTTTTTATTTCCTTCAAATAAAAAACCTGAGAATAGACTGGCCTATTCTCAGGTTTTTATTAATATAATGATTAAACCCATTTTTCAAAACGGGACCTAATAACATATGAGTTTATTATATGAGAATATTAATAAGGATATAGTAGATAAATAGTTATTGAGACATACAGTGAGAGTTATAATCTAACACCTTTAATTCCAAATATGGAGCCGAAAAATGGAATTTTAAGCTTTTGATAAACATGTATATCTTTATTTATGATAAGGCTTTTATGAAGATACACCTTTACACCCTCATGTTCCATTAAAATAAATTGTTCTGAAGGGAAAAAATTCTTCTGAGTCTCAATCCAGAGACTTCTTGTAGGTGTGCCTCCTCATCCGCAAGAATTTATTACAGACTTAACTACTAAAACTGAATTCAATTTTTTTATGGCACTTATTGCTTTATCGTCTATAGTTAACATAAAAACACCTCCATACCCGTGCAGGGTATACCTATATATACATAATAAGCTGAAAGTGATTAAATGTCAATGTGATAAAAGAAGTAATATTTAAATTTAAACTATATATGATAATTTAAATATATGATAATTCAGTATGCTAAGTTACTATATAGATTAATCTATTCTAGCTTAGTCTATTCCATCAGCATATTAATATAATCTTTAAGTCTATCATCCCAAGAAGAAATTTCAATACCCAGTGAGGATTTTATGCGAGAGCTATCTACGCAAGTATAATTAGGTTCGCTTATAATATTAGACAAAAGTTTATCTGATTGTACTACCAAAGGAACATTAAGATTACTAAATTCTATTATACTATTTATTAGCCGTGATTTTGATAAACAACCTTCATTGGTGAAGTTATATATCCCATATTTATCAGTTGCCAAAAGCTGCTTAAGCACTCTAACTAGATCTCCAATATAAGTTACACAAAGGGTGGGGTTTGAAAATAGATAAATAGCTGTATGTTTTCCTTTTATTAATTTTTTTACGAAACAGTCATTGCCACCAAATATATTTGAGGTGCGAAGTATAAAATATTTTGTGCAAATAGTTTGAATTAGTTCTTCCGCGCCGAGTTTACTCTTACTATATGCGTTTATTGGAGTACATTCATCAATTTCACTGTAGGGAGAAGATTTAATATCACCGTATACATCTGTGCTAGATAGGTATAATATGGGTATATTAAGTGAATTGCAGCAGCTAGCAATATTTAAAGTGCCTACCGTGTTTACACCGTAGGCTAAAGTCTCGTTGTATTCACAAATATATTTATTTGTTATGGCTGCAGTATGAATCACTGCATCGGGCTTTAATTCATTGAGCGTTTTCTCAGTAGCTATTTTATCCATTATGTTAAGCTCGGTTTTATCTAATCCATAAATAGTATGTGATTTTGATAAAACATTACAAAGATAAGCCCCAACATTACCTTTTGCACCAGTTATTAAAATATTCATAAATACCTCCTTAAATTTCATGCTACTAAAGTATATGACACAGTATCTTTATTATTAAAGAATTAGATATTTTTTTTAAAGAGGTCTTATAGAAAGGTGGGTATCAATGGCAATAAATAAGAGTGAAATGAAATTAGAAAAGCAAAAACTAGAGGAGACTGTAGAATATTTAGATAGTGCTTATCGGAAATTTTTCAAAGAACATACCGGTTTTCCTAAATTTAAATCAAAACATGATCATAATTATTCTTACACCACTAACTTTACAAATAATAATATTAAGGCTTTATTCCATAACAATTTAGTTCAATTACCTAAATTAGGTAAAGTAAAAGCCAAATTACACAGAGAATTCAAAGGAAAAATATTATTTGCTACTGTTAGTAAAGTACCTAGTGGTAAGTACTTTGTTAGTTTTAATGTAGAGACTGAAAATTTCAAGTTACCTATAATTAATGAAATGATAGCATTTGACTTAGGGCTCAAAGAATTTCTTATAGATACAAACAATAACCATATAGAAAGACCAAAATCATTATATAAATATGAGGATAAGTT
>NZ_JAHLDL010000008.1 GCF_018861315.1 Clostridium bowmanii | reverse complement strand
GTTAAAAGTTTGTAGTATTGTTGAAAATACAAGTAGAAAATACCCTAAAATTAAATATAGGGATTTTATAATATATTGTGCGGAGTATAAGTTATACAATTATTCTTATGTTATTAAATTTTTTTATATTAAAAAACCCTTGCCACACAACTTTACATAAAGCTGTGTGGCAAGGGTTTTTGGATAATTATTTAGTTTATCTTAAGAAAGTCTTTAATTCTATCATAACTATTTTCGTCACAAATAACTATAAAGATATCATTATCTTTAAAGATTGTACTTGGGCCAGGCGAAAGAATTAATTTATAGTCTCGTCTTATACCAATTATAGTTGCTCCAGTGTTTTGCCAAAATTTAGTTTGGGATATAGTTTGATCTATTATACTCATGTTAGAATGTATTTCAAATTCAAAAGGTGTAAAGGGATTACTATTTTTAAATCTACTAGAATAATCTACTAGTTCATCAATAGAATTTTCTATAGATCTATCTAATTCTTTTTTCTTTTCAAGTAAATCCACAATGCCCTTTTTAAGAGAACTTATAGAATCTATATCTTTAAATTTATCAATAAATTTTAAAGAATTATCTACTGAATTTACAACAATTCCACTACCCTTTGTTACCTTTACTATATCCATGTCACTTAGAAGGCTTATCGATCTTCTTACAGTTTCTGGTGACACGTTATATTGACTTGCAAGAGAAGACCTACCATATAGTTTATCTCCTATAGAGATATCCCCAGATATTATTCTGTTAGCAATATCAATAGCTATTTTTTGATAAACGGGTTTTAAATGAGAGTCATTTGGCATTTTTTTGTTTTTATCAAAAGTGTTAGTTAGACTTCTGATAAATTCCCCCCTTCGACTTTATAATATGTTAAACACATAACGCTTAATCAACTTATATAAGTGAATGTTATTACTTTTACAAGTCAAGTATAGATTATAATGGGAATAATGTAAATAGAAAGTGGTGCCAATCATGTGGCAAGTGGCAAAGTGGACATAGGTAAGTTTAGAGGAATAAAATTTAAACAACAAGGCCATAATCCTAAAATATGTTAAAATATAAATATAAAGTAAATTATAAATGTAAATAACAATAGGCTTATAAAATTATAGAATGTAAAACAACTAAGGTATCTATTCTTTTCTGCATCTGTGCTCTCATTTATGTATAGTTTATAGGAGATAACACTAGCTAAAGATGCAATGAGGGTTCCAAGTCCACCTATATTAACCCCCAGTAGCAGCTCCCTCCAGTTTGAGGTGAAGTTCGCTAAAAGTATGGAGCAGGGAACGTTGCTAACGACTTGACTTAGTATAATTGAAGAAAAATAAGTTGCGGCTTTATTTTGTAAAAGTTCTTTAGCATAGTGCTCTATAAGAGGAAGACTGGAAATATTCCCGATAAATATAAAAAAACCTACAAAGGTGAGTAGTAAAAAATAGTCTACTTTAGCTAATAGATTTTTATTTAATAGTAATACCGCTGCGATTGTAACTAATGTGGCTAATTTATAGTTTATAATATTAAATACTGACAATAATATAAATATAAAAAGTGCACAAAAAATTAGAACTTGAAAATTATTTTTAATAACTATACCTTCTAGATTAAATTCCAACTTTTTATTCTTCTGTGTTAAATTCAAAGTGAAAAGCCAAACAGCACCCAATATTGCAAAGGGTAACATTATTTCTAAGAATCTAAAGGCCGTTAGATTATAATAAGAAAAAATGAAAAGATTTTGAGGACTACCCATAGGTGTAAGACCACTACCAATATTAGCGGCTAGTGTTTGAAATACAACTGTTTTCATGGGGCTTATGGTAGCTCTTTTGCTTATAATAAGGGCTAAGGGTACAAAAGTTATTAGAGCCACATCATTAGTTATAAGCATAGAACTAAAAAAAGTCAGGTATATTAAAATAAATGAAATTTTTCTGGAATTATTAAATTTAGCAAGTAGTCCCACGGCGATTTTGTCCAATATCTTCATATATTTAAAAGCGCCTACAACAAGCATAAGATTAAATAATGTAAATAATACTTTGAAATCAATGTATCCTATTTTGGGAGTGGAAACAAATGAAGAGACAATAGCTAGCACCATCGCTAAGACGAAAACTGCTTCGTTTTTTAATTTATTTAATATATTAGTTGTGTTATGCTTAAGAGATATTGTGTTGAACATTCTGTATCACTCACTTCGTGGTTAATATTATAATATTATAATATTGTAGCATTTTTAACATTTAAAATCTATCAAACAATGATTGAAAGGGATACATTAATGGTCTAGAAACACTTAAAAAAAAGATAAAGTATAGGAGAAATTTATGAAAAATTCGATAAAAACAAAAACAATAGTTAAGGTTTTATTATGTGTCATTTGGCTTAGTATTATTTTTTATAATGGTACAAGGCAAGGAGAAGTATCACAAAAAAGTAGTGAAGAGGTCATAAAGGTAGCCAGTATGGTGATGAAAGTTCCAAAAGTAACTATAGACAAACCTAATATTCAATTTAGCAATTTAAACTATTATGTTAGGAAAAATGCACACTTTTTTCAGTATTTTATTTTCGGTATATTTCTATGTGCTGCAATAAAGAATTTTAACTTATATAAGACAAGTAAAATATTTTTAGTGCTATTTTTAATGCTATTTTTCCCAGTAATGGACGAGTTCATTCAAAAATTCGTACCTGGAAGAACCTCCAACATTATTGATATAATAATTGATTTTAGCGGTGGGACTTTAGCAATGATATTAACTAATATTAGTTACAAATTAAGTAGTAAATTTAAAAAAAAGAAAGAAGTATTATCATTGAAGTAATGAATATTATTGACTCAATAAACTCATAATAAGTAGGTAAAAAAATTTGTTATGAGGGGACTTTTAAAATGAAGAAAAAAGATTTAAGAATAAAAATATTAAGTGGAATGTTATGTACGGGATTAGTATTTTCTGGAGCAAGCATTAGTTTTGCTACAGAAAATACTAATGGTAGCATAAATGAAAAACTTGCTACAAGTATGGATATTAAAGCTCCTATGGATAAGATGGAGCAAGAAAGACGAGCAGAGATGAAAGTTACATTAGAAGCTGTAATTGCAGAGAGTGTAGCATCAAAGATTATTACTAGGGCTGAAGGGGATAAGGTATTAAAACATGTAGCCCTTAAATCTCAGAAAAAATCTGGAGATGACAATAGAGACGGTAAGTGCAAAAATGGAAAATGTCAGGGTGGAAAAGGCGGATTATTTAATGAATTAGTAATTGAAGGTATTTTAACTAAGGAAAAATCCGATGCACTTAGAGAAAAAATGCACCTTAAAAATACAGAGCTTAGACATGAAAAACTAAAAATTGGTTTAAATACACTTGTAACTAATAAAGGTTAACAGCGCAGGGTTTACGACCAAAACAATATAAAACTACCAAAGTGCCTAATTATGCACTTTGGTAGTTTTTATCTGTTCTACAAATATTAAATTAAGTAGTAAGACAGTATGAAAGTACCTTTAACTTATTATATATTTTTTATATTCTTAAAGAAATACTATATTAAAAAAGGTAAGAATAAGGTTGCAAGTCCTAAGAAAAAGAAGAAGCCTAGAACGTCTGTAACGGTGGTAACAAATACAGCAGAAGCAAGTGCTGGGTCAATATTGAATTTTTTAAGTATAACTGGTACTGCGAAGCCTGAGATGGTTGCTGCAACCATGTTGAGCACCATAGAAGCTCCGATAACTACTCCGAAAACCATATTCTTTTCCCAAAAAGAACCTAAAAGAGCAACAGCAATACCCGTTGCAATACCTGTACATAGGCCCACACCGAATTCCTTTAATAATATTTTTTTTGCATTCTTAGCATCTATTTCTCCTAGGGCGATACTACGAATAATAATAGTAAGTGTTTGTGTACCTGCATTACCGCCCATTCCTGCAACTATTGGCATAAAGGTGGCCAAGGCTACGACCTTTTGGATGGTACCTTCAAAAAAACTGACGGTAGAAGCTGCCATTATAGCAGTCACTAGATTTACAAATAGCCAGGGTAATCTACTGCTTACGGCATCTTTAAGAGAACCAGTAACTTTTTCATCTTCTTGCAAACCGGCAAGACGGTATAAATCCTCAGTATGCTCATCACTAAGAATTTCCATAATATCATCCGCAGTTACTATTCCTAAAATTTGCATAGCTTCATTAACTACGGGCATAGTTAAAAACCCGTATTTTTCAAATATATGCCCAACTTCTTCTCTATCCATATCAACGGGTATGCTCATAGCATTAATGTTCATAATATCATAAATTTTTACATCAAAACTATTTACTACTATATCCCGGAGAGATATAACTCCTTTTAGAAGATTATTTTCATCAACTACGTATATGTAGTAGGAAGTTTCTGCTTCTGGAGTTTCTTTTTGTAAATAAACCAAAGTTTCACCTATAGTCATATTCTGTTTTATGCTGATAAATTCAGTGGCCATTATACCTCCTGCACTTTCTGCAGGGTAGCTTAACAATTCTTTTACTTCATCAACATCTTCTTTATCCATGTTTAACATAATATTTTTAGCTTCATCTTCTGAAACAGATTCTAATAAATCTACCAATTCATCAGAAGACATTTCGTGTATAATTTTCTTTTGCATAATTGCGGAATGTATAAATAAGAGGTTATATTTATCCTCATCGTCTGCGTCATCAATAATGTCCGCAATGACACTAGGGGATAGATTTTGAAATAGATTTAAGGTATCTCCTTCATATTCCCTAATAGCTACTAAAATATCTGTAGGATGAATAAATTGAATAAGTTTATCTATTTCATCAATACTTCCATAAAGTAAAAATTCCGTTAGTGCTTTTCCGTTTAATCCATGTGACATACTATACCTCCTAAATTGTTATTAGAGGGAGAATCTATAAATATAAACTCCATAAAAAATAGCCATTTAGCTAAAATACTAAAAAGCTTAAATTTAGCTCAATTAAGTATATGCCTGGAGGAATGTAAAGTCAATTGCATAAAAATGATATAGAAAATTATGACTAATACATGGAGTTGTGTTAAAATAATTATAGATACATTATAGTAAAATATACATTTAATAATAAGTTATTAGGAGAGGAGAATTTAGTTAATGGCAATTTTAGTATGCGGTGGAGCAGGTTACATTGGGAGCCATATGGTAGCTCAGCTTTTAGAAAAAGGAGAAGAGGTAGTTGTTTTAGATAATTTCCAAAAAGGACATCACGATTCATTATTGGGTGGAAAACTTTATTCTGGAGATTTAAGAGATGACGCAATACTTCATAAAGTTTTTACAGAAAATAATATAGATGCAGTTATAGATTTTGCAGCAGATTCATTAGTTGGGGAAAGTGTTACAGAACCACTAAAGTATTTTGAAAATAACATCGGTTCTACTATAAACCTACTTAAGGCAATGAGAGACTATAAGGTTAAAAAAATTGTTTTCTCATCAACTGCAGCAACGTATGGTGAGCCAGATAATATTCCTATACTCGAAGATGATAGAACTTTCCCTACTAATCCATATGGAGAATCAAAACTTGCAGTAGAGAAAATTTTAAAATGGTGTGATAATGCTTATGGCATAAAATATACAGCATTAAGATATTTTAATGCAGCAGGTGCTCATATAAGTGGGAAAATAGGAGAAGATCACAGACCAGAATCTCATTTAATTCCTCTTATTCTTCAGGTTGCACTTGGGCAAAGAGAAAAAATTATGATATTTGGTGATGACTATGATACAGAGGATGGTACTTGTGTTAGAGATTACGTCCACGTAACAGATTTAGCCAATGCTCATCTACTTGCAGTTGAAAGGCTTAGACGAGGTGAAGATAGCGTAATTTGTAATCTTGGAAATGGAAAAGGTTTTTCTGTTAAGGAAGTAATCGAAACAACAAGAAAAGTTACTGGTCTTAAAATAAAGGCGGAAATGGCACCTAGACGTGCAGGAGATCCAGCAGTACTTATAGCTTCTAGTGATAAGGCTAAGAATATTCTTGGATGGGCACCTAAGTATGATTCATTACAAACTATTATTGAAACTGCATGGCAGTGGCATAAAGGTCATCCAGATGGATACGTAAAATAGAAGTTTTAAAATATGAAATTTCTACTGCGTGCCTTGCAAAAGTGCTTGAAACAGGAAATTTTATTAAGAAATTCTAATCTTTTGCGAATATAAAATGCTCTGACACTCACATTCGCCATCCTGGCTCAGGTTCGCTAGCCTGTCGTCCTGACAGGCTCACGAGAATTTTATATTCACAAAAGAAGAATTTCTAAATGAAATTCCAATGTTTCTGCTCTTCTTATTGCAAGTCACTCCGTAGAAATTTCATAATTATCAATAATGAATTATTTTAAGTTCCACATGGTGGGGGTGGAATAGTGTGATGAAGAGTCTCTATATTTATTTATAGGGATTTTTTCACGTGTGGGGTTAATGAAAATATAAGATGTAGATATTTTTTTGATAGTTATTTAAGGCGGCAGCCTGGTATGGTTTATTTACGGACGAGCATGCTCCCCTCAGATTTGCACCTCTGAGATTAGTCTTTCTAATATCTGCTCCAAAGAAATCTAATCCACGGGTACTGGTTTTATTACGTTTTGAAGATTTCGCCACTAACTCGTGACTTCAGTCATGAGTTAGTGGCGTTAAGTATTATTGTATAGGGCGGGCAGGTTGTAGTGAAAGTGATTCTGTAAGATACCATAGCATTTCATGAAGTTACCTCATATTAGTAAAATATATAAAAAATTTACTTTTAGATTATATCATATGAGTTATATTATTCAACAGTTAAAGAACATTCATTTAGCTCTGATGAATATAATACCCATTTAAAAATAGAAATAAACCACAACATAAGTACACCAATTATACTTTCTTATTATCAAGAATATTTTTCAGTTAAGAGCTCCTATTTAAGGAAATAATGCAAACGACATTCAGTATAAATAATAAATTCTCATATTGACAATGAAAATTATAAGAGGTAAAATATGATCACAATTTATTAAACGATAAAGAGTATTAGTAGACAATCAATAAACGGAGATGAAATTATGAATGAAGTAATAGAATTATTAAATAATCATAGATCAATTAGAAGTTATACAAATGAATCAATAAGTGACAAGGATTTAGACTTAATAATAAGTGCTAGTCAGTCTGCCCCTTCATCTATAAATGGGCAACAAGTTACTATAATTGGTGTTAGGGATACCCTGCGAAAGAAAAAACTCTCGCAGCTTGTGGGAGATCAAGTTTATGTAGATAAAGCTCCTCTTTTTCTTGTATTCTGTGCTGATTTTTATAGAGCCAAATTGGCTGCTGAAATTACTGGGGAAAAGATGGTGATTACTGAAAGTGAAGAAGCAAAATTAGTAGGAGCGGTGGATGTAGGGTTGGCGCTTAGTAATGCTATAGCTGCAGCAGAATCATTAGGCCTTGGAATTGTACCAATTGGAGGTATAAGAAAAGAAGCAGAAGCTGTAGTAGAGCTTTTGGAGCTACCAGAGTTCGTGTTCCCTATGGTTGGACTAGCAATAGGTCATCCCGATGGAACATCAGATGTGAAACCAAGATTCCCTAAAGGAGTTGTGTATCATAGTGAAGTATATAATAAAGATTTAAAAGAAAAAATCAAAGAATATGATGAAGAAATTAAAGAACATATGATAAAAGTAACAGATGGTAGACTTAATAAAACTTGGAGTGAAGAAGTATCTGGAATATACAAATATGTATACTATCCAAAGGTTAAAGATTCTATTGAAAAGCAAGGATTTACAGGTGAAAAATAAAAATATTTCATAAATTTTTCTAAAAAAACAGTTGTACATGCTATCCATCCGAAGCATATACAACTGTTTTGATTTTTTTGCAATATTTAATTTTTTAAGACTAATTGAACACCATACTTGTTTTTGAAGTCGTCGTCTTTATTTACGTGTTTTAGAAAAAAGGAGCCCTTTAAAAAAGTGGTTATAGAAATTAAGATAATAAAATTTTTAAATATTAAATTAATTTTCATAACATTTCTCCTTTCCGACAATACTATATTACTATAATATTATTTTGCTCAAAAATAAAATTTAAACACTATTGAATCATAGGTAATTAATTAAAAAATATACATGGTTTAATTGTTAATTACCAATACACATTAATTAAATTGCAAAATAATCCAAAAAAATTCACAAAACTACAAATATGTTGTATGGTAGTACATAATAGATAGGATTCTGTAAAAAACATAATTCTATATAAGGGGGTGCTACTATAAAAAGATTTAAAATTAAATATTCTTGCTTTTTAATTTTGTTTTTATCTGTTTTTCTTTTAACTGGGTGTGCAAGTAATATTGGAGATAATGCTGTAAGTGTATCTAAAGAAAAAATGCAAATAAGTAATAGCTCAGAAAAAGTGGCAAATTCTGATGAAAATACTAAGACAGTGAATGAAAACACAAAAGTCACAGATGAAAATACTAAAATTACCCAATATGAAGGTAAAAAAACCAATTCAACTTTAAATGGTAATTTAAAAGTTCATTTTATTAACGTTGGACAAGCAGATAGTATTTTAATTCAACAAGGTTCAAAGTTTATGCTTATAGATGCAGGAAATAATGGAGATGGCAAGCTAGTTAAGAACTACTTGTTGCAGCAAGGTGTAAAAAAGTTAGACTATGTTATTGGAACTCATCCTCATGAAGATCACATGGGAGGTCTGGATTATATAATTAATGATTTTAATATAGGTAAAATTTTTTTGCCTAAAGCAACTTCTACTACAAAGACTTTTGGAGATGTAGTGGCAGCAATAAAAAATAAAGGAATGAAGGCAACCGTTCCTAGTCCAGGAGAAACCTTTAATTTAGGTTCAGCTAAATGTACAATTTTAGCCCCAAATAGTACTAAATATAAGGATTTAAATAATTATTCTGTGGTGGTAAAATTAGAATTTGGAAACAATTCTTTCATTTTAACAGGAGATGCGGAGGACATATCAGAAAGTGAAATCCTTCAAAAGGGGTTTAATATTAAGGCAGATGTGCTTAAAGTAGGTCATCATGGAAGTAGATCATCAACTTCAGATGAATTCTTAGCTAAGGTAAATCCAAAGTATGCGATTATATCCACTGAAAAAGGAAATGATTATGGCCATCCACATAAAGAAACCATGGACAAATTGAAAAATAAAAACATACCAGTATATAGAACAGATGAGTTAGGAACTATTATAGCCACATCTAATGGAAAAACCATAAGTTTTAATACAAAGCCTGGTAGTTATTCGGCTGGAAGGCCTTAGAAATAAGTGAAGTTCACCTTGGGAATAAGGTCGACCCATAATAATTTTTAATATAGGTGTTTTTTTAGAGTATACTTTTTTAAAGTATACTCTAAAAAAATGCCTATTTCCAATGCAAATATGGAATGTGATGGGAGTTCGATGTGAACGTAATAAGATGAATAGGACAATTTTTTGTAAACTGCCCCATATAAAGTTAAAAATCAGTGTATCTGTGCTAGTATGTAGACACTACGAAAAAAGGAGGTAATTATGTCGAGAAATAGGAAGACAAAGAAGAACAAAGGGATACCTGGACTAATTATTTTATTAGGTACAATTGTAATTTTTGCATACATTACATTAAATAATGGTGGACTAGACCTTAAGAAAACTAATTTTACTGAGGTTATAAGTAAACTTAAAAATATAAAAACTATAGGTGGAGAAAATTCTGAAGCTAAAAGTGAATCTACAGAAAAAACTGAAAATAGTGACAAACAAAAAAAATTAGAAAAAATAAGAGCAGCCGTTGAAACGTCTAAACAGGCTGCAATATCAGAAGAAAAACAAAATACAGAGGAAAACAGAAAAGAGCCTGGCAAGCAAAAGCAGACTAAACTCACTGTACTTGAAAAATTAAATGAAGATCTAGGAGGCGCATATTTACAAGTGGAGACTCCAAAAGAGAAGCAGATAATCTCAAAGATGCGTTCAACTGTTAGTAAATTGCAACGAGATGCTTCCTACAATTCTTCTTCAGACCAAGCATCTGTTAAGAATTCTTATAGTAAATTAGATAAGGAAAGTAAGAATAGAGTTAAAGTCGCATTATTTACTAATATTGATGGAGATAGTGTTGGGCAATTGAACCAAATTTTTGGACTATAATTCTTGTTAAAAAAATAAAACTATCAAAATGCCAGTGGTATTTTGATAGTTTTATTTTATTGTTTTATTGAGGAAGTTCTAAATCAGATGGAATATCAAGACCTGCCATTTTCATTAAATATAATGCATTCCTAGTTGTAGAAACACCAGAACGCAACTTATAGTCAAAGTATAATTTATCATCTTTATAATATTCTTTAAGGTGATAATTTTTAACTTTCTTATTGGTTTTCTCAATGTCACCTAGTTCTAAGTCATGGGTAGATACAAAGCCTAGTGCGTTGTCAGTACTTAGTTTGCTTACCAAAACCTTAGCTCCGGTATGTCTATCTATAGAGTTAGTTCCCTTAAAAATTTCATCTAATAAGAAGAAAATTGGAGCATTATTTTCTGTAGCAGTTACTAGTTTCTTTATTCTTAGAAGCTCTGCATAGAAGGAAGAAATATTTTTTTCTAAATTATCACTTGTCCTCATGCAAGTATAAATATCCATTATAGAGCAGTAAAAACTTTCTGCACAAACAGGAGCACCTGCATAGGCTAAAACCAAGTTAATGCCTGTAGTTCGCAGTAAGGTGCTTTTACCAGACATATTAGAACCAGTAATTAAAAGAATGTTTTGTGACTTTTCTATGTGAATATCATTATATACTCTACTGGCTCCAAGTAGTGGATGTCCCAAATTCTTAGCTTTAAAAATAGGAGGCTCCTCCTGAAACTTTGGCATTGCCCAATCTTTGTGTTCGTAAGTTATAGTTGATAAACTATTTAAGGCCTCCATTTCACCTATAACCTCTAGCCAAGATTTTAAACTAATACCGCTAGTCTTTTTAAATCGCTGTAGATTAATTAGACATTGATAATCTAATAGAAAAATGATATTTATAGGCAGATAATAAATGTTCTTCCTATCAGAGATTAGATTTACTAGCTTTCCTAATCTTTTTATCTGATGAGAAGCTTTTATCCCATCTGCATTGAAAAGTTTAGCTTTTAAACTTTTTAAATACTCAGAGTTGAAATTTGTTTTTTCAATATGCATAAGAAGCTTATTATATATAAGAATAGTATCTTTATATTCATTTACAGTATCTAAATTGCTACTTATTTCTCTATATCCAAGTGTAAGCATTATCATTTGAATCACAATGCCTATAAGGCCTAATCTATAGGATACTTTAGTAAAAAATAGGGATAATACAAAAACAGATAAAGTCACTATTGGTAATAGCCTTGTTATAGTTATAACCCAAGATTTTAGGAAAAACTCATTTTTATCCTCGGCCCATTGGATTAATTCTTCAGGGTTATGATTTTTATTTTCACTAAGGATGGCTTCTGCTTCAAATCTTTGTGTCCACCCCATATTTTTCGCTAATTCCCTTATTGCTTCTTGTCTTTTATAAATTTGCTTAATACTATAAATAGGAGAGGACAGAGTGTCCTTTAATTTTTTTCTGCCAAGATAAGTTATACAGGAGTTAATCCATTGAAAAAGGGAACTTTCGCCAAATATATCCAAGTCTCTTGAGTAATTATGTTCCTCATCAAAAAAATCTTTACCATCATCAGAAAAATCCTTCCAATTGCCATTTAACCGTTTTATAGCATTTTCATTAATTTCACATAAAATAGAACAACGAATTTTGTTGTGTTTTATCTTGCTATGCTTAATTGCGAAAAATACAAATATTACAGTAGTGGCAATTAATACAGATAGACATAAATAATAATTTGATCGCAAATAGAAGAAAATTGTAAAGCCTAATCCACTTGCAAAGATTAAAAATCTTAATATGCCTATAAAACTTGCGGTTTCATTTTGCTTTTTTAATAAATATTCATAATGTTTTTTTCGATTAATGTAGAGCTTTTTTTCGGTTATCATGATATCCTCCTAGGTCTTTCTTATTAGGTATATAATATCATACTACAGGCTTGGTCCGCAATTTTCAATATTAGGATAATATGACCAGATTAATAAATGGAAGGGGAAAAATTATTTGTTAACTATTTAATTTGATGAATTAAATCAATCTAAATGTGATAATATATAAGCATTATGAATAAAGGGAGATATTATGGCTAGAACTAAAAAATCAAAGAAAAGCAAAGGCCTAGTAGTGTTTATTGTTTTATTAGCAGCTTTGGCATTACTTGTATACAGTGTATTATATACTGGAGGGGTGGTCCTTAAAAAAACGGATTCCACAGAGGTTATAAACAAAATTAAAGTTATACAGATAAAAGGTGGAGAATTTGAATTAAATCAAGAGGATGTAGATCAGTTAAGCAATTTATATTTTGAAAGTCCTAAAAATAAGGGAGATATAACTCTTAAAGGAGCTAATATAGAAGTTTTAAAGGATAAACTTTTAATTGAAGCACCTATAAGTTATAAGAATATTAATTTATTATTTTCTTCTGCAGGGAAAATAAGCATTTCTAATGGTGATATTGTCTATGATGCTGACAATTTTAAAATCGGCAAGCTTACATTGCCTAAGAGTATGGTGATTTCTCAAATTTCAAAGAATGCTAACGAGAGTTTTTATGTTGAGGACAATTTAATAAAAATTAAAGAGAGTGCTGTTCATTTTAAAATGAAGGATTTAAAGATTGTAGATAGTAAAATAGTAGGTACAGCAGAAAAAATGGATATAAAGGCTTTATTTGATGCGCTTACTAAGAATAGTGTGGAGAATATAGATAAACAACTAACTATATTTGAACAAAAAATACAAGGTGCTAGTTCACTTATGAATGAATCACAAAAACAAAAGATGAACGAAATTAAAAATACCATTGATGCAGTTAAATATAAATCTATAGATGAAAAGAAAAAAGTAATAAGTGATATTATTAGGAAACTTGATAAGGCTATAAGTGAAACTGGTGACAGTGAGATAAAGAAAGAATTAGAAAAGATAAAAGCAGAGACTTAAATTTTAAGTCTCTGTTTTTTATTTTTCTAACTGCTTAATCAAATGATACAATAATCTAGCTCCAGCACCAGTTCCACCCTTAGATTCATAATCACTGTTTTTTTCAGCCCAAGAAGTTCCAGCAATATCAAGGTGTAACCAAGGCTTATCCTTAACGAATTCTCCAATAAATAATCCTGCTGTTATAGATCCAGCATTTCGGCCCCCTGAATTTTTAAGGTCTGCTACATCAGATTTTATCAATTCCTTATATTCATCAAAGGCCGGTAATCTCCAAACCTTTTCATCACATATTTTTGAAGCTTGCTCTAATCTAGTAAAAAAGAAATCATTGTTTGCAACTACACCAGTAGCCGTAGTGCCTAAAGCAGAGATTACTGCCCCAGTTAATGTGGCTATGTCTACTACTTTTGTAGCGTGCTCTTTTTCAATTATATAATTTACTGCATCTACAAGAGTTAATCTTCCTTCAGCATCGGTGTTAATTACTTCTATAGTCTTGCCGCCCATGGAGCCAATTATATCTCCTGGTCTGTAACTATTTCCACCTATCATATTTTCACAGGAAGCAACTACTCCTATTACATTTACCTTTGCTTTTAGTTTTGTTATAGCAGTCATGGCTCCAATTACAGCGGCCGCTCCGCCCATGTCGGATTTCATTGTAACCATTCCAGTAGTAGGTTTGATGGATAATCCACCACTGTCATAAGTAAGACCTTTTCCCACTAATCCTACAATTTCTTCTTTGCTACCCGGGTTACCTTGGTATCTCATAACAATTAATCTTGGTGGTTTAACAGAAGCTTTAGCGACTTCAAGGAATGCTAACATATTTAATTTTTTTATAGCTACCTCATCAAAGATTTCTACTTGGAATCCACTTTCAACACCAGCTTTTTTTGCTGCCTCAGCTAGTTCTATAGGGCCTAATATATTAGCAGGTTCATTAACTAAGGTCCTGGTCAATATGTTAGCTTGTCCAAGTATTACTCCTTCATTAATGCCCTTACTAATATTTTCTAAATGATCTTCTTGCGCATATAGTATGTTGAATTCTTCTAAGGTTGAAGCTTTTTTATCTGATTTGTACTGATCAAATTTATAGTCTGCCATTACTGCAGCTTCAGAAATAGTTCTAACAATTTCATCTAAGTTCATTAGGCTAACTAAATTTTCAATATTTATATCAATGGATTTAGATTTTGACTTTGCTGCCTCTTTTACTGCTTTAGCTATATTTTTTCTTAATCTGTCTAAGGTAAAATCTTCTTTTTTGCCTACCCCAACTAGAATTACATTTCTAGGAGATTCATTTCTAAATAAATTTATAATTTGTAGCTGGCCATTTTTACAATCAAAGTCTTCACTATCTAACATGAATTTTATTTTAGAGTGAATTTCTTTGTCTAAAGGCAATCCCTTATCTAAAGCTAATCCTTTGTCTAATTGAGAATCCTCAAAATAAGTAATAAATTTTGTTTGAGCTTCATTATTGTATGATTTTATATTTTTGCTTTGGAATATCATATATTTTCACCTTCTCTTTCATTTTGGTATAGATTAAATTCAAATAAATAATAAGTGTGTTTGAGAGTCTATCCTAACCTAATTTACTTGTTTTACATACCTAATTTCTTATAAAACGATAATGATTATCAAGTAATATCTAATTTGATTGTAAGCTTAATGACTAATTTTGTCAACACACTTTTATTTATAAATATTCAGGTGATAATTAAGAAAATAATAGGCTCTAAGGTGTAAACAAATCGAGCACCTTGGAGCCTAAAATGAGTATTTTGTTTGTTATATATATCCAAATGATGAGCAGTACTATTCATGTACCCTAGGCCTCACCATACCGCATATCTTTTAACATATTGTGACTGTTTAAGGTGAATAAGTAATTGTACTTAGAACTATGCTTTATTTCATCAGTTATAATGTTGAAAAGTAGATCTCTGTACATAGTAGATGGAAGCCCTCTTCTAATTTCTCTATATCTTTCTACAGCACCAAGCTCTCCAAATAAAGCTTTTTTAATGCCATCAAGGTAAGAAATAGGCTTCACAAACTCCTCATCATTTCCAGGGGGTACATCTACACCGGTGATGCTTTTGTATATATATCTAAACATTTTATTATGTCCACGTTCATCATCCCTTATAGAAGCAATAATTTTTTTCTCATCATCTGTAGGCGCAATACTTATTAAGTAATCATAGAACAATTCATCTTCTTGTTCGCCTTGAACGGCTAAATTAATGCCTGCTAAGGACTTTTCTAATAAATCCATGTCATACATCATATATGGGTTTGTGTACATTTTAAACCTCCTTCTAGTGTTTTTTAAGGCATAATATTAGTGATTGTTAATTGCAATAATTATAAAATCAATATTATATATTGTATGAAGAAGCTTCGCTAGTTGTGACAGAGGAACAGTACCAATAAGTATTGCTTTCAAGTATAATGGGTATTATAAGCGGATAAAATATTTAATGTTTTGAACTTAAATATAGGAGATGATTTAACGGTGAAGATAACTATAACAGGAGCCTTATATTCAGGAAAAAGCAGTGTTGCTAAGGCTATAAGTAAGTCTTTAGATTATACTTATTTTAGTGTAGGTGATTTACAAAGAAAATTAGCTGTAGAAAAAGGTATGTCTATAACGGAATACAATAAATATATGCTTGATAACAAGCTAGATCATGAAGTTGACAACAGAACTGCAGAGATTGGGAAAGAAAAGGACAATTTCATTTTCGATGCTAGACTTGCATGGCATTTTATACCTGATTCCTTTAAAATATATTTAAAAGTAGATTTGGATGTTGCAGTAGAGAGGTCCATGAAAAATGAACGAGGCAAATCAGAGAAATATGCTTCTAAGGAAGATGCTAAGGTGAATATAAATGAAAGGCGAAGACTCGAGGTTAGTAGATTTAAGGATATTTATAATATAGATATAAATCAAGAAAGTAACTATGATTTAGTTATCGATACTTCACATATTAGTATGGAAGGGGTAATAGAAGAGGCTATAGAGAAGGTCAAGAAGGTTATAGAGAAAGTATGAAATTTCTCCTGCATGAATTGCCAAACGAACTTGAAACTGGAAATTTGATTAGGAATTTTTAATGCTTTGCGAATGTAAAATTCTTTATCCCCTTAGTAGGGCTCTTGGGTACATAACAATTATCAATTGTTATGTACCCTGTCAGGCTACGAGAATTTTACATAAGCAAAATAAGAATTTCTAAATCGAATTTCAATAGTTTCTGCGTTTCGTATTGCAATTCTCTACGGAGAAATTTCATACTTTTGTATAATCATTATATAGAATATTTAATTGTAATGAAATATTGTACTAGTTAAGCTGAGTCTTAATTTTAATCATGGTTACTTATCAGTATTATCCTCGATAAACTCGAAAATATCTTCAACTGTGCAGTGGAATACCTTTGAAATATCCATTGCTATTTTTAGTGAAGGGTTATATTTTCCGTTTTCAAGATGAACAATAGTTTCTCGTCTTACATTAATTTTTTCAGCTAATTCTTGTTGATTTAGGTCGTGTTTTGCTCTGAATTCTTTAATTCTAGTTTTAAGGATGACCATATTCTAAACTCCTTTTTTGTCGATGATATTAAATATGATCACATTTAAAATAGCGAGAAAAACAATATCAAATGAAATAATATAACCGATTGTTATTGTTGAAATATTAGAAAAGCCAATTGTGATCATTATGAAAATAAGAGTTATGATGGCAACTGTAAAACAAATGGAATCTGATTTTAATTTATTTCTCTTTGCCAGTTCATCATTTATGTCTTTTTTCATTTTGTGATATAGACTAAATAATCCACCACATATTGTTCCAACAATGACTGGGATAAAAGAGTCAAAAGTCGTATAGTGAGTTCTCACCATAGTATAATAGAAAATCGGGAAAAATATAATGGGGATGGTTCTAATAATCATAGCTGTTCCTAAACTCATCTTTTTATTCATAATTAAAAACTCCTTTAAGTGATATATTTATAACTTTATGTTACAAATATATCACTTAAAGAAAACTTAGTCAATACTTGTTTTGTATATATTTAGTTTATTACTAGGTACATCTGTATAATGGAATATAAGATATAAAAATAAAAAACAATCATAAATCCTTCTAATAATTAATACTATTAATAGTGATTAGAAAAGAATAAACAAAGAGGGGGATTTAAAATGGGGAAAGAATTTCGCGGTAGGGCTTTGTGGAAGTTACCATCAAGAGGAAGGGGAACTTGCCCAGTATGTAAGACAGAGAGAATTAAATTGTTATATGAAATAACTTTAGGTAATAATGATAAGATTAAGGTTTGTAAGAGGTGTCAACATAAAAAAATAGATAGTCTTTAATAGAGTAAAGAAAGTATGAAATGTATCCTGCGTGAATTGCAAACGAGCTCGGGACTGGAAATTCCATTAAGAAATTTCAATAGTCCTTTCGTTTCTTATTGCAATTTACTCCGGAGAAATTTCATGCTTTTATTTATATTGTGGTTGTGAGTGCTGGCAGGCTTATGAAAATTTTACATTGGCAAAGGAATAATTTATAAATTAAATTAAAATCTCATTATGTCAGTATCTGCTGGGATACCATCCGTTTTCATTATCTTTAACTCAAATCTTTATTGGGTTTTTATGTCCAAGTGGTTTATTACATATCCATGCGGATATCCACTCATTGCTACCGTCTACATTATTGTTTTGAAATTCTGATAAAAGTAATTTACCACAGAATTTTAAATTGTAGATTATGAGTATAATGACAAAAGGAGTTGCTTAGTTTTTATGAAGAGAGTATTTATGATAGTTTTAATTACGTTTTGTTTTGTATTAGTGGCGGCTTGTGGTAACAAATTTAGTAATAATAATTTGAATTCAAAAGAGACTACTAATAAGGAAACTGCTTTACAAAAGAATGATAGTGGAGAAGATAATCCTAAAGATAAGGCTGAAGGTGTAAAAGTTGCAACTCCGAATGTTCAGGCGGATATAAATTCGTTTATTCCTAAAGGTTGGCATATCCTTGAGAAAGTAATGGGACAACCTGAAAAGGTTGAAGGCGACTTAAATAAAGATGGTATAAATGATGTTGTAATTGTAATTGAAGGAACTAATAAAATGGAAGGAGAAGCAGCACCAAGGTCATTAATGATACTTTTAGGGAATAAAGAAAAGTCTTATTCTACTTCAGTAATAGCAGAAAAGGCAGTTTTACTTTCAAATGAAGGTGGAGTTTGGGGTGATCCATATGAAAGCATTGTAATAGATAGAGGATCAATTTTACTGAATTTCTATGGTGGTAGTAATTATAGATGGTTTAGTTCATATAGGTTTAGATTTCAAAATAATGGTTGGTTCTTGATTGGAGTTACTGTAGGAGAGTATTACACTGGTACAACCACAAAAGATAATGCCGACATTGAGGATTATAATTTGCTTACGGGGGATTATGTGTTTAAAAAAGCCGATGCTAATGGTAAATTAATATTGACAAAAGGTAACAGGGGAAAGAAAGACCTTGTAAATCTTAAAAATTTCATTGCTAATTCTGAAGAGAAACAGTATTAATTATTAAGCTAAGCACACTTGCGAATTTATTCATGAGTGTACTTAGCTATTTTTTTATTAATTTTAGCTTGAAATTCTAGCTGTCTAAATTTATTGATATAACTTGATTTTTACCTAGAGACTTAGCCTGGTAAAGTGCTTTGTCAGCTTCTCCAAATAAATAATTTAAGTCTTGTATTGTTGGAGTAATAGAGGCGGTCCCTACACTTATGGTGACGGGTATTAAATCTGATTTTCTAATAATTATAGGGTTATTTTCTACAGCGCTTCTTAACTTCTCACCGATTATCGCAACATCTTCAATGGAGGTGGAAGGTAATAAAGCAATAAATTCTTCACCACCATAACGGCCGAAAATATGATTTTTACCTAAAGTTTCTAAGCAGACCTTAGAAAGTCGATTTAAGACCAGATCACCGGTATGGTGTCCCAAGGTATCGTTTATTTTCTTGAAATCGTCAATGTCCATCATTATGCCTGAGATAGGTTGTGCCAAGACTTTAGATTTTTCAAAATCTATATTTGCAAGTTCAAAAAAACTGCGTCTGTTGTACAAATTGGTTAAAGGGTCTATAGTAGCTAGTTTTTTAGTTTTACCGTGTAATTTAGCATTCTCTATAGCCATTCCTGCATGGCAAGCAAAGTACATGGCTATGTCAATATGATATTGAGTATAAATATCCTTTTGGGTGGAATCTAATGTTAAGATACCAATAATTTTGTCCTTAAAGATTATAGGTATTCCCATCCAACTTTCAAGAGTAGTTAGCTCTATATGATGCTTAAAATGTGGATTATTTTTAACATTAGAAATTAATAGGGCGGTGTTAGTTTCATATATTTTTTTAAATAGAAGATCATCCTCTTTATTGATAGAAATTTTGTATATGCTATCAATATCTTTGAAACCATTTGCTGCCATAACATTAAAATGGTTATTTTCTTCCATGAAAAATGAGGCACTGTCATAAGGAACTAATTCTTTTAAGCTTTTTAATAATTTGTCTAAGACTTCTTCTAAATTCAAGGAAGAATTTAAAAGAAAGGTAATAGCTGTAAGTTTTTCTGCTAACATATATTTTTCTTTTTCCTTGGATAAATTTTCAACTTTTTTATAGGATTTAGACTCATTCATTGCTAATATAAAAGCATTCAAAAGTATGAGAAGGAAGAATCCTGATAGTGAATAGTCATTGCTATGATTTAACCCTAAATACTTTAGTACGGTTATACCGCTTATGCCAATAGGGACTAAGCAACCAATTGCCATAATAAAGGTTCCACGTTTTTTTGTGAGACAGGCTTTTAATATAACAAAAGTAGTATATATAATAATTAATAGTGTGAATATTTGAAAGAACAATAGGAATTTTGATGCCAGTAGTGGGGATATGAAAATAGTAATAAGAATAAATAAAAAGCAAAGAAGTTTGCAGCTTTTTCTTACTATAGTAGAGCAATCATTTTTAAAGATTAAGTATATGTAACTTAGCATAAAATAAACTCCTGCATAGAAAGTCATGTATTCTAGTTTGAGAGTCCAGCCATAACTTAAGTTATTATACATGGTTAAAATGTATTTGTTACCAACAATTAATGCCCTTAAAGATAAAGTTATACAGAGAGCACCAAAATAGAATTTAGAATTATCATTTGTTCTAAAAGAATATAACCATAAGTGATATAAGCCCATTATGAGCAATATGCCGAAGTAAAAAATTTCAAGCGCAATGGAAGACTCTCTTTTATTGGCCATTTGAGACTGGGTGCCTAAATAAAGTTTGTCCCAGGTACCGCCATTTCTAAAGTTATGATTTGACACTTGAAGTATTAATTGAACACTGTTATTACTGTTCATAAAATAATTCGTTATGGGATTAGTTGCAGGAGTTTCAGAAGAACCGCTTGTACCAACAATTCCATTAGACAAAAACAGATTACCATTTACCCATAATTTATATGAAGATAACATGGGGGGAACACTTATGCCTAAAAGAGTATTTTTATATTTTTCATTTAATTTTATTGTTAATCTATATGTAGCATAGCCATTAGAACTATAATTTTTGTTGTATTTATTCCATTCCATGGGCATTTCAATATAGGAGGGAAGAGGTGCGCTATTACTTAAATCTTCTGGAGACAATAATTGCTGCCAGTAAAATTCCCATTGTCCACCCAGTGATGTATAGCCATCTTTATTAAAATCCCAATCAGAAAGCTCCAAAACACCTTTTTGGGAATTGATATTTGATGAAGTATCGGAGGAGGATAATCTATTTAAAGTGAAAATAACACTTAGTAATGCTGCTAAAATAATAATAGATAGAGTAATAATTACAGGTTTTTGTTTTTTTAGCATCATAGTTATAGTCTCCCCTTTTTATATATGTATATGGTATTTTGAATATATTAGTTATCATTTTACATTAGTATAGTAAATTTGTCATTATTTTGTGGCTAACTTAGCATTATTATCTATCGAAATTCATAATAGAGCGTTATCTTTGTGCTTTCAATTGTTTTATAGCATAGGGTGGTTTCTTAATTATTATTTTATAAATTAGTAATATTCATAAAATAATTATAAACCAAATTATGGAAAAGTAAACATTTTTATTGTTCATGAAAAAGTAGGTATATAAAAAATTCACGCAAAGTTCATAAGCAATGAAATCCATTACTTATAAAATTCCATGATATACTATAAAATGATATCGAAGAAATGATGTCTAAGAAATGTGGTTACGTGGAGGTAAAAAATTGATATATAAATTAATAGCAATAGATATGGATGGAACATTATTAAGTGATGAAAAGAAAATTTCAACAGTAAATTGTGAAGCAATACAACAAGCAAAAGAAAATGGAGTAAAAGTTGTTCTAGCATCAGGAAGACCTTTGGTTGGTTTTAAAAAATATTTAAAACAACTTAACTTAGTTTCAGAAGATAATTATGCAGTAGCTTTTAACGGAGCGCTTGTTCAAACCTCGGATGGTGGGGAAATAATATCTAAAAAAACATTAACTGTGGAAGATTATAAATCTTTGTACAAGCTAAGCAAAGATTTAAATGTAAATATACATGCATTAACAGAGAATAGTGTAATTGCTCCTGAAGACAATATTTATACTAGAGAAGAAGCAGCAATGAATGGTATTTCTTGTGAAATAATTGATGTGGAAAATGTACCTTCTGATACAACTATAGTAAAGGTTATGTTTGTAGATGCACCGGAAATATTAGATGAAGTAATCAAAAATATTCCAGTAGCCGTAAGCGACAAGTATACAATAGTAAGGAGTGCTCCTTTCTACTTAGAGTTTCTTGAAAAATCCGTTAATAAAGGTGCCGGAGTAGCAGCGCTTGCGGAGAAATTAAATATCAAGCAAGAAGAAGTTATATGCATAGGAGATGCAGGTAATGATATTCATATGATTAAATATGCTGGACTTGGAGTCGCCATGGGTAATGCATTTCCAGAAGTTAAAAAAGTTGCAAATTTTATAACTAAAACTAATGAGCAAGATGGAGTAGCATTTATTATTGATAAATTTATAATACAAGGTGAAGAGGCTTTTGCAGTATAATTAATATTAATTAACAATGGTTGTTGACAACTTTATTATATACGTATATAATAAAGTCATACAAAGTTTTAACGCATTTAGTATTTCTCATCTTTATTCCCCCAGATAAAGAGAAAGTTAATACTGAAAAAATATTCCCTCTTTAATCAAATATTCAAAAGTCAGTAATTGTCCAATTACTGGCTTTTTTTTACTATAAACAATCAATATGGTGAATTAAAAATATCTGTAAACTACTTTGGCATTCTGATATACTAACATAAATAGAAATACAATATAATTTAAAGTTAGGATAAACTATATGTATGATAATCACATTTTGATATGAAGGTAGTTAGTAAATGTGTAGTTTTTATAGCTAAAAAGGATGTATGAGGGGGCAGAGATTATGGGGTTTTATGAGAGGGCATTGAGTAAAATAGATAGAGGAGGGAACTGGGATATGATAGTTATAGATGGAGTAGTTGGTGTAGGGAAGACCACACTTATGAATATAATGGCTGAAAAAGGGTATGTGAGTTTTGAAGAGCCAGTGGTGGATAATCCTATATTAGAAAAATTTTATTATGATAGAGAAAGATATAGTTTTTCGCTACAAATATTTTTTCTTAATAAGAGATTCAAGCATATTAAGGAAGCTTCAAAAGTGAAAAATGCGGTGATGGATAGGAGTATTTATGGAGATGTAATTTTTGCTAAAATGCTTAAGGATGCAGGGGAGATGTGTATAGAAGAATTTGATTTATATGCTGAGTTATTTGAAAATATGATTGAACATTGCAAGGCACCTAAATTACTTGTATATCTTGAGACTTCTGTGGATGCAGCTATGGATAAGATAAATAAAAGAGGCAGAGAATATGAGAAGATTGTGGAACGAGGGTATTGGGAAAGACTAAATTCTAATTATAGAGCTTATTTTGACGATTATAATATATCTCCTATTTTAAAGATAAATGTGGAAGGATTAGATTTTGAGAATAATGAAGAAGATAAGGCTTACGTGTTGGGGCTCATAGATGAAGCATTAGCGAAAATCAAGTAGGTAATCCATCGCCGCAGGGACTTGCAAACGAGCTTGAAACTGGAAATTTAATTAAGAAATTCTAATTAAAAGTTTTTTCATAGATTATGCTATAAGGTCAAGTATATATTGCTTGAATGCCTTCACCTCGCCAAGTAATTCTAAAATTTATTTTATCTGCATCTGCTAAAAATCGCAAACTCGCTATCGCTTAAACATGCGATTTTCTTTACGCAGTTGCAAATAAAATAAATTAAGAATTACTAAGGCTTGTTCAAAGGCATTCTACGCAATATATACTTTTGTTAGCATAATCCAAGAAAAAATACTTAAGTTTGAAGATGATTATTATAGATTTAATAATCATCTGTTAGGCTTACTGATGGCCATATTCATATATGATTCCACTTTGATGATTGTAAATTATGCCTACATTTGGGTGGTTTGCGGTTGGGGGCAATAATTATAATTGTTTTTCGAAAATATAAGATTTAGCACCATTAGGACATAGGTTTTCTCTGTGAAATACAAAGCCGCATTTTTGAGTGTAAAAGTGGTGGTTTCGCTTCGAATAGTCAGGGGTTTCAACAGTCCATTTTTTTGCAGCTATATATTTTTCTTCTATGTCTTTCCATACTATAGCTCCTAAATGATTTTCCCGGTATTTAGGATCAATATATAACATTTCCAAATTATATTCATTATTAGGCTTAAGTGCAACGGTATAAGCTCCAACAGTATTGTTATCATAAACAATTACATAGTTTTCGTATTTTTCATTTTCATTAAGTAATTTAATTAAGCTACCATCATTGTATCCTGTGGGACCGTCTTCTTTTAGATCAGTGTGCATAGATGTATCTTCATTAAATGAAGAAATCATTATTTTTGTTAGTATTTTGTAATCGAGGGGGGATATCTTTAAATATAATATTTTGTTAGCCATTTTTTATGTTTAGTGTGCGCCTGTACAATAATGTGGAAGGGCAACTAAACTATCACTTCCTTTCTATATTTAGTGTATTTGCTTGTAAACTGATTGATTTTTATCTCTTTGCTCATTATGGCATATATCTTTACTGTTTGTCATGAAAAAGCCTGCTTATTTTATAAAAAATCAATCGTTTTTAGTTTAGGGTTTTAATGAAATATAATACTATCAAATGCTTGGGATTTAATATCATTAAGGGTACAAAAATGTAAATATTAAAAGTATTAAATTATGTTTTAGTTAATTATTTAGAATAATCATATACATGTTCATAAAGGAATAGTAAAATGGTCATTGGTTATGGCTATAATCAAAAGAATTGTGTTAGGAGGTCAATATGACCAAAATGAGGAAGGTTTTATTAGCTTTTATGGTTTTATTTATTATAGGTGGGGTATTATATAGGACAACTTATGTGGGTAAGGCATATGAGAAAATTACACAATCTATAAAAGCTAATACGGAAAATAAGAATAGTAATGATAAAGAAGAAGCGGTAAAAGATAAGGTACTTGAAAACAAGACTGAAGATGAAAAAGAAGATAAAACATTAACTAAAGAAAAAACGCAGGTTGAAGTTCAGGAATATAAGAAGGTTGAAAAGCAACCTTCTAAAAAGATTATTGTTATAGATCCAGGCCATGCAAGTGCTACTAGTATGGAAAAAGAGCAGCAAGCACCAGGTTCTAGCATAATGAAAGTAAAGGAACCGGGCGGCGCTCAGGGTATTAATACAAAAACCCCTGAGTATGTGGTTAATATGGCAGTGGCAGTTAGACTAAAGACTTTGCTAGAAGAAAAAGGCTACACTGTAGTAATGACTAAAACACAAAACAAACAAATGTTAGGAAATATTGCAAGAGCAATAGTTGGAAATAAAGCTAAGGCAGATCTGGTTATAAGAATTCATGCGGATTCAAACAATGATTCATCTGTTGAAGGGGCATCCATGTTAGTACCGTCAGATAGTAAGAATACAAATGCTATATATAAAGCAAGTAAAATATATGGAGAGATTGTTCTTAATAACTTGATTAATAGCATAGGGATGAAAAATAGAGGCGTTGTGGAGCGAGATGATATGACTGGCTTTAATTGGTCTAAGGTTCCTGTTATTTTGGTGGAAATGGGGTTCCAATCTAATGTAGAAGAGGACAAGAAGCTTACAACTGAAAGTTATCAAAATAAGATATCTAAAGCATTGGCAGATGGGATTCATAAGGCATTAGTAGAATAGAAATGAAGACTATATTAAAAAAGTCTAGTTGCGAGTTTTTTCTTAGATTATGCTATAACGAAAAATATATATTGCTGGAATGCCTTCACTTCGCCGAGTAATTCTAAAATTTATTTTATCTGCATCTGCTAAAAATCGCAAACTCGCTATCGCTCAAACATGCGATTTTCTTTACGCAGCTGCAAATAAAATAAATTGTGAATTACTAAGGCTTGTTCAAAGGCATTCTACGCAATATATACTTTTGTTAGCATAATCTAAGAAAAAATATCAAGATTGAAGATGAATATTGTCAATTGTGAAACTGGCAGTAAGGATTGCTTGAATTTTATATTCGTAAAGTAGGAGGGGCTAAAGAAGTAATTCTCTGGGAGGATTACGGGGAGTATATTGGGATGATTTGTAAATCAAATTTCAATGTTTCTGTGATTATAATTGAAAGTTACTGCGACTGGAATTCATACTTGTTATTTTCAGTATTCATTAGGACACATAATAATGAGAATAAAAAATATTGGTTGTTATGCGTACTAGCTGTATTTACAGTATTTTATTGATAATTTCCATGATTATAATTAAAAATAAGTAAAGAGCACATGAGGCATTTTCGCCTTATGTGCTCTTTATCATGTGGAGGTCTAAAACTTGCTACTTACCATATGGAGGGAACTATACTTTGCCAAATTGCCACTTGTCACGTGGGGGGCACCGGGTTTTAGAGTATATCTTCTTGTATTACTTCGTTTAAGGACATTGATCCTTCGATAGCACTTATTAGCTTAGCTGAGGATTTGTTGTCGCCTATTATAATGCCGCCGGTTATAATGTTTTCGGTGAAGAATAATTTTTTGTATATTTTGTTTGCATCATCTTTTAGGCTAAGGGCTTTAGTGTCTTCCCTTGTAATTTCGCCTACAGATAATAGTTCTAGACCCATAGCATTAAAGGAAATAGCACTTAGGGATGGAACATATTCCTTAGTTTCTCCTACTGCGTTTGAACCTGCAATTTTACCCATTTCTACTGCGGCAGGCCAATTGCCATATACTCTACCTCTAAATTCTGCAATGTCTCCACAGGCATATATGTTTTTGATATTGGTTTCCATATTTTCATTGATTAGGATACCTCTGTTAGTTATTAAATTAGTTTTATTTGCTATATTTTTATTTGGTGCAATTCCTGTTGAAAATAATACTAAGTCTGCGTCTAGGGATTTTCCACTTTTAAGAGTAACTGAAGAAACGGATTTTTCGCCATTTATTGCATTTACTGAATCTCCTAGGATAACTTTAATATTTTGATTTTCAACTGCAGTTTTAAGGATAAGACTACCTTCACTATCTAATTGCTTAACAAGTAGGGAATCGCTAAATTCCACCACGGAAACATTTAGACCAGCTTTGCTTATTTCATAAGCTGCTTCAAGTCCTAATAGTCCGCCACCTATAATTACTACATTTTTTGAAGTCTTCATTTTAGTTTTAATAGCTTCCAAATCTTTTAGATTTCTTAAAGTGAATACTCCAGGTTTGTCTACTCCCTCTAGAGAAATCTTAAAGTTTTCACTTCCATTTGCTAAAATTAGCTTGTCGTAATTTATAGCTGTACCATCTTTAAGTAATACTTTATTTTCTTCTGGTTTTAGAACCTCAACTTGAACACCTAAAGTAAGGGTTATGTTATTAGCCGTGTACCACTCTTTTGGAGATAGGTAGAAACTATCATCTGTTAGGGCTTCACTTATACCATCAGAAATAGAAGGTCTGTAATAGGTTAAGTGTGGTTCATTTGAAATCATTTCTATTTCGCATTGCTTATTCCTCTTTCTTATAGTATCAGCTGCATAATATCCAGCAGCGCCGTTACCAATGATTAAAAATTTCTCTACTTTATCAGAACTAAAGGTTACTACATCTTGTGATACTTGAACAAATTGGTCAGCACTAGCACCACAAGCAGGACATATTTCAGGTGGTTTTGGTCCATCAAATTCTTCTCCGCAAATTAAACATTTCCATCTTTTTTGTGTAGAAGGTTTTACAGGACAGCTATTTATTTTAATTTTCTCAGCTATTTTTTCTGCAAAACTTTCTCCAAACTTAAAGGCGAAGTTTAAATCCTTATCTGTAGGTTTAAAATTAAATTTATATGATGGGTATAGATCTAGTTTAATTTGTTTTAATCTATCAACTATATTTGGAACGGCTTCTCCGCTCCAACCATAAGAACCAAAGGCAGAGGCTACTTTTCCACCATGAACTATAGGATTTAGTTTGGTTAAAATGTCCCATATTGGTTCTAGTGCATCTCCATTTATAGTAGGAGAACCAAAAATTATACCCTCAGATTTTCCTATGCTAGTTAAAATATCACTCATTTCACTATGGATAACATCATATTTGTTAACTTTAAAATTACAATAGCTATTTATGCCTTCTTCTATTTTATTCGCCACGGCTTCGGTATAGCCATAAGCTGATACATAGCATAAGGTAACTATTGGCTCAGCGTATGCTTTTTCAGGAAGGCTCCACTCTTTGTATTTATTTACTATATTCCAAGGGTCATCCCTTAAAATGGGTCCATGACCTGGGCATATTGTATCTATTGGAAGGTCCTTTATTTTATCTATAGCTTTTAAAACATAAGGTTTAAAGGGCCCCATTATACAATCAAAGTAGTATTTTAGGGCTTCTAGATAATTTTCTTGGCTTTGGTTTAAATCATTATACATTTTATCATTGCAGTAGTGACTGCCAAAAGAATCACAAGTGATAAGAAGCTTATCTTCCACAACGTATGTGTACATTGAATCTGGCCAATGTAGGAAGGGTGCGGAAATAAAGGAAAGTGTTTTATTTCCAAGATTTATACTATCTCCATCGCCTACAATTATGTATTCAAAATCTCTATTTATAATTCCTTTAAGGAATTTAATGGCTGCAGCTGAACCTACTACTTTTGCATTTTTTGCAATTTTTAAAAGTTGACCAACTGATCCTGCATGATCTGGCTCAGTATGATTCACTACTATATAATCAATATTTTTTATGTCAATGTCTAAAGACTCTAATCTTTCAAGATACTGAGAAAAAAACTTTTCTTTTACTGTTTCAAAGACTGCAGTTTTTTCACTACCGCGAACTACATAAGAGTTATAAGTAGACCCATAAGGGGTATACATAATTATATCAAAAATTCTAAGTTCTGGGTCTAATGCACCAACCCAATATATATCTTTTTTAACTTCTAATGCCTTCATAATCAACACTCCTTTAATTACTATTCAAAAACAATTGTTATTGTTTAACATTATAGTATAGGCAGGGTTAGAAAGCAATAACAAATCTTTAAACAAATTGCTATTATTCATTGATATACCAGTGTAAATTCGTTTACAGACAACTTTTTTTATGCTATAGTTTTTAATGAATTGTTTAATAAAATATTTACTTAACGATGAAATTAGGAGGAATACAAATGAGAGATTTTGTTATTATGACAGACTCTTGCTGTGATTTGCCAAAGGAATATATTTATGGTAATAATATACCTTTTGCCATGTTACCATTTAGTTATAATGATAAAGAGTACTTAGATGATTTCGGGCAGAGTTTAAGCCAAAAACAGTTTTTTGATGATCTTAGGGATGGAGCATTGCCTAATACTTCTCAAGCAAATTCAGAAAGCTTCTATAAAATGTTCAAATTAGCTGCAGAATGTGGCAAGGATATAATTTATGTAGGAGTTTCTTCAGGCCTTAGTGGTACTTATAATAGTGCTAATATTGGAAAGACTACTATATTAGAAGAATTTCCTAATGTTATCATAAATATTATCGATGTGTTGACAGCATCCTTAGGACAAGGACTCATGGTGAGAAAAGCTGTGGAAATGAAGAAAGAAGGCTTTAACTCTGAGCAGATTGTTTCCGAAATAGAAAAAAATATACAAAATCTAAATACGTATATTATTGTGGAGGATTTAAACTTTTTAAAAAGAGGCGGAAGAATATCTAATGTAGCAGCTACCTTGGGGTTAGTACTGCATCTAAAGCCTATACTTACTCTTAACCAGCTGGGGAAGGTAATACCTGTACTAAAGGTTAGAGGACGTAAAAAATCTATAAGTAAGCTTGCAGAAATAGTGAAGGAAAAAATAGAGCATGCCGAAACTCAAACCATAGCTATTTGTCATGCGGATTGTTATGAAGAAGCTGTAAGACTTAAAGAAGAAATACTAGCAAAAGTAAAGGTTAAAGAAGTGCTTATTCATTTTATCGGACCAGTAGTGGGAAGATTTAGTGGACCAGGAGCACTGGCAGTGTTTTTCATTGGTGAGTCCAGGCAACATCATGTAATTGATATTTAATTTATGAATATATAGTTAAATATTATTTTATTAGTAATATAACTTGAAAGTGATGTATCATAATACTTATAATGATATTGTAAGCAATAGAGTAAAATAGACTAGTGTATTGACTAGTCATTTTTTTGAAGATACATCTAGAAAAAATTATTAAGCAAGGAGAATCTTTTATGGAATGGTTACAAGTGTTTTTACTGTCGGCAGTGCCTCTTAGTGAGATGAAAGTGGCTATACCTCTTGGAATAAATGTATTCAATATTAATCCAATAACGGTATTCCTATTATCTTTTTTTGGAAGTTTGCTTCCAGTTCCTTTTGTGTTGATATTTTTTAATAAAATATTTGACTTTCTAGGAAAATATAAATTTTTTAGTGGCTTTTATAATCTGATTAATAGAAAGATAAGCAAGAATAAAGCTAAGTTTGAAAAGTTTGAAGAAATAGCGCTTATAACATTTATTGCTATACCTCTTCCAACTACAGGAGTGTGGACAGGAACTGCAATAGCTGCTTTTTTAAAGTTGGATTTTAAAAGATCTGTTATGTGTGCAGTTGTAGGATCTTTTTTATGTGGACTTATTGTTACAGCTTTATCTATAGCTTTTCCAGCGTTTTTAAATTTGCTTTAACTAAAAATCTCTTACCGAAAGGTGAGAGATTTTTTTCTTAGATTAAAAAAAGGGTGTGAAATTTCTCCTGCGGGCCTTGAAATACGAATTCGAAGCTGGAAATTTGATTAAGAAATTCTAATGTTTTGCAAATGTAAAATTCTCTAGCATTCACACTCGCCTTCCTGGCTCGGGTTCATTAGCACCTCTGGGTGGGGCTCTGGGGCACATAACAATTATTAATTGTTATGCGTCCTGGCAGGCTTACGAGAATTTTACATTAGCAAAACAAGAATTTCTAAATCAAATTTCAATAGCTTCATCATCTCGTATTTCAAGTCACTCCGGAGAAATTCCACACCTATGATGTAGGTAGTATAAGTGTTTTTGGGCAATCTACGTGGGGGGTATAAGGGGAAATTTAGGTTTAGGTGGGTTGGTAGGGTTACGAGGATTTTATATTTGCGAAGAAGAATTTCAAGTTGAAATTTTATTGCAATATTTCTTGAGGAGAGATGTTTAAAAAAATGTCTTTATATGCTATATTTACATTAATGAATTTAAGAGATCTGAATGTAAATATACGAGTTAATGGGGGTTTAAAAATGGATACAGTGAAATTTGAGGAATTTAGAGCGAAGATTTTGGATAATGTGGGTAGAGTTATTGTAGGCAAAGGAGATAGTGTAGATAAAATTATAGTTTCGTTTATATGTTCGGGGCATGTACTTATAGAGGATGTTCCTGGGCTTGGAAAAACTAAGCTTGCTAAGAGTCTTTCAAGGTCTATGAATTGCAATTTTAAGAGGATACAGTTTACACCTGATTTATTGCCTTCAGATTTAACTGGAATATATTATTATAACCAAAAAAACCAAGTATTTGAGTTTAGATCTGGACCGCTTTTAAGCCAAATAGTTTTAGCGGATGAAATTAATAGGGCTACACCTAGAACTCAGTCAGCACTTTTGGAGTGTATGGAAGAAGGGCAAATTACTGTAGAGGGTAATACTATAAAACTAGAGAGACCTTTCTTTGTAATTGCTACTCAAAATCCAGTGGAACAGTTTGGAACCTTTCCGCTGCCAGAAGCACAATTAGATAGATTCTTTATGAAGCTTTCACTAGGGTATCCTGATACTTTAGAGGAGAAGACTATGATGAATAGATTTATGAGGGTGGATCCACTGAGTGACCTTCAGGCAGTGGTTACTATGGAAGAGATAGAGTATGTTCAAAATAATTATACTATGGTGCATGTTAGTGAGGAAATAAAGGACTACATAATATCAATAGTTAAGGCTACAAGAAATCATAGAGAAGTGGAACTTGGGTGTAGTCCGAGAGCTACATTAAATATGATGAAGGGAAGTCAAGCACTAGCTGCTATAAGGGGTAGAGATTATGTAGTTCCAGAGGATGTTAAAGAACTGGCAATCCCTATATTAAGCCATAGGTTAATGCTCAAGAACGATTTAAGCCAGGGAAATAAGAGTAAATCAATCATAGAGGAAATAATAAGTACTATCGAAGCACCACTGGAAAAGCTGTAGTGTTGGATGAAGAAGTTTTAGAGCCAATGAAAGAACAACAATTTAAGCTCCACTGGAAAAGTTATAGGGGGTGAATTATGTATATACAATTTGCACTGATTCTGGCCATACTAACTATTATTTTTTTTATAGGTGAGTTTACACGAAAAAAAGGCTTTGATAAGCTGAAAATAAGTAGAAGTATTGATAAAGATAGGATTTTGCCTGGTGAAGAATTCACTCTAACTACAACTATTGAAAATAATAAAAGATTACCTATATCATTTTTAATGTTAAGTGAAAAAGTACCAGCGGCTGTAGAGTTTGTATCAGACAACAATAATTTTAAAGAAGGAGTCGATTTATGGCATTTAAGTAAATACACCATAAGCTGGTTTGAGCGAAAAAGAAGAATCTATAAATTAAAGTGTAATGTTCGGGGAACATATATTTTAAGAGACATTAATGTTACGGTAGGAGATTTATTTGGATACTCTACAGAAACAGTAGCGGTTGAGGATTTCTTAGAGTTTTTGGTTTATCCGAAGCTTATTAATATGAATAATGTTGAATTTACTAATACTAACTTTCAAGGGGATAATTACGTTAAGAGATGGATTCACAAAGACCCATTATATATTAAAGGCATAAGAGAATATAACGTAGAGGATAGAATGAAGGATATTCATTGGAAATCCAGTTTGAAAATGGATAGGCTTATGGTTAAGGAATATGATTTTACTTCAGACAGAGAACTAACAATCATTGTAAATGGTCAATGTGGTGAACCTTATTGGGGTAGTATTCAGCCGGTGCTTATAGAAAATGGGATTACTGTAGCGGCATCACTGGCATCTATTGCAATCAAAGAAGGGGTGCCCACAGGAATGTGGACTAATTGCCAATTGATAGGAATGCAAACCAAAATCACCAGTGAGGTTTATCCAGACATTAATGCTCTTAAAAAAATAATGGAACTCAGTGCCAGGATGAGCTATAGTATTACTATTAAATTTAGCGATTATTTAAGAAGTAAAGTAAAGGATTTTAATCAAAATTCTACGTATGTAATTATTACACCCTATTTGGATGAAGATGGTGTTGGTATTTTATCTAAACTGAAACGACGGGGCATTTTAATTAAAGTTATAGATGTGTCCTTAAAAGATACTGTTCCCTATATTTCAGGTATTGAAAAGAACCATTATAAGGGGGAGCTTAGGGTATGAGTTGGTATAGAAAAATCAAGAGCCTTTATAGTATAAGCCTTGTTACTATTTCTTTTATAATTTGGTCAACTTTAAGTAAATGGTTATTTAAAAGCGGAGTAAACTATAAACTGTTTTTAATAACTTTATGTATTGTTTTTTTTACACAGTATCTTAACAATTTGAAATTGAAAAAGAGTCTTTTTATATTAGCACTTTTGGGAGTTAATATATTAGCTTGTTTCATATTTTTTAAAGGCCAAACTATTTTTATAAATATAATATTTTTGTTATTTATGAGTTTAATAACATATACATTGGATGATGCGCCTATAGATAATTCACAATATAAAGAAGATATAACCAAGTCTATGATAGCATTAATAATAATTTGGGCTATTTCATTTACGTTAGGAGCTGATTTTGTTAATGCAATGTATAGGTTTCACATTCTCTACATAATAATGATTATTGTACTTATGAGAGAGACGAGAAGATATATATATGCCGTTAAAAGCAACACCTCATCTGTTACAAATGTTATTATTGGAATTTCAGTAATCGCACTATCTTTAGATTATGCTAACAAAATTATTGCTTTCTTATTCGATATGCTTATAAAGCTGTCAAGTTTTATTTTGGTTTTAATAGTAGATTTTTTAATTATGATTTTTGGTAGACCAATAAGCTTTATTATTCAGAAAATAAAGGAAATTATTATTAAAAGTGAAAATCAAATGATAAAGATTGACCCTGTGGAAAAAAGTTTGAACAATCAGCCTAATATTATCAAATATAAAGTGCACAATTTATCACCAGAGCTACTTATATTTTTAAAAATTTTAATTATATTTATTATTTTGTATTTAATCTATAAATTTTTATCGAGAATTACAAAAAATACAAAAGTATATAATGGGTTTGTGGAAGAAAAGGAAAGGATGATTAATAAAAAAAACAAAAGACATTGGGTAAAAAATTTGTTTGGAAATATGTTTAAAGGTGGCGGAAGTAATAGAGATAAGATCCTTTACATGTATAGTGCTTTTGAGAAAATAACTGAGAAAGCAAATATTTATAAAACTTACATGACTGCTACACAACTAAAAAATGTAACAAAAATTAATGTGGATAATGCTTACAATTTAGATGAGATGACGGAGTTATACAACGAAGCAAAGTTTTCATTGCACCCTATGACTCAGGAAAATGTTGACAGTGTTAAAAGGGGACATAGTAATATTAAAAAACAATTTTAAATGTAATTTCCAAAGTATATATTGTGTCAATTTAGCCAAACTAAGTAGAGCAAATGTATAATTCGCAACTAATTTGTTATAGTGAGGTGAGATTGGCTATGAGTGATGAGCATTACAGTGACAAGGATTATAGTGGAATGGATTACAACAATAAAAGTTACTTGAATAAAAGGTACAAGACCTTTTCTGAGCTAGTGTATGTGGTGTCTACAAAAGAGCTTCAGTACTTTATTACAAAAGGTGAATTTACTAGCTTTTTTAATTACAAAATGAAGAAAAAGCTTACAGAGATTGGTGACTCTAAAAATAAGATTTTAGATGTGGGCTTGTTTTTTAATACAGATGGTGAAATAACCCTTATAGATGCAGAGATAGTAGGTAGGTTTATCGAGCAGAGTTATGAACTTAAAATGTTAGAGTATTATAAGAATACATCTTTAAATAAAATTATTAGGGAAGTTGTAAATGGAAGTGAAAAAGCCAAGGGAGATTTTATATTGATTTCATACTCCATTTTATATAGTACATTAATGGAATTATATAAAACTATTAGTTGTAATATACAAAATGCCATTATCTATAAAAAACAATATGAACTAGAGGATTACAACAAAGAAGATTGCACTATAATTTTGGCAGTACTGTTAATTTTAGAAGATTTATGTAAATACATTGGTGTTGATAGGAATAAGATGATGAATGAAATAAAGGAAAATATTTACAAATAGCATTATTGGATTAAAAAACTGCAAAAATATCTAGTAAAATAAATAATTATTATGCCTAATATTTACAAAAAAATATTTTTTTTCATAATATAGGGAGAGTAACCTAGGAAAGTTAGGCTTTTGAAAAATATATTTTATTTTTTTATGAAAAAACTTTAGATATATTTGTTGCAATTTCGACAAGATAAGCTACTTTGGATACCTTGCAATGGTTGTTAATAGTTTGTTAACAATAGCATTATGGGTGTGAAGGGTTGAAGTTGTCAGTTTTAAGAGATAATACATTTTAGCCTGTTTCATAAAATGACAGAATTTTTTGAAAAACCATGTTACTATAGTTTTAATAATATAACACGGGGGGATTTAATATGGTAGTTTTAGAAAATTTATCTAAGAAAGTAACAGAGGAAGATGTAAAGCATAATTATTATTACAGATTATTAAAAAGTCAGATTTCTGTTTTAATGGATAATGAACCTACTGAAATACAGGCTTATGGCATTGAAATAGAAAGACAAGACGTCATTAATGATACAGTAGTATTTATAGAAAGAGATTGTGTAGAAAGCATAAGTCCCCAAAGACATAAAGTTAAAGCTCTTATAAAAACGTTATATGAAAATACAGTATCACCTATTCATATGATAGATATATTGGGCGACTATATAGATGAGTATATTAGTGATTTTGATGAGATGTTAAAAAACATTGGTACTTGTTAATATTTTGAATGAGAATAACATAGTGAGAGGTGGCTCTGCTCCTCTATAGGAGGAAGATTGATCTTCTATTGAGGAGATTTTCACCTCATATAGGAGGAGGTGTCTCCTCTTTTTGTTATATAATGGGAAATAAATCTAATTACTAGAGTTACTGCTAAAACATTCAGTAGACAAAGTACATATTTGAGTAGTACAATTAAAAAAATGTTCACCATCATAAAAATTATGCTATTATTTTACTGTTAAAATATTGTATTAATAGTACTGTAAGTAAGTATAATTTCATTATATTATTGTAGTATTATCATTATGGTATTATTATAGATACAAACGGTAAAGTCAAAATCTGCGTTTTATAAAATATAGTCATTGATACTCGTAAAAGTAGACTAATAATTGGGGGTGATAGTTTTGATTCTTGGAGTAGGTACAGATATTGTTGAGATAGGACGAATAAAAAAGGCTATTGAGCATAACAATCGGTTTCTAGAGAAGATTTTTACAGTAACTGAATTGGATTATCTTACAAGTAGAAATTTGAGACCAGAATATGTTGCTGGGAGATTTGCAGCCAAAGAAGCAGTAGCGAAAGCTTTAGGAACTGGCTTTAGAGGGTTTGATTTTAAGGATATTGAAATTGATAGGACAACCCTTGGAAAACCAATAGTAATTTTAAAAGGAAAAGCAAAGTTGATAGCTAAAAAAGAAGGACAATATAATATTCATCTTAGTATATCTCATGGTGTAGATAGTGCGGTGGCTTATGCTATATTAGAGGTTGAAAAAAATATAGATGAGGCATGCAAGAAGTAACTCCACTTAATTTATTATGATTATTTATTTTAGTAATAGTATGAAAACATGAGTAATAGTATTAGTAGTAGAAATATTTGTTATGACAGATAGGTGGTTAATAGCTATCTACTCTAGAGAAATGCTAGGAGGATAACATTGAAAAAAAATTTACTATTATTCTTAAGTTTCTTACTCGTTTTGAGTTCCATACTATTTACTTCTTGTAATAATAAACCAAAAAATACTAATGATATTATAACCTATTTAAAAAACATGGAAAGTTATACTACATCCATGAATATGGATGTAAAAAACGATAAACAGACCATTAATTATGTGGCAACTCAATCTTATTTGAGGGGAGGCGGATACAAACTACAGTTAAACAATAACAGGGTGTTTATCTATAAAACCGATGATAATATTTATATTAGTGACAAAAACAATGGAACTAAGTACGTACAGAGTAAGGATTTTGATGAAGTTCTTAAACTGTGTTTTATTGGGGAATACATAGGATTATTATATACTAATGAGGAAATAAAATATTCAGTGGAGACTATTAATGATATCGAATACTCAGTAATTAATTTGTTTATACCTGGTAATAACAAAAACATTAACAATGCAATGTTATATGTGAATAGCAAAAGCATGGTACCAGAAAAACTGGTTATTTATGATATCAAAGGTAAAGAAAAAATTGTGGTAACATATACTGATTTTCATCCTAACATAAAAATTGATCCATCAGAATTTTTGACTGATTAGTATGTCTAAAACCATAATCATATAAATGAATTTTTGATAGCAGATGAGGTGAAAGTAGTGTTTAGACATTTAAGGCCTGTATGGGCAGAGGTTGATTTAGATAAATTAGCTCATAATATGAGAGAGATTAGACGAGTAACTAAGAGTGAAAATATTATAGCAGTGGTAAAGGCAGATGCTTATGGCCATGGAGCTATAGACGTTGCTCCAGTGCTCCTTGAAAATGGCGCTAATAGACTCGCAGTAGCTGTAATAAGTGAAGCAGTGGAGCTTAGGCGTTCAGGCATAGAATGCCCAATAATGATTTTAGGATTTACACCACCAAATTTAATAGATAATCTATTAAAATATAATATTGAACAGGCTGTATACTCTTATGAATTTGCAAGAGAGTTATCAAAGATGGCACAAAAGAAAAATAAAATGGCTAAAATCCACATAGTTGTAGATACAGGCATGGGTAGGATAGGCTATCTTCCAAATGAGGACAGTGTAGAAGAGGTTTATAATATTAGTAAACTACCTAACATAATTATAGAAGGTATGTTTTGTCATTTTTCTGCAGCGGATGAAAAAGATAAGGCTTATACTTATGATCAAGTGAAAAAATATAATGAATTTTACGAAAAGTTAAAAGAAAAAAAAGTGAACATAAATATTAGGCATATGGCTAATAGTGCTGCTATTATAGATTTACCAGAAACTCATTATGAAGCAGTACGGCCTGGAATAATAATATATGGCTATTATCCGTCTGCAGAGGTAAGTGTGGATAAAATAGATTTAAAACCCGTAATGACATTAAAAACAAATATAGTACACATAAAAACACTACCTCCTGGAGAATACGTGAGTTATGGAAGAAAGTTTAAAACAGAGAGAGAAAGTGTTATAGCTACACTTCCAGTTGGATATGCTGATGGTTATACTAGACTCTTATTTCAAAAGGGAAAGGTTATTTTAAGAGGTAGCTTTGCTCCAGTAGTAGGAAGAATTTGCATGGATCAGTGCATGATTGATGTTACCGATATAAGCGGAGTAATAGTTGGAGATGAGGTTATACTAATAGGTGAAGATGGGAAAAATAAATTCACAGCAGACACTGTAGCGGAACTAATTGGTACTATAAACTATGAAATAGTGTGCATGGTTGGTAAAAGAGTTCCAAGAGTCTACATTAAAGAAGGCAAGGTTGTAAAAATTAGAAACTATGTGTAGCATTAACGCGCTATATGTAGAATGAACTATTAATATGTAAAAATGTACACTGCAAGAGGGCGAAATTACCGATAATTTCTTTGACAGATTGACATAGATTGAATTATAATATACTTTATACATATTGCTCTAAAGTAAATAGGAGGTATTAAATTTTCTATGTCAACTTCAAAGAAATTAGTAGTAAACCTATCGGAAAAACTATACATTGAATTTAATAAGGCGCTTGAAAAAGATTCTAAAAAAAGAAGTGAATTTTTTAGAGAAGCTGTAATACTATATATTGAGGAAAAGAAAAGGCTTAGTTATATAGATGAAATGAAACAAGGCTATTTAGAAATGGCTGAACTAAATTTAGAGATAGCCGGTATGGGTTTTGAAATTGATATCAAAGATTTTAAAGAATATGAAGTTAAGCTTTCGGAGAGTGATTTGTCTAATGACAACAATAGTGAAAAGAGGAGATATATTTTATGCTGATTTGAGCCCGGTTGTAGGCTCAGAGCAAGGTGGGGTTAGACCAGTAATTATAATTCAAAATGATATTGGCAACAAGTACAGTCCCACTATTATTATTGCAGCTATAACATCACAGATAAATAAGGCAAAACTCCCTACTCATGTTGAGATTTCTTCAGAAGAGTATGGTTTAAATAAAGATTCTGTAGTTTTGCTGGAACAAATAAGAACATTGGATAAAAAAAGACTAAAAGAAAAAATTGGTCATATGACTGATAGTGATATGAAAAAAGTAGATATAGCACTTTTAATTAGTGTAGGTTTATAAAATGGGTAAGGGCATTTATTGCCCTTATTTTTGTTTTGTGGATAGATATTACCATAGGTTTTTAATGATTTTTACAGAAGTTTTGAAAACTGTGTTGTTATACTGTGGAATATTGTTATAATAATTAAGGAAGACAAATAGAAGTACAAGTATACAACCATTAATAATTATTATTTATATAAAAGTAACATTAGGAGGATACATATGGAAAAAGCATTAGAAAAATTAAAGGCAATAGCTAGAGAAGTTAGGAAAGATATAGTAACTATGATTACAGAATCTCATTCTGGTCATCCAGGTGGTTCATTATCCTGTGTAGAAATTATCACTACACTATATTTTAATGAAATGAACGTAAGTGCAGAAAATAAGCATGACCCAGATAGAGATAGATTTGTACTGTCAAAGGGACATGCTGCACCAGCATTATATAGTGTGCTTGCTGAAAAAGGATTTTTTGATAAGGAGGAGTTGCTTGGACTAAGAAAATTAGGATCAAGGCTTCAAGGACATCCTAATATGAATACTGTGCCTGGAGTAGATATGTCTACGGGTTCACTAGGACAAGGTATTTCAGCAGCAGTGGGTATGGCACTAGCTGGGAAACTTGATAAAAAAAACTATAGGGTGTATACATTACTTGGTGATGGAGAACTTGCAGAAGGTCAAGTGTGGGAAGCAACTATGTCAGCTGCGCATTACAAGCTTGATAATCTAACTGCTTTTGTAGATCATAATGGACTTCAAATAGATGGTAAAGTTTCTGAAGTTATGGGCTCTGATCCAGTAGATGATAAGTTTTTAGCCTTTGGATGGAATGTTATTACTGTAGATGGACATGATTTTGATCAAATAAAAAATGCTATAGAAGCGGCTAAAAAAACAAAAGCAAAACCAACGGTTATAATTTGTGAAACTATAAAGGGCAAAGGCGTGTCCTTCATGGAAAATGAGGCGTGTTGGCATGGTACCGCTCCAAATAAAGAGCAATGTCAAAAAGCAATAGACGAAATTGGAGGTGCACTATAATGGGTAAAACTGCTACAAGAGAGGCTTATGGTAAGACTTTAGCTAAATTAGGACTCGAAAATGAAAATATAGTTGTTTTAGATGCAGATTTATCTAAATCCACTAAAACTGCGGATTTTAAAAAAGTTGCGCCTGAAAGATTTATCAATATGGGTATTGCTGAAGGAAATATGATGTCAGTAGCTGCTGGACTCGCTACTTGCGGTAAAATTCCTTTTGCAAGTACTTTTGCTATATTTGCTGCAGGAAGGGCTTTTGAACAAATAAGAAACTCAATTTGCTATCCAAAATTAAACGTTAAAATTTGTGCCACCCATGCGGGACTCACTGTAGGAGAAGATGGAGCATCTCATCAAGCTATAGAAGATATAGCACTAATGAGAAGTATACCAAATATGGTAGTTATAAGCCCAAGTGATGATATTGAAACTGCGGCAGCTATAGAGGTAATTACAAAGTATAATGGACCTTGCTATGTAAGACTAGGGAGAATGGGTGTTGAGACAATTAATGACAACCCCGATTACAAATTTGAACTCGGAAAAGCTGTAACACTAAGAAAAGGCAGAGATGCAACTATAATTGCTACAGGCATAATGGTAGATGCTGCATTAGAAGCTTATAACATTTTAGCTGAGGAAGGAATAAAGGTTAAAGTGATAAATATACACACAATTAAACCTATTGATGAAGAAGCAATTATTGATGCAGCTAGAAAAACTGGATTAATTGTTACAGCTGAAGAACATAGCATTATAGGCGGACTTGGCTCTGCAGTAGCTGAGGTTGTTTGTTCAAACCATCCAGTACCAGTTATTAGAGTTGGAGTTAAAGATACCTTTGGTGAAAGTGGCAAGCCGGAAGAACTTTTAAAAGCTTACGGATTAACTGCAGAGGATATAGTTAAAGCTCTTAAAAAAGGTCTTAGTTTAAAGTGATTTTAAAGACTCCTATGCACTATTGCGTAGGGGTTTCTATCTATTATTTTCAGTAATGTTTTTTATGAATAACTATGATATAATACCTCAAGAATAATAATGGGGAGAGGAACCGCATGAAAGAAATTTTAAAAGATTTATTACACTGTTTTATATTGTCATTAAAAATATTTTTGATCCCTATAATTTTAGGAGCTGTCGTTGGGATAATAGGCGGTTTACTTCATGGAGATTTATATCTACAAGACGTTTTGAGTTCGGTAAACAGGATGGCAATTAGGATATCTTGTTTTGGTCTTGCTATTGCAGGAATAGGCTTTGTAAAAAAAGGTATGCTGGAACCGCTAGATTATGAGGAAAAATGGATGGAATATTTTAATAAGTTCAATTTGGTAGGTGTAATATTTTTTATATCATTATTTATGTTAGCTTATTCAACAATTATAGACCTGATTTTATTTCAAATTTATTAATGAAAACTTTGTTTTATTGACTGCCAAATAAATTTAGAGAATTAAAATTATGGGGATTACATAAGTCCTCATATTTTTTGCTTTATAGGAAACTATAAATATAAGCATAAGTTTTCGTGTAAATGAATTAAAGTATCTTAAACATTATTCACGGAAATTTTATAATAAAATTTATTATAGGTCTAATCATTATGATATAATGTTATTATGAATTTTACTGAAACAAATTACATAAACGGGATAAGGAGAATTTAATATGATAGAATTTAAAAAAGTAACTAAGATTTATGATAATAATGTAATAGCCTTGTCGAACGTTGATATAACTATTGAAAAAGGCGAATTTGTATTCCTTGTAGGTCCAAGTGGAGCAGGAAAATCTACTTTTATTAAAATACTTTTAAAAGAGATAGAGCCAACTACAGGTACTGTTATTTTAAACGACATGGATATAACAAAATTAAAAAGAAACCAAGTACCTTATTTTAGAAGAAAAATTGGAGTTGTTTTCCAAGATTTTAGATTGATTGATACTTTAAATATTTACGAAAATGTTGCATTTGCACTGAGAGTTACAGAATGTTCTCCAAAAGAGATTAGAAAAAAAGTGCCTATGGTTTTAGATTTAGTGGGATTATCAAAAAAACATATGGCTTATCCTCATGAAATTTCAGGTGGGGAGCAACAAAGAGTTTCGCTTGCTAGAGCTATAGTTAATAATCCTGCACTTCTAATAGCTGATGAACCAACAGGAAATTTAGATCCTGAAACAGCAATAGGCATCATGGATATTTTAAATGATATCAATAAGGCTGGTACCACAGTAGTTATGGCTACGCATGCAAAAAACATAGTAGACTCTATGAAAAAGAGAGTAATTGCTATAGAAAAAGGTGTTCTAGCTAGAGATGAGCAAAGGGGAAGATACGGTTATGAAGATTAGTACAGTTAAATATTATATTGTGGATGCTTTAAAAAGTTTAAAAAGAAATAGAACAGTTAGTATGGCATCAGTTGCTACAGTTGCAGCTACTCTATTTATTTTAGGTGTATTTCTACTAATTGTTTTTAATGTTAATGCAGGAGTTGAGGAATTAGGTTCTAAACTCCAGGTGAAAATTTATCTTAAAGATGATTTAACAATAGCCGATAAGTCAGCTATTGAAAGAGCCCTTGACAATGTACAGGGTGTTTCAGAAATTAAATTTGAAGATAAGGGTGATGCACTAGAAAAAGTAAAGAAGCAATTTGGTGAAGATAGCAAATCCTTAGTTCAAGGCTTTGAAAAAAAGAATCCTTTCCCAAATGCATATGTTGTAAGTGTAGAAAAGCCTGAAGTAGTAAATAGTGTAGTTAAGGCTGCTGAAGGATTAAAAGGTATAGAAAAGATTAAGGACGTTAGGGAAATTGTTGATAAAATTATAAAAATAACAAACACACTAAAGGTAGTGGGATTGGCATTGTTTGTAATTTTAATAGGTGTATCACTATTCTTAATAGGAAACACAATTAAGTTAACCTTATATTCTAGAAAAAAAGAAATAGGTATAATGAAATTTGTTGGAGCTACTGATTGGTTTATAAGATGGCCATTTATTATTGAAGGTATGATGCTAGGTATATCAGGAGCAATTATTTCTACAGGCATATTATATTATGCTTATAGATTAGTTTTCTTAAAATATACTAATGCATTATTAGGAGTTAATTTAATAAGCCCTCATTTTATATTAAGTACCACTCTATGGCAATTTATGCTAGGGGGCTTAGTTATTGGAGCCGTGGGAAGTATTATGTCAATAAGAAAATTCTTGATTGTGTAAATATAATATATTTATTTTCATATTAGTGTTATAAATTTATTTAAACTACATAAATAATATATAGAGAATTACAAAGAGGTGTATAAAATGGGCGATGAAAATAAATTTGGACAATTTAAAACTGTAACGTATAGTGGTGAAAAGCAGAAAACCAAAAAGACAAAATGGATTATTTGGATTATAGTTTTGGTTCTGGTTACAAATGCTATGACTTTATTCGTTTCAACGCAAATATCTTTAAGAACTCCTAATGGAAAAGTCTTGATTGGAAGAGATGCTTATGACCAAGTAGTAAAGTTTCAAAAACTATTTTTAGTTAGAAATAAATTGTATGAATATTATGATGGTAAAATTAGTGATGATGTTTTAGTAGAAGGAGCTATAAAGGGTATGACAAATTCCCTAGAGGACCCTTATACAGTTTTTATGAACAAGAAAGAGTTTACAGACTTTAATTCACAAACAACAGGAGCTTATACAGGTCTTGGGTTACAAGTGGGGGTTAAAGACAATAACATAGTTGTAATTGCACCTTTTGATAAATCACCAGCAAAGACAGCTGGAATAATTTCTGGGGACGTTATTCAAAAGGTTAATGGCATAGCTGTAACTGGGAAGGAACTAGAAAAAGCTGTTGCTATGATGAAGGGTAAGGAAAATGAAGCAGTTAGTTTAACTATTAATAGAGCAGGTAAGGGCGCTTTCGATGTGAGTATGAAACGCGCTAAAATTGATCTTGTAACAGTTAAAGGCGAGATGTTAGACAAAAATGTTGGATATATTCAACTTACAATGTTTGATGAAAATACTGCTAAAAACTTTAATAAAAAATTAGCAGAATTGCAAGACAAAGGTATGAAGAGTCTATTACTAGATATAAGAGGAAATCCAGGTGGCCTTTTAGATCAATGTGTAGAGCTAACTTCTAATTTTGTACCAAAAGGAAAAGTTATAGTATATACAATAGATAAGAATAAGAAAAAGAAAGAATATAAGTCTACAGGTGGTCTAGCCGTAGGTATGCCACTAACTGTATTAACAGATGAAGGAAGTGCAAGTGCTTCAGAAATTTTTGCAGGAGCTATAAGGGACTATAAGGTTGGTACTTTAGTGGGAGAAAAAACCTTTGGAAAAGGTGTTGTTCAAACTATGCTTTATAGGAGTATGGATGGATTTGATGATGGTACTGCATTAAAAGTAACTATATCAAAATACTACACTCCGAGTGGCGAAAATATACATCACATTGGAATAAAACCAACAGTTCCAATAGTATATCCAAAAGCACTTAAAGAAAAACCATATGATAGAACTTTGGATCCACAGTTTAAAAAAGCTTTGGAATTAGCTAAAGAAAAAATAAAGTAATAACATACTGAGTATCTACCAATAGTTTTGGTAGATACTTAGTTTTTAAAAACAAATCAGCATCTAAGGTGATGATTACAGCACTGAAAGTGATGATTACAGCACTGAAAGTGATGATTAATACATTTACTGTGTAGTATATTATAGGTTTCATAGTAATATGAAAGGAGAATTTTACCCAATGGACATTGCAATACATACTTTAAGAGCAGTTGCTTCTGCAATTGTAGATCCTTCAAATTCGTTTATTTTAATAATGATTGCATTAATTTTTTATAATAAAAATAAGAAAATCGCTATAATGCAGAAAATGATAATGGGAGAAAGTTTAGATTCACCTTTTGAGTTAACTATATCTCAAATTGTGCTAGGGATCTTTGCTGGAGCTATAGCAAGCCTAATGTTTACTTTTTTAGGGCTAGTTTTTGATGAAAATTCAAATATTTATTTATTATTTATGCTATCCTTGTTTTTTATGGCATTTAAGCCTAGGTTTATATGCTTTGCTTATTCAGGCGCAGTTTTGGGTCTAACCAGTCTAGCATTTAAATATGCAGCAATTATATTACATATGCCAAAATTGAATATTGTAAACATAGATATTCTCACCTTAATGACTTTGGTGGGTGTATTACATATTATTGAGGGGATTTTAGTAATGATAGATGGTTCAAGAGGAGCCATTCCTGTTTTTACAAATAGAGATAATAAAATTATTGGTGGATTCGCCTTAAAAAGATATTGGGCATTGCCAATTGCTATACTTATACTATTAAGTACAGCTTCAACAGACTTATTGGCTGGGCAGAGTTTAATGACTCCTCAGTGGATGCCAGCAATAAGAGGGGATATAGTGGCAAAAATTCTTAAAAATTCAATTATAGCTTCTATTGCTCTTTATGGTGTTATAGGTTATAGCAGCATTACCTTTACTAAAACTAAGGCTACGAAGACTCTTTTCTCTGGAGTCTTAATAATGAGTTATGGTCTACTGCTAACAGCAATATCACAATTAGCAGTATTTGGCGCAGCTTATCAATTCTTTATTTTAATATTCGCAGCCGGGTTACATGAAGCAATGCTCCAACTAGAAAAACACCTGGAGCTCACCTTGAAACCTAAATTCATGAGTAGTGATGAGGGAATTATGGTGCTGGAAGTGGCCCCTAGATCTCCTGCCTTCCAAATGGGAATTCAAAGTGGAGACTTAATAGTTCAGATTAATGACAAAGTAATAGAGTTTGAAGACGAGATTGTAAATATTGTTAAAGGAAATTTTAAATCATTAACTTTTAAAATTAAAAAACCTTCTGGAGAACTAATAGACACGAGTTATAGCAATATGCCTGGGAACAAAAGGCTAGGAATAGTAATTGTACCAAGGGAAGTACCAAAGGATAATTCTATAATAAAAGTGGATGATGAAAGCTTTAAAGATGTATTAGACAAAATGAAAGACATAGATAAGAAATAAAAAAGAGTATGAAAGGTCGCCTGCGTGACTTGCAAACGAACTTGAAACTAGAAATTTGATTAAGAAATTCTAATGTTTTGCTCATGTGAAATTCTCTAACACTCACATTCGCCTTCCTGGCTCAGGTTCGCTAGCCTGCCGTCCTGGCAGGCTTACGAGAATTTTACATTCGCAAAACAAGAATTTCTAAATCAAATTTCAATAGTTTCTTCGTTACTTATTGCAAGTCACTCCGGCTGGATTTCATACTTTTTTTGAAGGTGTGGGGTTGAGTGATTATAGGGCACATAGTGATTATTAATTGCTGTGTGTTTTAATTTTTATTGGGAGAATTGTAGTGTGTTAGGCTTAGAGAGTAATAAAGATAGGCAATGTTGACTGTAAGAGTATGTAGCCAATTTTGGTGTTTTTGGAAACATATCGAGCCTTTATCTTTTAGCCGATAGGCTGTGAACTTTATAAATAAGTAAGATTAAAATATTATATAATCTAGTGTATTTGTTAGAAATTATTTTAGGCGGTAGCCTGGTTTTTGAGGGGAGTAAGGGTAAGATAAAAAGATATGAAATTTTTAATTTCTAATTGTTTACTCAATGAATTATTTATAAATAGGGAATAAACTATAAATATACGGTTGATTTAAATTTGTTAAATATGTTGAATTAATAATATGTGCCAATAATTTATGAAACAATTGCTAGTAAGAATTTTTCATAAAAAGGAAATACTATTATAAGAGTTGCTGAGGAGGATGTTTTTTATGATGAAAAAAACAGTAATAGTATTTGTGACATTGTTAATAGTTTTCGGTATACCATTTAACGGATATGCTTATGCTTTTGAACATATAGTGAAGCCTTCAGTTAGTACCACATACGTTCCACCAGAGAAATCACGGGAAGAGTTATATCAAGATGTTTTTATGACCCTACTTTTACCATATATCCAAGATGAAGTGGATAAATATTATAAAGAATATTTAACTACTTCACCTGGTGTAGCACCCTATGGTGTTTATATATTAGAGGCAGATAGAGTTAATGGTTATAGGGGATTTGATTTTAGATTAAAAATAGAGTTACATCCATATGTTGGCCCACACCTTAGTGTTGGAACTGATTATATTACTTTAAGAGTAATTCCATTTTATAATGTTAAGGTAGAGAAATTTGAACATATTACAAGTTCAGAATTGCCACCAAATTATCAAGATATTATAAAAAAGAAATTGCCATAATATAAATATTGCCTTGTTCTAAATCTTGATATTAACAGAAAAGGTGAATAAAGCTCTATTTTATAATTAGTTTTTGACATAAATAATACTACTATTGGATTGTTTTTATAATTGTTATTTGCTATAAATTAGATTTGATCACTTATTAATCAATACCTTAGGATTTAAAACTATTTCATGAGTAATAAATTTATTAACTACATTAAAATTATACATATTTTACTAAAAAAGTGTAATGTATCTGAACTTTAAATACAACATTAAAACATAACTCTAATTCAATATGGGAACATTAGTAGTGAGGTGATTTTTATGAGGAAAAAAACAATAGCTATTATATTTTTATTTATTATGATGTATTCCATAGTGGTCAGTGCTGAAGGTTTTAAATATGCTGAAATTTTTGATCCAAAGCAAGATAAGGTAGTAAAGGTAGTGCAGATGAACAGAAAAATTCATAAGATAGTCTCGAGATATATTAAGGATGTGGATGCTCTTTATGGGAAATACAACCCTCTTACTGATGATGGATATGCTATTAAAATTCCACTTTATCCAGTTGTTAAAGTGCAGGGTAAATGTTTAAATGCACTTGTAAATGAAGTCTATATAATAATTCCTGAAAATAATCCGCCATTTTTTATGATTTTCGAAAATCGGGATAAATTATTATGTTTCCCATTTAAAGGTGACATAGATAAATTATCTAAAGCTCTAGATTTTGAATTAAAAATAAGATGAATTATTTTATTTATTTTTTATGATATCAAATAGTTATAGTTTGTTAACAATATTGACACTTAAATGCAACAATCATATAGTAACATTAATTTATAGAAGAAATTGATTCTTCAAAAATAGTATTATGTCATTATTAGTTTCAATTTGTATCATAGCCTTAAGGGCGGAAAAGAGGAAAAATTATTATGGAAATTAAAGAGAAGAATGTATCTAAAAAATTAAGTAAATCAACTTTTTCAACTGTTATGTATGTTTTTGCTGCAGTTGCAGGAGTTTTTGGAATTGCATTATTAATTAATAACATGATTTTATTTAAAAGCACTGTTAGTCAAGCTGTAGCGCAAGGATATGCTATTGCTACTGTAAAAAAAGCATTATTAACATCACAATTGATACCGGGAATAATTGAGCCTATTGGTACATATGGTGGTATTGCACTTATTTTATTAGGTGTTGGAAAAGTCAATAAAAAAGTATCGAAATGCTTATCATTGTTAACAAAAGTTGAGGTTGGCACTGATGTTATTGAAGAGATTATTGTAGAGCCAAATGTTGTTGATTTAGAAAATGTAGAAGTTACAGAAGAGATAAAAACGAGCGAGCACACAGAAACTATCTAAAAAAGTTAAAGAAGTTAACCAAAAGATTTGTCTTAGAAGATTACTGAGGCAAGTCTTTTTTTCTAAGCGGATGCTAAAGCTTGTTCATACGCATTTTACGCAATATATACTTTTGTTAGCATTCGCTAAGAAAAAATAGTTAGGCTAAGAAAATTCCAAAATTTCTTTTGTTAATGTTAAGGTCTGCTTTGACAGCATTTATTTTTGAAATTCATTCAGAAAAATACAATATAACATATAAAAGTATGAAAGTTCTCCAGAGTGAATTGCAACACGAAACGACAAAACTATTTGAATTTCTTAATGCAATTTCTAGTTTTTAGTTCGTTTGCAAGCCACGTGGGAGAACTTTCATACTTATCTGATCTTTTTCTGAGCTAATAGCCATTTATAAAGTTCTGGTTCGTTGTAAGCTTGTGACCAGCAATCATGGGTTGCTTCAGAGTATATAGTGTATTTTACATTGCCATTAATTTTCTGAAGTGCTTGTACCATTCTTTCTGTTTCATCAATAGGAACTATATCATCCTTTGCTCCATGGAAAGCCCATACTGGGATGTCTTTTATTCTTGAAACATTAATTGGAAGTCCGCCACCACATATTGGTACTATTGCTGCAAAAAGTTCGGGATACTGCTGAGATAGTGACCAGGTACCGTAGCCACCTAGACTTAAACCGGTAAGATATACCCTATCTTTGTCGATTGATAAAGATTCAAAAGCTTCATGTAGCAGCGCAAGCACAGCGTCTTTCTGCATTTCCCAGTTAGAATTAGTTGGGCACTGTGGTGAAAGCGCTATAAAAGGGAATTTCTTTTCTTCTGCAAGTTTTGGGATACCATGCTTAGCAACCATTTCAACGTTCTCCCCACGTTCACCTGAACCATGTAAGAATAGCACTAATGGCCACTTTTTATCAGTTTCCTTGGAGTAATCCTCTGGAAGATATAATAGATATTCTAATTTTATTGCTTTTTTTATTGTTTTATTTAGCATCATCTTTTTTTTGACTCATTTTTATCACTCCTCATATTTATTCGATTTATGTTTCTTTTTTTACAAGTTCTATTTATTAATATAATATCCTTTAGATTATATTAATTTATTATGAACTTATTTTCATTGTAGCTCACGAGAATTGTATACTAGCCAAAGTAGATTATATATATGCCATATAATACGTACTGCTTACATTACTTACTATGGTTAATAGTGGTAGAGATTGTTGACATATTAAAAAGTTTTAGTTAAAATGGAATAGACGAACAAACGTTCAAATACATAATAGCAACTAATAATTGCTATTGAACTTATAGGAATACAAGGCGGTGATTTTTGTGAATGAATTTAAGTTACATTCAAAGTTTAAACCCACTGGGGATCAACCACAGGCTATTGATAGTCTTGTCATAGGGATTGAGGAGGGAAAGAAATTTCAAACTCTTAAAGGGGTAACTGGGTCAGGTAAGACTTTTACTATGGCTAATATTATTGAGAGAGTTCAAAAGCCTACTTTGGTGCTTGCTCATAATAAGGTTTTAGCGGCGCAGCTTTGCTCGGAGTTTAGGGAGTTTTTTCCTGACAATTGTGTGGAGTATTTTGTGTCCTACTATGATTATTATCAACCTGAGGCTTATATTGCACAGACAGATACATTTATAGAAAAGGATTCATCTATAAATGATGATATTGATAAATTAAGACATTCAGCTACCTCAGCACTACTAGAGCGTAATGATGTTATTGTGGTGGCTTCAGTTTCATGCATATATGGACTTGGAAATCCTGAAGAATATAAAAAACTTACAGTTTCACTAAGGCAGGGTATGGAAAAGGATAGAAATGAAGTATTAAGGCAATTAATAGATATACAGTATGAGAGAAATGACATTAATTTTATTCGTGGAACCTTTAGAGTAAGAGGGGACACAGTTGATATATTTCCTGCATCATCCTCCAGCGAAGGAATTAGGGTAGAGTTTTTCGGTGATGAAATAGATAAGATTAGATCTTTTGATTCCTTAACGGGAGAAATTATTGGAACTAGGAAGCATGTATCTATTTTCCCGGCTTCCCATTTTGCTACATCAAAGGAGAAATTAGAGCCTGCCATAGAACAAATAGAAGAAGAATTAGAGATTAGATTAAAAGATCTTATATCAGAGGATAAATTACTTGAGGCTCAAAGACTTAAGCAAAGAACTAATTATGATATTGAAATGATAAGAGAAGTTGGCTATTGTAGTGGTATAGAGAACTATTCTAGAATTTTAGATGGTAGACCTGCAGGAACAGCACCTCAAACATTGATGCACTATTTTCCAGAAGATTTTTTAATGTTTATAGATGAAAGTCATGTAACTCTTCCTCAGGTTAGAGCTATGTTCGGAGGAGATAAATCAAGAAAGACTAATTTAATTGATTATGGGTTTAGACTTCCTTCTGCCTTTGATAATAGACCACTAACATTTCAGGAGTTTGAGAACACTATGAATCAGACTGTTTTTGTAAGCGCAACCCCAAATGTTTATGAAGCAGAGCATAGTGAGAATACAGCAGAGCAAGTAATAAGACCTACAGGACTACTAGACCCTGAAATAATTATAAGGCCTGTTAAAGGGCAAATAGATGATTTGTACTCTAATATCCAGGAGACTATAAGGCGAGGGTTTAGAGTTTTAGTTACAACGCTTACTAAAAGAATGTCAGAGGATTTGACTAAATACTTTAGAGAAATGGATATGAAAATTACCTACCTACATTCCGATATTGATACTATAGAGAGAATGAAGATTATTCAAGATCTTAGGCTGGGTACATTTGATGTGCTAGTAGGTATCAATCTTTTAAGGGAAGGGTTAGATATCCCAGAAGTAGCCCTTGTTGCAATACTCGATGCGGATAAGGAAGGTTTTCTGCGTTCTGAGACCTCATTAATTCAAACCATAGGAAGAGCTGCAAGAAATTCAGAGAGTAAGGTAATAATGTATGCGGATAGAATCACAAAGTCTATGAAAAAGGCTATGGATGAAACTAATAGACGTAGGAAAATTCAAATGGATTATAATGAGGCCAATGGAATTACTCCAACTACTATTATAAAAGATATTAGAGAAGTAATCGGATCTGTTACAGTGGCAGAGGAGGAAGGGGTATATGAAACCCTTGAGGCTGCTATGGAAGCAAATTATGATGAGACTAAAAAGTTAATGGACAGGTACGAAAGTGAAATGAAGCAAGCGGCTAAAGATTTACAATTTGAAAGAGCAGCGCAGCTTAGAGATATAATTTATAAACTCAAGAAACAGATTAAGAATATTTAAGATAAAAGTTAAGAGTTGAGACTTAAGAGTTGAGAGTGTGAGTTTTTAATTATTTAAGGGAACTATGAGGAGTGAAATAATGAGGGATAAGATTTTTATAAAGGGTGCTAAAGTTAATAATTTAAAAAATGTAGATTTAGAGATACCAAGAGATAAATTTGTTGTGTTTACTGGACTTTCTGGATCTGGTAAATCCTCACTTGCTTTTGATACATTATATGCAGAAGGGCAAAGAAGGTATGTAGAGTCGCTGTCAGCATATGCAAGACAGTTTTTAGGTAATATGGATAAGCCGGATGTTGAATACATAGAGGGGCTCTCTCCTGCTATTTCTATAGATCAGAAAACTACTAATAGAAATCCACGTTCAACAGTGGGGACTGTGACTGAGATTTATGATTATTTGAGATTGCTTTATGCTAAAGTTGGAACACCACACTGTCCTAAGTGCGGTAAGGAGATTTCTCAGCAGAGTGTGGATCAGATGGTGGACACAATAATGGAAATGCCACAAAAGACCAAGCTTTTAATTCTTTCTCCTATAATAAGGGGAAAAAAAGGTGAGCACGTTAAGATAATAGAGAATATTAAAAAGAATGGATTTGTACGTGCTAGAATAGATGGAAATATAGTGGAGCTTATGGAAGAAGAGATAAGCCTTGCAAAGACTAAGAAGCACAGTATAGAAATAGTCATTGATAGAATTTCTGTAAAAGAGGAATCTCGTGGCCGTATTTCTGAATCGTTAGAAAGTGCTTTGAAATTAGCAGAGGGAACTGCAATAGCGAGCATTATAGATGGTGAAGACACTATTTTTAGTGAGCATTTTGCTTGTCCAGATTGTGGTATAAGTCTCGGGGAACTAGCACCTAGGATGTTTTCTTTTAATTCTCCTTTTGGTAAGTGTGATACTTGTGACGGACTTGGTACTCTTATGGAAATTGATGAGGATTTAATTATTCCAGATAAAAGTAAGAGCATCTTAGAGGGCGCTATTTTGTCCTTTGGAGAAGGCAGCCTTAAGGAAGATTCTTGGACTTTTGCAGTATTAAAGGCATTAAGTGCAAAATATAAGTTTAATTTAAATACACCTATAGAAAAGTATGATCCTGAAATTCTTAAGATACTTTTATACGGAACAAATGGAGAAAGAATCAAAGTAGACTATGTTAAGGAGTATAGAACAGGTACTTTTAATCATGTTTATGAAGGTATTATAAATAATTTAAAAAGACGATATTTTGAAACTTCTTCTGATTATATAAAAAGAGAAGTTGAACAATATATGGGGGATAATGCATGTCCTAAGTGCAATGGCGCAAGGTTAAGCCCAGAGGCACTAGCTGTAACAGTGGGGGATAAGAATATATATGAATTTTGTAGCATGTCAATTACAGACGAAGTGAATTTTTTACAAACAATTGAATTATCAGAAAAAAATAAGATGATATCCAATCAAATTTTTAAAGAAATAAATAACAGGCTGAGTTTCCTTATAAATGTGGGACTTAATTATCTGAATTTAACAAGGTCAGCAGGAACACTTTCTGGTGGAGAAGCTCAGAGAATAAGACTAGCTACTCAGATAGGTTCAAGCCTTATGGGAGTTTTATATATTTTAGATGAGCCTAGTATTGGACTTCATCAAAGAGATAATGCAAAGCTTATTAAGACATTAAAACAGTTAAGAGATTTAGGTAATACCTTAGTAGTTGTAGAACATGATGAGGACACTATGATTGAGGCAGATTATATTGTAGATATAGGACCAGGAGCTGGAGAACATGGTGGAGAAATCGTGGCGGCGGGAACAATTGAAGACATAAAAAACTGCCCAGCATCAATTACAGGTCAATACTTAAGTGGTAAAAAGAAGATTGAGGCTCCAGAGCAAACTAGAGTTTCTAATGGCTCATGTATAAAAATAATTAATGCGAGGCAAAATAACCTCAAGAATGTTAGTGTAGATTTTCCTTTAGGAGTATTTACTTGTGTTACAGGTGTTTCGGGTTCTGGAAAAAGTACTTTAGTTAATGATATTTTATATAAAGGCCTTAATAAGAAGGTAAATAACTCTAGAAAGAATCCTGGCCTTCATAAAGATATTTTAGGAGCAGAGAATATAGATAAAATTATAAACATTGACCAGGGACCGATTGGTAGAACTCCAAGATCTAATCCAGCTACATATACAGGGGTTTTTGATATAATAAGAGATGTTTTCTCAATGAGTTCAGAGGCGAAAATACGTGGATATAAGCCAGGTAGATTTAGTTTCAACGTAAAAGGTGGAAGATGTGAGGCTTGTAAGGGTGATGGAATAATTAAAATAGAAATGCAATTTTTATCTGATGTATATGTACCTTGTGAGGTTTGTAAAGGTAAAAGGTATAATAGAGAAACCTTGGAGGTTAAGTATAAAGGAAAAAATATTGACGAGATTTTAAATATGACTGTGGAGGAAGCTGTAAGATTCTTTGAAAACATTCCAAGAATCCATAATAAATTTAAAACACTTATAGATGTTGGACTTGGATATATAAGACTAGGTCAACCTTCTACCCAATTGTCGGGTGGTGAGGCTCAAAGAATTAAACTGGCATCGGAGCTATCTAAAAGAAGTACTGGTAAGACCTTTTATATTTTAGATGAACCTACTACAGGCCTTCATATTGATGATGTTAGTAAACTTATTAAAATACTTCAAAGATTAGTTGATTCAGGAAATACTGTGGTGGTAATTGAACATAATTTAGATGTTATAAAGTGCTCAGACTATATTATTGACTTAGGCCCTGAGGGTGGAGATAAGGGAGGTAGCATTTTGTGCACTGGAACACCAAAAGAAATATCTTTAAATGTAAATTCATATACAGGACAATATTTAAAAAAGATGTTATAATTTATCCAAGGCTAGCATATTAATTCAATGCTAGTCTTGGATAATTTTTTAAAGAGGAGAAAGTGACTTATGGCTAAGATAAGCTCGATTATGAACTATGCAATTATAGCGATTATTTACCTTATAATAATATTTGCTTTGAGAATAATGTACAAGGACATCAAAGGCGGTGGAAAGAAAAAAGTAGTAGTTAAAAAAACTATGGGGCTGGAAGTTATAGAAAGAGGAGAAAATTTCAATTTAAGAGTTGGTGCGGTTATTCCTCTAAACAACGAACTTTCCGTAGGAAGAAAAGCAGATAATCTTTTAATATTGGGTGATAAATACGTATCTTCGGAACATGCAAGAATATATAGGAAAAATACAGATTATATTTTACAGGATTTAGGAAGTACTAATGGTACATTAATGAACACGAAAAGGGTGAAAGATAGGGTAGTTATAAAAAAAGGTGACGAAATTAAAATAGGAACTTCAATTTTTAAGGTTATAGGATAAATTGTGAGTGTTAACAACATTTCAGAAGGATACTCATAAGCATATCTGTGGAGATGACAACCACAGATAAAAATAAAACTTTAGTTGGTGATAAAACCTCCTTCTGAAGTTGTTAAATTTCAGCACCGTAGGTGATGATTAATGAGGTGTTAACATGGAAAGTATAAAGGAAGAACGGAAGCTTCTAAGGTATACCTATCTTTTATGTATAGTTTTGTTTGCAAACATGTTCTTTATTGGTAAAGATGGTCTTGATAAAGGTGCCTTGATAATGGGCGTAATAATATGTATACTTTTTGCTTATTCCCATTTTATAATAAGAAGATTTTTTCCTGACGGAGATAAATATATTTTACTGTTTTCAAATGTTTTAGCAGTTATAGGTATGGCTATATTATATAGGTTAGACTCTCCTGTTGCGCTTAAACAACTCATATGGTATACCGTAGGGATTGCTATATTCATTTTAGTAGTAGTGCTTTTCCCCAGTTTAACTATTTTTGAAAAGTATAAATGGTTTTATTTGGTATGTACTATTATTCTTATGTCAATGGGAAGCATATTTGGAACAGAAATTAATGGTTCTAAAAACTGGATAGTTATTGCTGGTTTTAGCTTCCAACCAACAGAATTTGGTAAATTATCGCTGGTGGCATATTTAGCATCAGCGTTGCAGTATTATGGTAAAGATATTAAAGAAAAGTCAGAGCTTATAAAATTAAAAGGATTGATAGAGCCAGGTATCGTAGTTATGATATCACTTGGGCTTATGGTTTATCAAAAGGATTTAGGATCAGCCCTTTTGTTTTTTGCTATTTCGGTAACAATGCTATATATTGCTACTTCAAAATTCAAATATGTAATAGTATGTTTAGGACTTTTTATGGTAGGAGGCTTTATAAGCTATAAACTTTTTGCTCACGTGCGCCTAAGGATTTTGATTTGGGGTGATCCATGGAAATATGGCTATGATCAAGGGCATCAAGTAGTACAATCCTTAATTTCTATAGCCTCAGGTGGCCTTTTCGGAACAGGTCTTGGTCTTGGATATCCTAAAATGGTTCCTGTGGTTAATACAGATTTTATCTTTTCGGCTATTTGTGAGGAAATGGGTTTGCTCACTGGATTTGCTATACTTATCTTATATTTTTTACTGTTTTATAGATGCATGAGGGTGCCTATTTATGGTAAAGATAATTTTTCGAGATTACTAGCAGTGGGTTATAGTACAATGCTCGTAGCTCAAGTGCTGGTCATTGTAGGAGGAGTCGTTGGAGCTATTCCACTAACGGGTATAACTCTACCATTAGTTAGTTACGGGGGAAGCTCCATGATAGTAACTTTCTTTTCGCTAGGGATACTTCAAAAAATTTCGGAGGACGGTCAAAGTTATGAATGATTTTGTTATTAATATAAAAAAGGTCATGATGGTATTTTTAATACTCTTTATTGCTTTAATTTCTTACCTGACTTACAACTATGTATTTAATAGCCCCAAGGCCTTAACTAGTACTTTTAATCAGAGACTGTGGGCAGAAAGAAATAAGGTATTAAGGGGAACTATTTACGATAAGGATATGAAAGCATTAACTAAAAGTACGAAGACAAGTGATATTTCTCAGAAGGAGCAATACTTGCAAGGGGAGATTTTTGCCCATGCTATAGGGTACATGGATCCTGTATATGGACTTTCTGGACTTGAAAAAAAATATGATTCGCAGCTTATGGGTTCTGAAGATTCAGTGGTGTCAAAGCTTTTTGATTTCAACAAAAAGGAAGAAGAAAAGGTTGGCAATGGACTGCGAACTACGCTTGATTCTAATCTTCAAAAGGTAGCTTATAAAGCACTAGGAAATAATCGTGGTGCAGTAGTAGCAATAAATCCTAAAACAGGCGAAATTCTAGCTATGGTGTCCAAACCGTCTTATGATCCAAATAATTTAGAAGCTAGTTGGAAAGGGATAGTTGCAAATAAGGATATGCCACTGCTTAATAGAGCGGTATCTGGATTATATCCTCCAGGTTCTGTATTTAAAACTATTACTGCGGTAAGTGCTTTAGAAAACATCCCTGGTGTTGCTAGCAAGAGCTTTGAAGATAATGGAAAATTAGTTTTCAATCAAAGTACATCACTGCAAAATTACGATGGTGAGGTTATGGGAAATATAAACTTTAGATCTGCTTTTTTGCATTCTAGCAACGTGGTTTTCGGGTCCTTGGGTATTGAACTGGGAAATAGTGCACTTAAGGAAACTGCAGAAAAATTTAATTTTAATAAGGATACTCCAGCTTCTGGCTTAACAATAGAAAATAGTATATTTCCAAGTTATAAAAGTAATGAAAAAGGTAATATAGCACAAAGTGCTATAGGTCAAGCTGAGGTTTTAGTTACTCCTATGGAGATGGCATTAGTTGCAAGTACTGTTGCTAATAATGGTATTATGATGCAACCGATGCTAGTTAAGGAGATATTGAGTAGTAAGGGTAAATCTTTAGAAAAGATAGAGCCTAAGGAGCTAGGAGAAGTCATGTCAACGGAAACCGCGAGTACCATGAAGGATTTAATGAAGGGTGTAGTGGCAGAAGGTACAGGTTTTAATGCAGCTGTGGATGGTATAACGGTTTCGGGTAAAACAGGTACTGCAGACCATAAGGGTGATGCTAGTAAACAAGTTGGACCACATTCTTGGTTTATTGGGTTTGCACCTTATGACAATCCTACAATTGCCATAGCGGTAATTGTAGAAGAGGGTGGAGTCGGTGGTAAATTAGCTGCTGGAATTACTAAAGACATGATTGGTGCTTATTTGAAATAAAAGCAGAAAATTTTTGAAATATGCGTAAATGCTAATATTATAAAGTCAGATATGGAATAATATCTGACTTTATTTTCATATAGGGTGCCGTTATATTGTTTGTGAACAGAACTTGCAGCATGTCAGATGTTCAAGTCATTGCTATTTCGAATAAACAAGTTAATTTACAAGGCTACTGTGGGTATTACTAGTGTTGAAGCAACATTATATATGTAGCAATTTGTAATAAATTGCCCAGGAAATAGGAGTTATTTGGAATATGTGATGAAAAGATAAGAAAGGAGGAGATGTATGTTTGACTTTGAATATCAACTGAAGATTCTTCCAGAGGCACCGGGAGTATATCTTATGAGAAATCATCTTGGTGAAATAATATATGTGGGCAAGGCTAAAATTTTGAAAAATAGAGTAAGACAATATTTTCAAACTTCAAAAAATCATTCTGTAAAAGTCAAAGCTATGGTAAAAAACATATCCGAATTTGAATATATAGTAACAGATTCAGAGATGGAAGCACTGATCCTAGAGTGTAATCTTATTAAAAAGCATAGTCCAAGATATAATATTCTACTTAAGGATGACAAGCACTATCCATTTATAAAGATAACTATAAATGAGGAATTTCCTAGAGTTTTTGTAACTAGAAATATTGCTAATGACGGGGGAAAATATTTTGGACCCTACACAGATTCAGCAGCGGTATATACGGTTATTGAGCTTATAAAAAAAATATTTCCCCTTCGAACATGTAAGAGGGTTATTAAAGAGGGGTTGCCTTATACTAGGCCATGTCTAAACTATCATATTGGGCTTTGCAAAGCCCCTTGCGCAGGGTATATTAGCCGAGAAGATTATGGAAAGATTATAAAAGGTACTGTGGAGCTTTTGTCAGGAAAAGATAGTAATATAAAGGGCGATTTGAAGAAGAAAATGGAAATTGAAGCAGAACTTTTGGAATTTGAAAAAGCAGCTATAATTCGAGATAAAATCTTTGCCATAGATAAAATAACTGAAAAGCAAAAAATCATAATAGGAAATTGTGAAAATGAAGATTTTATTAATTTATTTGTGGATGAAAAGGATGTTTGTATTCAGGTGTTTTTCCTTAGAGATGGTAAGATAGTAGGCCGGGAACATTTTATTTTAAATGATGAAGCGGATGAAGTAGGAAGTGAACTAATAGAAGACTTTGTAAAGAGATTTTATGGAGGCACAGCCTTTATTCCTAAAAATATATATGTACCTTTTATAAATGAGAGTGAGATTTTAAAGGAGTGGCTTAGCTTAAAAAAAGAGTCAAAGGTATCTATAAAGATCCCTCAAAAAGGCGAAAAGAAAAAGACTTTAGATATGGTAGAAAATAATGCTAAGATAACACTAGAACAATTTAAAATAAAGGATAAACAAGATAAGGAAATTCATAAAATAGCATTGCAGGAGATTGTTGATTTACTAGAACTAGACGAAACACCAGAAAGGATTGAATCCTATGATATTTCAAATATAATGGGGGTAGATTCTGTAGGTAGTATGGTAGTTTTTGAAGATGGAAAACCCAAAAGCAGTGATTATAGGAGGTTTAAATTAAAATCTGTAATAGGAGCTAACGATTATGATAGTATGCGGGAAATCCTAGAGCGAAGGTTTAAACGTGGTCTTCATGAAGTGGAACAAATAAAAGAGAGAAATTTAGAACTCAGTAAAGGTAAGTTCTGTATATTTCCTGATTTAATCCTCATGGATGGTGGAAAAGGCCAGGTTAATGTGGCACTAGAGGTTTTAAATAGCCTTAACATTAATATACCAGTATGTGGAATGGTTAAAGATGACAAGCACAGAACTAGAGGATTAATATATAATAATATAGAGCTGATTATGAAGGGTAATGCTCAAAGTATGCACTTGATTACTAGAATACAGGATGAGGTACACAGGTTTGCTATTACTTATCACAGAACCCTGAGAGATAAAAGAACACTATATTCAATATTAGATAATATACCTAATATTGGAGAAAAGAGAAGAAGGGAGTTATTAAAGAAATTTGGCAGCATTGATAATATAAAAAATGCAAGCCAGGAGGAATTAATGGAGACCCCTTCAGTAGATAGTAAGGCTGCACAATGTGTTTTAGACTATTTTAAAAAGAGTAAATAATGTACGGGAAATTATTAATTAGTATCCTAAATATAAATTGTTGAAATATCTTATGAAAAAGGTTAAAATAAGAGAGTTATAACTTGCCTAATGTCAATTATACAATTTAAGATAGGGGAGTATACAAATATATTAATATGTTCAAGGAGTAAAATATGAAGCTATATGCAGAGTTATTAAAACAGTTATATAAAGTAATAGACAGAGCAAACATAGTAATAGATGAACCAATGAAAAACCATACTTATTTTAAAGTAGGGGGACCGGCGGATATACTAGTGAACCCAGAAGACGTTAGTGAAGTTCAAGCTGCAATAAAAATTTGCAAAGAAAATGAAGTTGATTATTATTTATTAGGCAATGGTTCTAATTTACTTGTAAAAGATGGTGGAATTAGAGGAGTAATTATAAAATTATCTAAGCTTAATAAAATTGAGGTAGAAGAAAATAAAATAATAGCACAAAGTGGAGCTACGTTATATGATGTGGCCCAGGTAGCATTAGGAAAGGGACTTAAAGGCATGGAGTTTGCTAGTGGGATTCCAGGTAGTATTGGTGGCGCAGCAGCTATGAATGCAGGAGCCTACGATGGCGAAATGTCTATGGTAATGGAAAGTATGTTAGCTATTGATGGTAACGGAGAATTATTAACTTTAAATAAAGATGAAATGGAACTTTCTTATAGAAGTAGTGCAATTTTAAAATATGGCTACACAGTAGTATCGGTTACTCTTAGTCTCCAGGTTGGGGATGTGAAAGTTATAAAAGCAAGAATGGATACTCTTGCAAAAAGAAGAAGTGATAAACAACCACTAGAATACCCATCAGCTGGAAGTACATTTAAAAGGCCAGAGGGACATTTTGCAGGCAAGCTTATAGAAGATTGTGGTTTAAAAGGTACTTGTGTTGGAGATGCTCAGGTATCCCAGAAACATTCTGGTTTTATTATTAATAGAAAGAATGCCAGTGCAAAGGACATTTTAGATTTGATTATACTTGTTCAAACGGAAGTGGAAGAAAAGTTTGGGGTAAAGCTCTATACTGAAGTGAAAATTTTGGGAGAAGAGAAATAAACTCAAAGCAGTAACCAGCTTGTAAAAAACCATAATTATATAGAAAGTTTGTAAGTTAAAATAAAATTTTCAAATGTGCAACCTAAGGCGGTTGTGCATTTTTTTTTATGCTTAAATCTCTTTAAGACAGGACTTAAAAATAATAAATTAGTGTACTTGTCATTATTTTCAGATGATTAATTACCCTTAAATGTGTTATAATAAAAAAATAAAACTGTATTAATATAATGAGTTATAAAAAATATTATTTTATAGTTTTAAGTCTTTGAAAGATGCTAAAAAATAAATTAATTGTTAATAGTAAATATATTTATAGCAACGGGTAAACACATCTTTGTAGAGGGGGTTTTTAAATGAGATTTGTTATATTGACAGGACTATCAGGTGCGGGAAAGACGCAAACTATAAGAGCTCTTGAGGACTTAGGATTCTTTTGTGTTGATAATTTGCCACCAACAGTAATTCCTAAATTCGCTGAGGCTTGTTATCAGACTAATGGAAATATAGATAAAATTGCCTTAGTTATAGATATTAGAGGTGGAAAGTTTTTTGATGATTTGTTTGAAAGTTTGACCTTTTTAAAAGAAGAAGGATATAAATATGAAATTTTATTTATAGAGGCTTCTGATGAGGTGCTTGTTAAGAGATATAAAGAATCAAGAAGAAAACATCCATTAGCACCAGAGGGAAGAGTTTTAAATGGAATTGCTACTGAAAGAAAAAAACTTAAGGATGTTCGTGAGCGCGCTGACCATATAATTAATACTAGTAAACTTTCTGCAAGAGAGCTTACGCAGGAAGTAAACAATATATATGCTGAGGAAGGTCAGATAGAAACTAAACTTATGATAACCATTCTTTCTTTTGGATTTAAATATGGCATACCTGTGGATTCAGACTTGGTATTTGATGTTAGGTTTTTGCCGAATCCCTATTATATTCCAGAGCTTAAGCAGTATTCAGGTAATGAAAAACCTGTTAGGGATTATGTGCTAGAGTTTGAGGGAACTATAATATTTATAGAGAAGCTTCAGGATATGTTAGAGTTCCTAATTCCAAATTATAAAAAAGAGGGGAAAAGACAACTGATAGTATCTATTGGATGTACAGGGGGAAGGCATAGGTCTGTAGCTATAGCCAATAAAATCTATGAAACTCTAGAGCAGGGTGGCTATAGTGTCAATATAGATCATCGGGATATATATGAAGATGTGAATAGAGGTGGCGGAAAACTGTGATGACCAGGGATTTTTTGAAGCCTGGAATTAATATAAAAAGGTGGATTTTTCTAGGTGTTATTGGTGTGGTGCTTTTAGTTTTTGGAATTATTGACTTTACTAATAATAAATATTTGTGGCCGAGTAATATAGTTTTACCAATAGTTCTTATAGGGCTAGGAATTTTGATTTTATATGTTGCGGCCATGAGAATTATTAAATCATTTATTAAACTAATAAATATAGGAAATATAGATCTAGCTAATGACTCAAAAAACCTGGGAGATTTGTTATATAAAAAGAGGGTACTTGTAAAGGGACCTAAAATTGTAGTAATCGGTGGAGGTACTGGTCTTGTAACTATGCTTAGGGGACTAAAAAAATATACCAATAATATAACTGCAATAGTTACTGTGGCAGATGATGGCGGTGGATCTGGGGTTTTAAGAGAAGATTTAGGTATTCTACCTCCAGGGGACATTAGAAATTGTATTTTAGCCTTGGCAGATACAGAGCCATTAATGGGGGAATTATTGCAGTATAGATTTAAAGATGGGCGGCTTAAGGATCAGAGCTTTGGCAATTTGTTTTTAGCAGCCATGGATGGAATTTCAAACAATTTTGAAGAAGCTGTGCAGAAAATGAGCTCTGTTCTTGCTGTAACAGGAAGGGTTATCCCAGTTACACTAGATAATATGATTTTAAAGGCAAAACTTAAAAACGGAGAAATAATTGATGGTGAATCCAACATACCCAAAGCTGCTATAGAGTATAATAGCGCTATTGAGGAAGTTTTTATAGAGCCTATAGATGCTAAAGCACTTAAGGAAGCAATAATGGCTATAAATGAAGCAGATGCGGTGATTCTAGGACCGGGTAGTCTTTATACTAGTATTATTCCCAATCTATTAGTGAGGGAAATAACAGAGGCCTTAGATAAAACAAAAGCATTAAGAATTTATGTGTCGAATATTATGACTCAACCAGGAGAAAGTGATAATTATGGGGTGAAAGACCATATAGAAGCTATACACAGGCATGCTAAATGCAAGGTTGTTGACTATGTTTTAGTAAATATAGGTAAAATAAGTAGTGATCTAGAAGAAAAATATCAGAAGGACAATTCTATTATGGTTGATATAAATGAAAAGGAAGTTACAAAGCTTGGTATCGAGGTAATTAAGAGCGATTTTGTGAAAATTCATAAAGGGTATGTAAGGCACGATGAAGACAAGCTTGCAACCATTTTAATAGAAACAATTATGGCGAAAAAATTATTCTATGATAGAAAGAAAATATTGGAGTACTTTTATTTATCACAGAGGCTTAAGGCACAAGAAAATAAATAGACTAGGCCTTAATAGGCTAGTCTATTGACTTGTTATTTATTTTAATGTGGATATGGAAAATAAAATTAATGAGGAGTAAAATAATGTCATTTTCGTCTAAGGTTAAAAATGAAATTTGTAGATTTACCGAAATGAGTAAGAAAGAAGCTATAGCTGAACTAGCTGCTATAATGAAAGTTAGTGGAACTATTGGACTTGGTTCAAATAAACAAGTGAATTTTCAAATAACTACTGAAAATCCTGCGATAGCAAGACTTATCTTTAAATTATTAAAAGAGCATTTTGCCATTCATGCTAGATTACTAGTTAAAAGAAGTAATTCTCTTAAAAAAAAGAATGTTTATGTGGTTATAATTACAGAAGAAATGGGTGTTAAAGACTTATTAAAGCAAGTGGCAGTACTGGAGGATGAAAACTTTTTTTCAATAGATTATACTATACCAGGCAGGTTAATTGATGCTGAAGAATGCAAACGTAAATATATAAGAGGCGCTTTTTTAGGTGGGGGAAGTATTAGTAATCCAGAAAAAAACTACCATGTAGAGTTTGTTACGCATGATAGCGATTATGCAGAGGAATTATGCACTCTTATTAATAGTTATGGACTGTTATCAAAGATAATACAAAGAAAAAACAGTTACGTAATTTATATTAAAGAGGGCGAACAGATTGTTGACCTGCTTAATATAATTGGTGCTCATAGTTCCTTATTATTTTTAGAAAATGTAAGAATAATGAAGGAAATGAGAAACAATGTAAATAGGCTTGTGAACTGCGAAACTGCAAATCTTAGTAAAACAGTAAATGCTTCAGTAAGACAAGTGGAAAGTATTAAATTAATACAAAAAGAGATAGGATTTCAAAGATTACCTAAGAATTTGAGGGAAATTGCTGAGCTAAGGCTTGATTACCCAGACGAATCACTAAAGGAACTGGGTGCGATACTTGAGCCACCAGTTGGCAAATCTGGAATTAATCATAGACTCCGAAGAATAGAAAAAATTGCTGAAGAATTAAGGAAAGAAGGAAGGTAAAAAATTTAATGTCAAAGCATGCAGAGATTATTAATTTTATTCTTTCACTAGATATAGGAACTAAAATATCAGTTAGGGGAATTAGTGCGCAGCTAGGCCTTAGTGATGGTACAGCTTATAGAACTATAAAAGAGGCTGAAAATATGGGCATCGTTAAGACTGTGCCTAGGGTTGGGACTGTAAGAGTAGATAAGGTAGATAAAAAGAATATTGAAACCCTTACGTATGCTGAAGTTATAAACGTCCTTGATGCAAGGATCTTAGGTGGAAAAGAAGGTATAAATAGAAGTCTAAATAAATTTATAATAGGAGCCATGGCTGTTGAAACTATACCTAAGTATATAAGGCCGGGTTATTTGCTTATTGTTGGAAATAGAGAAGATGCACAGGAACTTGCTCTTGAAAATGAAGCTGCAGTGTTAATTACTGGAGGCTTTGATTGCAGTGAAAAGATAAAGGCTTTGGCAGATGAAAAAGGTATTCCTGTATTGTCATCCTCATATGATACTTTTACAGTAGCAAGTATGATAAATAAAGCCATTGATGAAAGCATGGTTAAAAAAGAAATTATTTTAGTTGAAGATGTGATGGATGTAAATATCACCTGTCTTATGGGTACTGACACCGTTGCTACTTTTAAAAAACTAATGCTAGAAACTAATCATGAGAGATATCCGGTGCTTGATGAGAATATGAGACTTATTGGAATAGTTACTTTAAGAGACCTACAAGGACATGATGATGATAATGAACAAATACATAAAATTATGAATAAGAAACCTATAAGTGTAACACCTAAAACAACTGTAGCTTATGCTGCTCATATTATGGGGTGGGATGGAATAAAGATATGTCCTGTGGTATATAAAAAGAAGGTAGTGGGAGTTTTAACTATAGAACATGTTATAAAAGCTATGGAGTTTTCACTAAGGCAGCCTCAAGTATCAGAAACTATAGAAGATCTTATTTTAAAGAATTTTAAATGCGAAACTCAGGAGGATAGATTACACTTTAATGGTCAGATTATTCCGCAAATGTTAGACCCTATTGGTACTGCTTCTTGGAGTTCACTAAATATGATGCTATCAACTATGGGAATAATGGCACTCAGAGAAAACAATAATATTAATATTACAGTAGATAGTATTATGGCTTATTTCATGAAGCCTGTGCAAATGGGTAGTGATATTGATATATATACAGAAGTTCTGGATAAAGGTAGAAGTTTTTCTAAAGTGGAAATAAGTATGTTTAATAGATTTAAGGAACCTGTGGCAAAAGCCATGATTTCCGCGAAAATATTTTGTAAATAATATGTATATTTATATTAATATAATTTTTATTGTAATGGTGAATTTATATCTTAATATTGAATTTATTAATTAAGATAATATGTCTTTTAAATATAAGGGGGAATTATTATGTTTACACATATAGTATTTTTTAAACTCAAAAATAGTGATAAGGTAAATGAGGCTAGAGATATTTTACTTAGTATGGAGGGTAAGATATTACAACTTAAAGCCCTTGAGGTGGGAATAGACCTACTACATACTGAGCGCTCTTATGATTTATCATTGATTACTAGGTTTGACTGCTTAGAGGATATGCAGGCCTATGCAGTACATGAGTACCATGTAAATGAAGTGCTAAAATATCTAAAACCAATGCTAGAGTCTTCTAAAATTGTGGATTATGAAATTTAAATTGTGGGCTATGAGGGTTAAATTGTGGATTAATTAAATCTTCTGTGGATAAAATATAGGTTTTGAGGGGAAGTGAGAAATGTGGACGGGAAATTAGAGATAAAAGAGAAAGAGGATTTAGAAGAGAAAGAGAACTTGGGAAGTTTTGTGCATCTCCATGTGCATACGGAATACAGTTTGCTAGATGGCTCTGGAAAAATTCCGGATATTATTGCTAAAACTAAGGAACTGGGTATGAAGAGCATTGCTATAACAGACCATGGGGTTATGTATGGTTGTGTGGAATTTTATAAACAAGCAAAAGCGCAGGGCATTAAACCTATTATAGGATGTGAAATATATGTAGCCTCTAAATCTATGTACATAAAGGAAGCAGATAAAGAAAATGAAACTCATCATTTGATACTATTGGTTAAAAATGAAAAGGGCTATGATAATTTAATGCAGATAGTATCGGCAGCTTCCATTAAGGGATTTTATTATAAACCAAGGGTTGATCATGAATTCTTGGCAAAGTATAGTGAAGGAATAATCGCAACTAGTGCTTGTCTTGGTGGAGAGGTTCAAAGCTATCTTTTGCGTGGTAATTATGAAAAAGCTAAAAAAGTAGCACTTGAATATAGAGAAATATTTAAGGAGGGTTTTTACTTAGAACTTCAATATCACGGCATGCAAGACCAGCTTAAGGTCAATGAACTTTTAATTAAACTTTCAGATGATACTGGAATTCCTTTAATTTGTAGTAATGACACTCACTATATAATGCAAGAAGATTCTAAAGCTCATGATGTGCTTTTATGCATTCAAACAGCTAAAACTGTGGATGATGAGAATAGAATGAGATACCCATCAGACCAGTTTTATTTAAAATCTCCGGAAGAAATGGAAAAGACTTTTTCTTATGCCAAGGATGCCTTGAGTAATACAGTGAAAATTGCAGAGTCTTGTAATTTTGATTACGAATTTCATGTATCTAAGTTGCCTAAATTCCCACTTACAGAGGGGGAGGATCCTTACGTTTATTTAAGAGAACATTGCTACAAGGGCATGGCAACTCTGTATAAGGTATTTAGTGACGTAGCGGAAAATGACTTTTCTATAGAATGTATGAATGAAATAGCTGAGGGGAATTCTGAGGCTAAAGAGTATGTAGATAGACTTGAATATGAACTTAATATAATAAAACAAATGGGATATATAGATTATTTTCTTATAGTATGGGATTTTATAAAATTTGCAGTAGAACATGATATTCCAACAGGTCCTGGTCGTGGGTCTGCAGCTGGTTCTATAGTAGCTTTTGCTCTAGGAATAACTAAGATAGACCCTATTAAATATAGTTTAATTTTTGAGAGATTCTTAAATCCAGAAAGGGTTTCCATGCCAGATATAGATTCGGATTTCTGCTATGAGGGACGTCAAGCTGTAATTGATTATGTAGTGGAGAAATATGGCTCAGACAATGTATCACAAATCATAACTTTTGGAACTATGGCCCCAAGAGCTTGTATAAGAGATGTAGGAAGGGCTATGAATTATTCTTATGCTGAGGTAGATAGAATTGCTAAGATGATTCCAACTGTTATTGGTATAACTATAAATAAAGCTCTTGAAATGAATGCAGAGCTTAATTCCCTATATGAGGATGATATACGGGTTGAAGCACTTATAGACATTGCAAAAGCCTTAGAGGGACTTCCTAGGCATAGTTCTACACATGCAGCAGGAGTGGTTATTGCATCACAGCCCTTAGTAAGTTATGTACCTCTTCAGAAAAATGAAGAAATGATAGTAACACAATTTCCTATGGGAACTTTAGAGGAACTTGGACTTTTGAAAATGGATTTTCTGGGCCTTCGAACACTTACAGTTATGAGAGATTGTGTTGATTTCATAAAAGCAAATAGGAATGTAACCATAGATATAGATGATTTAGACATTGAAGACCATAAGGTCTATAAGATGATTGGTGAAGGAAAAACTGTAGGGATATTTCAATTAGAGTCTGCAGGAATGACAAGCTTTATGAAGGAATTAAAACCTGACAATTTAGAGGATATTATTGCAGGTATAAGTTTATATAGACCGGGCCCTATGGCTGAAATCCCAAGGTATATAAAAAATAAAAACAGCATGGATGATGTAGAATATGAAACTCCGCAGCTAGAGGAAATCCTTGGGGTTACTTATGGTGTAATGGTATATCAAGAGCAAGTTATGGAAATTGTTAGAAAACTTGCTGGGTATTCTATGGGAAGATCAGATCTTGTTCGTCGTGCTATGTCTAAAAAGAAACACAAGGTTATGGAAGAAGAACGATTTAACTTTATCCATGGAATTGTCCGTGCGGATGAAACCATAGAAGTAGAAGGTTGTTTAAGAAATGGGATTACAGAAAAGGCGGCAAATCGCATCTTTGATCAAATGATGGATTTCGCGTCGTATGCATTCGTATTTTAATCATATACTGTATAAAATATATACACCTTGCTAAAAATATTTGTGAGGTGAAAGTATGAAAGTTAGTGGTAAGTTACCATACAATAAATTGAGTGAATGTGATAGACAAATAGTTATAAGCACTTATTATGAAAAAACGTATTTGATGTTTAATGAAATATCAGATATGTTAAATATATCCGAAAGAGCTATATCAAGGGTTTTGAAAGATGCTGGAATAAATACAAAGAGGCTAAACCGGTATACATTAAATGAAAGTTTCTTTGAAAATATAGATAATGAACAAAAGGCATATATTCTAGGTCTTTTATATGCAGATGGATATGTAGGTGATGAGCACTTTAATAATATAGTTTTGGGTTTAATTGATAGAGAAATATTAGAACAAATAGCCAAACTGCTAGATTTTACAGGGACAATTAGAAAAAGTAAAAAGGGTGGATTTAAGAATTCAAAAGAAGGCTATGTTTTAAATTTTTCTTCTCAAATAATGGCTGATACTCTGAGAAATATAGGACTTTACCCTAATAAATCGTTAACGTTAAATAATATACCTAATATATCAGAATTTCTTCTTAGGCACTTTATTAGAGGATATTTTGATGGTGATGGTAGTATCATGTTAAGCAAAAATAGTAGCTATTATAGGACTGATAATGCTGTTAAGAAATATGAATATCCATCATATACGTTTATGATATTAGGAACAAAGGAATTTTTAGAGAAGATAGTAATCATAATGAAGTTAAGCCATTATATAATTACAAACACAAAAACAGAAGAAATTAAATGCTTAAGAGTAACTGCTAAGTGTGATGCACAGTATTTATATAATTATTTGTATGATAATGCAACTATATATTTAGAAAGAAAAAACAGTAAATGGTTAAAAGTTTTGAGTGCCTTTATGAAGTAATTTATAAAGAAAACAGGGTGAATTGCAGGAAAGATCTTAGAGCCTTAAATACTAACTTATGCTAGTAATAGACATAAGGTCGATGGGTAATGCCAAAGGTATAGTAAAAAGTTTAAGGATTGGTTAATCCGCAGCCAAGAGTCCTAGTAATAGGATTAAGGTTCAGAGACTAGGTTAAGGAATCCTAATCAACATTAATATGTTGATGGATGGTAAAAACCCACGAGTGCCCTGTACCCCAATAATTAGCAATTAAATTATTGGGGTAATGAGATAGTCCGATACTCTGTAGAGATATAGAGAGATAAGGATAAACAGCCTTATTGGAACTAAATGTCAATAAATCCCATGCCGCAGCCTACGCAGTTGTAGGTTACCAAACAGCATACTTAATGTGTTATTATCCCACAGAATTTATAGCTGCAATGCTAAACAGTGTAAAGGGTGCAAGTGAGAAAATAGCCTTTTATACCAGATATGCAGTGCAAATTGGAATTGGAGTGCTTCCTCCTAGTATAAATGAAAGTTTTGCTGGATTTACTGTAAAAGGAGATACTATAAGATTTGGCCTTACAGCACTAAAAAATGTAGGGGTAAATGTTATAGATAGCATTGTGAAAAACCGAGAACAAAAAGGTGATTTTACAGGGTTTATGGATTTTTGCAATAAAATAGATACATCCTGTGTAAGTAAAAGAGCAGTAGAAAGCCTTATCAAGGCAGGAGCCTTTGATGATTTTAAAATTCATAGGTCTCAACTATTAGCAATATATGAAAAAGTATTAGATGGAGTAAATAATGATAGAAAGAGAAACATTGCGGGACAAATAAATTTATTTTTAGATTTTGAAAATGATTATAATAATTTCGAAATAGAGTATCCGAGTATTAAAGAATTTAAAAAGAAACATCTTTTAGCTATGGAAAAAGAAATGACAGGAATATATTTATCTGGTCATCCACTAGATGAATATGAAGAGACACTAAAAATACAAACTGATACAAGAATATCTGATATTGTGGTTGATGAAAGTCTTGAAGAAGGCAATGAGTTATTGAATGAAAGTTTTAAACTTCAAGATGGTGATAAAGTTATTATTGGAGGTATAATATCTACTGTTTCAAGGAAAGTTACGAAAAACAATGCAATGATGGCTTTTATTAATTTAGAGGACTTATATGCAAGTGTAGAAGTAATAGTTTTTCCTAAGACCTTTGAAAAATATAAATCCTTAATAGAAGAGGATGAAATAGTAATAATAAAGGGAAGAGTAAGTATTAGGGAAGAGGAACAGCCAAAGATATTATGTGAAGATATTAAACCATTACTCAAGATTAATAGTGAGAAAATATATATCTTGATAGATAATGAATCCGCAATGAAGGAAGCAATAAAAAAATTAAAGCAGAATTTAGCTATTTATAGAGGAAATACTCCAGTATACCTTTGTACAAAAGAGCCAAGAAAAATGTATGCTGTAGATAAAGCATTATGGCTCAGTGAAGAAATTGATACTATGGAAGTTTTAAGAAGCATTTTTGGAGAGAATAACATAAAAATGCAATAGTATTCCTGGGTATTATAAGTGAAAGTAATCATAATGTATAGAAGTATTTACCATATAAGAAAGCATTTATCATAGGAAAGGAAGTATTTTACATTGGTTAAAATTGTGGGAGAAATAATTTCTCCCGTTTTTGACCATTGAAAGGTTTACAAAACCCTAATGGTATGCTATATCATAAAAGTTTAATATTTATCTATATAAAACGTTGAATATTTCGCGAATTTTGTATAATATTAGAGTATAAGAGTTTTTTAATGAGCAGACATATTATTGTCATAAAATTAGATATATTATAGCCAAAGTGGGACTAAGTTTGACCCATTGGTACAGGGATTGTCCCAATAGAGTATGGAAGAATAATATAAGGGGAAAACAATTACTAATTGTTTTATGCCCCAGAGAACTACAAAGGGGAACAATTTATAATTGTTTATGCCCTAGAGAACTACGAGGAGGAATATTTATGAAAACAATTGCGGTATTAACAAGTGGAGGAGACGCACCTGGAATGAATGCAGCCCTTAGAGCAGTAGTTAGAATGGCCATATATAAAGGCATAAGAGTTATGGGTATACAAAGAGGATATAGCGGACTTATAAACGGCGAATTTTTTGATATGAATAGACGTTCTGTTTCCGATATAATTCATAAAGGTGGAACTATTCTTAGAACTGCCCGTTGTGAAGAGTTTAAAACTGTAGAGGGTAGAGAAAAAGCAGCTAATGTACTAAGAGTATTCGGAATTGATGGCTTGGTGGTAATTGGAGGAGATGGTTCTTTCACAGGAGCACAGTACTTATCAGAAATGGGTATTGCAACTGTTGGTATCCCAGGAACTATAGATAATGATTTGGCTTATACTGAATATGCTATAGGATTTGATACTGCATTAAATACAGTACTTGATGCTATAAATAAGATAAGAGATACTTCAAGTTCACATGAAAGAATTAGTGTAGTTGAAGTAATGGGAAGAAATTGTGGAGATATAGCCTTGTATGCTGGAATTGGTGGAGGCGCTGAAAAAGTAATTATTCCTGAAAAAGGGTATGAAATAGATGGATTATGTAAAACTATATTTGAAGGCAAACTAAGAGGCAAAATGCATAATCTAATAATACTAGCTGAAGGTGTGGGTGGAGCAAATGAGCTTGCCAAGGAAATCGAAGAAATAACTGGAATAGAATCCAGAGCTACAATACTTGGCCATATACAAAGAGGTGGAAGTCCAAGCGGCTTTGATAGAATGTTAGCTTCTAGAATGGGAGTTAAAGCAGTAGAAGTGCTTATGGAAGGTAAATCAGGAAGGGTAATTGGTATGAGAGGCGGAAAAATTGTTGATGAAGACATCAATACTGCTCTAGCAATGCCAAGAAAATTGAATGAAGAACTTTATGAAATGGCAAAAATTCTTTCTTATTAAAATGAAATAAAATGATTTTATATAAGATTGTTTATTATTAAATAAAAATAACTTAAATAAGGGGAGAAGTTTATGAAAAAAACTAAAATTATATGTACAGTAGGACCAGCTAGTGATAACAGCGAAATAATAAAAGGATTAATGGATGCGGGAATGGATGCTTCAAGGCATAATTTTTCTCACGGAGACCATGCTGAACATAAGGGTAGAATGGACTTAGTAAAGGCATTAAGAAGTGAACATAATAAGCATATCGCTATAATACTCGATACTAAGGGACCAGAAATTAGAACAGGAGATTTTGCAGCAGGTAAACTTGAATTAAAAGAAGGCGCAAAATTTACTATAGTTTGTGGTGAGGAAGTTATGGGCGATGAAACTGTTTGCTCAGTTACATATAATAAATTATATGAAGATGTTAAACCTAATGATACTATACTTATTGATGACGGTTTAGTAGGTCTTATCGTTCAAGAAGTTAAGGGTAAAAGGATCGAATGTATAGTAGCTAACACTGGTATGGTAGGAAATCATAAGGGTGTTAACGTACCTGGAGTTTCAATAAATCTTCCACCTCTTACAGAAAGAGATATTGATGATTTGAAATTTGGAGTTGAGCAGGAAGTTGATATTGTTGCAGCCTCATTTGTAAGAAAAGCAACAGATGTACTTGATATAAGACGTGTTCTTAACGAAAATGGTGGAGCAGAAATACAAATATTCTCTAAGATTGAAAACAGAGAAGGGGTTAATAATATCGATGATATAATTAAGTTCTCCGATGGTATTATGGTAGCAAGAGGAGATTTGGGAGTTGAAATTCCTACAGAAGAAGTACCAATAGTTCAAAAAATGATTATTGAGAAATGTAATGCTGCTGGTAAGGCAGTTATAACAGCTACTCAAATGCTTGACTCTATGATGAGAAATCCAAGACCAACTAGAGCGGAATCTTCAGACGTTGCAAATGCAATATTTGATGGTACAGATGCAATAATGCTTAGTGGTGAAACTGCTAATGGTAAATATCCTATAGAGACAGTAGAGATAATGGCTAAAATAGCCAAAGCTGCTGAGAATGCTCTTAATTATCAAGAAAATTTAAAGAAAAAAGGAAAATCACATATTCCTAATGTACCAAATGCTATTAGTTTAGCTACTTGTAATACAGCTATGGAACTTAATGCTTCAGCTATTATTACTGCAACTCAAAGTGGTAATACAGCTAGAAAAGTTTCAGCTTATAGACCAGAGTGTCCAGTTATTGCTGTTACTCCTTATGAAAAGGTAGCTAGGGCTTTAGCATTAAACTGGGGTGTATATGCAGTATGTGCAGATAAAGTAGAATCTACAGATGAACTTATAGATAATTCTGTAAAGATTGCTTTAGAAGCAGGCTACGTAGAAAAGGGAGATTTAGTAGTTATAGCTGCTGGAATTCCAGCGAATTTTGTAGGTAGTACTAATATGATGAAAGTTCATATAGTTGGTGATATATTACTTAAAGGTAAGGGTAATATAAGCGCATCAGCTTGTGGAACAGCTTATCATGTAAAGAATGCAAGAGAAGCTAATGATACTATGCTAGATGGTGATATCTTAGTAATGAAAACATTAAACAGAGATTATATCGATATATTAGATAGAGTTTCTGGAATTATAGTAGAAGAAGATGAATTAAGCTCAAGTGTTGTTATTGAATGTACAAAAAGAGAAATTCCAATAATATACAATGCAACAGGAGCAGCTGAAATAATTAAAACGGGTTCATTTATAACTATGGATGCAGCTAGAGGTATTGTTTATAGTGGAAGAGCTAATATAAAAAACTAAATAAATTAAAATAGCAGATTACTAGCAATTAGGCTGGTAGTTTGCTAAAGATTGTCATATAACTGGCAATCTTTTTTTGAAAACTATAAAAATCTTTACATGTAACATAAAATTATGTATAATAAAAACAAATATGGTTACAATTATGAACAAAGAAGAAGGGCAACTGATTCTATTTGAGCATCTATATGGTGCTTTTTTTTATTTGCATTTTTTTGAAGACCTGTCTTGCAATCTTCTGGATTCAATATAAGGGGGGTTATCATGCATAAGTTAATATACATTTAAAAATGAAATCATGAAAGTAATAAATCAAAAGAATATGATATTAATTATCTTTATCTTTCACTTATATAGTATAATAAGAGCAAAAGATACAAACTATAAACTAAAATACATAGTTGGAGGTAAAATCATGAATGGAACTTTAAGTTGCAATGCAACAACTTGTGTCAATAACGTAACAGGAATATGTTCAGCTAGGACTATAAATGTTTTGGGGTCAAATGCCCATAGCAGTGAGTCCACACAATGTGAAACTTTTGCTGAGAAAGGGTTAAAGAATTCTTTAACTAATGCACTTAATCTGAATGTAGTTGGTGAAATTAAGCAAGTATTTAATAGTGACTCCATAGAGATGAGCCCAAGTATTAGATGTGATGCTACAAATTGTATGCATAATGAAAAAAAATTATGTATAGCAGATAATATTTTGGTAAATGTCACAGGTGCGCTAAGTAGCAAAAGAACACAATGTGAGACATTCGAAGAATAATGAAAACTAGTGAAGTGTGCATTTTTTTTAGATTATGCTAAAAGGCATCTTCAAAGAAATAATTAGTCAGATATCCATGGTATATTTGACTGCTTATTTCTTTTCAGGTGCTTTTAATATGGTAAAATGGATATAGGTTTTTATGATAGATATAGTTTTAGATTTAGGTTGAGGTTGGGAGGAGATTTTATGAAAAATAATGAAAGATTTGATAATTATGTTGTTCCTGTTGAGAAAAACATGGATTATGTAATGACTATAGATAATATGGGATACGAGGGTGAAGGTGTAGGTAAGATAGATAACTTTACGGTTTTCGTAGCGGGTGCAATTGTAGACGAAGTGGTAAAAATAAAAATTGTTAAGGTTTCTAAGAATTTTGCTTTTGGTAAATTATTGGAAATTATAGAATCATCGAAAAGGAGAATAGAGCCAGTTTGTAGTATATATAAGAATTGTGGAGGCTGTAATCTACAACATATAGACTACAGGGGACAATTAGAGTTTAAAACCAATAGAGTAGTACAGGTTATTAATAGAATAGGGAAATTAGAAGATGTTATAATCCACCCTACACTAGGAATGGATAGCCCTTATAATTATAGAAACAAGGTTCAATTACCTGTGTCTAATAAAAATGGTGGAGTAGACATTGGATTTTATGCTGCAAGGAGTCATGACATAATAAACAATGAAACTTGTCATATTCAAGATAAGGCTGCAGATATTGTGGTAAAGCTTACAAGGCAGTGGATAAAAGATTGTAATATTCAAAGTTATAATGAGGAGACCCACCAAGGTATACTTAGACATATTATGATTAGAAAAGGCTTTAGGACAGGAGAAGTAATGGTGGTGCTCGTTACTAATGGTAAAGCACTTCCACATAAAGAAGAATTTATAGCTATAATGACTAAGAAGATTCAAGGACTTGTTAGTATAGTACAAAATATTAATAATGAAAAAACAAATGTAATACTGGGAGCGCGTTGCATAACATTATGGGGAAAAGATGCTATAACTGATTACATAGGAGAATTTAAATTTGAAGTTTCTCCACTATCATTTTTCCAAGTTAATTCAGCTCAAACAGAAGTATTGTATAGTAAAGCTCTAGAGTATGCTAATTTAAGCGGTGGAGAAGTGGTACTAGATGCTTATTGTGGTACAGGAACTATATCACTATTTTTATCTCAGAAAGCTAAAAAGGTATATGGAGTTGAAATAGTACCAGAAGCTATTGAAAATGCTAAAATAAATGCAAAAGAAAACAAGATAGATAATGCAGAATTTATAGTAGGAGAGGCAGAAGTGGTTATTCCAGAACTTATTAGTAAAGGAGTACGAGCTGATGTAGTGGTAGTTGATCCACCAAGAAAGGGTTGTGAAAAAATTCTTTTAGAAGCAATTGCTAGTATGGGACCTATTACTATAGTTTACGTTTCTTGCGACCCTGGTACTTTAGCTCGCGATTTAGGGATTTTAGATGAACTAGGATATAGAACACTAGAGATTCAACCAGTGGACATGTTCCCTCAAACATCTCACGTGGAGTGCGTTGCTAGGATAGAGAAGAAATAGGACATAAAATATCACTTTTGTTGTATAGACAATAAATAAGTCATTTGTGAATTTGTGGGTTAATTGTGATATAATTAAAAGGTAACTATATAGGCTACGATGAATTTTGCATAAAGAGGAGTGATGAAATGCAAAAGGAAAAGAATATTAAAGTTGGAGTAGGTTTTGCCACTGGAAGAAAGAGCTTTAAAAAGGTTCTAAGGACATATATACATACTTGGTATGAATCCGGTTTGATGCAAAAGGAGGGTGTCAGTTTAAATCTTTTTGTAGCATATGATACAAATTATAATAAAACTAAAATAACAGATTTCACAAATGTAAATCCAGAACTATTGAAACAGATTGATATTAGTGAATTTATTGGAAATAGCAATATAAGAGAAGAAATTGACTATTTAATCAGTGAAAATGTAATAGATATTAACGAAGCTCTTTTGATATTTGGTAAGGGTTATGCAGCTAAGCGGAATACTGTGCTATATTACGCAATAAAGAATAAGATGGATTATCTAGTCTTTCTAGACGATGATGAATATCCTATGGCAGTTACTAGTACCAGGGATACTGTAATTTGGGGAGGTCAGCAGGTTTTATCAAAGCACCTTAAATATATTGAGAATGCGGATATAACCCATGGACACCATTGTGGATACATTTCACCTATTCCGTATATGGAATTTAATGATAAGATGAATGAAGGGGATTTCCAAAAGTTTATTGAGGCTATCAGCAATGATATAGTCAATTGGAATACCTTGAAAAAAGTCATGAAAAATGGTGGGGTAACCTATGCTGATACAAAGATTTTGACAAGTGATGAGGCAACAGAGGTAGAGGAAATAAACCATTCCAAATTCATCTCAGGGGCTAATCTTTGTATTAATCTTACTAATCCTAGTCGTATTTTCCCGTTTTACAATCCACCAGGAGCTAGAGGCGAGGATACTTTTTTAGCTACTTGTTTAAGTGATAGAAAAGTTATGAAGGTGCCTTGCTATACATTTCATGATGGGTTTTCTACTTATAATTACCTCTTAGAGGGAGTTCTACCAATACGACTTAAGTTTATTAAAGCAGATACAGAGCAGATTACCACTCGCTTTTACAAGGCGTGTATAGGGTGGATCCGTTACAAGCCACTATTCATATATATAACACAGCGGCCTGTTTATGAGGAAAAGATTAAAGAGATGAGACAACAACTAAGGGAAGTATTGCCTAAAGTTTGTGAATATTTTGGGAAACCTGAGTTTAGTAAGATTTTAAATGAATTAGATAAATATGATAAAAATGTGGAAAAACATTATGCTGAGTTTAAGGAAACACAAAGAGTTTGGGCGAAAATTATGGAATATTATTCTAAAAATTAATAAAGCATAAAAGTTAATAATTTTTTAGTTATTATTATAAGTTATTTAATAAGTGCTGATTTTAGAAATTAAGGGAGAACTCGTAGTACGCTATGAAAGTTCTTCCTTATTTTTTAATTAAAAGATTTTATTGACAAAAGATTTATGAAAAAATTTTAAAATTATTAACTCCTAACATTTGTATTTCAACTACACTTGGTAAAATGCTAGTGGTTTTAATATTTAACAGGTAAAAAATAGTAAAAATTTATGATTTGTTAACATATGGTGAATTTAAAATAATGATATATTATAAATATTGTGATAAAATATTAATGTGTTTGAATTGAGAGGGGATAATCATGGATATTATAAAAAAGATATTAAAAGATTGGATATTACCTATAGTAGCAGCCATTATAATAGCGTTTATCATAAATAAGGTTATTTTCTTTAATGTGTCTGTTCCAACTGGGTCCATGCTACCAACCATTAACCTAGGAGATAAGATTTTAGTAACAAGGGTTCATAACAAAAATAATCTTGGGCATGGGGATGTAGTAGTATTTCATTCTGATGAGTTGGATGAAGATTTGATAAAGAGGCTTATTGGGCTACCAAATGATGAAGTAGAAATAAAAGAAGATGGGTCAGTGTATGTAAATAAGGTTAAAATAGATGAGAGTTACGTTAAATACCCAGGTGGCAAAACAGGTACATTTAAAGTGCCAGAAGATAGTTACTTTTTTATGGGCGACAATAGAATAAATTCTCTAGACGCAAGATATTGGGAAAAACCTTATATACCTAAGAAGGATATAATGGGCAAAGCAAGAATTAGAATTAGTCCTTTTAGTACATTTGGAAAATTAAAATAAGAAAATAGCAGAGCATGAATGAAAGTTCGTATATCTGCTATTTTTATTTTTTGATAATATTGCAGGGTGTACCGATGCTCAAAATAGATCTGTATTAGAATTATGGATTTATCTCTTTGCTACAAAAGTAGATAAAACAACAATTTAATGTTATAATTAAGTATAGAACAAAATATGTTATTTAAGAAATAATAAAGGAAAAATGTAAGTTAAGAGCCTTTATGGCTCTTAACTGTTTTGTAGGTGAAAGTAAAGCTGATTTAGTAGATTAAGCTATTATTTAGATTAATCTACTTTAATACATTAAATCACATTAAGTGGCTTAATCCACACTAAGCCACTTAGTGTAAAATATAAATGGAGGGAAACTAATATGGAATTAAATAAATTAATTGACGCTATGAAAGAGGATATTGTTAAGTCTACTCAAGAGGTTATAAGAATTAAGAGTATAGAAAGTGAACCAAAACCAGGAATGCCTTTTGGTGAGGGTGTAGCTAAAACATTAGAATGTGCTTTAAATACTGCGAAAAAATTAGGCTTTCATACAGTTAACCTAGACGGTTATGTTGGATATGCAGAATATGGACAAGGTGAAGATTATGTTTTGGCCTTAGGTCACTTAGATGTAGTTCCTGAAGGAGAAGGTTGGATTTACCCACCTTATGCTGCAGAAATTCATGACGGAAAAATGTATGGACGTGGAACTACAGATGATAAAGGACCAATAATGGCAACACTTTATGGATTGAAAGCAATTAAAGATGCAAAACTACCAGTTTCTAAAAGAATTAGGGTTTTATTTGGTACTAATGAAGAAACAGGAAGCAAGGAACTTGACTATTATTTAGAAAGAGAAAAAGCACCAGTTGCTGGTTTTACACCAGATGCAGAATATCCAATAATTAATGGTGAAAAAGGTATAACTATTTTCAACATTGTAAAAGATTTTAAAAATAAAAATCAGAGTGAAAACAAAATAAAGTACTTTAAGGGTGGCCAAGTAGCTAACATAGTACCTGATTATTGCGAAGCTGGGATTGTGGCTAAAGATGCAAAAAATATTATTAATGCAGTGGATACTTTTGCGAAAACTAAGGATTATAAGCTTTCAGCAGAAGTTAAAGAGGGTATTGTAGTAATTAAATCTGTAGGTGAAGCAGCTCACGGAAGTACACCAGAACTTGGAGTAAATGCCATAATGCAATTATTCGCTTTCCTTGGAACTGTGGATTTTGGAACAAATGATGTGTCAGAAGTTATAGAATTTTTAAATAAAAATATAGGTTTAGAAACACACGGAGAGTCTTTTGGAGTTTGTCTTGAAGATGAGGATTCAGGAAAAATGTCGTTTAATGTTGGAGTTGTTAATATGGATGAAAATTCAGTTACAATGACTTTAAATTTAAGATATCCTGTAACAAATAAACTAGAAGACATGATGAATCCATTTAATAGTAAAATAGAAGGAACTGGGATAAAAGTAGAGAAATTTGAGCATCAAGCACCATTATACTTTTCACCAGATAGTCCAATTATTAAAACACTTCAAAAAGTTTACACTGAGCAAACTGGAGAAGAAGCTAAGTTATTATCTATAGGTGGAGGAACTTATGCTAAAGAAATGCCTAATACTGTAGCATTTGGACCAATGTTCGCAGGAGAACCCGATACTATTCATAAAAAGAATGAATATATTACAATTGATAATTTAATTAAAAATGCTAAAATATATGCTCATGCATTATATGAATTAGCAAAATAAGAAGTAAATAACTTTTAGATATGTATCTTATTTTATAAGTGAAATATTTAAGTTGAAATTGAATAATTTTTAGGCCTATATTTTATAAAATAAGATATAGGCCTAAATATTTTTAAAGGATTAAATTTAAAAAAAATTACAAAAGAACAATTTGTAATTAATTTATACAAAAGCGATAGAATTAAAACCAATATAGATGTATAATTGAATATTATACTATTAATTATTCATAGATTATTTTATGAATAAGTTAAACACCATAAAAAAAATATTAAATATTTAGCGAGGGATAATTATGAAAATTAAAGAGATTAAAATGGGAAAAATTAATACCCCTTTAATACAACCATACAGAGTAGGAAAGAGATTCCTTACATATTCTGATGAAATAGTTATAAAAATGATTACAGATACTGGGGAAGTAGGATTTGGTAGTGCTGCGCCAACACCTTCTATAACTGGTGAAACACCGAATTCAATTATTGGCGCAATAAATTATATTAAACCTGATATTTTAGGTCTAGACATTGATAATCTTGAAGAAATTATGAAAGTAATTCATAATTCTATTCATGCAAATAATAGTGCGAAAGCTGCTATTGATATTGCTATATATGATTTGCTTTGCAAGAAATATGGAATTCCACTTTATAAATTTTTGGGTGGATATAAAACGTCATTGACTACAGATCTTACAATATCAAATGATACGGTGGAAAATATGGTTGAAAAATCTTTAGAAGCTATAATGGCTGGCTATCTTTGCTTGAAAGTAAAAATTGGTAATGACCCAAACCTTGATATAGAGAGAGTAAAAGCAGTGAGGAAAGCAGTAAGGCGGGGAATAAAAATAAGGGTGGATGCTAATCAAGGTTGGAGACCAAAGGAAGCTGTAAGCATTATTAGAAAATTCGAAGACATGGGCCTGGATATTGAGTTTGTTGAGCAACCGGTTAATGCTTGGGATATAGATGGACTAAAATATGTTACAGACAATGTTGATACAAAGATTCTTGCAGATGAAGCAGTATTTGGTCCATCAGATGCATTTAAGATAATTGAAAGAAGAGCAGCAGATCTTATAAGCATAAAACTTATGAAGTGTGGTGGCATAAATAATGCAATAAAAATGTATAACATGGCAGAAAATATGGGTATAAGATGTATGATGGGATGCATGCTAGAAAGTAGAATGGGCATAACTGCAGCTGCTAGTTTTGCAGCATCAAAATCTAATTTGATTAAAGCAGACCTAGATACTATGTTGTTATTTGAGAAAGATTCAATAATTGGTGGAGCATCTGTGATAGGAAACACAATAAGTATGAATGATTCTCCAGGTCTTGGTATTTCAGATATCATTGGGTGGAATGAAATTTTATAAATATAAGAAGTTATACACATAAAAATACACAAGACTAGGATACTATCTTGGTGTTTATTTAAAGATAAAGTGTATTAAAAAATATAGTGAGGTAAGTGGGGTAATAGTTTTGAAAAATAATGAATATGATATGGATGCTAATCTATTACAAGTGGAATTAAAAAAACAGCTAGAGTTCAATATAGAACAAGAAAAACTAAAGGTTGATGTTGAAATAATTAGCGAAGAAATTTTAAAATATATTGAAAAAAGGAAGGAAATCACTAAATATATTTTAGAATATAGGAAAAAAGTAATTGAAGACTACAGAGATGATGAAGATATGGTAATTGAGTATTTTGATCATGAGATATATGTAAAGGAAGAAGCTTTCAGAACTATTGATAGAAGGCTTAAGGAGTTAACGGAGCTTAAAAGTTCCCCTTATTTTGGAAGAATTGATTTTTCAGAAGAAGATATTGGAATAAATAAGATGTATATCGGAAGATTTGGAGTTACCCCAGAAGATGTTTATGAACCATTAATAGTAGATTGGAGGGCTCCAATTGCATCCTTATTTTATACGGGAGCACTAGGTGAGGCTTTTTATGATGCTCCTAAAGAAAAGATATTGGTAAACATTTTAGCAAAGAGACAATATATTATAAAAAAAGAAAAACTTATGGGTATGTTTGACTCAGCGCTAGATATAAAAGATGAGATACTTCAAATGGTGCTTAGCAGTAATGCTTCAGAAAAATTGAAAGATATAATAATGACTATACAAAAGGAACAAGACGATTTAATAAGACAACCAAGAACTAAAACAATAGTAGTAGATGGAGTTGCAGGCAGTGGGAAAACTACTATCGCTCTTCATAGGGTAGCATACTTACTTTATAATTACAGAAAAATACTTCAAGATAAGGTTCTAATATTGGGTCCTAACAATGTATTTATGGAATATATATCTACCGTACTCCCAAGCCTTGGAGAATCAGGAGTTAAACAAACAACTTTTAGAGACTTTGCTTTTGATTTATTAGAGATAGATGAAGTAATGAGTTTAAAAGAATATATGGAAAAGGTTCTTAGTGGAGAAGAGGAGTTTACAGAAGATATTAGGTATAAGAATTCTACGCAGTATAAGGACTTTCTAGATAAAGCGGTTGAAAAATTAGATGCTGATTATTTTAAAATAGAAGATTTAATGTTTATGAATGGTTTAATTCTATCCAGAGAAGACATAATGGAAATGTTTTATAATTATTATAAAACTATGCCTTTATTTAGAAGAAGTAAGAAAATTAAAAGAATTATTTATTCTAAGATAAGAGATGTTAGAGACGAAAAAGTTAGATTTATACAAAAGGAATATGAAAAAACCGTAGCTGCATTATCAGAGGAAGAGAAGAGCTTTAAAGTAAATGATTTAGAATTTAATAGGAAGCTTAATATACGAGAAGTTATTAAAGAAGTTATAAAGTTAAAAAGAAATCTTACATGGCTCGAAAATGGAAATTGTGTTGATTTATACAATAAAATCAATGGATATAAGACATTAACAGAAAATGATTTAGGTGGTATTTTATATTTTAAAATTAAGCTTGAAGGAATAAAAATGTCTGAGGAAATAAAACATGTAGTAATAGATGAAGCACAAGATTATAATCTTCTTCAGTTCTTAGTAATTAAGGAATTAACAAGGTGTTCATCCTTTACTATAGTTGGAGACAGTAATCAAAGAATTATTCCATATGAAGGCATACTCCCTATGCACGATTTGAAAAATATACTTCCACAATGTAATGTTCAGGAGTTTAAACTAAATACAAGTTATAGATCTACTGTGGAAATTATGGAATATGCTAATAAATATTTGAGTACAGAGCCTATTGTTCCCATAGTAAGAAATGGTGAAACAGTAACGGAACAATTAATTGATAATGTGGATGAAGTTAAAAGCTATATGGTACAAAAAATTGCAGATTTTAAAACTAAAACTTATGAAAATATTGCAATTATTTGCAAGGACATAAAAGAAACAGAGAAAATCTACAAATTAATTAATGATAGTGCTAATGTTAAGATTTTAAATAAAGAAACCGCAGTTTATCATAGTGGAGTCGTAGTGATACCATCATACTTTGCTAAGGGTCTTGAGTTTGATGCTGTTATTATGGTGCTAGATCAGCCCAGTGCTACAACAGATAGTAAGCATACTCATTATAAGCAAGAGGATAAGCTTAGGTATGTTATGGCAACAAGAGCATTACACGAACTTCATGTTGTTAAAAAAAGGTTGATCTAAATTGGACTAAGGGTTTTTTCTTATATTATGCTATAACTAAAAGTATAGATTGCTAGAATGCATTCGCGTCGCCAAGAAATTCTAAATTTCTAAGGCTTGCTCAAATGCATTCCACGCAATCTATACTTTTGTTAGCATAATATAAGAAAAAAGAGTAAGTTCAAAATAGACAGTGGGAGGGAAATAGGTTATAAGAATGTAAAGTGACTTTATGAAGTTGCATATGAAAAATATGAATAGCACGTTCACCATCTAAGTATTTTTCAGCAACCTTTAATTTAAGAGTTATGAATTGTAAAATAAGGCATAAAGAAGTCCAAGTAACTAATCCTACCCAATGTGGCCATGCGTTACTAGTTAAATCTGTTGTTAGAGTCGAGGCTGTGGACCCGATGGTTATACCAACTACATAATCAAAAAAAGTAAGTTGACTAACTTGCTGCTTGCCAAGAATTCTAGTAAATATCAATAAGGTAAAAAATCCGATTATGCCTCTCACTAGTACTATTAGACCCTCATTCATAGGAACACCTTCCTTCAATAATATTATCCCCATATTTATGATTTGTATTAATTTTAGAAATTCAAATAAAATAGTTCAATAAGTTGTTAAGTGTCCCCAGCGCTACAAGTCAATTAATTGTTAACCGTCCCTGGTTCAAACCAAGAGGTCTAGCTAATAAACTTGCCACTTGCCACGCTGGTGTCACCGGATATATAATAAGGGAGAATCTATAAAAAAACAAAAGGATGATAAAGATGGATTTAATAAAAATTGTTGTGAATGTTCAGAAGATTTCTGAAGCAATAGCAAGTGTTATAAGAGTAGATGTGACTGTTGTAGATAATAATTACAATAGGATAGCAGGCACTGGAAGGTATAGAAATTGTATTGGAGAAAAAGTGAATGAAGAATCTGCTTTTGGTTTTGCATTAACGCAGGGGGAAAGCTTTATTATTGAAAACCCTAGGAAACATTTTGCTTGTTTAAAGTGTGAGAATGTCCAAAATTGTGAGGAGTTTGCAGAGGTTTGTTGTCCGATTCATGTAGGCAATGAAACGGTTGGAGTTATAGGACTTATTGCTTTTGAAGAAGAGCAGCGTGATGCTATTATAAATAATAAAGAGAACCTTATGAAATTTTTAAATAGAATGGCAGATCTGATATCATCAAAGCTAACGGAAGAAGAAAATACAGAACAAATAAAGCTTTTGGCAAGTGAACTTGAGATAGTTCTTGATGCTGTAGATAGAGGAATTATAGCAGCGGATCATGCAGGAAATATCCTTCATTACAACACCAAAGCATTAGAGCTATTTAATCTTAATGGAAACCAAATTTTAGATACTAATATAAAAAATCTTATTGGCAGTTTAGATTTTAATATTCTTATTGAAAAGCATAAAAACTTAAGCAATAAAGAATTTACGTATAAGGGTAGTAATTATCATTTTAGAGGGGTTTTTGATGCAAAGCCTATTAGTATAGGTGACAAAAGCTTTGGCATAGTATGTGCTTTTAGTAATATTTCTGATTTGTTAAAAACAGTAAATAGTATGACTACAGGTACTATGGTTACTTCTTTTGATAGCATTATAGGTAGTAGTTACTGCTTAGAACAGGTTAAAGAAGAAGCAAAAAAAGCTTCGAAATCTACTTCGACAGTACTTATTCAAGGAGAAAGTGGAACGGGAAAAGAACTATTTGCTAGGGCTGTTCACTTTAATAGCAATAGAGCAAAGGGACCTTTTATTGCCATAAATTGCGCTGCTATTCCAGAGCAACTTCTAGAAAGTGAGTTTTTTGGATATGAAGATGGCGCGTTTACAGGAGCAAGAAGAGGTGGTAAGGCAGGGAAATTTGAATTAGCTAATAAGGGAACAATATTTTTGGATGAAATTGGAGATATGCCAATTCATCTTCAAACTAAACTTTTAAGGGTAGCACAGGAGTACACTATTGAGAAGATTGGTGGAAAAGAAGCTATTCCTATAGATGTAAGAATTATTGCAGCTACTAATAAAGATTTAGAAAAAAAAGTGTTAGAAGGAGAGTTTAGACAGGATTTGTTTTATAGATTAAATGTAATTCCTCTTAATATACCCCCACTTAGAGATAGAAAAGAAGATATAGTAGTTCTAATGGATTATCTTTTAGATAAATGTAATGCTAAGCTAGAAAAGCATATAAACAAAATAGAGGATAATGTCTTAGAAGTTTTTATGAATTATCAATGGCCAGGCAATGTACGTGAACTTGAAAATACTATAGAATATGCTGTAAATATGTGTGGTAGTTCTGTTATAAGATGCAATGACCTACCAAAAAGATTGAATGGTTTAGAAAATATGGTAGTTAGTCATGAAAATGTAGGTATTATGTCTATTAAGGAATTAGAGAAAAAAGAAATACAAAAGGCACTAGAACATTTTGGACATAGCAAACAAGCAATTACAAAGGCTGCCCAGGCTTTAGAATTAAGTAGAGCAACATTATATAGAAAGATAAAGGAATATGAAATTAAACAGTATCAAAATGAGAATTAAATCTCATTTTGATACTGTTTTTCATTGTTTTCTATCATTTTGAGAAAATGAGTATTTGAATGACTATTATCCGCCCAATTCTATTGGCATGAATATTGCTTTAAAGTATAGTAGACATCTAAAAAACATTCATAACAACTACATATATTTTTGATATATTGATTTTGTTCCAATGCATATTGCTATAGCAGGGTAGGTAGCTTCAAAAATAACTGCTAAGTAGGTAGTATGTTTTATTTAAAATGAATTAGGATAATTTATAGAGGGAGTGATCTTATGAAATTAAGAAATCTTATAGTTAAAACATTGAGGGAAGAAGTTGTTCCTGCCATGGGATGTACAGAGCCAGTAGCTGTTGCTCTTGCCTGTGCAAAGGCTAAAGAATTAATGACTTATAATTATATAGAAAGTGCAGAAGTATTTGTTAGTGCCAACATTTACAAAAATGGATTGTCTGTTGGTATTCCCAATACTCAGGAAGTTGGGCTTTATATTGCAGCAGCACTTGGTTTTATTGGTGGAGAAAGTGAAAAGGATTTGAGAGTACTGGAAGGAATTAATGAAATGCAAGTTCAACTTGCAAAAGAACTTTTAAATAGTGGAAAATTATCATTAGATATTAAAGATACTACAGATAAGATTTATGTGGAGGTAAATCTTGTGACGGATAAGGGCAATTGTAGAGTAATTATAAGCGGTAAACATAATAGATTTGTTTATATAGAAAGTCTAGGAAAAGTTTTTTTAGATATAAGAAAAGACGATAAAACCAGCAATACGGTGAAAAATATTTTATATAGCTTAAAGATAAGAGAAATTATAAGCGAAATTGAGAAGATTCCTCATGAAGACATTGCTTTTATGTTAGATGGAGTAATAATGAATGAAGCAATAGCTAAGGTTGGACTAGAGAGCAAAATGGGCATGGGAGTTGGCTTTGGTCTTAAGAAAAGTATAGAGCAAGGGTTTCTGTCTGAGGACTTAATGACCTCTTCAATGATGTTAACAGCATCTGCCAGCGATGCGAGAATGTCAGGAATAAATTTATCTGTTATGAGCAGTAACGGAAGTGGAAACAATGGACTTACAGCAATTTTGCCTATTGTAGCATATAAGAATAAATTTAATGTGAGTGATGAAAAACTTGCTAAAGCAGTGGCAATAAGTCATATTATGAACAGCTATATAAAACATTATATTGGAAGGCTATCAGCACTTTGTGCCTGTGGTGTTGCAGCTGGCACTGGAGCAGGAATAGCTATAGCATGGCTTATGGGTGCTAGTTATGATCAAATAGATGGAGTTATAGTTAATACCATTGCAAACACTAGTGGTATGATATGTGATGGTGCTAAGGAAGGCTGTGCATTAAAGCTTTCAACATCTGCATCAGTTGCAGTACAATCCGCAGTTTTGGCTATAAATGATTGTATTGTACCAGCAAGAAATGGCATTGTAGCAGAAACCGCAGAAGACACAATTATGAATTTAGGAATTTTATCTTCAGAGGGAATGAATGTTGCTGATACTGTTATATTAAAGACTATGAAGAGAATGCAAAAGAATCATAAGAGCATGGTAATAAAGGAAAGTTCAAAAGAATATTTAAATAAAATAGGCATAATTGCATAAAATTAAATTTTATAAATATAATGTAAGTAGCTATTATATTCCCGATTTTGTATAAAAAAAGATAAAAAAATTTATTAAAAAACATAATTTACTATTGAAATTTATTTTAACTCTGATATAATGAAATTAATAAATAGTAATTAAACGTATTCAAATTTTATATAAATCTATATTTCTGGGATATTCGTCAAGCTCTTATTTTCAACCTACAATATTTATACGGGAGTTCAAGATCTAGGTGCATATTAGGCCTATAAGCCCAATATTTAATTGGCAAGGACTGCTAAACATCTCTGAGGACACCCACCTATCATAAAGATAGGTGTAAAAATTAGGGCAACGGTACCTTGGATTATAAATTTTAAAATTTTGATTCGTTTAGGAAAGAGATAGAAATATCTCTTTTTTTTATTTTTATAAAATAATTAAAAGTGAGTATTAGTTAATAACTTAACTCAATCAGATGCAGATGGATGCAGATGCACAAATGAGTGCGATTGAGTGCGATTGAGTGGGGACGGTTAATAACTAATTAAACTTTAAACTAAAAAAATTAACTTAATTTGTTGGGAACGGATAACAATTATTTATGCTTTCCTTTTTTATGGTATAATTATAATTGTTTTAAATTAATAAGGCTCTTTCAAAAAATAGAATAATGATTAATTGCATTTTGAAAATGCCTAATATAGAGGTGTATTTTTATGAAAGAAGATAAAGTTCTTCAAATGATAGATAGTAACCCAATTATTATAAAAAACATTGAAAATCCTAGCGATGAAATGAAACTTAGGGCTATAAAAAAAGATGGTATAATGATACGTTATATAAAAAATCCTACAAAAGAAATGCAGGACATGGCAATAAAAAGCAATTCTATGGCCATTGAGTTTATAGAAAACCCAACTTATGATATGAAAAAATATGTTGTGTCAAAGCTTTGGAATACTTTAGATTTTATCGAAAATCCTTCAGAAGAATTGATAAAAGTGGGCATTGAGCAAAAGGGGTACGCAATAAAATATGCGAAAAGCCCTAGCGCCCTATTACAAAAATTAGCTATAGAAAAAGATTATGACTCTATAAGATTTATAGACAACCCAATTGAGGAAATACAACTTCTAGCTATAGAAAAAAATTATGAGACCTTAAGATATATAGAAAATGCAACAGTAAATGCAGAAATATTGGCTATTACTGAAAATGAAGGTGCTATAAAGTTCATTTCAGATTTGGATGAAGCTAAGAAAATATTGTTTTTAAAGCATAATGCTTTAGTAATGAAATATTTTATTAATGATCTATCAATAGATGCTGTTGAGATGGCTTTTAAAGAAGTATTATCTAAAGAAGATGTACCAGATAAATATGTTAGAGATTTTATAAATTGTGAAAGCATAAGTGAAAAACATGGGAATATATCGGTGGACAAAACCATTTTTATTTATAAATATGGTAGTAAACAATGTAAAAGAATAGCAGTGGACGAAAAGCTGAAGATGGTATAAGAGGAGATAAATTATGAATTTTAAGGATACTTTGCTAAGTGTAGAACTTGTTATAGAAACGGATGAAGTCCCAATAGTTGTAGGAGAAAGTGGAATAGGAAAAACTGCTCTAGCTAAAGAACTGGCAGAAAAGAGAGGCTGGAGCTTAGTTGTTATAGATGGTAACCTTCTAAAAGAAGGGGAAATAGGTGGTCTTCCAACTGTTGAGGACTATAGTTTTAAGAATGATAGAGGTATGGTTGTTAGTAAAAAAAGTACTGTTTATGCTATTCACACAAAGCTACAGGAAATAGATAACTTGATACGGGATGGTAAAGAAGTGTTTTTATTTATTGATGAAATAAATCGCTGTGAGCATACTGTGCAACAAGAACTTATGAATCTTATACTAAATAGAGATATAAATGGATATGAGCTTAGTGATAAAGTGAAAATCTTAGCTGCAATGAACCCTTCTAGTAAATACGGAGATGATGTTGATTATCAAGTAGTTGATATGGACTCAGCACAGGAAAATAGATTTGTTTGGCTTGATATGGAAAGTGATTCTAAAGCTTGGCTGAGCTGGGCTATTGAAAATAACTTGGAGCAAAAGGTTATAGAATTTATATCTACTTTCCCAGAATACTTACAGAACACGTTAAAGGATGAGCAAATAAGAGCGACCCCTAGAAGCTTTGAAAGAGTATCTAAAACCTATAAAATATATAAAAAAGGTGAAAATAAGATTCCTAAAAGAATACTTTTGAATATTATAAAAGGAAATTTAGGGGATAGAATTGCACATGAGTTTATGGCTTTTACAGAGGAGAATAATGAACCACTAATTTCTTATGAAGAGGTATTTGCACATTCAAAGTTATCACAAGAAGTTATTTCAAAAGTAAAAAAAGAAAGCCACACCAGATTATATTTAATTGCTAAGAATATTTTACATACTTTAAATAGAAAAGAAATTTTGAATAGTGATATAGAAAGATTTGTAGAATTTTTAAAAATATATCCTGTTGATCTAGGTATAGGAATTATGCAGGATATTAAGGAAAGTTATTCTAGTGTCTATAAGTTATGTTTAGAAAATGAAGCTTTCATTGAAATGTATTTTAAGGCTTATAATGAAATAAAAGGCTAGGTGATAGTATGGGAAAAATATTTGAAAGCCTTAAAAGCTCGCTTTATGACGAGATTTCTAATGTGAAAATTGATGAAAACATGCCAAAGAATTTTAATGAAGATTTTTTGAAGCTTGTTACCATGGTTAATTTTATGCTTATAGAAGATAATGAAAACTTTTATGGATATTTTCTTCTGCAAATGTCTAGAGAGATAAAATATGATATAAGCTCGCCTACAGCTGTAAATTTTAAACTATCTAAATATGTAATTTACTTCAATCCCTATATTTTTTTAAATCTTACAGGAGACCAAATGAAAAGCACTATTAAACATGAAATTTATCACATATTATCATTTCATTTAAACCGTGCAAGGGTGCTTAAAGTAAAATATAGTACCTTGGCTATTAATTTGGCAATGGATATAGTGGTGAATCAACATCTAAAGGAACTTCCACATTTTGCTACAACTTTAGATAGTATAAATTTTAAGTATAGTTTAAATATGGAGCCTTATATGGCCATGGAGTATTATACTGATAAAATTCAAATGGCTCTAAATTTATTAGAGGAAAAAGATGAGAGTCAGCAAGATGATTCTAAGGATTCTCACATAGAAAAAGAATATGATGCTTCTAAAACTCATGACATGTGGGAAGAATCCACAGAAATGGACGAGGATACACTCAAAAATTTTACCGAAAAATTTGTAAGACTATCTGATAAAGGTGCAGTTCCTCTTTATTTGGAGGGCATGCTTAAGGGACTTTCAGGTAAAAAAGCTGAAATTCCTTGGAATATGTATCTGAAAAAAATGATGGGAACATTAGAAGGTGACAGAAAAAAGACTATTACAAGAAGAAGTAGACGTCAACCTAATAGATTAGATTTAAGGGGAGAACTTAGAGGGCATACAGCTAGGATTACCCTGGCTATAGATATAAGTGGTAGCATAAGTGATGAGGAATTTCATGGAGCAATAAAAGAAGTTTTTAATATTGTAAAAACTTATAAACATGAAATAACATTGCTTGAATGCGATACAGAAATAAGACAAGCATACAAGGTGAAATCCGTAAGTAGTGTACGTGAACGTTCTATTGCAGGTGGAGGTACAAAGTTTACTCCGGTTTTTGATTATGTAAATAATACTGATACAAACATATTAATATATTTTACAGATGGAAAGGGTGAAGTAAACCTAGGGGTAACTCCTAAAGGCTATAAAACACTGTGGGTTATATCAGGAAGTGGAGATAAACTTTCATTAAGTGAACCTTTTGGTACAGTAAAAAAACTAAAACCTGTAGAAATAAAAGAAGATACTGAGGATAGGCTAGATGTAATGGTAGATGGTTTTTCCGGGAATAATCACGAACCAATTTACTAACAGGCAAAGTATAAACTTTCTCCTGCGTGCCTTGCAACAGAACTTGAAACTGGAAATTTGATTAAGAAATTTCAATAGTTTCTGCGCTTCTTATTGCAAGTCACTGCGTAGAAAGTTCATACTTGATATAGGTGTAGAAGAAAAGAAATAAAACCAGCATCCTTTTAGGAGAATGGTTTTATTTCTTATTATACTTAAGCTTTCTTAGCTTTTTTTAAATCGTCAAAAGTATGTTTTAAAATTATTAATGCAAATACAAGTGTTATAGCATTGGCGAGTGCTACAGATGCTTGTCTTGTATAAATTCCATATACAAGCCATAAGAAAACTCCTATGGTAAACATAAGGTACATGCTAAAGGAAATTCCAGAAGTGTTTTTAGTTTTTATTACTTTAATTGCTTGTGGTAAAAAGGATAGTGTTGTAAATGCTGCGGCCATAAAGCCAATTGTTGTAATCATTGTTTTCCCCCTAAAAAGATAAAAATTTATTTATAGTTTCAGTATAACAGTTTAAAAAACATATTTGTTCAAATCTTATTATAAAGTTATCAATTTGAATTAAAAGTTTATTATGTTTTTATTGTTTCTGAAGAAATAAAACCTATAATTTAAATATTCTAAATTACATAGGTGCTAAGATTATCCCCTTGTTTAATTGTATTTCCTTAGAAGTGAAGACATTTGTAAATCCAGTGGAAATATTTAAAGCACTATTTTATGATCAAAGTCATTTTAGTAGGGCTTTCAAAGCAATAGTGGGGGTTTCACCAAGGGTGTATAGAAATTGCAATTATGCATAAGTAATGATCCACTGCAAATGGTGTTATCGTTTGTTGCCTCGAAAGAGAAAAATGTAATAGCTTTATTCTAATAGAAAAGTTATAATTAAAGTGTTCATGGGGTAAAATTAAATCATGAATAATCGAATAAGTTAGAGGCGGATAAATATATATGAAAAATTTAAAGATGATATTAGCATATGATGGAAGTAGATATAAAGGATGGCAAAAGCAACAGGATAATGACTTAACGGTGCAAGGTAAAATTCAAAGTGTATTATCTAAAATGGCAAGTGAAGATATTGAGGTTGAAGGCTGCGCGCGAACTGATGTAGGGGTACATGCTGAAAATTATACTGCAAACTTTCATATTAATTCTGATTTAAGTATTGACGCAATTTTGGATTATCTTTATGAATTTTTACCAGAAGATATAACAGTGAAATCTATGGTGGAAGCAAGTGAAAGATTTCATGCTGGATTTAACATAAAATCAATTACTTATGTGTATAAGATTAATATTAATGAGTTTAGAAATGTATTTAATAGAAAATATGTGTATCACAGTGAGGCTAATCTAAATTTGGAAGAAATGAGAATTGCAGCGGAAATTTTAGTTGGGTGTCATGACTTTCAAGGGTTTGCTACTGTAACAGATAATAATAATAAATCCACTACTAAAACTATTAATTACATAAACATAACAGATAAAAATGGAATGGTTGAGATAGAGATTAATGCTGATGATTTCTTATGGAATATGGTAAGGATTATTATAGCTAGCCTTTTAGATATAGGGGAAGGTAAGCTTGAGGTAGAGGATATAGAGACATTGTTAACTGAAAAAACAGAGTCAAAATATACTTTAATGGCTAAATCAAAGGGGTTATCATTGAGAAATGTTGAATATTAAGAATAAATAAGTGTAGAATATCTCCTGCATGCCTTGCAATCACGAACTAAAAACTAGAAATTCCATTAAGAAATTCTAATCTTTTGATCACATAAAATTCTCTATCCTCTGGGTAGTTCTCTGGGGAACATAACAATTATTAATTGTTATGCGTTCACACTCGGCGTCCTGCCTCGGGTTCACTAGCCTGACATCCTGTCAGGCTTACGAGAATTTTATATTCTCAAAAGAAAAATTTCTAAATGCAATTTCAATAGTTTCTTCGCTTCGTGTCGCAAGTCACTCCGGAGAAATTTAAAACTCAGTATTTTGCTATTATTTTAAGCAGTCCAATAGATATTACGTTATGGGGTGTATATGAGGAATTTATCTACAATTAAAAATAAAATTAGTAGTTCTTAGCGAAGTGAATGCATTAATCGTATTACAATACGCGTAATATATCCTTTTTTTCTTTTCTATTTAACTATTACTAGCTCATATTCGTCAGTACCGATGCCAATAGCTTTTGCATGGTCTAGTCCGACTTTCCAATTTGTATCAGGATGTATATGAGAAAATTTATCTTGTCCTTCATGATAATGTCTATCAGAAAGCTCCGTCGAATTTAATGCAGTTGCATTGTTAACCATATCAACGCAGGCCTTATCTAATGCTACTGGATCAAAGGAAGCAGCCATACCTATATCTGGAACAATTGCCACATCGTTTTCTGGTGAACAATCACAATTAGGGGAAACATTCATAATAAAGCTAATATGAAAATTTGGTTTGTCTTTAATAACAGCATAAGTATATTCTGCAATTTTTTCATTAGCACTATCAGCAGATTCATTCCATTTTATTGTTGCTGAGTCAAAACGACATACTGCAACGCATTGGCCACAGCCTATACACTTATCATAATCTATGGTTGCTTTTTTGTTTTCATCAAAAGTTATTGCCTCGTGTAGACAATTCTTAATACACATTCCACAACTTACACAGTTCTTTGATTTCATAAAAGGCTTAGAGGCAGAATGCATTTCAAGTTTTCCACCAACAGAACCGGAGCCCATACCTAAGTTCTTTAATGCTCCACCAAAGCCTGTCATTTCATGGCCTTTAAAATGTGTCATAGAAATAATTATATCTGAATCTGCAATGGCTGAACCAATTTTAGCAGTCTTGCAATGTTTTTGGTTGATGGGAATTTCCCTATAATCTCCACCCTTTAAACCATCTGCTATTATTAAGTTACATCCAACAGAAATGGGATTAAAACCATTTTCCATAGCAGCTTCAATATGGTCTATTGCATTATGTCTTCTTCCAGAGTATAAGGTGTTTGAATCTGTAAGGAAAGGTTTACCACCAAGTTCTTTAATAAGTTTGACAATACTCGCAGCATAGTTTGGTCTTATGTAGGAAAGATTTCCTGGCTCTCCAAAATGAATTTTTACAGCTACAAATTTATCTTTGAAGTCAATATTTTTAATTCCAGCCTCTACCACAAGTTTTTGAAGCTTATCTAATAGATTACACCCTGGCTTTGTTCTTAAGTTTGTAAAATATACTTTTGATTTGTTCATTAACTTACCTCCTGAAATTTATGAATTTTTAGTAAATAGACTATATCCATTTAGGATAGTTGGCAGTAAACATATTTCTATTATTATATCATATTTTGATAAAGTCTTCCAATTATAGCACTCTCAAATTTAGGTATATTCTGAGTGAAGAGAAATAGAAAAAACCATATTAAATGAAAAATATTGATCAGAATATAAACACCAGTAATAATATTAAGAATAATGTTAGATTGTTTTAATTGAAGTTCACTTGCATTTTTCATTCTAATGTATATATATAACAATAAAACGGCTGGAAGCACAATTTTTAATATAAAACTAGTGGATGGGCTTTGTATTGCTTTTACCATTAAGAAGTTTGCCTCCGCAAATAAGCCTGTAGAAAGAAGTAAAACAGTGAATAATATATCTGTTACATTCAGCAGATATAATATTAAAAGCTTATATTTTATATTTTCATATGTATAGGTTTTTATAAAAAGCATCAATGTAAACACCTCCATTGAAAGGTTAGTATATATAGTGAAAGTATGAATATAATATTCTATGCTATGAAAGTTTATTTTTATGTGCCTAGTGTTCGCATATAAAAAATAAATATACGCAATCTAAAGGTGAGTAGTGAGAAAGAGGGGAACAATATTTTAAAAGGTGATGATTTGATGCAAGAGTATTCTATAACTAGCGAGATAATAGGTATTTCAGAAAGTAATGGGAGGGGTCAAGCATAACTATGAAATATATCAATGCTAAGTTTAAATGCAGGGAGTGAAATAAATTATTTAAGGTAGGATTTCAGGAAATTAGAGATTGGATAAGGAAAAATTCTAAGGCAATAAAACAATAAAAATGCCCATATTTTAATATGAGCATTTCTATTGTTTTATTAAATAGAGAATATAAAGGTTTATTAGAAATTTATCAAATTATTTGATATTGTACAATTCAGCTAATTTATCAAAAGCTGGTAGGGAATTTTGTATTTTATCATAAGCGATGCAATAAGATAACCTTGCATGTCCTGGGCATCCAAATGCTGACCCCGGTACTAATAATAGGTTAAATTGTTTTGCATTCTGGCAGAATTTTATATCATCCGCTATTGGTGTTTTAATGAATAAATAAAATGCCCCTTCTGGTTTTACACATTTAAAACCTATGTTTATAAGATGATTGTATAAAATATCTCTGTTACGCTTATATATACTGACATCAACTTCAGCCTCTAGGCAATTTGAAATAACCTTCTGGAAAAGTGATGGTGCATTTACAAAGCCCAAAATCCTGTTGGCCACATTTAATGATTTCATTATTTCGTCAAAGGAATCCATATCTGTATTTGCAACTACATACCCGATTCTCTCACCAGGCAGTGATAGCGATTTACTATATGAATATCCAATAAAGGAATTTTTATAGTATTTTATAATATATGGAACAAAAGCATTGTCATAAACTATCTCTCTATATGGTTCGTCAGATATTAGATATAAGCTTGTACCTAATTCTTCCTCTTTTTCACAAAGCAATTTTGATAAGTCTTGTATAACTTTTTCAGAATAAATAACACCGGTTGGATTGTTTGGAGAATTTATAATAATTGCTTTTGTTTTGCTATTTATTTTATCTTTTAATGCTTGCATATCAGGTTCAAAGGTATCAGTATTAGTAGGAACCACTACTAGATTTCCATCAAAATTATTTACATAGTTTCTATACTCTCCAAAAAATGGTGAGAAGACAATAACTTCATCCTCAGGGTTAAGTAATGTTTTAAGCAAAATATTTAATCCACCAGCTGCTCCACAAGTCATAACTATGTTAGCAAGTGAAATATTTACATTATGTTTTTTATTTAGAAATTCAGCAATTTTGGATCTAACATCTTCATATCCAGAATTATTCATATACCCATGTACAAGTTTAGGAGCAGTTTCATTTAAAATTTTATTGATTTCCATTTTAATAATCTCAGGTGGTGCAACACTAGGATTACCGATGCTGTAATCAAAAACGTTTTCTTCACCATAAATACTAGATAATCGTTTACCTTCCTCAAACATAGCTCTTATTATAGAACTATTAGCTACCAAATCTTGCATTTTGTTAGATATCATTTTAAAAGTCCCCTTTTCTATTTTGTCATATGGTTAAATTTTAATCTAATTCTATCTTTAATAATACCATAGTTTTAAACGATTACATACAAGTTGTTATAGCACGTATCATATATGAGGTTTAAGCCAGTTACAGTTATCTATCTGAATTAAGTAAGTAATGAGTTTAGGGCTTGCTATAACTTGGCTAAAGCATGGCTCAATATTTGTTTGAAATAAGTTCCGGTTTGTCGTATGATAAAGTTCATAAAACTATACCTTTATATTATTTTTTATATGGAGTACGATTTCCTCGATTATATCTTTAATTTGAAGATTTCTTGTGCCTGGAATATAAATGCCATGTTTTTGTAGTGGAAGTATATATTTAGTACAATCCATATTAAATATTGAGTTGGCAATTATGGGGGTGATTTCTCCGTTTATACCACCGCTACATATCATACCAATTGGTCCAATTATACTATCAACTTTATTTGTCCTGCAAAATGAGCAAATTTTATTTTCACCACTTATGCCAATATTTGCACCTGCGTTTATCATATTTGAAGTAGCATACGTATTTGTACCAAGTGCAATAATATAAACATTAAGGTCAATTTCTTTTCGAATTTTCTTTATCACTGCTTGACCAAGCCCAGCTCCTTGTGCATCTATTATAGCTATTTTCATTGTAATCCTCCTGAAAAATATAGTATATAGTTAGTTATATATAAACAATAGTATACTATAATATTCATGTATATTCTATTTTGGCTTAAACAAAATTACAACTTTAGTAGAAATAAAATAATCATGAAATTGTAATTTCAAGTAACTTAAAAGGATATAGATATGTATAAATACAAAGTTATTATTTACAAATGAAAAATTATATGTTATTGTAATTTTATATGCTACGAGAGCATATGCTTATTTAAAAAATTATAAATACATAAATTTTATTGATGACCACGAAGGTTGATCTCTGCAAAGCAGTTATTAATTTTTGTGGTTTCGTTTTTTTTAGAAATTATACAGGAGGAGTTAAAATGCACATTCCAGACAATTATTTAAGTCCAACAACATGCGCCGTTATGGGGGCAGTTATGGTACCCATATGGAGAATAGCTGTAAAAAAAGTTAATAACGAGTTAACAAAAAAGAGGATACCCTTAATGGGCATAGGAGCAGCTTTTTCATTTATGATCATGATGTTTAATATACCACTGCCAGGAGGAACTACTGGACATGCAGTAGGAGCGACCTTGGTAGCACTTTTTTTAGGGCCATGGGCAGCTTGCATATCGGTAACCATTGCACTGCTAGTGCAGGCAGTTATTTTTGGTGATGGAGGTATATTATCCTTTGGCGCAAATTGCTTTAATATGGCATTTATAGCACCGTTCGTTGGATATTATACATATAGTTTAATAAAGGAAAGAATCAAAACTAATAAAGGCACATATGTTGCAATTTTTATTTCATCGTACTTAGCACTCAATGTTGCTGCGCTATTTGCCTCCATCGAATTTGGAATTCAGCCTATTTTGTTTAAGGATGCACTGGGGATGCCACTATATTCTCCATATGCATTAAATATATCAATTCCCGCAATGGTTATCCCCCATTTGTTGGTTGTAGGTTTTTTAGAAGGAGTTATTACTGCTGGCGTCTATGCATTTGTTAAACAGGTTTCACCAGGAATTATTTATGAAGATTTAAAAGTGAAGATGAATCCTATTTATGGATTGCTTATAGGGATGGTTTGTCTTTCTCCACTTGGTCTATTAGCAACAGGTACAGCATGGGGAGAGTGGGGACCAGAGGAAATTAATTCCGTAGTAACTAAAGGTAAATTTCTAGGCTTTATCCCAAAGGGAATGCAAAAGGGTTTTAGTTTTAAGACACTAATGCCGGATTATTCAGTTAGTGGAATTTCAGAGATTATGGGCTATATACTATCAGCTATAGGAGGAGTTGCTATTATCATTATAATATTTAAGCTGATTAGCGGTATTAAAAAAAGACAACTAAAGCATTGATTTTTTGTATGAATAACATTATACTTGTACCATAAGCACATGTTTGAAATAATTTAAAATTAAATAATAAAATATAGGTTTAATTAAATTTAATTAATGAAAAGGGAATCAGGTTAAAATCCTGAACTATCTCGTAGCTGTAATAGATGAATTTTAGTACATTATGTCACTCGTAAATGGGGAAGGCGTACTTAAATAATGATTCTTAAGTCAGAAGACCTGCCTATATTAATGCACCGCAAACTCTACGATTGATAGGGAGGTCTTTACAATGGAAATCTGTTTACTGATATTATATGGTTAAACATATTTTTAAATCTTTGCCTTTTAACGCGTAAGTTAAAAGGCTTTTTTTTGGTTTATACACAGGCTTTCTAATTCTGAATTTTCTGAAAATGCTGCCGTGGGGTAAAAATTCAAAGGAGATGTGAAATGGTAAAAATTATTATTATATGTGCCATTTTTCTGATAGCTGTGTTTTTCTTCAAATGGGAACAAGAGAATAGGAATACCAATATGGATGGAACACATCACAATAAAATCGGACATAAACACGGTGAAGGATTTTCAATTGATTTTTATGCTTATAATTCTAAAATCAGATACTGGAATGCTACTTTTAAAGTGTCTTTTTCAGTTCTGATACTGATTCTTTGTAATCTATTGAACAATCCCTACGTATCTATTGCAATCATTATTGCAATGGCTTATGTGACCGTTGTTAAAGGAGAGCTTCCCGTACATGAATACTTATCAATACTGACGATTCCAATCATCTTTATACTACTTGGGACTTTTACAATTGCTATTGATTTTTCCAAGCAGGCCATGGGTCAGTACAACATATATCTTGGTTTCTGCTATGTTTTTACTTCTCAGGCAAAGCTTAAAGAAGTTGTATTTTTGATTATGAAGGTTTTTGCAGCTATCAGTGCTCTACAGATGATTACACTGTCGACCCCCTCCTCCGAGATTATTTATGTGCTTCGAAAGGCACATGTACCAAAAATTATTATAGAGCTGATGAATCTCATTTACCGTTACATATTCATTTTAATGGAGGTCTATACTAAAATGAAAAACTCCGCAGAATCCCGTCAGGGTTATTGTGATTTTAAAACTTCCTTCTATACATTTGGAAGCATTGCAAGCAATATGCTAGTTATTTCTCTAAAAAAAGCAAACACTTATTATGATGCTATGGAGTCCAGATGTTACGATGGAGAACTTATATTTTTGGAAGAAGATAAAAAGGTAAAGATAATACAAATTGTTACAGTGATGGTCTTTATCATTTTTCTGATTCTACTCTGGGTCTTTACAAAATAGAAAGAAAGGAGTCATTATGGTAAATCCAATATTAAAAGTCGAAGATTTATACTATGCCTACGGAAATGGAAAGTCTGCATTGGATGGTGTAAGTGTGGATATCTACGAAGGTGAGAAAATCGCTGTCATTGGTTCCAATGGATCTGGAAAATCTACGTTTTTCTTGAATATGAATGGTGTATTTACACCAGATCAGGGAGAAATCATTTACCAAGGTACTGTGGTCAATAAAAAAAGTTTGAAGGAGCTTCGAAAAAATATTGGAATAGTATTTCAAGATGCGGATAATCAAATAATTGCATCTACAGTTAGGGCAGAAGTTGGTTTTGGGCCTATGAATTTGAAGCTTCCAAAAGAAGAAGTACTGGAAAGAGTTGAGGAAGCACTGGCATACATGAATATCTCAGATTTTAAGGACCGTCCACCACACTATTTGAGTGGCGGTGAAAAGAAGCGTGTAACCATTGCAGGCATTATTGCTATGAAATCCAAAATCATTGTTTTTGATGAACCAATGGCAGCGCTGGATCCACTAAACGCATCCATGCTAGAAGAAGTTTTGGAAAAGCTTGGTTCAGAGGGTAAAACATTGCTGATTTCTACCCATGATGTAGATTTCGCATACAGATGGGCTGAGCGAGTTCTTGTATTTTGCCAAGGGAAAATTATTGCAGATGGAACACCTTTAGAGATTTTCCAAAACACGCAACTTTTAAAGCAGGCAAATCTAAAACAGCCAATTATGCTAGAAGTTTATGAATTGCTTGTAGAAAAGCATTTGATAGAAGATACTAAAACTTATCCCAAAAGTACACAAGAATTAAAGAATATATTTAATAAATAGGTAGTTTTTATAAAAATTTTAACTTGGATTAGATTAATTTAAACTAAAAACAATAAAGGAGGAAAAAATGAATAAAAACGAAAAGAAAATTATATCTATTGCTATAGCATTTGCAATAATTTTCGGCATAACTCCAGTGGCAAACGCAATGCATATTATGGAAGGATATCTTCCTCTAAAATTCTGTATTATCTGGGGGGTTATCTGCGTTCCATTCTTAGTGGCAGGTTATTTATCACTTAGGAGAACGTTATCTGCCAACCGTAGATCCATCACTATTCTTGCTATGGCAGGTGCATTTATTTTCATACTTTCATCTTTAAAAATTCCGTCAGTAACCGGAAGTTGCTCACATATGACCGGTACCGGACTTGGCGCAATCTTATTTGGACCAATGGCAGCCAGCATCCTGGGAATCATTGTATTGCTTTTCCAGTCAATTTTGCTTGCTCATGGCGGACTGACAACTCTAGGTGCTAATACCTTTTCTATGGCTATTGCAGGACCGCTTATTACTTATGCGATATACAAATTATGCAAAAAGCTAAAAGTAAATAAATATGTAGGTATTTTTCTAGCAGCATCAATAGGTGACTTATTTACCTATTGCGTAACAAGCATGGAGCTCGCACTTGCATATCCGTCATCAAACGGTGGTATAGCAGCATCTGCAGTAAAGTTTCTTGCAGTATTTGCACCAACACAGCTTCCATTGGCAATTATCGAAGGTATTCTAACTGTTGTCATCATTATGGGGCTTGAAACATATGCAAAATCCGAATTGACAGTTCTTGGATTCCTTACTGGAGGCGAAAATTAATGGCAAAGACGAAAAAAAAAGTTATTATTTTATTAGTTATTGCTGCATTGATTGCCATTATACCATTATTCACGTTAAAGGGTGCTGAATTCGGTGGCTCTGATGATGCAGGAAGCAAAGTAGTTTCCGAGATAACGGGTACTGAGTATAAGCCTTGGATTAACCCTGTTATGGAAACATGGATTGGAGGAGAATTACCAGGTGAAATTGAGAGTTTGCTCTTTTGTCTACAGACAGGTATTGGAGTTGGTGTTCTTTTCTTTTTTCTAGGAAGATTCGTAGAGAGAACTAAAAAAGAAAATCAGGATAATAAAACTAAAAAAACGACCTAAATCTTATACTGTGAGATTGGATTATATTAATATACTTCGGGGGGATTTTTATTAACATTGAAATAAATAGAAAAAATGGAGTACCATTTTACATTCAAATTAAACAACAGATTATAGGTGAAATAAAAAGAGGAACTCTCAGAGTTGGAACAAAATTACCTACAGAGAGAGAATTATCTGAGATGCTAAAAGTAAGCAGAAATACTGTGAGTACTGCATATAATGACTTGGAACATGGAGGAGATTTAAAAGCTTATCAAGGAAAGGGAACTTTTGTGGTTAAAGAAGCTATATCTTGGAAAAGTCAAAGTTTTAAAAACAACATAATAAAATTCGTTGACTTAGGAATAGACGAAGTTTTAAAAATTGGAATGGAGCCAGAGGAATTTTTAGACATAGTAAACCAAAGGGTGCATGAAAAAAGTATGCATTAAATATAAAGGATTTCATACCTTAACTATTAATTACATAATAATTTAGTAAAATTAACATCGTTTTTCTATATATTTAATGAAGAAAGTATAGACTATGGAGATAACAATGAGAATGAACATCAAAATTCATATTTTATTGAAGAAAAATAAAGTAATTAGAAGTCAACAAGTTATTTAGTCTTTTTACAATTTTAAGTACCTATTATCACCAATGTAGATAAAAGTAATGATGTAGAGAAATCTATAATTGGAGGGTAAATATTATGACAAGCGAAAATATTATAGGCGGAGTAATTACAGAGATAGGCTATGTATTAATGTTTTTATTTGTTTTATATTGCATTAATATGATTTTAGCAAGGTGAGGAATTGGACTAGTTTTGGCTATTAACAAAAAAATGCTCTCTTAGGGTGTTATCCTAGGAAAGCATTTTTTTAGATTTCCTCTTTATTATTCAATAATTACCTTATACTCCCTAAGCCAAGTATCCACTTGGATTAAATAAGCAATAAGTTGAGGACCTGCCATAAGTTGACCAAACCAAGGCTTACCATAGGCGAGTCCGCCTGAATCAACTATTTCCTGAACTTTTTCCTTGTTTATAATTTGTAATATTGGTGAAGATTTATCCTGTAGTATGCTGTTCATCCACTTTTGGACCGCAATTGTATAATTTGGGTTGTGGGTCTTTGGATAAGGACTCTTTTTCCTCCAAAGCACATCGTCTGGCAGTAAACCTGTAAGAGATTCTCTTAATAATCCTTTTTCCCGGCCTTTATAATATTTCATATCCATAGGGATATTGTAGGCATATTCTACAAGTCTGTAGTCTGCAAAAGGAACTCGTACTTCTAAACTATTAGACATACTCATTCTATCTTTTCTCGTAAGTAAGGTTATCATAAACCATTTTATATTAAGATAGAATAATTCTCTCATTCTATTCTCTCTTTGACTTTCCCCAGATAGACTAGGAACCTGCCGAAGACTTTCATCATATTTTTCTTGAACATATGCCTCCAGTGGAAGACTTTGAAGATCATGGGATAGTATACTTTTTCTATCACTTACTGATTTTGACCAAGGAAAGGTAGTAGCATTTATATCTTCCTCGCGTGTAAACCAGGGGTATCCACCAAAAAGCTCATCAGCGCATTCGCCTGATAGGGCCACAGTGGCATTTTTTCTTACCTGATTGCAAAAGAGGAATAATGAGGAATCTACGTCAGCCATACCTGGAAGATCATTTGCAAGAACTGCAGATCTAAGTGCAGAGGTAAGCTCAGGTGTATCAATTAGTATATTATGATGATCTGACCCAATATAGTCTACCATTTTATTAATCCAGTCCGCATCTGAATTTGGTTGAAATTCAGTAGGCTTAAAAAATTTTTTGTTATCAATATAATCTATAAAATAAGTATTTAAGGTACTCAAATTATTTCTTTTGAAGTAAGAAGAAGCTACAGCAGAAATTATACTTGAGTCAAGGCCGCCGGATAAAAAAGTACACACGGGGACATCGGCAACTAACTGTCTTTCAATTGAATCTACTAGAAGAGAACGAAGATGCTGGGAAGTTGTAGATAAATTTTCATCATGTGTTTTAGCAGTAAGTTTCCAATATTCTTTTGTCTGAAGTCCATTTTTACTATAACTTAAGCTAAAAGCAGGAGGTAATTCACTAATGTTTTTAAAGATACCACTACCAAGAGGTCTGGCAGGTCCAAAGCCAAAAAGTTCAGTTAGGCCTTGTTTATCAAGAATTGGTTCTACCATTGGATGAGCTAAAAGTGTCTTTATTTCTGAACCGAAAATCAAGGAATTATCTTTGATCGTATAAAATAGAGGTTTAACTCCTAAGGGATCCCTTGCTAAAAATAATTTTTGCTCTTTTTCATTCCAAACTCCAAAGGCATAAATGCCATTTATATGCTTAACACATTCCGCGCCCCAAAAGATATAAGCTACTAATAGCACTTCAGTATCAGAGTACGAGGAAAAAGTAAAGCCATTTTCTTTTAATGTTTTTCTTACATCTTCAGTATTATATAGCTCGCCATTATAAACTATAGTATAGGTATTATCCCCTATTTTTTTTGTCATAGGCTGTGCTCCACCTTTTGGATCCACAACCACTAAACGTCTATGACCTAAAATGGCATGCTTTGAAAAGTAAAAGCCACTATCATCAGGACCTCTTTTTTTTAAGGTATCAGTCATTTTAAAGAGAATCCCATCTTCTTGTTCAATATTACCGTATAGATTGACCCAGCCTGTAATGCCACACATATTAACATCTCCTAAAATCATATAACATAATCATAGTTATATTATGCAATTTAATTTAGAATGTGCATTAATTGCAAAAAAAAATTCATTAATTAAAAAGCATGTTCACCATGTGCCCTATCATTATTTATATGCATATAATGTAATGTAATATAGCTACTCGTTTAATTGGAGGTTTTTCATGAGTAATAAGTATAAAATTTGCGTATATGCAATTTGTAAAAATGAGGAGAAATTTGTTGACCGCTTTATGGATAGTGTTAGTGAAGCTGATATTGTTATAGTTGCAGATACTGGCTCTACCGATAATACAATTAATAAGTTAAAAGAAAGAGGAGCTCTTGTTTATTCCATATATGCTGATCCATTTCGATTTGATTATTCAAGAAATGAATGTTTAAAATTTGTTCCTGATGATATAGATATTTGTGTATCCTCTGATCTTGATGATGTTATTGAGCCTGGTTGGGCAGAACACCTAAAAAATGTATGGACCAAAGAAGCTACACGAGGATTATATTTATATAATTGGAGTATTAATGATGATGGTTTACCTGCTGTACAATATACTTGGGACAGAATTCATGCAAGACATGGATTTAGATGGATATATCCAACGCATGAGATTTTAGAATATATAGGTGTGGGAGAGGAAAAACAAGTTTATATTAAGGGCATGGTGTATAATCATTATCCTGATAAAACAAAAAATAGAAGTTTAAATCTTCCATTATTAAAATTGGCTGTTAGTGAAAATCCTGATAATAGTAGAAACATGTATTACCTTGGAAGGGAGTATATGTTTGATAGTAATTGGGACGATTGCATTTTAACCTTAAAGAATTATCTAAATCTACCTACATCAACTTGGGAAGAGGAAAGATGTTCTTCTATGAGGTATATTGGAAGAGCATATTGTGAAAAAGGAGAAATGTTGAATGCTAAAAAATGGCTTCATAAAGCAATAAGTGAATCCATTTCATTAAGAGAGCCCTATTTAGACTTATCCTTATTAGCTTATCGAGAAAAGGATTGGCTTGGTGTTTACTATTATGCAAAAGAAGCATTAAAAATAAAGGAGAAAAAATATATATTTGCTAACGATGCAAATGCTTGGGACTATACTCCGTATGATTTGGCAGCATTAGGATGCTACAACTTAAGTATGGTATCTAAAGCAATTGATTTTTCGCAGGAGGCTATTAATCTTTCGCCTAATAATCAAAGGCTATTAAATAATCATAAAATTTATTTGGATAGTTTATAAATATAATTATCTTGCTTAATATAATATAAAAATTATAGACTATAAAATTGATCTGTATTTTTTAAATACAACTAAAACTTTTATTAATTATCCATAACACAAAATTAGATATAAGCATATTATGTATAGATGGTATAACCATCTTAAATGAAAAGTACAAGCATTTTAAATAGATAAAATTTTCTTAATAAGGAAGGAGTTTATTATGATTAATTATAAAGGAAATTCTTCTGGCAAATATCAGCCTGATCAGATAGATGAATCTTATGACTATTTCATTCCTAAAAAAAACAATAGCAATGACAAACATGATTGCTGTGATCCCTGTAATCCATGTGATCATTGTAATCCATGTGATCCCTGTAATCCATGTGATTGCTGTGATCCCTGTAATCCATGTGATCCATGTGATCCTTGTCATCCCAGTTGTGTGAAATGTATAGTTGGACCAACCGGACCAACTGGACCAAAAGGACCAACGGGACCAACAGGACCAACAGGACCAACGGGACAAAATGGACGGAATGGCCAAACAGGACCAACCGGACCAACTGGACCGACTGGGCCGACTGGAAGAACTGGGCCGGCTGGTGAAACCGGACAAACTGGAGAAACTGGACCAACTGGTAGAACGGGACCAACAGGGCCAACAGGACAGGCTGGACAAAATGGACAAAATGGTCAAACAGGGCCAACAGGACCAACTGGACCACCTGGACAAAATGGTCAGACTGGTCAAACAGGCCCAACAGGACCAGCAGGACAAAATGGACAGAATGGCCAAACAGGGCCAACAGGACCAACAGGACCAACAGGGTCAACAGGACAGACTGGACAGACTGGACAAAATGGACAGAATGGTCAAACAGGACCAAGAGGGCCAATAGGACCAACAGGACCAACTGGACAGACAGGGCAGACTGGACAGACAGGACAGACTGGTCAAATAGGACCAACAGGACAAAATGGACAGAATGGTCAAACAGGGCCAGCAGGACCAATAGGACCAAGTTTTAATTCGTATGCAAATGGTGTTATAACAACAAATAAATTATCAATTCCGGTTGGAGGCACTATTATTTATGATGCTGTAAATATTGTAGGCATTGATCTAAATTATAGTTCATCAACAGGTGTCTTTACAGTTAATACAACAGGCGTTTATGTAATAGACTGGAAGTTAGCGGTTACTCCAAATCCTGGAACAGTTTCTATAGAGATTGATTTGGTGTCATCACTTCGTGGTGTTATCGCAGGTATATCTATTACAGCAACAAATCCAATAATAAGCGGTTCGAATAGGATTTATGCCGCAACAGCAGAAGAAACTTTCAGATTTGTTAACAATTCAAGTGGTCCTATTAGTATAGTATTGGTAGGTTTATCCGGACCTATTGGAACCGTATCTATTTTCAGAATTGTTTAATAGGATTAAGTTGACTTTTAACAGTAGCATAATATAAAATAATTTTATTGAATTAGAAGGGGCTACCTCTTGAAATGATTTTTAAATCATTTTGAGATAGCCCCTTTAAAGCTTATTTGTTATCTAAATAATCTTCTTCATACCCATTTATCTTTTTAATGATTTTTGTAAGTACAGCATCCACTTTGGAAAAATCCATATTTGGAACAAAGAAAGTTTCAAGTTTATCATGTAGACTTTTGGCTTCTTTTATTGTAGCTAAACCCTTGTTTAAAAGTATGAAAAATTCAGCTGAATCATACTCTGTTTCAGTTTTGTTCTTTTCAAGGGCACTTAAATTTAAACAATCCTTCATATCAATTACAGTACCTGCTAAGTCTAAATTATTTATTTCGTTAGAGGTAAGAATGGCTACATTTAATTGCGGAATTAATATGTGCTCAATTTTTTCAGGAATAAGTGGCGTATGAAAAATCTCTACATAGTATCCCCATCTTAAGGCTTCATCAGATAGAAACTCTAAGACGTTTGACTTGCCAGTACCAGGACCCCCTTTTAGTATATAAATCTTTTTATAATCCGAGCACAGGTTTTCTATATAGGTGACAATTCCGTTAGGTGTAAAAGCGGTAGCAAATAAATGCCTATCATAGCCTACATTAGATGGTGGGATAGTAAATAGTGATTCTCTTAGATTTTCTTTTAGTAGGTTTAAGTTATTATTGTTCAAGGCTTCACTATTATAGGTCGACCAATCATCATAAACTAATTTAGCTGCCCCAAAAAATTTATAGGCTCTTTTGAAAGTTTTACCAACTTTTTTATTTATTTCGATTATATCACGTCTGTATTTTTTAAAACCTTCTTCCTCCCAACATTCGCCCATGTTTAGCACTTCGTCAACTGCCCCGGGGTTTACGGGGTCCACTACATGAGGGGAGGTATCGTAAACACAAATTTACATTTATTTGTTGTGGGAGTAACCACATATGAAGCAATTAATATATAATTATGTTAAATATTTGAAGAATGTATTAATATGTTGTACAATATAACAAACAATGAGGGGGGGGGAACATTTAATGGATATATCTTTGATTAAAGCTGGGCTTAAAGATGCAAAAATTATTTACGGGATGCAAATCAAATCATTCATGGTCCTATTGGAAAGATATCAGGACTTTGAAACCAGTCCTGGAAGTGAGCCAATAGAAAAAATAATTGGTCGAATCAATCAGCTATTTACAGACTACTATATTATTAAAAATGATGGTGTTGCTGTGGGTGGAGTTAGGGTAGTAAAAAAAGATAATAAACACTATCGTGTCAGCCCTATTTTCATAATACCAGAACAACAAGGAAATGGTATTGCACAAAAGGTCTTTCAAATGATTGAGCATTTATATAGTGATGCAAAGGTGTGGGAATTGGATACTATATTACAAGAACAAGGGAATTGCTATTTATATGAGAAGTTAGGTTATAAAAAAACAGGAAAGACGGAAATTATAAATAACAAAATGACATTAGTATTCTATGAAAAGCAGCTCACTAGATGTGTATAATTCTTAATTATATTTTACAAGGTGAATTAAATAGTAATGAAAGCCATAAAGCAGAATTGAAAATGAGGTATGCAGTAGAAATATATTTTGATAAAGATACAGAAGAAAAAATCATGAAATTACCATATGGAATTGCAAAGAGAGGTACTTCATAACATTTTGAGCTTTTGCGACCATATAGGATACGAACATTATTTGCCAGATAGTTGCGTTCCACATTGTGCAGTGATGCTTGGGGATACAGATGATAACAATGCTTTATGTGAATCTGCTAAATATGTAATAGAAAATTACGACGTGCTACATGGCTTCTTTTGTGAAATGAGTTTTGTTGAAATAATTATGCCTGTAAAGGAACATACTGCTCATAAATTGCAACAGTGTAGTGGGAACTCTATTTACAAGATGCCTCAAGACTTTTCTATTAAGCCAACCAATTAGAGTTTTTATAAATCTATATAATAATTAGTAAAAAGGGAAGTAATATAAGATTTTATATTACTTCCCTTTTTTATCTTGGAAATATCCTAATTAAAAGAGCCAATAAATTTTTACTCTCTGTTCTTTAGTTTTAATATCCTTCTCTACAATTTCAATGTAATCAATCAGCTCATTAACCATAAGCGAATTAAGCTCAGTGAAATTCTTGTATTTTTTTACTAATTCTTTATATTTACTAATGTCATTTAAAGAAACTTCTATAGCTTCAATTGTATTTTTGCTGATATCTCTTCTATTTATTAGGTCATTCTTTTCATTGAAAAAAGATAAATTAAATTCATTGAATTGCTGCACTGTTATAATTCCTTTTACTTTATCAATGTATAAGGTTTTTAATACTAAATCTCTATCAATAATATCCTTCTCGGTATTATTTAATTGTTTCTGCAAGGACTTTAACTTTCCTTTATCAGAAGAACTTTCAAATAATTTTGAGGATAAACTTTCTTCATTTAAATTAATAAGATGGCTTTTTAGTCTTTCAGTAACTATTTGCTCTAGATTCTCTAGCCTTATTGAATGACTGGTACAAAGCTTTTTCTTTGGGTTTATATAGTGCAGCTTACACCTTAAGTATTTATATCCAGAAACACCAGAGTTTCTTACCATTGTATTGCCACAGTCCATACATCTCACCTTTCCTGCGAATATATGTGCCTGACCTTCTCCAGAACTTCTAGTGTTACTTTTCAAACGTTCCTGCACGATATCAAATGTTTTTTTATCAATAATTGGTAGATGAGTATTTTCAACTATAATCCAGTCCTCATATTTTAAAGCTATCTTTTTGTCGGATTTATAATTTAACTTTTCATGTACATGTTGAACCATATTTCCTATATACATTTGGTTCTTTAGCATTCTTTTAGTTGTAGTTTTATTCCATAGACCCAAATCATCTTTAGAGGATGTATTTATATAGTTATAGCCTTGAAGTTTCTTATATTTGGTTGGGTTAGGTGTACCTAATCCATTAAGCATTTGAGAAATTTTCTGTGTACCATAACCATCGATATACCAAGTAAATATCTTTCGAACAGTTTCAGCAGCTACATCATCAATTATTAGTTTGTTTTTATCTTTAGGGTCCTTTTCATATCCATATGTTGCAAAGGAGCCAATAAATTTTCCTTGCTGCTGCTTAAGTTTGAAAATATATTTAATGGATTCACTAATGTCTTCACAATACCACTCATTTACTAAGCCATTTATTTGTCTTGATTTCTTGTTATGCTTATCTGAAGTATCCACTCCATCTACAACAGTAACAAAGCGGATACCCCACTCAATAAATTTATTATGAAGATATTTTTCTACAAGTTCCATATCCCTTGTAAATCTGGATTGATGTTTACATAGAATTATATCAAATTTTTTATTTTCTGCATCTTGAATCATTTGCTTAAACTCTGGACGGTCTTTATCTAGACCAGAATAGTTGTCATCACTATAAATTTTGAATATATCCCATCCTATATCTATAGCGTATTTCATAAGGAGATTTTTCTGATTTTGAATGCTCTCGCTATCGCTAAGAGTGGTTATTTTATTTTTATCTTCGTCACTTAATCTACAATAAATGGCTACTTGGTTCATGAGGGGTTCTCCTTTGTATGACTGGATACATCCTGTAAAGACGTGTTTTCCATTAGTTCATAGGTTTTTATTAATTTCAGGAAGATATCTTGAAGTGTTAGTAATCTTAGATTATCGTCTTCTGTTTTGAAGTATTCTTCTATGATAAAATGAGTTTTATTATTAGACATAAGACCTCTATAAATATATTGCTTTAATAAACAATATGTGGACAAACAATAATTAATTCCATCTAAAAAGTCTTATAAGATATTAAATTAAAAAATATTAATGATGGTGTTATAATGTAAGATTAAGATTAAGATTAAATTTATATTAGAAAAGAAAATATAGATGTAAAAATTGAAATGTGTAATTGCACTATATGTGAAAGTATTTTTATTTTACCCGATTATATAATAACTTATTTTATTTTGATTATTATATAAATGATAAAACATATGAATTGTAATATTTTTGTTTAGTTTGACGGTATACCGTAACAGTCTGCTAACCTACATATAATTATACTGCTTTTCAGGGTTAATAATATTAAAAATCAAAACATAATCAAATCTTAGTTAAATTACAGTAAGCAGGGGTATGATATATCCCTACTTACTACAATTACTGATAAAAACAAGTAATATAAAGCGGATATATATGGTAAAGGATAAATTACAAGTACATTTTCTACAAGTATACACTAAAAAATAATAAAGCAGACACATATCTGCTTTATTATTCTAATTTATTTAATCCTATTACTAGGTATTTCTATTTTGTATATATTGGAAAACTTCTTCCGTAGAATTTGTCTTTGTGAAGGTAACCCAAGTACTAATATAACTTCGTTATTAACTATCCTATATAATAGCTTATAAGAATAAACTATCATATACCGTATCGTATCATCATTGAACTCTGGTTCTACTTGGAATCTCTTATTCATTTCATCTAATGTATCTGCTTTATCAATAATATTATTTTTAACATTATCTGCATACAATTTAAAATCTGTGGAGATATATTTATAAATTTTTCTTAAATCCGCTTTTGCTTCATTCGACCATATTACCATGTCTTAGATTCCTCTCTAAGTTGGTCACTAGTTATATATCTTCCATTTTTAAAATCTTCTTCAGCTCTTTCAACTTTCTCTCGAATATATTTGCTATACAACATATCTTCTTTGGTTTGAATTATTTTTTTATTGTCTTTTTTTGCAATAGTCTCCATGTTAACACCTCCAAGTTTTATATTATATCTATTTTAAAACGTGCAATCAATTTTTTTACTATGAATATTATTATATATTTATTTAATTCTTTAAACAATCTTTCTAAGAAATAATTAAAATTTTAATTCATTCTCATATGCCCCAGAACATTGAAATTTTTTACGTCAAATTTTTCTTCTAAATATCTGTATTAAAATACGTATATTAATATTATACAGATTATATTGCAATTAATCAAATATTCTATAATTAGATGGTATTTATATTTTAATAATTATACCACATAAAATGTTCTTATTCATTAGGATATTCTTTACAATTTGTGTTTAATGATACCACTACATGAGGGGAGGTTCCATCAAGTATTGCAACGTTAAGTCCCTTAATAACTAATCCGTCTAGTGAATTATTATCAGAAGAGCAGTGATGGTATTCTATGTCGTATCCCTTTTCATTGAAGTATTTACCGACTTTCTTCATTAAGGAAGATTTACCGGTTCCAGGACCTCCTTTTAGACATATGATTCTTCTTGCTTCGTCTTGACCTAGAATATACCTGTAAAATGAATAGAAACCTCTTGAAGTATTGCCACCAGGAAAAAAGTTTTTAATAGTACCTTGCACAAATATCACACTCCATATTATCGTATTAATATATAATATTCAGAGGTTGAAGATCTGCTTATAATTCATTGCATTAATATTTTATGGTTTTAATCTTTATAATTATTTAAAAAATACGCAGAAAAATATTTATAATTAATACTTGTGATTATAATCATACTGTGATAAACTAGGAACTAATTTAAAAAGTAAACTACCTAGGGTAGAGGTGCTGTATCTAAGAGTACTTGTTCGGAGCTGACAGGCGAAGAAGAACAAGAAAAGGAGCTATAGCCGAAGAAAATATATTCTGTGAAAATATTTTCTGGTTTTACATATAATATATGTGAAATTGTCACTGTTTTTTCAGTGGAGAGCTACAAGGTACACGAAGTTTGTATGAAAATATGTATTTTATACAGCAAAGGTGTTCCTTTGCTGTATTTATTTTTTTTGAAGCTATGTATTAATATTTCTAGAGCTAATTGCAGAAATGTTAGTAGTTTATTTAAGGAAAAAAGTTTTAAGTTTTAAAGAAGGGGGATTGAGTTATGACGGTAGTTGTTCAAAAATATGGAGGTTCCTCTGTAGGTAGTACAGAGAGAATTAAAAACATTGCAAAAAATATAGTAAAAAGAAAAAACAAAGATACAGATTTAGTTATTGTAGTATCTGCTATGGGCAAAACTACAGATGATCTAATAGCTCTATCCAAAGGTATAACGCAGGAACCAGATAAGAGGGAACTCGATGCTATATTGTCAACGGGTGAAATGATTTCTAGTGCACTACTTGCTATGGCGATTAAGGACTTAGGGTATGATGCTATAAGTTATACTGCACATCAAATTGGTATACAAACTAGTGGACAATATGGTAAAGCATTAATTAAGGATATAAATGATAAGAAACTTAAAAAGAGTTTTAAAGAAGGCAAAATTGTAATAGTTGCTGGCTTCCAAGGAATAAATGGAGAAGGCGATATTACAACATTAGGTAGAGGTGGGTCTGATACAACGGCCGTAGCAATGGCTGTGAAACTGCAAGGAAGTTGCGAAATATACACTGATGTGGATGGAATATATAGTGTGGACCCTAGAGTATATAGTGAGGCTAAGAAATTAGATGAAATAGAATATGAAGAAATGTTAGAACTAGCAAGTTTGGGGGCTCAAATAATGCATTCAAGATCTATAGAGCTTGCTCAAAAATATGGTATACCTATATATGTAGGTCTTAGTAATAGTGATATTAAAGGAACTGTAATTAGGGAGGTGAAAAACATGGATATGGAAAGTAAACCAGTAACAGGAATAGCAACTAGTGATGAGGATGTAGCAGTGACCCTACAGCGAATACCTATAGATGTAAATATACTGGCTACTATATTTGAAGCTATAGGAAGCATGCGAATTAATATAGATATGATAAGTCAAACGTCACCTATAGACGGAACCGTAAATGTATCTTTTACAATTCCTAAAGAAAGTCTAAAGGATAGTTTAGAAATTATAGATAGCACAATAGAACATAATAAGGTTATAGTTGATGAAGACATAACTAAATTCTCCATGGTGGGGCTTGGAATGAAAACAACTTCTGGAGTAGCAGCCAGAATGTTTAGGGTTTTTAGTGAAAATAATATCGAAATTAAAATGATTACTACTTCAGAAATAAGAATTACTTGTGCTATCAAAACAGATGATAAACTTAAGGCTATACAAGTTATTGCAAAGGAATTCAATATGTAAATATAATTTAGAAGGAGGGATTTATGTGAAGTTTTTTGGCAATATAGTGGTCGAAAATAATAAATTAAATATTGCAGGTGTTAGTGCTCAGGTTTTAGCTAATGAATATGGCACCCCACTTTATGTAATGGATGAACAGCTTATAAGAGATAACTGTAGACGGTTTCGTGAAGCATTTAAAAGTAGTGAGGATAAAAATAAGGTAGCATATGCGGGAAAAGCTTTTTTAACTATAGCTATGTGTGAAATTATAAAAAGTGAAGGCTTATATTTAGATGTAGTTTCGGGAGGGGAGCTTTATACGGCCTATAAGGCTGAGTTTCCATTAAAAAAAATATATTTTCATGGTAATAATAAAACATTGGATGAAATTGAAATGGCAATAGAACTGGGTGTAGGTACTTTTGTAGTAGACAATCTTCATGAAATGGAAATTATCAATGAAAAGGCAAAGGAAAAAGGCATTATGCAACGGGTTATTCTTAGAGTAACACCAGGAATAGAAGCGCACACCCATGATTATATTAAAACTGGACAAATTGATTCAAAGTTTGGGTTTACTACATTAAATAATGAATTAGAAAGAGTTATAAAAACTGCTATAGATTTTTCAAATATAAAACTTGCAGGTCTACACTGTCATATAGGATCTCAAATTTTCGAGTTACAACCTTATATGGATGCGGTTGGCATAATGATGTCTTTCATTAAAGATATTAAAGAAAAATTTAGCTGCGATATGGAAGAATTAGATTTAGGTGGAGGCTTCGGTGTTTATTATGACAAAGGTGATAAGCCAAAGAAAATAGAGGAGTTTTGCAAAGTAATAATTGAGGAAGCCGAAGTTAAGTGCAGAGAGCTTGGAATAAACTTACCTACACTTGTAATAGAGCCAGGCAGGTCAATTGTAGCTAATGCAGGAATTACTTTATACACTGTAGGAGCTATAAAAGATATACCGGATGTTAGGAAATATGTGGCAGTTGATGGTGGAATGACAGATAATATAAGACCAGCATTATACAATGCACAGTATCAATGTGTATTAGCCAATAGAATCAGTGAACCTTGTACAGAAGTGGTTACAATAGCTGGTAAGTGTTGTGAAAGTGGAGATATATTACTGGAAGGTGTAAAACTACCAGTGGTTGATAGTGGAGACCTTATAGCTGTGCTTTCAACGGGGGCTTATGGATATTCTATGAGCAGCAATTATAATAAAATACGTAGGCCAGCTGTGGTATTGGTAAGTAAGGGGAGTCATAAACTTATATGCAAAAGACAAACCTACAAAGACATGATATCTAACGAAGTGTGCTTATAGATAATGAAAGTATAAAATTTGTCCTGCGGGCCTTGCAATATGAACTTGAAACTGGAAATTCGATTAAGAAATTCTAATGCTTTGCTCATGTGAAATTCTCTAGCGCTCACACTCGCCGTCCTGGCTCGGGTTCGCTATGCCGCCGTCCTGGCGGCATTACGAGAATTTCATATAAGCAAAGCAAGAATTTCTAAATCGAATTTTAATAGTTTTGTCGTTTCATATTGCAAGTCACTCCGGGCAAATTTCATACTTATTTTAATTTAAGCAGACTTTTGGGGAACGGTGGAGGAGGATTACGAGAATTTTTTTACACAATAAAAGACTACTCCAATCAGTGTAGTCTTTTTGCAGTAGATAAGATACTACTAAATATTTATTTACTGCTAAAAAAATAAAATTAGAAGTTCTTAGCGAAGAGAATGCAATTGTAGTAATTTATACTTTTTTTGTTTTTAAATAACACCTAAATAATCTCTATCAATTGTCATCACTACATTGTACTGAGGGCAATATTTTTTCAGCTCTATACCAATATCAAGTTCTAGTTTAGCTTCAGCATCTGTTGTAAAGGATGGATTAAAGTCAATTACAGCATCAAAAATTAAATTTTTATATTCACCCTCTCCTACAATTCTAAAATCGTGTATTGATTTTATTATAGGAAAAGATTTTAATATATCTAAAAGTTCTAATCGAGAGGCTTCAACCTCTTCATCATCTGTATTTATTGGGTCCATGTGAATAACTAGATATATGTCAAATTCCTCAGAAATTTCTTTTTCTGCCTTGTCTATAATCTCATGAATTTTAACTATAGAAATATTGCAGGGAACTTCGGCATGAATGGAACCCATGCATCTGCTTGGTCCATAGTTATGGATAACTAAGTCATGAGAACCGGTAATATGGTCATAGGATAATAACTTTGATCGAATACCTTTTACGAGGTCTATATCGGGAGATTCACCTAGCAGGGGATTTATGGTTGATTTAATAAGTGAATACCCAGCATATATTATTATAAAGGATACTATTATTCCTATGTATCCATCTATTGGAAAGTCAATCCATTTAGAAAGAAGCAATGAAAGTGCAACACAGCTAGAGCTAATGACATCGCTTAAGGCATCAAAGGAAGAAGCTTCAAGCGCGGAAGAGTTTATGGCTTTACCTAACGTCTTATTAAATTTACTAATCCAAATTTTAAAGCCTATGGATACTAATATTAATATAAAGGGTATAAGAGCGAAAATCACCTTTGAAGGATTAATTATTCTATCAAAGGAAGTTTTGATAAACTCAAAACCTACTAGCATTACTAAAAAAGAAACTAAAAGTCCTGAAATATATTCAAGTCTTCCGTGACCAAAGGGATGTTCCTTATCTGGTGGTTTATTAGCTAGCTTAAAACCAAGAATTGTAATAACCGAAGAGGCTACATCTGAAAGATTATTAAATGCATCTGCTGTAACGGCTATACTGTTTAATATCACTCCTACAAATAGCTTTGTAATAAAAAGTAATAAGTTTACTATAATTCCAACCACACCACCAAGGTAACCATAGGAATCTCTTACTTTTTTATTGCTTGTGTCTTCATAATTTTTTATAAATTTTGAAATTAAAAATTTTGATATCATATTTTCACCTCTAAATATATAGTATAATTTAAAACATAAATTTTAAACATATATTTGTCAATTAATTATAGCATTAATTTAGATTTTATAGAAATATTATCAATAAATTTGTTATAATAGTGGAAGAGATAAACAAAGTGCTTATCTAAATTAGGCATATGAAAAATAGACTAGTATAGTTATTTGTTTTAATGTGCCACAATATGCATTGGAGGAATTTATATGAATAGTGAATTAGAATTTGCTCAAAATCTTATTGATTATATTTATGATAGTCCAACAGCATTTCATGCTGTAACAAAGGCTAAAGAAGATTTATCCAAAGAAGGTTTTGTAGAAATCAAAGAAGAAGAAAAGTGGAACCTTCAAAAGGGTGGGAAATATTTTGTCACAAAAAATGATTCTGCACTAACTGCTTTTGTAGTTGGAAAGGGAGAAATACAGGAAACTGGATTTAAAATTGTTGCAGCTCATACAGATTCACCTAGCTTTAGAATTAAGCCAGCACCGGAAATGATAGTTGACAATACATACGTAAGATTAAATACTGAGGTGTATGGTGGTCCAATACTAAACACTTGGATGGATAGACCACTTGCCATAGCTGGAAGGGTGACTTTAAGAAGCAAAAACGTATTATATCCAGAAACTAGACTTGTTAATATTAATAGGCCTATAATGATAATTCCTAATTTGGCTATTCATATGAATAGAGATATAAATACTGGAATTGAACTAAATAAACAAAAGGATACGCTACCGTTATTGACAATGGTCAGCGAAGAATTAGAAAAAAACAATTATCTTATGAGTGCTATTGCCAGCGAATTAGGTGTAGATGATAAGCAAATCATAGATTTTGATTTATTTCTTTATGAATATGAAAAGGGATCAATTATCGGGTTGAATAATGAATTTATTTCAAGCTCAAGATTAGATGATCTCGCCATGGTACATGCTGGGATAAGGGCATTAGTTAAAGTAGCCGCTGCTCAGGCAACAAATGTAATGGTATGTTTTGATAACGAAGAAGTGGGGAGCGCAACAAAGCAGGGTGCTGATTCAAATATGTTACTTGATATACTAGAACGAATTGCAATATCACAAGATAAAAATAGAGAGGATTTTCTAAGAGCTATTTCTAAATCCTTTATAATATCTGCAGATAATGCACATGCTGTTCATCCTAATAGTCCCGAAAAGAATGACCCAACAAATAAGCCTTATATTAATAAGGGCCCAGTTATAAAGATTAGTGCCAGTCAAAGCTACACTACTGATAGTAACTCTGATGCAGTTTATGAATTGATTTGTGAAAAAGCGGGGGTTCCAGTTCAAAAATTTGTTAATCGTTCTGACGCACGTGGAGGGTCGACTATAGGCCCAATATCATCATCTCATTTAAATATACGTTCAGTGGATATGGGAAGCCCCACACTGGCTATGCACTCTATAAGAGAGCTAGGCGGAGTAATGGACCATATGTATGTTACAAAATCCTTTCAAGAATTTTATAAAATTTAATTTTAATAGAAGAAAAGAACTCGCAACATTTGTTGTGGGTTCTTTTTGTTATTTTTAGTAATAATTAATGGATTAGTTGGAGATAATAATCTGAGTTAGGCACATGACACAAAATAGAATAGGAGAATGATTCTATAGTTGTTTAAATGCGCCACAATGCTAAAACTCATAATTAATACTAACAAAAAGTGTTGAAAGGGTGGTTATAGTGCCATATGTTATCTTAGGGGTAATAATCGTAATAAGTGTTTTAATTTACATAGTGGTAAGAAAAAATCTAAATTATTATAAAGAAGAGAATATGCTAAAAGATATTCCAACCATAAATGTAAATAGGGAGGATTTAGAAAAACATGCCTCTGAAATAGCACGTCATTACTCTGATATTGTGAATACTAATTGTAAGAAAAAGCTTATTAGTAATTTAGATATAAGTTATGAAAAAATTTTAAAAGGCTATGACAATATAGATAAAGCTGGAAAAAACAAAAGAGAAGTACTACCTGCTGCGGAATGGCTTTTGGATAATGTGTACTTGGTAGAAAAGGAATACAAAAGTATAAAATACAATATGCCGCAAACATATTATAATGATCTGCCAGTTATATCTAAAGGAGTTATGAAGGGGTACCCAAGGGTTTATCATATTGCCATTGAAATAGTGTCCCATACAGATGGTAGGATGGATGAAAATATTATTGCGAACTTTATTAAATCATACCAAAAGAATGCTCTACTTAATAGTGGGGAGCTATGGGCTATTCCTATAATGCTTAGAATTGCACTAATTCAAAATATTAGTAAGATAACTGAGAAAATTGTTAAAGCAGAGCAGGATAAAAAACAAGCAGAATTAGTTGGAGAGCATATAATTGATGCTTTTAATGAAGGTAGAATTGCTTCCGAGCTATCACTATTGAATAGCCAAGACATTACATTTAATTCCCATTTTACAGAAAAATTATTAAAACTACTCAGGGATAATGGTATTGACTCTAAAGAAGTCTATGATTTTATTGATGAAAAACTCGGAGCACAGGAAACAAGTTCGGAAAAAATCATATCATTAGAACATCAAATAGAAGCTAATTTCCAAATATCTATGGGGAATTCTATAAATAGCATAAGAGTGATTGAAGGTTTAAATTGGAAAAATTATTTTGAAAAACTAAGTTCTGTAGAGAATATTTTGAGAGAAGATCCATCTTGCATTTACGGAGAAATGGATTTTAAGTCAAGAGATAAGTATAGACATGAAATAGAAAAATTATATAAACATACAAAACTCCCAGAATCCTATATAGCAAAAAAAGTTATTGAATGTTGCAATGAAAGTGAGGCCTCGGAAACTAATATTTATAAACAACATGTTGGATATTATTTGATAGATGAAGGACTCCATGAATTAAAAGAAAAAATAGGATATAAGAATAGTGGCATACAAAGGCTTAGAAATAGTATAAAGAAGCATCGAGAAAGTCTTTATATAGGAACTATCATTACATTTTCAATACTAATAATATGTATATTTATTGCGCTTAGTCTATCAAATGATAAGGGCATAGAGATATGGAGATATGCTGTGGCTACAATTTTAATATTAGTGCCCTGTAGTGAAATAGCAATTTCAATTTTTAACTGGAGTATAAATGTTCTCAGCAGTCCATCTTTTATTCCAAAAATGGATTTTGGAGAGGTGATTCCTGAGAAATATAGTACAGTTGTTGTAATTCCAACATTACTAAATAATCCTTCTAGGGTTAAAGAATTAATACATGATTTAGAAATACATTATTTAGCTAACCATCAAAATAATTTATATTTTGCACTGCTTGGAGATTTTAAGGATAGCGACAGAGAAAACGAGAAAGAGGATAAAGCAATAGTGAATGCAGGGCTTATAGCCATAGATTCACTAAATAAAAAGTATTGCAAGGATGGGAAGAAAATATTTTTCTTTTTTAATAGGGTTAGAAAGCATAATAAAAAAGAAGGAAAATGGATTGGCAAGGAGCGAAAGCGTGGAAAGCTCATGGAGTTTAATGAGTTTTTAAGAGGAAAAGAAGATACTAGTTATAACGTAATAAGTAGCGATGGGGAGAAGCTTAGAAAGGTTAAATATGTAATTACATTAGACGCAGATACAGTACTTCCAAGAGATTCCGCTAAGAATCTAATAGGTGCCATGGCACATCCACTAAATAATGCTATTATAAATTATAGCAAAAACATAGTAAATAGAGGTTATGGGTTAATGCAACCAAGGATAGGAGTATCTATTCTTAGCGCAAACAAAACATTGTTTTCAAAAATATTTTCTGGGGAAACAGGCATAGATATCTACACTACTGCAGTTTCTGATGTTTATCAAGATTTATTTGGAGAAGGTATTTTTACTGGAAAAGGAATTTATGATGTAGATGTTTTTAACTATATGTTAAAGGATGAAATACCTGAAAATACTGTGTTAAGCCACGATTTGTTGGAGGGGGCCTATGTTAGGACCGCTTTAGTTACGGATGTGGAGTTTATAGATGGATACCCAGCTTATTACAACTCCAGTTCAATGAGATTACACAGATGGACCAGAGGTGATTGGCAATTAATACCATGGCTTAAAAAATCTTCACCTTTAAACAAAATATCTAAATGGAAAATAGTAGATAACCTAAGGCGAAGTTTATTAGCACCATCAATTACAATTTTGCTTATAGTTACTTTAGGTGGAATATTGCCTGATGGGACTGACAAATGGTTTATTACAGCCTTTGTTTCACTACTCGCACCTATACTTTTTGATGTTACTGAGGCTGTAGTGTCACCAACTAAAGGTATAAGTTTATCAGGTAAAATTCAAAATAGTAAAATGGCCATTGAACAGGTATTTTTGATTTTTTGTTTCATTCCTTATCAAGCATACTTGATGCTAGATGCCATTATTAGAACTTTATATAGATTGTTAGTAAGCAAGAAAAATATGTTAGAGTGGCAGACAGCAGCAGATGTGGAAATTAAATTAGGGAAAGAACTTAAGGATTTTATAGCTTCTATGTGGATGGGTAGTGCCATTTCACTTTTTATTTTATTCTTAGCATTTAATAGAAGCATGAGTATTGGATTTATTAGTATACCATCTTGTACTCTTTGGTTTCTAAGCCCTCTAGTTGCTTATATTATAAGCCATGATAGAGGCTTAGAAACTTATGAAATTAAGGAAGAAGAGGAGGTTTTTTTAAGGAAAATAGGTAGGAAAACTTGGGCCTATTTTGAGGATTTTATAAATGATGAAGATAATTGGCTTGGACCAGATAATTATCAAGAAGATCCACCTAATGGTATAGCGCATAGAACTTCACCAACGGATATGGGTATGGATTTGACTTCAAATTTAGTCGCCTATGATTTAGGATATATAGGAATCGTAGATACCGTAAGTAGATTAAGTAATATAATGACTTCATTAGAAAATATGGCAACTTACAAAGGACATTTTTATAATTGGTATGATACTAAAAGCAAGACTCCACTTTACCCTAGATATGTTTCCACGGTTGATAGTGGGAATTTAGTTGGTTATCTGTGGTTAGCTGCAGAGTCGTTAGAGGAGTATTTGAGTCAACCAGTATTTAACCTTAAGCAAGCTAAGGGTTTGCAAGATACAATGAGGCTAGCTAGTAAAGAAATAGAAGTAGTCACAGGAGTGAGTGAAATATACCATGGGTTAATAGCGGACATTGATAAAGATAAAGTAGGTTTTAGTTATTGGAAAGCTTTGCTTATAGATTTAGCAAATAAAATAATTGAAGTACAAAAAATTGGAACGAAAGTGGATTTATATTGGAATAAAAAACTTAAAAATGATGTGGATGGATATTTAGAGGAAATAAATGAGCTTTTTCCTTGGTCTGAGTTCGTACTTCAAGAAAAATCTAGTTTAGATATTGCTAATTCCTTAAGAGAACTATTAGAAAAAACAGCTTTAAATGGTATTCCAGAAAAAATAACTAATATATTAAGAATGCTAAATAATAATTTAAAAGATGATGAGTCTTTAGAAGAATTGAAAATCTTGTTAGAAAATACAAAAGAAAAATCTCAAATGATTATTAATAGAATAGAGAATTTAAAAGAAAGATTAAATTCTATGGCAGAAGCTACGGACTTTAAAATGCTATACGATGAAGAAAGAGGATTATTTAGTATTGGATATGATGTTGAGAATGATAATCTAGGTAAGAGTTATTATGATTTATTAGCTTCTGAGTCAAGGCAGGCTAGCTTTGTTGCTATAGCAAAGGGGGATGTTCCTAAAAAGCATTGGTTTAAGCTTGGTAGATCAATGACTCTTATGGGAAAAGGTAAGGGATTAGTTTCTTGGAGCGGAACCATGTTTGAATATCTTATGCCTTTACTTATAATGAAAAATTACCCAGGCACAATGCTAGATGAAACTTATAAAGCTGTAACGCAGGCACAAATAAGATATTGCAGCGAGAGAGGGGTTCCTTTTGGAATATCTGAATCAGCATTTTATAATTTCGATATAAACTTAAATTATCAATATAAGGCATTTGGGATAGCTGGAGTAGGATTAAAGAGAGGTCTAGCCAATGAACTAGTTGTCTCCCCATATGCTACTGTTATGGCACTTCAAACGGATTTTAGAGGGGCTTATGATAATCTTCAAAAACTTGCTGAGGAAGGCTTAGAAGGAATTTATGGGTTTTATGAAGCTGTAGATTACACAAAAAACAGAATGCCGAGTGACGAATCTAAGGCTATTATTAAGTGTTTTATGATTCATCATGAAGGAATGAGCTTAATGGCTTTAGACAATGTGTTACTAAATAATATTCTTCAAAAGAGATTTCATAATCTGCCAAAGGTAAAAGCCACAGAATTATTGCTTCAAGAAAAAGTTTCTAAAAGAATAGTGTATGATAGAGAACATAAATTTAATGCATCAGACACTAGCATGGGAAAACAAAAGATTATAGTTAGAAAATATACTTCAGCAATTACAGAGTCACCAGAAACACATTTAATTTCAAATGGAAGTTATTCGTTAATGATTTCTAATAGTGGAGCTGGGTATGCGTTAAGAGATAGAACTATGATTTACAGATGGAAAGAAGATGTTACTAAAGACAATACAGGTATGTTCATATATATCAAAGATGTGCATGAAAATGAGTACTTTAGCGCGGCTTATGAACCTTGTAAGAGTGAGGGAGATAGCTATGAAGTTACCTTCTCCTTAGATAAAGCTGAATTTACAAGGGGTGATAATAATATTACTACTCATACAGAAGTCACCGTGTCTACAGAGGATGATTCAGAGGTAAGAAGAGTAACTATTACAAATCATGGAACGATGAGCAAAAGTATAGAAATAACTAGTTATTTAGAAGTAACTTTAGCTCATTATGATGCAGATATAGTTCATCCAGCTTTTGGAAACCTATTTGTAAAAACAGAGTATATTGATAATCCTACCTGTATATTGGCAACAAGAAGAGTTAGAAGTAAGGGTGACATACAACTTTGGCTTATGCAAACTGTTGCAACTGAGGGAACTACAATAGGAACTGTTCAATATGAGACCAGTAGAGCTAATTTTATAGGGCGTGGTGAAAATGTAACACACCCTGCAAGTATGAAGCAAGACTCGATTTTATCTAATACTGTGGGAGCAGTTCTGGATCCTATAATAAGCATAAGAAGAAGAGTTAAGATAAAACCTGGTGGAACATGCATTATAGCCTTCACTACTTCAATAGCGAGTAGTAGAGCAGAAGTAATTATTTTAGCTAAGAAATATAGTGAACTTCACAATGTGAATAGAATGTTTGAACTGGCTTGGAGCCATACTCAGGTGGAAATGAAATATTTAGGCATAAAATCTACCCAAGCAAATTTATACCAAGTAATGGCTTCTAAAATTTTGTTTTTAAATTCTACTTTTAAAGATAGAGAAGAATATATAAAAAAGGTAAAGAAGGGGCAATCTACTCTTTGGCAATATGGTATTTCAGGAGATTTACCTATAATGCTACTCATAGTTCGTGAGAGCAAAGATAGAGAGCGAGTTCGCCAACTTTTAAATGCACATGAGTACTTAGGTTTAAAAGGACTGAAGTGTGATTTGGTAATAATAAATCTTCAAAAGATTGCATATGATCAACCGCTACAAACTGACATTAAAGATTTAGTAGGCAGTAGTCACTTAAGGGATAAAGAGAATAAACCAGGAGGACTCTTTATTTTCAATATGGCTACTATGGCGGAGGAAGATATAGATTTGTTGATAGCTATAGCTAGAATAGTCATAGATGCCTCTAAAGACCTATTAATATCTAAAAATAAGAATGAGGGCGAAACAGAAGAACAGCCATTACTTAAGACTGTAGAAAATACATTAACCTATAAACCTCATAAGTTTGATATGAAGCCATTAGAATATTTTAATGACTTAGGAGGATTTGATGTAGAAAATGAAAACTATACTATTTTACTTAAAAATTTTAATAATACCCCAGCACCTTGGATAAATGTGATTTCAAATGGTGATTTTGGATTCCATGTGTCCGAATGTGGAGCGGCATATACTTGGCATCTCAATAGTCGTGAAAATAAAATTACTACTTGGTCCAATGATTGGGTGAGTGATGAGCCTTCAGAAGCTATATATTTAAGAGACGATACCTTTGGTAATGTGTGGAGTATTACACCTAAGCCTATAAGGGATGGTGGAGAGTATTTGATCCAGCATGGATTTGGATATTCAAATTTCAAACATGAGGCTTTTGGAATTATGGGTGAAATAACTATGTTTGTTCCAATGAAGCATAACCTTAAGCTATGCAAAATAAAACTTGTTAATAATTGTGAGATTGCTCGAGATATAAGTGTAACCTACTATGCAGAGCTTGTAATGGGTGTTGTGCCTCAGCATACTGCTGAGCACGTTGTTACTTATTTGAATGAAGAAAAAAAATATATATATGCTACAAATAGTTACAGTCAGAACTTTGGTAAATTAAATGCTTTCTTAAAATTATTTGGGGGAGTAGATCAGTGCTTTACTGGTGATAAAGGTGAGTTTTTAGGTAGAGGAGGAAGTGTAGAGTCTCCACATGCACTAAAGAGAACAAGAATGTCAAATAATGTAGGAGCTGGTCTAGATCCCTGCCTAGTAGTTACAACAAAAATTCACTTAGAACCTAATATGGAGATAGAACTTGTAGCGATGCTAGGTGAAAATGAAGATTTAGATAGCATTAATAATGCTGTGGTCGAATTTGAAAATTTTGAAAGAGTTGATAGGGAATTGGAAGTAGTTAAAAATTACTGGAATAAGTTACTTCATACAGTACAGGTTAAGACTCCAGATAAGAGCATGGACTTAATGCTTAATGGATGGTTAATGTATCAAACTGTAGTGTGTAGGTTATGGGCAAGGACTGCATTTTATCAATCGGGTGGAGCTTATGGGTTTAGAGATCAGCTTCAAGATGTTATGCCTTTAAACTATTTAGAACCGGGAATGACTAAAAAACAAATTCTATATAGTGCTTCAAGACAATTTGTGGAAGGCGACGTTCAGCATTGGTGGCATCCAATTGTAGACAGCGGAATAAGAACTAGGTTTTCTGATGATTTATTATGGCTACCCTTTGTCACTATGGATTATATAAAAAACACAGGAGATTTTGCTATTCTAGATGTTGGGGCACAATATTTAATAGATGCACCTCTGGCCGAAGGGGAAGATGAAAGGTACAGCATATCCGCCAGGTCAGATTTTACAGGAAGTATATATGAACACTGTATAAAAGCCATAGATAAAGCCCTTAAATTTGGTCCTCATAACATTCCATTAATGGGAAGTGGAGATTGGAATGATGGAATGAGTACCGTGGGTAACAAGGGAAAAGGTGAAAGTGTATGGCTTGGATGGTTCTTATATAATATACTAGAGAATTTCACGAAAGCGTGCACATATAAAAAGGATGAGGTTAGACTAGAAAAATATGCTGAGATGCAAGAGTATATAAGGGTTAATCTAGAGGAAAATGCATGGGATGGTAATTGGTATAGGAGAGCATACTTTGATGATGGTACAGCCCTGGGAACATCTAAAAATGAAGAATGTAAGATAGATTCTTTAGCTCAATCTTGGGCAGTTATATCAGGAGCTGCAAATAGTGAAAGAGCAGCAGAGGCTATGAAGTCCTTAGAAAAGTATTTAATAAAAGAAGATGATGGAATGATCTTACTTTTAACTCCACCTTTTAACAAATCTACGTTGGAACCAGGTTATATAAAAGGATATGTACCTGGAGTTAGAGAAAATGGAGGTCAATATACACATGCTGCAACTTGGGTTATTCTCGCCTTTGCTAAACTTGGCAAAGGTAATAAGGCTACCAAGTTGTACAACATGATAAATCCTATTAATCATACAAAAACTTTGCTTGACTGTGAGAGATATAAAACAGAGCCCTATGTAATGACTGCTGATGTTTATGGAAAAGAGCCACATGTAGGAAGAGGTGGGTGGAGTTGGTATACTGGAACCTCAGGATGGATGTATACAACAGGAATAGAAGCTATTTTAGGGTTTAAACTAAAGGAGGGAAAAGGCTTTACTATTGAACCCTGTGTGCCAGAGGATTGGTCAGACTATGAAATTATTTATAAAAAAGATAATTTTGAGTATGTGATCCAGGTTAAACGTAAGGGAGAAAAAGGAATTTGGCTTGATGGTCAGCTATGTAGTGATGCGCTGGTACCATTTATTGATGGAGTGCATAAAGTAGAGGTTATAATTTAAAAAAGCAGATGACTTCTAAAAAGAAGTCATCTGCTTTTTCAAAAATTAGTCATCTATATCATCATAAAGTTCTTCTCCACCATAATAAGTATAATCAAATTCCATATTAGATATATTCATAGCAACTATAGGGTCAGTTACTGGATCTGGAAGCATGGTAGAATCATTTTCGGAATAAGATCTTATGTCACTTGGTTCTACATCATAAAAATCTCTTTGGTGAGGTGCATAATGGTTTGTTATAGGTTTAATCATATTTTTGCCTCCCTTTATTTTTATATTATTTAGTGTTCCACAGAATAGAGAAAAAAATGAAGGTAATATTAGTTAAAAGGTATTATGAATATAATAGGTAGATCACTTAAGAATATATAGTAACTAAAAGTTCACAATTTAATAGAGGAAAATTTAAAAAGATGTAGAATATATATAGTTATAGTAGTTATCAATAAATAACTATTACAAATTAAATAGAACAATTAGTTTCATAAATTTCTAAATTTTAAGGAGGAATAAAAATGACTGAATTAAGACAAATTTACAAATGTGAAATATGTGGTAATATAGTTGAAGTGGTTCATAATTCTGGAGGAACTTTAGTTTGTTGTGGAAAACCAATGACACTTAAAGTAGAAAATACTCAAGATGCAGCAGTTGAAAAACATGTTCCAGTAGTTGAAAAAATAGAAGGTGGAATTAAAGTTACTGTTGGAGCAGTTGAACATCCAATGACAGAAGATCATCATATTGAATTTATTGAAGTACATACAGAAAATAAAGTGTACAGAAAATATTTAAAACCAGGTGAAAAACCAGTAGCAGAATTTAAACTAGATGAAGAAATTTTATTCGTACGCGAATATTGTAATTTACATGGTCTTTGGAAGGCATAAAATCAAAAACTATTATTGACAGTTTAAGTCAATAAGCATATAATTATCACAATACATTTTAATTTATTAATAATGTTAAAGTCGTTGATGGGAAGTAAGTAAATTTGAAAACAAATTTTTAGAGAGTCGTAGATGGTGGGATTACGATAATTATGTTTAAATTGAATGGGTCTCTAAGACTCGGGATGAAGTAAGTAGTCCTTGACGTAAGCCTTACGTTATAAAGGTAGGATATCGTTAGTGTATCTGTTTGAGTGGAAGCTTTAATATAGCTTCTAAGTATTAGGTGGTACCGTGTAATTACGCCCTATGGATTTATCCATAGGGCTTTTTTTTTATTTATTTTATGTAGGAGATGATTATTTTGGAAGGCAATAAAAAAGTAATATTTAGTGGAATCCAACCTTCTGGTGACCTAACACTAGGAAATTATTTAGGGGCAATAAAAAATTGGGTCAAATTACAAGAAGAATATGAATGCTATTTTTGTGTTGTGGATTTGCATGCCATTACAGTAAAGCAGGAACCAAAGGATTTAAGGAGAAGAACCTTAGAAATGTTAGCTATTTATTTAGCTTCAGGCATTGACCCTGAGAAAAACACAATGTTTATTCAATCACATGTTCCAGCTCATAGTGAAGCTGCTTGGCTTTTAACTTGCTCTACTTACATGGGAGAATTAAGTCGAATGACTCAATATAAAGAAAAATCTAAGAATAGTGGAGGAAATATATCCGCGGGCTTATTTAACTATCCAGTGCTAATGGCAGCCGATATTTTATTATATCAAACTGATTTAGTACCTGTAGGAAAAGATCAGCAGCAACATTTAGAAATCGCTAGGGATATAGGGGAAAGATTCAATAGATTATATAGTGACACCTTTGTAATACCTGAGCCTTATATAGCTAAACTAGGGGCTAAGATAATGGACTTACAAGAACCAAATAAAAAAATGTCTAAATCGGGAGAAAATGTTAATGGTTTTATTTTAATAATGGATCCACCTGAGGTTATAAGAAAGAAAGTAAATAGGGCAGTTACAGATAGCTTAGGGGTAGTTGCTTATAATGAGCAGCAATTAGGTGTTAAGAACTTAATGACTATTCTAACCACTATAACTGGTATTTCTATAGAAGAAATTGAAGAGAAATATAAAGGGCTAGGATATTCTCAATTTAAAAAAGATGTAGCAGAAGCAATAGTAGCGGAGCTTGAACCAATACAAAAGAAGATTGTGGAATATACAGCTAATAAAGCTTATTTAGAAGGAATTTATAAAAAAGGTTCTGAAAAGGCTAATTATGTTGCTAATAAAACGCTTCGAAAAATGCAAAAGAAGATAGGATTTATACCTAGGTAGAGAAAGTATGAAATTTCCTGCGGGCCTTGCAAACGAACTCCAAACTAGAAATTCGATTTACAAATTCTAATCTTTTGATTATATAAAATCCTCTAGCGCTTACACTCGCCGTCCTGGCTCGGGTTCGCTATGCCGCCGTCCTGGCGGCATTACGAGGATTTAATATAAGCAAAAGAAGAATTTTAAAAATCGAATTTAATAGTTGTATCGTTTCTTGTTGCAAGTCACTCCGGAGAAATTGCATACTGCGATACGTTGTCCCCTACGGCGCAGGAGGAAAGAGGTTTACAGTAGAAATATAACTAGCTAATGTATGTAATAGCCCTACGGGCATTCATTAGGGAACATAGCAATTAATAATTGTTATGTTCCCTAAGTTACTTACAAAAGAATTTCATTACATGAACTAAGTTATTTTGTAAAAGTCTGCTAATTGGAAAAAATACTGAATATTCAAGGTATACAGGACAACCTTAGTTGACAGAAATGCTCATAAAAGCTAAAATAAATAGGTAGAGAATTTAGAAGAGAAAAATTTTAGAACCACTAGAAGTACAGAGAGTGGTTGTAGGAATATATATTTATAGTACATATTAAAATACTTAAAAAAGGAGAGAGATAACCTTGCTGGATTACATAAAAGAGATTAAAAAGAGAAGAACATTTGCAATAATTTCCCATCCCGATGCGGGTAAAACTACACTTACAGAAAAGTTATTATTATATGGAGGCGCAATAAGGCTTGCAGGTTCGGTCAAAGCTAGAAAAGCTTCTAAACATGCAGTTTCTGACTGGATGGAGATAGAAAAACAAAGGGGTATTTCTGTTACGTCTTCAGTTATGCAATTTAATTATAATAATTTTTGTATAAATATACTTGATACACCAGGTCATCAAGATTTTAGTGAAGATACTTATAGAACTCTTATGGCTGCAGATAGTGCAGTAATGATTATTGATGGTGCAAAAGGAGTAGAGGCACAAACGAGAAAGCTATTCCATGTATGTAGTATTAGAGAGATACCTATTTTTACCTTTATTAATAAGATGGATAGAGAAACTAGAGATATATTTGAACTTATGGAAGAAATAGAAAATGAGTTTGGAATTAAATCTTATCCAATGAATTGGCCTATAGGTTGTGGGGTAGATTTTAAAGGTGTTTATGATAGACAGACAAAGGAAATTATTGTTTTTGATGATGGAAAGCATGGTCAAATAGAAGCTAAAGAAACAAAAATTGATGTTAACGATGAAAAGGCAATTGAACTTATTGGTGAGGAATTTTATCAAAAGCTTATGGAAGATATGGAACTTCTAGATGTAGCGGGGGATGATTTTGATTTAGCAAAAGTAGCTACTGGAGAGCTTACCCCAGTATTCTTTGGAAGTGCATCAACTAATTTTGGAGTTGAACCATTTTTGGAAAGCTTTTTACAATTAACTTCACCACCATTACCAAGAAATTCAAGTATAGGTAAGATCGATGTTTATAGCAAAGATTTTTCTGCCTTTGTATTTAAAATTCAAGCTAATATGAACAAAGCTCATAGAGATAGAATGGCTTTTATGAGAATTTGTTCTGGGCAGTTTGAAAAGGGCATGGATGTTTATCATGTACAAGGTGGTAATAAAATAAAATTAGCGCAACCTCAGCAATTCTTAGCACAAGAGAGAGAAATAGTGGATGAGGCTTATGCAGGAGATATTATCGGAGTTTTTGATCCAGGTATATTTAGCATAGGAGATACCATATGTTCCTCTTCAAATAAATTTGAATTTGAAGGAATACCAACTTTTGCTCCAGAGCACTTTGCAAGGGTTAGAACTATTGATACAATGAAGAGAAAGCAATTTATAAAGGGTGTAACACAGATAGCACAAGAAGGTGCAATCCAAGTATTTAAAGAACTTCATATAGGAATTGAACAAATAATAGTTGGAGTTGTAGGTGTGTTACAGTTCGAAGTATTAGAATTTAGACTTAAAAATGAATATAATGTAGATATTAAAATGGAAAGACTAGCATTTACGCATATAAGATGGATTGAAAATAGTAATATCGATAAAGAAAAACTTAATTTGACTAGTGACACCAGAATTGTTAAAGACTTAAAGGACAGAGACTTATTAGTATTCCAAAACGAGTGGGGTATTAGTTGGGCACTAGATCATAATAAGGGCTTGATTTTATCTGACGTAAGTAAAAGTAACGATTAATAATGGGATAAGACATCTTTTGTTTTTAAAAGATGTCTTATTCTTAAGTAAAAGAAAATCTCTTGAAATAATTTCAAGAGATTTTTCTTTTACTTAATTTTGTACATGCTTTTTTCCTGCTAGATAGCGCATCGATTACAAACACAATTGCAGCAACTATTAATATAATATTAATTAGATTTCCACCTATGATCAAAAGAATGACCATCAATCCAAATAATACTACAAAGCCACCTAACCAACGTAAAAAAGGCATATTTCTACCTCCATCTATCAAAATATAAGTTTAATAGAAATTTTAAAATTCGTTGTAGTATATCAGCTACTTTATTATACAAAGCTACATTGGCAGCTAAAACTATATTAATACTAAATATAGTATGTATTATTTTAGCTATGTATATGCAAAATATATATGGTAAAATATTATAAAAAGTGTATGCATACATTTGAAAAAGTGATTATTGATGTATATAATGATATTATAACAACGTTGTGGGAGAAATTAAGATTAATTATAGGGGGAAAAGTATGGAAAATAGAGTATCATCAATAAAAACCATCGATATAGTACAAATTAGTTTAATGGCAGCTATTACATTTATAGCTACTTCCGTTATACATATACCCACTTTTATGGGAGTACTTCATTTGGGAGACAGTATGATTTTTTTATCGGCTATATTATTTGGAAGAAAAAAATCAGCCATATCATCTGCTGTTGGTATGTGTTTATTTGATTTAATGACTGGATATACCATGTGGGCACCATTTACTTTTGTTATTAAAGGTGTGATGGGGTATATTGCTGGAAGTATTGCTTATAGAAAAAATTATGAGGGGAATAATTCTTTCAATAATATTTTTGCCTTCGCTATGGCAGGGATTTGGATGATTGTTGCATATTATATAGGCGGAGCTGTTATACTAACATTTATTTCTAAAGATTTTGCACTTACTCAAGCATTAATTATTTCTCTAAAGGATATACCTACTAATATTCTTCAAGTAGTGGGTGGTATTATTTTAGCACTACCTTTAATAACAGCTTTAAAAACAAAAATCAATAGATAACATAATAAACTAAAAGGAGCTATCTGGATATAGAAAGTGATTTCTATATCCAGATAGCTCCTTTTTTATAGTTTAGTACCGTAATTACGTTTGTTAATTTTTTTGATTTTAAAATGAAATATACTAAAAATTATTGTTGGTATTAGTATGAAATTTATTAGGTTGAAATAGGCATAGAGATTTAAAAATTTATATAAAAGTAATACTTTAGCGGAAATGAAATAAGAAATTATGAATACCAATAAAGTTATAATGTATATCCAGTATTTATTAAAGAAAGATAGCTTTTTTAATAGAATTAGTATAGCATATAGCGCTAATACATATTTTATAAACCACCCGCCTACCATTTGAAGCATTACAAAAAATTCTCCACCCTCTAAAAAATTGAAATAACTAACTAATTGAGTTTGTATGAGTTTGGGATAGTTAATGCTCACTGCTCTAGTTATGCTGAAGGTAGTTAAAATACCGATGTTTGCAAAAATCTCCATTTGTATTACGATTAATAATGCAATAATGCAATGTTTTGTGATTTTAGACTTATTAGCCACTCTAGATAAAAATGGAATACAAATGCCTATGCCACCATAGCACCCCAGTGCTTTTATTATGGATATTATAAAAGAGGGGGTGACTCCATCAGCCATTATAGGAAGTAGGTAACTAAGCTTTTTATACTTAGCTGTAAGAATTGCTAGGTTTACACCTGCCACCATAATAAGGCTTATTCCTATAATAGTAACTATTATTATTGCTCTAGTTCCTTTTTTTGTAATATAAATTGCAGGTATCAATATAAACAAAAGAAAAAACCAAGGTGGAGTATCCGAAAGCATATTTAGATGCAGGGCATTTGCTTCTACTGAAGAACTTTCTATAAGGCTTACAATTAAGGTTATGATAAATAAAATTAAAAAAATATCTCCTATGGGTTTGCCTAAGGCTTTATGATATATTTCATCCATATTATAGCAATTGTTTTTTTTACAAACGAAAAGTATATAAACAAAAAATAAAAATAAAATAAGGGAGGCAATAATAACTGAAATCCAGGAATCTCTACCTCCATGTGTGATGAATATATTGGGGTAAGTTTTCATTGCTACAATGGAAGTTCCCCAAATTATGAACATTAAGTGTTTTGTATTTAGCTTATCCATTTTTCCTCCTGTTATTATTCATGTTTTTATTTGACTATGATTTTCAACCATAGTATTGTGCTTGAAAAAAAAATTTCAATATATTAGTAGTATTTCCCAAGTTGAGAATATTAATCTTTAATATTACAAATAATAAACTTGGGTGATTAAAATGGAAAAAATAAATATGGATTATATCAAAGAAAAACTAAAAAATAGTTACGATGTGAAGTATAGAGAGATAGAATGTGAATTAGGAATAATATTTGGTGTATTTATTGATGATTTGTGTGATTCTAAATTTATTAGTGAATATATATTTAACCCACTAATGCAAAATAAGATAGTAACTATGGATTTAGATTATATAAAAAAAGAAATATTGCCAGCTAATAGCATAGGAGATATAAATAGTAATGACGAAGCTATATATCATATTTTGTCTGGGGACGTAGTGATTATATTTTCTTTTGCAAATTGTGCAATTTATTGTGAGGCAAAGGGATATGTAAGGCGTAGTGTAGGGATTCCTGTTACAGAAAATGTTATTAAAGGACCAAGAGAAGGATTTACAGAGGCTTTTGTAGACAATGTATCACTGATAAGGCGAAAAATAAAAAACCCTGACTTGAAATTCGAAACTATTATCTTAGGTAGTAAATCTAACACAGTAGTTGTTGTATGTTATATAGAAGGGGTGGCTCCGAAGAAACTGGTGGATTATATAAGAAAAAAGGTCTCCAATATAAAATTAGAGTTTGTATTAGACACAAATTATATTGAGGAACAATTGAAAAATAAGAACACAGCATTTGATACAATTGGAACTACGGAAAAACCAGATGTGGCAGCATCAAAACTGTTAGAAGGTAAAATAGCAATAATCGTAGATGGCACACCTTTTGTAATTACAGCTCCATATTTTTTTGTTGATAATTTTCAGGCCCCAGATGATTACTATTCTAATGTGTATTTTGCAAATCTATCAAGAATTACTAGAGTGCTTAGTTTCTTCATAGCCTCCCTGTTGTCAGGATTATATTTGGCTATTGCTTGCTTCCACTTTTCACTTATTCCTACGGTGTTTGCTGTAAAGTTCACAATTTCTAGAGCAGGCGTACCCCTGCCTACGATTGTAGAGTTATTAACAATGACGTTTTTCTTCCAATTACTTAGGGAGGCGGGAATAAGATTGCCACAGTCTATAGGTCAGTCTATGAGTATTGTTGGTGCTTTAATTCTAGGAGATGCTGCTGTTGGAGTGGGCCTGGCATCGCAAAGTACAGTTGTAATAGTGGCGATTTCTTCTATATCTTCTTTTTTAGTTCCTAAACTTTATGGTGCACTAACCATATGGAACATAATTATTATCTTGTTTTCTTCAGTGCTAGGGCTACCGGGATTTTATATTGGTTTCTTTATATTCATTTCACATCTGGCGGGCCTTGAAAGTTGTGGATATCCATATTTATTTCCTTTAGGGACACTAGAAACTTTTAAATTTAAGGATATATTATATAGAAAAGATCTAAGCGAGATATCTAATAGTATTTTTGATAAGGGTGATTCTAATGAAAAGATATAAAAAAATATTGATCATAGGTCTAATAATAATGAACTGTTTTAGTATGTCATCGTGTTTTAGTTATAGGGATATTAATAAAGTCTTGTTTATTACAGGAGTAATAGTAGATGTAGATAATATTGGTAATCCTATAATATATGGTGAAGCATTTAAGGGGATAAGAGGAGTAGCACCTCAAGGGATGGATGAAAGAATTTTATTTAAAGGAACTGGAAAAACAATGTTTGAAGCCATCAGAAATATGAATTCTACTTCCAGTTATAAACTAAATTATACACAAAATAAGGCCATAATATTTACTCAAAAGGCTGCAGAACTAGGCCTTGATAATTTTATAGATCTTTTAGATCGTGATCAGGAACTCCTTATAAGGCCTTATATTGCAGTATATAAAGGGGATCCAGAGAAACTTATAAAGCTAAATATTGCCCAAGATAAGTACATTGGATTATTTCTAGTGCAACTTATAGAAAATATCGGAGCATCTTCAAGAGCTGTAAAACTAGACTTAAATCAATTTTATAATCAAAGAAATATGGGAGATAAAACAAATGTTGTAACAATAATAGATATCACAAAGGACACCATAGAGCCCACATTAGAAGTTAATGGTGGAGCAGTGATTAAAGATGATAAAATGGTAAGCATATTATCAAGTGATGAAGGCCAAGGGTTTAACTTTTTAATGAATACTATTTTAGGTGGTACACTAGAAATAACTAATCCCTGCGATATTAATAAATTTGTAACATTAGAAATTAAAAAAAGTAAAACTAATACAGAAATCAGTTATTATGACAATATTGTCCATTTGAAAAAGAAAATTGTGGTTAAGGTAGATTTTGGAGAGGCTCAAAAGAGTATTATACTTACAAATGAAAATATCAGCAAAATCCAAGAAACATCAGAAAAAAACATTGTAAAAGCTTGTAATAATGTATTCCAAAAATACAAAGGTATGGGTATAGATATTTTTGATATAAGCCAAGAGTTTTACACGAAATATCCAAAGATAAAAATTGAAAATGTTATTAATAAAACGGATATAGAGGTGGAGGCTGAGGTGCAAATAATGAATATAGGTGATGTTAAAAACTTTAATTAGAAATCCTTATGCAATTGACTTTAACATCTTAAAATCTATAAAGAATAAATTGAAGAATTATCTTTAATTTACATTTAATTATAAAACAAGCTAGAAAATCATGAGATTTAGTTGTATACTAGTGATAGATAGTGGGTTATAATACTTTGAGCTAAAAGGAATGTTAAAGTACATGGAAAAAAAATTAGAATTGTTAGAGAAGTATGAAAGACTAAAGGAAGAATTTAAAACTTACCAAAACTTTGCTGAGAGTACTATACAAATTATAAGTGAAAAAAATACTAAATTGGAGAAAAGATTAGATAATCTAACTAATATTGTGGAAATTAGTAAATATATTAATTCTAATATTAGTGATTCTAACTTAATATCAATGATAAATGATATGATTATTGGTGTTTCAGGTGTAACCTATTCTTCAATATATTTATTTGAATTCGACAAATTAGTAGTTAAGGCAACAAACAGCAATGAGATTGATTTGAGTTTAAAGTTTAAAGATGATTTTGTAGATTTAAGGGGAGGTAAGTTATTTATTATTAATTCTAAAGGTTTTGTAGAAGAGGAATTAATAAAAGATAAAATACACTCTGTAATAGGTATACCAATTAATTTAAGAGATAAATTTACAGGATATATAATAGTTGAACATACATTATGGAATTTTTTTAGCCAAGAACATATAAATTTCATTTCTTCTATTGCAAATCAAATTGCTATAGCTATTGAAAATAGTTTATTGTATGCTAAAGTTAAAGAAAGTTCAATAAGGGATCCACTACTTGGAATGTATAATAGAAAATATTTTTTTGACACTATAGAGGAAAAATTGATTAAAGATAATTTTATAGAATTTGCAATAGTTATGATGGATATTGATGATTTTAAAAAAGTAAATGATGCATACGGCCATCAAGTTGGGGATGAAATTTTAATTAGTGTTACCAATACTATAAATGAGAATTTACATGAAAAAGATATAGTGGCTAGATATGGTGGAGAAGGAATTGTTATATATATCCATGAAATTGAGAATTATAATATAGTTTATAATAGAATCGATAATATCAGAAAAGAAATTACTAATATTACAAGTGAAAATAAGAAGTTAAAGAATCCTATTACAGCTAGTTTTGGCATAAGTTATTACAAAGGAAATAAAACTGTGGATAAAGTATTGGAAACTGCAGATATAATGCTTTATAAAGCTAAAACAAGTGGTAAAAATAGAGTTTTAAGCGAATAAAAGGCGATGGTATTCCATGGCCTTTTGTTGTAAAGTATAATTATCTCCGAAACATTGAATACATCTAAACATATTATATTATTATAGCGCGGTTGGAGTGAGATATATGGATGCCAAAAAAATCAGCATATTACTTAAGAGGGATGAAGGTACAAAATTAGATTTTAAGTTAAAAATTGATATATTACTTGAGAGTGGTAAAAAAGAATTAGCTAAAGATGTATGTGCTATAGCCAATTCCCGAGGGGGAAGAGGATACATTGTTATTGGGGTGGAAGATAAAACTAAAAGAGTTGTTGGCATTAATGTAGATGAATTTATGGAAGAACAGTTTCAACAAATTATTAGTTCAAGATGTGAGCCACCTATTCCAATATCTTTGGATTTTGTAATATATAAAAGCAAACGTTTGGCAATTATAACCATATATGATGGTGGTCAGAAGCCTTATCAATTAAGGGAAAATGGTGCTTTTTATATTAGGCGAGGTTCTACAACAGATACTATGAGAAAAGATGAGTTGATTTCTTGTTTACAAGAAAATCTCAGTCTTAACATTGAGACTATGCCATTAATAAATAGTGATATTAATAGTTTGGATCTTAATATAGTTAATAAATACTTTTTAAACAAAGGTATTTTAATAAATGATGACAATAGATTAGGGTTTATGGACAATGCCGGAATAACCTTTGTTGAAAGAGATTATAACAAAAGAGTTGTGACGCTAGGTGGCTTATTAGTTTTTTCTCAAATTAATAGCATTTATATACCTCATAATATGATTAAAATAGTAAATAAAGTTAATAATAAAATTGAGGAGGTTATTATTGTACAAGGAAGCTTATTAGATATGTTAGATAGGGTAGAAGAATTATTCAAAGGTATATTTCCAATCAATTATCCTATAGTAGCCGTACATGAAGCTGTAAAAAATGCAATACTTTATAGGGATTATACTATGTTTTATAAGGAAATTGAAATAGCTATAAACTACAATAGTGTGAGTGTAATTAGTCCAGGAAATCTATTGTTCTCAACTAAAATCAATGCTCATAATTACTCGAAAAGAAATATGTGGATATATGATAAGTTAATTGCCTTAGATGATAAAAAAAGATTTGTGAAATCTGGGAAAGGTTTTGCATTCATTTCAAAGGCTTTTATAAAATATGGTAAAGTAATATTTGTGGATACAAAAGAGGATAATAGTTTTAAGGTTATTTTTCCAGGAATTAAAAATTTTATTTAGTAAGTATAATATTGCAAAAATATTCTGAATATTATATAATATGTATAACTATATTGCGCACTGTGTAGACCTGTTTAATAATTATCTGTTAAGTTTAGATAAAAGAGGAGGGGTTAACATGATTCATGTATTTTGCGGTAGAAAAGGTTCAGGTAAAACCAAAGCTTTGATTAAATTAGCTAATGAAAAGGTTGATGAGGTTAAAGGAAACATAGTTTATATTGATGATGATACTAAAGCTGTATTACAATTGAATAGAAAAATGAGATTTGTAGCTACAAATGAGTTTAATTTAAAAAGTCATAATGATTTTTACGGTTTTTTGTGCGGTATGCTTTCAAGAGATTACGATATTGATACCATTTTTGTTGATGGTGTATTTAATGTTGTTGATGATAAACTTGAGCATACGGCACAATTATTTTCTAAAATGGAATTACTAGCTAAAAAGTATAATGTTGAGTTTTATGTAAATGTTAGTTGTGAATGCTCAAACCCACCAGATTTTTTAAAAGAATATATTGCTTAAAAGTAACAATTAGATTTGAATTTTAGGCACATGAAAATAGGATAGTATTATGAATCAATATTTATTTGAGTGTGCCTTAAGTATAATGAAGGGTTTTTAGGTCTTGATTTATTTCAATTAGAGCAATTAGTTGCAAATTAGTGTAAAATAGCTAATAAATAGATATAATTGCGGTAAATGAAGGCTTAGTGAACTTGATATACTTTAGATATACCTATACAATTAAAATAATGAAAAAATTATATTTAAAAAGCTACGATAGAAAAAAGTAACTGTAGAAATTATTAAGAGAGCTAGTGGTGGGTGCGAACTAGTTAATGAACATAGTGAAATACATTCTGGAGCTTCAAGCTGAAATAAAATCATTTTTAGAGTAAGCTGAGACGGGTTAACCTTACGTTATAAGGAATGAGCGGATTGTTAAATCAATTTGGGTGGTACCACGGAATTATTTCGTCCCTTTCACAGGGGCGTTTTTTTATTTCCCAAAAATAATAGATAATCAAAATAAGGAGGAATATTTATGTCAAATGTATATGATATACTGGTAGAGAGAGGATACATCAAACAGGTTACTCATGAGGAAGAAATGAAGAAAATATTTGAAACTGAAAAGGTTACTTTTTATATTGGTTTTGACCCAACAGCGGATAGTCTACATATTGGTCATTTCATTGCTATGATGTTTATGGCACATATGCAAAGGGCAGGGCATAGACCTATAGCCTTAGTTGGTGGTGGAACTGCAATGATAGGTGATCCATCCGGTAAAACAGATATGAGAAAGATGCTATCAAAAGAAGAAATTGATTATAATATATCTTGCATAAAAACTCAACTATCAAAACTTATTGATTTTAGTGATGGTAAAGCAATACTCGAAAATAATGCAGATTGGCTTTTAAATTTAAACTATGTAGACTTTATAAGAGATATAGGAGTACATTTTTCAGTAAATAAGATGTTAACTGCTGAGTGTTTTAAACAAAGACTAGAAAAGGGCTTATCTTTCTTTGAGTTTAACTATATGCTTATGCAAGGATATGACTTTTTAGTGCTAAATAAAAAACATGGATGTACTATGGAGTTAGGTGGAGACGATCAATGGTCTAACATAATTGCTGGTATGGAACTAATTAGGAAAAAAGAAGGAAAAGCCGCTTATGGAATGACCTGTGCGCTACTTACTAATAGTGAAGGCAAGAAGATGGGTAAAACAGAGAATGGTGCATTATGGCTTGATGCTAATAAAACATCTCCTTATGATTTTTACCAATACTGGAGAAATGTTGAAGACTCTGATGTTGAAAAATGCTTAGCATTACTCACTTTTCTTCCAATGGATGAAGTTAGGCGTCTAGGTGCACTGAAAGATGAGAAAATCAATGAAGCTAAAAAAGTTTTAGCCTTTGAGGTTACAAAACTTATTCATGGAGAAGAAGAAGCTATAAAGGCTCAGACCGCTGCAGAGGCATTATTTGGTGGTGGAACTAATATGAGTAACGTGCCTACAGTATCTATACCAGTAGGTATGAAGAATGCAGGATTAATGGACATATTAGTCTACACTGATATAGTTCCATCAAAAGCTGAAGCTAGAAGATTAATTGAGCAGGGTGGTTTAACTATTGGAGATAAAAAGATCCAAGATAAAAATGAAACACTTTTAGATTCAGATTTTAAAAATGGTAGTGTACTTATTAAAAAAGGAAAGAAAAAATACTATTCTTTAATAATAGAATAGCAATGCCTTAAAATAACAAAGCTGAAGTTAATATTTTAGCTTTGTTATTTTTTTTAAAAAAGACTCATAATTATCAACTATGCCCTTTAAAAAAGAAAGTTTCACACGATAATAAAGTATTGATAACTTTTAAGAATGTTATTATGCCAAACCTATGGGAGGTGGCTTATGTCAACAATTAGTAATATTGCAATACTACAGAATTCACAAGCTAAAAAATCTTTCAGTAAAATATCTTTTGAGCCTGGAGAAAAGTTCAATGCAAGAATAGTAAGTACGGACTCCCAAAAGGGAGAGGTTAATTTAAAGTTATTGGATGGATGGCAGTTTTCTGCAAAGATTGATAGGCCACTGGAACAGGCGACTAGTGGTAATGTGTTAAAATTTGAAGTAGAAGGGTTTGAAGATGATAAGCTTAAAATAAGATTAGTATATGAAGATAAAGAAGGTAAAACTGCCACCAATGATGTTATAGGAGACTTCACTAAGGGAAAGAGCTTAAATGGTGAAAAAGCAGATGCCTTGATTTTTGAAAAAATGATAAAACATGATATGCCTTTAACTAAAGATAATATAGCTTCCATAAAAAACTTAGTTGATTTTAGAGAGAAAATATCTTTGAATTCTAATAAAGAAGAAATATTTATTGCTAAATACCTTAATAGTAGAGACATTGATCCTCAAAGTGAAAAGGCTATTGAAATAACAAAAACTTTAAAAGATTTTTTTCTGGCCTTAAAAAATCTAAATGTTGATGAGATATTATTATTTAAAGAAAATAATATAGAGCTTACTAAAGGAAATTTAGAAAGCTTTATAAAGTTGTTTAAAGGTAACTCAGCTATATATAATAATTTAAAAGATATTAGTAACTATCTTTTAAATAGTGATACAACTAAAAATATGCAGAAAAATTCAATAGGCATGGCAGAAAATAGTTTTACCGCAATAGATCAAAGTAGTGAAGGGCTAAAAAATGTGGAAATTAAAAATAGCAATATAAAACAAGTGGCTAATTTAATAAATAATGAGTTAAAGGATTTAGACGTAAACTATAGGGTCTTAAACTCTACTATTAAAAGTTTAGGGCTAGATAAAAGTTTAGGGCTAGATAAAAGTTTAGGACTACAGAAAAGTTTAGGCCTGGATAAAAGTTTAGATTTGGATACAAGTTTTGATATGGGTAAAAAATTAAACCTGGATGAAGATTTACAACCCAATGAAAATCTACAACTCAATAAAAATTTGGAATTGGATAAAAATTTGCAACCCAATAAAAATCTACAATCAGATAAAAATATAGCAATAGATAAAAATATAGCAATAGATAAAAATTTAAAGCCAGAAAATAACAGCATTGATAGTAGCACAATAAGGGCTTTGGTGGACAAAATTTTTAAGGCAGATGGAATATCCTTAAATCCAGATAGTTACATTAAATTAATAGAAAATCTGGAAGGTAAGTTAAATATAAAACATGCTGACGTTAGCAACGTTAACTTAGAGAATAAGATGCAAAGTGAAGAAATGCCTTTAAATATACAGCAAAACGATAAGGTTAGTAAAGTTGAAGTAGATAGTAAAACTTCTATTAATAATAAATCTAATGCATATGGAAAAAATAATTCACTTAATGAAATTATAAACATGATAAAGAAAGAATTGAATATTTCAGAGGTAGATAAGGGAATTATAAATAATGTGAAAGTTGATATAGAAAAGATAACTACAGATTTTCTCGTTAAAGAGCAAGTTAAATTAAAGACAGATGAGATTAAAAGTATAATTAAAGATGTTATTGAGAATAAGCTTAATCTAAAGCCTGAGACTTATGAGAAAGTTATGAACTTATTCCACGAAAAACTTAATGATTTTAAAATGTTTAATTCTATTTCAGAGCAATATTACTACTTGGACTTACCTATAAATGTTAAAGAGGATGAATATCAATTAAAGCTTATTATTAAAGATGATAGGAAAAAAAATAAAAAAATTGATAGTAAGAATGTGAAAATTGCTACTAGTGTTAAAACTATTAATATGGGAACCGTGGATGCATATATTAAGATTAATAGTAACAATATGAGTATTGATATTAATTGTGATAAATTCTGGGTCAAAGTCTTAGAACTAGGCAAAGAAAAATTAATTATGGAACTATCTAATCTGAATTATAGAGTTAATATTGAAGTTAATAATAAGGCTAAAGAATTTACATTATCAAACTGTGGAGAATTTTTTGATGATAGAAGTTTTAATGCAATCAATATAAAGGTATAATAGTATGGATGCATTTATAAAACTCACCAGTCAGTATTCTATTGTATTTAATGTAAGATACACAAGGTTATAGCTTTGAAGACTAATGAGGGGTGCTGCTAAAATGAAAAAGGTAAAGAAGGCTGCTGCCATAAAGTATGAACAAGGATATGATGTGCCTATTGTAACTGCAGCAGGAATGGGCTATATTGCAGACAAAATTATGATGAAGGCGCAGGAGAGTAAGGTGGCCATAGTGAAAAATGAGGAATTGGCTAATTTACTATTGAATATTGATATAGGATCAGAAATACCCTTCGAATTATATGATGCAATAGCAAAGGTTATCGCCTATGTGATGGATATAGATGCATTGATGAAAAAGGGCTAAAAGACAAGTGAAAAGCTAAAATTAATGGGAAATTACCAATTTAAAGGAGGTATATTATGGCATTGTGGGCAATATCTGATCTTCATTTAGCTATAAATTCAGATAAACCCATGGATATATTTGGAGAAAAATGGGAAAAACACCATGAGAAAATAAAAGAAAATTGGCTCAGAAAGGTTTCCGCCGAGGATACTGTATTAATTGCAGGTGATATTTCATGGTCCATGAATATTTCCGAGGGTAATGAGGATTTAGAATGGATTCATAATTTGCCTGGTAAAAAGATACTTATTAAAGGAAATCATGACTATTGGTGGAGCAGTATTACAAAGCTAAATTCTCTTTATGAAGACATGGATTTTATTCAAAATAACTTTTTTAATTATAAAGATTTTGCAATATGTGGAACTAGGGGTTGGAATTGTCCAGGAACTGCAAGATTTACAGAGCATGATGAAAAAATATATAATAGAGAGTTAATAAGGCTTCGAATTTCATTAGATGAGGCAGTGAAGAATGGGTATAACAAGTTTATTGTAATGCTTCATTATCCACCTACTAATGATAAGTTCGAGGATACTAAACTTATAAGTATAATAAAAGAATATAATGTATCAAAGGTCATATATGGACATTTACATGGGCCATCTTTAAATAGGTTATATGAAGGAAATATAGAGGGTGTAGAGTATATAGTAACTTCTTGTGATTATTTGGATTTTGATCCACTAAAAATATTAGAATAGCGCAAAAGTCTAAGCCATTGTGGATAAGTGTGACTATTAAAATTATTTATGTGGATAACAAACGTAATAGTATTAGCAACATAAAAAAAAAGAACAATTCAATATGCTAGTATATTGAATTGTTCTTTTTTTTTATGAATTCTTTTACTATTTGAATATTTTAGAAAAGAATCGGGATTTCTTAGCTGGCTTTATTGGTTCAGTGTTCTCTGCAGAAGCATCGTTAAGATTAACGCAGGCGGCTACTAATACAGATTCTTCTTTAATCAAGTCTTTCATATCTCGTGCGAGCTCTTTTAAACTCTGTTTTACATTAGGAGTTGTTATAACATTACTAAACCAAATTAGCGAATCTTCAGTATTACCTAAACGTCTATTTAATTCGCCAATAAGATACATAATACTGTATTTGTCCATGCCATATAGGGGGAAATCCTCTGAATAATATGCGTCACTTAGTCCTTCTAAGGCCTGCTTTAAAAATATTATCTCCATTTTGTGGGCCTCATCAGTTTCTAAAAGTCTGTGCATCCAGGCTAGTTTAAGACAGTTTATTGCCTTCTTACTTGATTTTGAATTAATTGTTATATAATTTAAAAGGGATAGCTTGTACCTTTCAATAGCAACGTGTACATTATAAACTTCTGGGTAGACTCTTCCCTTCCATTTAGGGGATATAGACTTTTGTACTTGTTCTATTTCAATACTTCTTAAAGTAAGAAAATCTGATTTCATAGCTGAATATCCGCAAGAGTTACAAACCCAAACATCATAGAAATAAGGATTAATTAGTGAATATCTGATGAAAAAGTCACTATCTTTTCTTATCATTCGGTAAGCCGATGATTTTACTGTACTAGCTTTAAAAACATTGTTGCAGACAGGACATGTAACTTCTTTACTATATAAAAGCGACTTTCCCGTGTTATCTTTATTCTTTTCCATTTAATCACCTCAAAACAAAATTTACTTTGGTAGCATCATTAGGTTATATGTGTTGGTATATTTTCCTAAAATAATTGCTTTTATGTTAATTTAGTAGTAAATTAATTATAACAGAAATTTAATTATAATAGAAATTTAATAAAATATAATATTAATGTAAACCATAACCCCAGAATTTCGATATGTTAATGGCAAATATGAAATACTATGTAAAGGAATGATTATATGGCAATAAGAGAGTGGAAAAAATTCTTAATCCCTTATGAACAAGCAGTAGAAGAGTTAAAAGTTAAATTTAAAAGCATTAGGCGGGAATATAGAGGCAAAAATGATTATTCACCGGTTGAGTTTGTTACGGGGAGGGTTAAAGAAATATCTAGTATTCTTGAGAAAGCTAATAAGTTCTCCGTTCCTTTGGATAGAATTGAATTTGAAATGGAGGATATTACAGGGATAAGAATAATGTGTCAATTTGTTGATGACATTGATAAGGTGGTAAATTTAATTCGTGCAAGAAGTGATATGAAGATAGTTTATGAAAAAGATTATGTAGCAAATGTAAAAGATAGTGGGTATAGAAGTTATCACATGATTATAAAGTATCCTGTGAATTTAGTTGATGGTCAAACAGAAATACTAGCAGAATTTCAAATTAGAACTTTGGCAATGAATTTTTGGGCTACCGTGGAGCATTCTCTAAATTATAAATATAAGCATGATATACCTGAGTATATAAGGAAAAAGCTTAAAAATGCTGCAGATGCTGCTTTTCAGTTAGATGAACAGATGCTAGAAATCAAGGATGAAATTAAAGATGCACAAAAACTCTTTGAGGTTAAATCTAATTTGGTGTCAGACATTATGAATAATATTCTTATGATTTCTTCCCTTGGGAAATTAATGGATGCAACTAGGTATAGAGAACAATTAAACAAGTTACTGGAGGAGGGAGAAGTTTTCGAGCTTAGTAGTCTCCTTAAAGCAACTCAAAGAACCCTAGATGTGTATGGGGTTTCATAATTTAAAAACACCTAAAAATTAAAGAATGAGAGTAGATCGTCTTTAGCTAAGACACTCTACTCTCATTTTATAATGTGGTACATACTATTTGTTTTTATGCACCTGACAAAAAGTTAAGAAGCTACTATATTAACTAGTCGTCCTTTAATTACAATAACCTTTCTAACAGTCTTGCCGTCTAATGCAGCAATTAATGTTTCATCTTTAAGAGATGCTGCTTTTATACCTTCTTCATCTAAATCTTGCGCTATAGTTATTCTGGATTTAATTTTACCGTTTACTTGAATAGCAATCTCTACTTCATCTTTTACTAGGGCAGTAGCATCAAATATAGGCCAACTTTGATTAAATATAGAGTAGTCCATACCTAAGGTTTCCCACTTTTCTTCTGCAAAGTGAGGAGCAAAGGGAGCTATAAGTAAAAGGTAATCCACTAGCACTTCTTTTAAGAAATTACTATTTACTGTCTCTTCATTAACATATTTTGATAGGGCATTTGTAAATTCCATAAGCCTTGCAATTGAAGTATTAAATTGAAGCTTTTCTGTATCTTCAGTAACTCCTTTTATTGCAAAGTTTCTCCAGTAGTTTAATTGTTTTTCTGCATCAGTAAGAGAGGCAACTGTATCGCTTTGTTTTAACATTTCTTCAATACCAGTGTCAATGGATCTTTCAATTCTATCGACGAATCTTCCAATGGCTTTTATACCATCATCACTCCAAGCGCCACCATCAGTATAACCAAACCCAAACATTAGGTACATTCTAAATACATCTGCACCAAACTCTTTTATATACTTATCTGGTGATATAGTATTTCCCTTTGACTTACTCATCTTAAGTCCATCTTCTCCTAAAATTAAACCTTGGTGTGTAAGAGACAAGAAGGGTTCATCAAAGTTTAAATATCCCATATCACGAAGGGCTTTGGATATAAATCTTGAATAAAGCAGGTGACCACATGCATGTTCAGGTCCACCTACATATTTGTCTACAGGAAGCATTTTGTTTACTAAGTCTGTATCAAAGATTTTTTCGCTATTTTTGTTATCTACATACCTAAATTCGTAGAAAGAAGAACAAACGAAGGTGTCTAGAGTATCAGCCTCACGACGCGCTGGAGCACCGCAAATAGGACATGGTACATTCATAAATTCCTTGCATTTGGCAAGTGGTGATTCTCCGTCTGGTGTAAATTCTACGTTATAAGGCAGTTCTACGGGAAGCTGATCCTCAGGAACAGGGACAGCTCCACATTTATCACAGTGAATTATTGGAATAGGAGCTCCCCAGTATCTTTGCCTTGAAACTAACCAATCTCGAAGTCTAAAGTTTATTTTGCCTGAACCTAAGTTCATGCTTTCTAATTTTTTAACAATTGCTTCTTTCCCGTCTTCTGTAGATAAACCATCAAACTCATCACTATTAACCATTTTTCCATGCTCAGTATAAGGAAGGTTTTCTGGGTTTTCAATTACACTTTTAAAACCAATAATTACTCTTTCAATAGGCAAATTGTATTTAGTAGCGAAGGCAAAATCCCTATCATCATGAGCAGGAACAGCCATCACTGCTCCAGTCCCATAGGTGTTTAAAACATAGTCCGCAATCCAAATCGGAACTTTGCGACCATTGATAGGATTAATAGCATAGGAACCAGTAAATACACCAGTTTTATCTCTTGATATAGATTGCCTCTCTATATCAGTTTGTTTTCTAGCCTCATATTTATAAGATTCAACAGCATCTTTATATTCTTCCTTAGTGTAGATATCAACAAGATCATTTTCAGGAGCAATAACTACATAAGTAACACCAAATAGAGTATCAACTCTTGTAGTGAATACACTAAAGTCTACATCTGAATCTACTACTTTAAAAATGACGTCAGCACCAGTAGATTTACCTATCCAATGTTTTTGCATTGATTTAGTTTTTTCAGGCCAATCTAAGGTATCAAGTTTTTCAAGTAGTTCCTCAGCATAGTCAGTAATTTTTAGAAACCATTGGGTTAAATTCTTTTTAGTAACCTCAGTACCGCACCTCTCGCAAGAACCATCTGCGAGAACTTGTTCATTTGCAAGTACTGTGTTACAACTAGGGCACCAATTTACAGGTGCTTTTTTCCTGTAAGCAAGACCTTTTTCAAATAGCTTTAAGAATAACCATTGAGTCCATTTATAATAGTCTGGACGACAAGTTACAACTTCATGATCCCAATTAAACATTGCTCCCATAGCTTTTAATTGTTTTTCCATATTACTAATGTTTTGATCTGTAGAATCCTTTGGATGAACACCTGTTTTTATTGCGTAGTTTTCTGCAGGTAGACCAAAAGCATCAAAGCCCATTGGCTGGAATACATTATATCCCTGCATCTTCTTCATTCTAGCCCAGGTATCTACAGGGCCATAATTAAACCAATGACCAGCATGCAATTGGCTTCCAGATGGATAAGAGAACATTTCAAGCACGTATAGTTTTTTATCAATTTTATTCTCATCAAATTTATATAAATTAGTCTCTTCCCATTTTTGTTGCCATTTTTCATCGATGATTGTACTGTATTTTGCCATTTAAATTCCTCCTCATATAATCTAAAGCAGAAAATAAAAAAAACCTTCGTCTCAACAAAGAGACGAAAGTAAAATTCCGCGGTACCACTCTAATTAGGCATTACACCTCACTTACAAATATAACGGTTTTAACCGTACTTGTTTTACAAGTAAGCTCTTACCTACAAGTAAGTTTTTACTTACAAGCAAGCTCCTAGGTAAGTTCATTATTATATCATTACTGCTTTACACCAAAGGGGCAATTGAATAGTTATTTTTATGACCCTAACAGCAGCTCTCTTTTAAATGCTATAAATACTACTACTCCTAATCAAAGCAATTTATTATACATATTTTATTTGAACTTTATTACCACCCATTATAATTTAAATAGAAATTTGTGTCAAGGAAATGCTTTAGTAACTTCAATTCGTAATTTAAAAACAACAAATAAAACCAGCTATACTAAAGCTAACGTTGGTTCAAGAAGTGTTCTTACTTCCTCGCTGCAACC
>NZ_JAHLDL010000007.1 GCF_018861315.1 Clostridium bowmanii | reverse complement strand
AGTAAATACCTCATATTCAATATTTACTAATTTTTCTTCTGCTCCCAAAATCTTTTCTTCCATTTCCTTAAGTTCAGGAGTAATGTATCTTTCTGCGTTAGACAGTGTTTGTTTTCTTATATACCTTCCCTCAGGAATTAAGCTAATATTTGCTTTGGTTATTTCTATATAATAGCCAAAGACCCTATTATATCCTACTTTTAAAGATCTTATACCAGTTATGCCCTTCTCATCATTTTCTAAAGTAGCAATCCATTCCTTGCCATGAGCCTTAGCTAGCCTTAGCTCATCTATTTCACTATTTAAGCCCTCTTTAATAATATTTCCTTCTTTGATAGAAATAGCTGGGCTTTCGATAATAGAGTTTTCTAATGTATTATATATATCTTTTAAGTCGTCTAAGTCTAAGTATATTTTTCTCATTAATTTACTATTAAGCCCAGCTAAAATGGCTTTAAGCTTTGGTATTTTTTCTATAGAATTTTTAAGAGATATTAATTCCTTTGCATTAACATTTTTCGAAGAAATTTTACCTACAAGTCTTTCTATATCATATATATCCGTGAGCACATCTTTTAAATCTTCGTGGAAGGATATATTATTTTTCAATTCCTCTACAGCCTCTAATCTTTCTTCTATTAAACTTTTATTTATTAGAGGTTGATCTAACCATTTACGAAGTCTTCTAGCTCCCATAGCAGTGTTGGTTCTATCTAATACCCAAAGCAAAGAACCTTTCTTAGTTTTATCCCTTAAAGTTTCCGTAAGCTCTAAGTTTCTCCTAGAATTTGCATCTAAACTTACATAATCTAAAATATCATAATATTCTATAGTATCTATGTGAGAAAGCGAATTCTTTTGTGTGTCTATAATATAACTAAGAAGTCCTGATATACTTCTAAGTAAGGTTTGTGATAATGTGATTTCTAAATAATTATGAAACTGTTTTTTTAATAGTGTATCATCCTTCATAATAAAAAAATCATTTTGGTAAGATGTATAAGACACATTAAATCTTTCTTTTATTGACTCTTGCATATCACCAGATAAATCTTCCGATACTATAATTTCTTTTGGACTAAATTTTGATATTTCATCTAATATGTTAACAAGATTTAGTCTAGTGTCTGTGCAAGTGAATTCACCAGTTGATACATCACAAAAACACAATCCACAAAAATCATTTTTTTTATCAACGTAAATGCTCATAACATAATTGTTTTTACTTTCTTCTAAAAACCCAGAATCAGTGTAAGTTCCCGGCGTAATTATTTTAATAATATCCCTTTTAACTATGCCCTTTGCAAGTGCTGGATCTTCTACTTGTTCACATATAGCAACCTTATATCCTTTTGCAATTAGCCTACCGATATAGGTGTTTGCTGCGTGGTGAGGAATCCCACACATAGGTGCTCTTTTTTCCAGGCCACAATCTCGTCCTGTAAGTACAAGCTCTAATTCTTTTGCTGCAACCTGCGCATCTTCAAAAAACATTTCATAAAAGTCCCCTAATCTAAAAAACATTATACAGTCCTTGCAGGTTTCTTTAATTTCAAAATATTGTATCATCATTGGAGTTAATGCCAATTGTGTTGCCCCCTTGCTTGTCATAGCACCTTAAATTTCTTCACCATTAAGTGAGAAAGAGCGTGCATCGGTTATTTGAACTGATACTAGATCTCCAATAGCTTTGTAATTACCTTCAAAGTTAACTAATTTTCCAGTTCTAGTTCTACCAGTTAATTTACTTTTATCATTTTTACTATAACCTTCAACTAGAACCTCTACAATTTTTCCTACGTATTCTCCATTTTTTTCTTTCGATGTTCTATTAACAACTTCAATTAATCTATTAAATCTTTCATGCTTAACATCCTCTGGTATTTGGTCACTCATATCATCTGCAGGAGTTCCTTTTCTTTTAGAATAAATGTACATAAATGCCAAATCAAATTTAACCTCTTCCATAAGGCTTAAAGTCTGAGCAAAATCTTCCTCTGTTTCTCCTGGAAAACCAACAATAATATCTGTGCTTAGTCCAACACTCGGCAAAACATTTTTAATATTTTTAACTAATTGTAAATATTGATCTCTATCATAATGTCTATTCATTTTATTTAGAAGATTAGTTGAACCTGATTGTACTGGCAAATGAACTTGTTCACAAACTTTATCACACTGCGCTATTACTTCTATTACCTCAATAGATAAATCCTTTGGGTGAGATGTCATAAATCTTATTCTTTCTAAATCCTCAATATCATTAATTCTTCTTAGAAGTTGCGCAAAATTAATTTCAGAACTTAATCCCTTGCCATAAGAGTTAACATTTTGACCTAGTAAGGTTATTTCTTTGTAACCATCCGATACCATAGTTTTTATTTCACAAATAATATCTTCTGGGTTTCTACTTCTTTCTCTTCCTCTTACATAAGGTACTATACAATAAGTACAAAAATTATTGCAACCATACATAATAGTAACAAAACCTTTTATACTACTTTCTCTATCTATTGGAAGTCCTTCTACAATATCTTCTTCCTTATCCCAAATTTCTATAATTGATGAATCGCCACCTTGTATCCTTTTTAAGTACTCTGGAAACTTATATGCATTATGTGTTCCAATAATAATATCTACAAATGGAAATTTAGTTATTATATGCTTTGCCATACCTTCTTGCTGCATCATACATCCAGTCACTGCTATTATAAGGTTTGGATTCTCCTTCTTCATAGTCTTTAAAGCACCTATATTTCCATCAGCCTTTTGCTCGGCATTCTCTCTAACACAACAAGTATTAAAAATAATTATGTCAGCTGCTTCTTTATCCGCAGTTTTCTTATATCCCATATTTATTAGCATACCGGATAATTTTTCTGAATCCTCGTCATTCATTTGACAACCCCATGTTTCTATATAGTACTTAAGTATTTCATTCATTAGTGCATTCTCCTTTATAAAAAAGTATTACCATCTATCTATTATATATAATTTGAAGGTTTTTTTAAAGTGATTTTTACTAATTCAATATATTTTATCATTTAATTAATTTACTTGAAATATATATCTGAATTAGATTATAATATTATTAATTACTTTTGTATTGTAATTGATAAAAAATTCATGAATAAAAATGTCTTTTATTCTTTATTTATCTCTTATATTTTTCATTTATTTAGTATATACATTAATCTTCTATCTTTTGGGTAAGCTACCTTAAAGGAGTGATTTTATATGTATGATGCAAAAAAAGATGTAAATATTAGAGATAGACATGTGCAGTATGATTGTATAGGTGACAGGAGTTATTTTTATATGTGTTCCCATAGCCATATGGTAAATATAAAAGTACCTTATGTACCTGCTGAGATTATAATAAGAGACTTTAAGTAGGTTTTAAATTTAAGATGGGGGGTATATTATGAATTTATCTAACAGAATTGAAGCAATGCAATTTTCACCTATTCGCAAACTAGTTCCTTTTGCTGAGGAGGCAAAAAAAAGAGGGGTTAGTGTATATCATCTTAATATAGGTCAACCAGATATTAATACTCCTGAAGCATTTATGGAAGGGATAAACCAATACACTGACAAAGTTCTTAAATATGCTAATTCTCAAGGAATAAGCTCATTAATCGAGAGTTTTATAAAATACTACAAAGAATGGGATATAGAATTTGAAAAAGATGAAATTATGGTAACTAATGGAGGATCGGAAGCTATATTGTTTGCACTTATGGCTATTTGTGACCAAGGTGATGAAATTATAGTTCCTGAACCATTTTACACAAACTATACCGGATTTACAGATGTAGCTTCCGTTAAGATTGTTCCATTTATTACAAAAGCAGAAGATGGCTTCCATTTACCTCCCAAAGAAGAAATTACAAGCAAAATTACAAGCAAAACTAAAGCAATAATGGTATCAAATCCTGGGAACCCTACAGGTGTGGTATATACCGAAGCTGAAGTAAGAATGCTTGCTGATATAGCAAATGAAAACGATTTATTTCTAATTGCTGATGAGGTATATAGAGAATTCGTTTATGATGGTTTAAAATATACTTCTGCCTTATATATGAAGGATGTCCAAGATAAAGTAATATTAATTGATAGTATATCTAAACGTTATAGTGCATGTGGTGCTAGAATTGGTTTAGTTGCATCAAAAAATAAGAGTCTTATGAATCAGATTATTAAATTGGGACAAACTAGGCTATGTGTCCCTACTATTGAGCAATTAGCTGCAGCAAATTTGATCAACACCCCTAAATCATACTTTATAGAAGTTAAAAAGGAATATGAAGAAAGAAGAAACATTCTGTACGAATACTTATCAAAAATACCAGGAGTAATTTGCATAAAACCTACAGGCGCATTTTATGTAATAGCTAAGCTACCAATAGAAAGTGGTGAAGATTTTGCTAAATGGTTATTAACAGATTTCAATTATAATAACAAGACAGTAATGGTTGCTCCTGCAGAAGGTTTCTATTCAACTAAGGGACTCGGTGTAAATGAAATTAGATTATCCTACTGTTTAAATACAACTGCATTAAAAGATTCTATGGAAATTTTAGGAATAGCTCTTAAAAAATATTTAGAATCAAATAAATAGATAAATAATAAAAGAAGGTAGAGGGGATATTATCTACCTTCTTTTAAATTCTAGTCTTTTGCCAAGTATAAAATTCCCTTTTAATATTAAATCCCAATGAAAGATATAATTTATAAGCAACCACATTATTACAATCTACCTTAAGAGAGACTTTTGAAAAGTCATTATCCATAGCTAAATTAAGCAAATAGCTTAAAAATATTTTCCCATATCCACCTTTTCTATATTCCTGTGCAATTCCAAAATTTACTATGATTGCTTTTTTATCTTCAATAATAATTTGACCATAACCAATTGGTATATTATCAAGTTTAATAAATATTGCACCCTTGTAAAAGTAATATTCCTGTGCTTCATCATAATATATATCGTCAATGTTTATCGGAATTCTATCATCGTTTTTAAATATTTCATTTTGTAATAAGCAGCGTTGCTTTTCATCTTTGTCCTTTTCTACTATAGAAAAAGTAATGTTTTTAGGAATACTGGGATTAAAATATTCTGTGCACGGTTTTTCTAATTCCATAAATCCTTTAGACCTCTTAAATCCTAGCTTACTCAAAACATCTATATTTATTTCATTGTCTTCACATTCATAAGTTATTAAACTATTATTTGTAAGTGGACTAATTAGTGTTTCATAATGGCGAACTAGATTACTGGCCTCTATTACATTTATTGAGTTAATTGAACTATGATGTATATTGTGTTTTTCATACCAAATATATCCTATATATTTATCTTCTTTCAATAATAAATTTACATTTTTTCTTAAAAATAATTTTTGAATAATATTACTATTGTCATATAACTCAAAAAAATCTTTATTTGATAAATTAAAGTTCCTATTAAATTGATTGATTTTTCTAAAATTATTAATGTTTTTTAATGTTAGATTTATTGACTTATACATTTAGCTTTACTCCATTTATATTATTTTTAAATAGATAGATTTTTGATAAGGTATAATACATTACTAATTATAAATCTATTAACATTGTTTTTACAATGAATTTATTATAATTTAAGAATATTCCTCTAAAAAAAGCAAATAATCAGTAAAAAATTTCTCTTGAGTCTCATTATAACCTACTATTCTATTTAGTTTATGCAAATATTTACTCTCAGACCATTTTTTTTGTTTTACATACCTTCTCTGTCCTAACTTCCAAAATTTATTAGGAAAGATTATTAATGCAAACATTATCTCTAATTCTTCTTTATTTAATCTATTTATAGAATTATATGCTTCAATTAAAATTTTAGCAAAATCGAAATTCCATCCATAATTTTTTTTAAACATTAATCTCCTAATAAGCTTTCCTAAATCGCTTATTTGTAAATCAATAATAATACTATCAAAGTCACAGATGAAGTAATCTCCATCATTTTTTACTATATTTTGATAATAAAATCTATTGTGACATATTGTCTTGTCATCATTAGCTACTTTTGATAACTTATAATAAGCTGACTTATTTAGCATGTTAATAGCTGATACTCCTCTATTATAAAAGTTATCAATATTTTCAAGAAAAAGCACATCAAATTCATTTTTTATTCTTTTATTAATAATTATTCTCTTGAATCTTTCAAGATAGTTTAAATTACCAGCAAAAATCTTTGGCCAATTCTTTAAATTAATGTGTATATGGAGTTTCTTATGATCAATTTCATTTGATTTACTATGAAATTGTGCTAAAAGTTTTGTACAACTTACGGCTTCATCAATATTAGTTAAATCACATTTTTCACCTTCTATCCATTCTGTTAAATAAAATATATTTTTTTTATATCTTACAGAAAAAGCTCCCTCTTTTGTTCTAAAATATTTAGCTACATTAGTAAAATTGTTCAATAATAACTCTTCTGATAATATGCTGCCATTTTTAATCTTGTCTCTTCCGTGTTTCATTCTTTTTAAACAGAACTTGCCACGATTTGTTATAATCATATACACACTTTTAACTTTTTCTGCACTTACTAATTCGAAATTATACATACGCATTACAGTAGTTAATATATGCATCTCTTTATTAATAATTATGTTAGCTTGCTGAAGTGCTCTTGTATTCCCTCCCAATTTTCTCTCTCCCCATAATAGTGCTATTAAATTATATTAATTAATTTTATTTAGTATTCAATATTTTTCAAATAATAATAAAAAAACGCATATGCATAATTTCATGCTACACGTTTTTCCTCATTAAAACATATGAAAATCCATTCATAGATAATTATTTAAGTTGTTCGTTCTCATTTAAACAAATACTAGAATTCAATTTTTTAATTGCCTCTTCAATAATCCAATCTGGTGTTGATGCTCCAGCTGTAACCCCTATGCTTTTAAAATTTTTATCTTTTAAAAATTTTTCTGGAATCCCTAACAAATTTTCTACATGTACTGTGTTTTCACAGTTTTTTTTGCATATTTCATAAAGTTTTGTTGTATTAGAACTATTAAACCCTCCAATAACAACCATGGCATCAACCCTTTTGGAAAGTTCTTCAGCAGATTCTTGACGCACTTCTGTTGCACTGCAAATAGTATTAAATGCGACTATTTCCTTACTGACTTTTATAACTGCAGTTAATACATCCTCCCAAGTAGCCTGTCTTTCAGTTGTCTGAGATACCACACATACCTTTTGGGATATATTGCCTAGAGATGCACCACACTTAAGTATGCGTCCTGAATCATTACACCATCCATTAATTCCAATAACTTCAGGATGATTTTCATCTCCTACAATAATTATACTGTATCCTAAGTCATAATATTTTTTCACCTTTTTGTGAATGTTTTCTACGTAAGGACATGTTGCATCTATTATATTGAGTTTATTTTTCTTTAAAATATTTAATGCATCTTCAGATACCCCATGTGACCTAATAATAATTGTATCATTTTCACTTAAGCTATCAATATTATCAAGTTCTATGGGGAATATAGATTTTTTCTTCAAAAAGTCCACAACATCATTATTATGAATAAGTGGCCCTAGTGTATATATTTCATTTTTGTACTTTTCTTTCATTTTTAAAGCTGTTTCTACTGCTCGCTTTACTCCAAAACAAAAACCAGCTGAATCTGCTAGTGTTACTTTTTTCATCCCGACACCTCCCTCCTTATATAAGGTATAAAATTAATCATTTTTAATTTTCGAATTAATATACTCTACCATTTTATCAGCTACCCCATTAATGCTCAAGTCATTAGAATCAATTTCTATAGCATCCTCAGCCTTTTTAAGGGGACTAACTTCTCTATGGGTATCAATATAATCCCTTCTTATAATATCCTTTAAAATAGTATCATAATCAACTTCTATATCCTTAGAAATTAATTCTTCATATCTCCTTTTTGCTCTTTCTTCACTACTGGCGGTTAAATAGAATTTAAAAGTAGCATCCTTAAGAACAACAGTACCAATATCTCTTCCATCCATAATAACATTAAATTTCTTTGCTATATTTTGTTGTAACTTAACAAGAATTTTCCTAATTTCGGGTACAGCCGCATACTTCGAAACATTGTTGCTTATGATAGGCATATTTATCATATCTGTTAAATCTTCATTATTAACAAATAAACGATCCTCTTCAAAATGCATTTCTAAAGATTCCACTATTTTAACCAAATCATCTATATTATTTTCTGTGATGTTTTCATTCATAGCCTTAAGTGCAACAGCTCTATACATTGATCCTGTGTTAATATACATAAGATTGAATTTTTCACCTATTATTTTAGCAATAGTACTTTTCCCTGCACCTGCAGGTCCATCTATGGCAACAGAAATTCCCATTATATTCCACCTCCCATTTGTAAGCATGGTCATATTTATATACTTTAAGCTCTCTAAACTCTAATAACTAAAATTAATATGCTACTAAATAGCATTAATATACTACTCAGTAGCATTATCTTCTATTTTCTATAGCATTAATCCATACCTACGCTATTTCCAGCTAAATACCCTGTTGATAATGCTATTTGAAGATTATACCCTCCTGTATAAGCATCTACATCAATCATTTCGCCTGCAAAATAAAGATTATCAATTATTTTTGACTTCATAGTAGAAGCATCTATTTGCAGTGTGTCTACTCCACCACTAGTTATTATTGCCTCTTCTATTGGACGAAGTCCCTTTATATGAAGTGGCAAATTTTGAAGTAAATTCACTAATATTTTCCTTTCTTCTTTAGTAATAGAATTTACCTTTTTGTCTTCATTAATATTAGACAATTTAATTATTGTATTAATTAGTTTACTTGGAAGTAAGTCATTTAGTGAATTTTTAAAATCTTTATTTGCATATTTTAAAAAATCACTTTGAATTCGCTTATCAAGCTCAACTTCACTTAAAGCTGGTTTTAGATTTATGAAAGCTTTTAATTTTACTCCTTCTTTCACAAAACTACTGCCACTTAAAACAATAGGTCCTGAAATACCATAATGAGTAAAAAGCATTTCTCCAAATTCTTTATATATGCTTTTATTTTTAACATCAGTAATTCTTAATTCTACATTTTTTAGAGAAAGACCCTGTACATCCGGAATCCACTCCTCTTCAACCTCTATTGGTACAAGGGATGGTCTAGGTTTAATTATATTATGTCCTAAAAAACGAGCATAAGTTAATCCTTCTCCAGATGAACCAGTTTGTGGATATGATAAACCCCCAGTACATAAAATAACGTAATCCCCATTTATAATACTTCCATCTGCAAGTTCAACTCCAGCAATATGTTGATTATCTCTAATTAGCTTTTTAACTTTTGTGTTTAACATCACTTCAACCTTTTTATTTTTTAATTCAATATTAAAAGCTTTTATAATATCTGAAGACTTATCTGACTCAGGAAATACTCTATCTCCTCTTTCAACTTTAAGATTAACTCCCCGTTCTTTAAAGAAATTCATAGTATCTTCATTAGTAAATGAGTATAGTGAACTATATAAAAAATGAGGATTACATGGTATATTTTCAAAAAAATCACCAATATCCTTTGCATTTGTAATATTGCATCTACCCTTACCAGTTATATAAAGTTTTCTTCCTAATTTTTCGTTTTTTTCAATGAGCACCACCTGATTTTTTGATGAAGCTGTAACAGCCGCCATCATTCCTGCTGGTCCTCCTCCAATAATAATTATTTTTGACACTTAATCACTCCCTTATAATACTTACTATTATAACTTAATATAATATATTAATCTATTACCCTTATTTAAAAATTAATAAAATAATTTATAAATAAGAATCTTTTCATTGTAAATTCTTTTATAGAGGTAAAAATATGAAAACAATAAAAAAAAGAATCCCAATAAAGGGATTCTCTTGAAATGTTTACTTGTAAATTAATAATTTCCTTGCGCATGCATTGCTTCTGCAACTTTAACAAATCCTGCAATGTTAGCACCTTTAACTAAATCATAACCAAATCCATATTCTTCTGAAGCATCTTTACAATTTTTGTATATGTTCAACATGATTGCATGCAATTTCGCATCAACCTCTTCAGCTGTCCATGATAATCTCATGCTGTTTTGACTCATTTCAAGTCCTGATGTAGCAACACCACCAGCATTGGCAGCCTTAGATGGTCCTACTTTAAGTCCCATTTCTATGAAGTAATCAACAGCTTCGTTAGTACATGGCATATTAGCACCTTCACAAACCATTTTTATTCCATTTGCAACAATTTGTTTAGCATGCTCAATATGAATATCGTTTTGAGTTGCACATGGTATTACTATATCAACTTTTACATTCCATGGCTTTTCTCCAGCATGGAATTCACAACCATACTTGTCAGCATAATCTTTAACTCTTGATCCTTTGTTTAAACGTAACATTTCAACCATATAATCTATCTTGTCTCCTGTTACTCCAGCTGGATCATATATGTATCCGTCTGGGCCAGAAAGAGTTACTACTTTACCACCAAGTTCCTCAACTTTTGTGCAAAGACCCCAACAAACGTTACCGAAACCTGAAGCAGCAACTGTTTTACCCTTAAAATCTGTTCCTTCATGCTTAAGCATTTCTTCACAGAAATAAGCTATACCAAACCCTGTAGCAGTTGGTCTTCCTAAACTTCCACCATAGGATAAACCTTTTCCTGTAATAACTCCATTTTCGAAAGTTCCTTTAATTCTTCTATATTGACCAAATAAGTAACCGATTTCTCTTCCGCCAACACCAAGATCTCCAGCTGGAACACCAACATCTGGTCCTATGTGTCTGTAAAGTTCAGTCATAAAGCTTTGGCAGAATCTCATTACTTCAGCATCTGATTTTCCTCTTGGATCAAAATCAGATCCACCTTTACCTCCACCCATTGGAAGTCCAGTTAATGAGTTCTTTAATGTTTGTTCAAATGCTAAGAATTTAATAATACCTATATAAACTGAAGGATGAAATCTTAATCCACCTTTATAAGGTCCTATACTTCCATTAAATTGTACTTTAATACCACGATTTACCTGTGTAACACCGGCATCATCTACCCATGGTACTCTAAACATAATTTGTCTTTCTGGTTCACAAAATCTTTCTAAAAGGTTAGCTTCAATATATTCTGGGTGCTTTTCTAAAACTGGGCCTAAAGATCCTAATACCTCTTCTACCGTTTGTAAAAATTCAGGCTCGTTAGAATTCCTCTTTTTAACATTTTCAATTACCTGTTGAATATAAGCTTTTGTCTCCATAACCTAATCCCTCCTAAAAATGAATGTTTAATGTCAATTTAATATTCTTATGCATACTAAATTGCTTTACGTATAGTATATTCTATATTTATTTCACTATTCCTTCTTTATTTTAGAAAAAAAATTAATTTTTCGAAAATAGAAGTAAACATTTACATATACTGATTCTAAAGGAATTATCTCTCATTCTTATCTTTATAAGAATAAACTTGATACTCTTCCCATATATCCTCCAAAGTAGAAAACGTTCTGGAAATCTTTTCTTTTTCTCGAAGTCCCACTGCAATAATTAATGCATTTATTACACTAAGTGGAGCTACTAGGGAATCAACAAAAGATGCCATATTACTTTGGGCTATTAATGTGTAGTCAGCTCTAGCTGCAAGTGGGGATAACAAACTATCCGTAATTGCTACAACATCAGCATTTCTACTTTTAGCAAAAGCTAAAGCTTCAATTGTTCTTGTAGCATACCTTGGGAAGCCTATTCCAATAACTACATCTTCTTCAGAAACATTAAGCATCTGTTCAAATATATCACTAACACCATAGGCAACGACCTTAACATTATCTAAAATTAAATTTAAATAAAAGCCTAAAAACTCTGCAAGTGCTGATGAACTTCTAAGACCAATTATGTATATCTTTTTAGCTTTAAAGAGTGAATTTACTACATCCTCAAAAGTCTTGTGATTAATCTTTTCAAGAGTAGCGCGAATATTTTCCATATCAGCTTTTAATACACCTTTTAATGCATTTTCTTGTGTAATGAAGTCATTAGATAACTCAATCCTTTGTACAGTAGTCAACTTGTTTTTAATTAATTCTTGGAGTGATTTTTGTAGTTTTGGATAACCACTAAACCCAAGCTCGTTAGCAAATCTTACAACAGTAGATTCACTTACCCCTACACTAGATCCTAATTTTGCTGCCGTCATAAATGCAGCCTTATCATAGTGTTTTAAAATATATTCTGCTATTAATTTTTGACCTTTACTTAGACGGGGAAACTTGACTTGAATAGACTTCATCAAATCCTGTTTGTTATTTTCCATAATAAACTCAATCCTTTCTATGTTATTAAATAATAAATGAAATAAAAATTTCAATAAATAATAAAGTGAAATATTTACTTCATTTTATCATTTATTGAACATAGTTTCAACGAATTATTCATTTTTTGCAAAATTTCTCTGTTTTTGATTTTAAATAGATAAAATATGCTTTATATTTTATCTATTTCTTCAAAACATAACAATATTCTATGATTATAAATTTTTTAAATATTTAATTTCATCTTCAGTTAAGTTTCTCCATTCGCCTTTTTCCATATTACCCAGTTTAATTTCACCAACTGAAACTCTTTTTAATGCTATAACTGGATGTTCTATGGCATCACACATCTTTCTTATTTGACGATTTTTCCCTTCATGAATAGTAATTGTAACCTTGCTGTTAAATCCAATTCTCTTATTCACTTCAAAATTTGCCCCAGCCGTAATATATCCATCAATATCTATTCCATTACAGAACTTAGAAATTTCTTCTTCATTTGGACACCCTTCTAATAAAGCCATATAAACTTTATTAATTGCTTGTCTTGGATGAATTACCTTATTATAGATATCTCCATCATTAGTTAAAATAATTAGACCAGATGTATCATAGTCCAAACGCCCTATTGGGTATATTCTTTCTTTGGTCTTAACTAAATCTAAAATAGTTTTTCTATCTTTTTCATCTTTTACAGTAGATACAATGCCCTCAGGTTTATTTAATGCAATATAAACCTTATTTTCTTCTATATGTATAATTTTATCATCTACATACACACTATCCTTATCAGGATCAATTTTTTGTCCAAGCTCTGTAACTAAAATATCATTTATTTTTACTCTTCCTTGTGTAATTACTTCCTCACACTTTCTTCTTGAAGCAACACCACATCTTGCCATAAATTTTTGTAAACGTTCTTCCACTATAACACTTCCTAATATTATTTTTGTTACTACATAAATATAAATCTTTTATTACCAAATTTAAACTTGATTTAAAATTTAAATTAATATATATAAATAAGTCTTCATTAAGAATTATATAAGTATATTAATAAAAAATCAATTGCTTAATAATTTCCCTTAGGTTTAATGCTATATTTAAAGTAAATTTATGTAATATATTTCCAAGGAAATACTTAACACAATTATTATGTTTGTATATTTCAATCTTTTATATAATCATGTATCTAATGCTATAATATATACATAAAGACTCAAACAACAGAATTACGAGGAGGATATATTATGGATTTTATTAATTACTATATGCCAACAAAAATATTACTAGGTGAAGCAGTAGTATTGAAAAACAGCCCCCTATTTAATAACTATGGAAAAAAAGTCTTAATTGTAACAGGTAAAACCTCTTCAATCATAAACGGCTCATTAAAAGATGTTACTGATGCATTAATGAAGGAAGGAATTATATATGACCTTTTTAATAAGGTTGAAGAAAACCCTTCTTTAAAAACAGTAGAAAAAATCGCAGAACTTGGTAGAAAGCAAAAATCCGATTTTATTATTGCTATCGGGGGAGGATCGCCCATTGATGCTTCAAAAGCAGCAGGAGTATTAATAAAGAACTCAAATGCAACAAGATATAATTTGTTTGATAGTCCACATTTAAAGTCAATTCCAATAATTGCAGTGCCTACCACCGCCGGTACAGGATCTGAAACAACACCTTATTCTATAGTTACAGATAGTGAATTACAAACAAAGCGCGGCATATGTCAAAGAATATTTCCTGAATATGCACTACTGGATGTAAAATATCTAATGTTCTTACCTGAGCAAATAACTATTAATACCACAATAGATGCACTATCCCATTTAATAGAAGGATACATGTCTTCAAATGCAAATGTATTCAGTGATACATTAGCTGAAAAAGGGTTGAAATTATTTGGAGAATGTTTAACTATGATAAAAGAAAGAGATTTTACTTATATAGTAAGAGAGAAATTAATGTTAGTCTCTTCAATAGCTGGCATGGTAATAGCTCAAGCTGGAACATCTATTCCTCATGCTATGGGCTATGCTCTTACATATTTTCATAATATTCCTCACGGAAAAGCAAATGGAGTACTTTTAAATTCATATTTAAAGTTTTGTAATGATAAAAACAAGGTTAGAAAAATTTTATATTTATTAACCCTAGAAAATTTAAATGATCTTGGTGATTTTTTAAATACTATGCTTGGATATGTAAATACAGTAAGTTATGAACAAATGTGTTCCTATTCAGGCATTCTGGCTTTAAACAATGCTAAATTAAAAAATCATCCTTCACCTGTAAAAATGGAAGATATACTGAAAATATATAAGGATAGTTTAAAAGTCTAAATAGCAGAAGTGTATATTTCTTGTCAAATAAAAATAAGCATTAGTAATTCTAAATATAATTTACTAATGCTTAATCTTTGCAATTTACACGGTATCGCCTTTAATTCAAGATTCCTTTTTTAGGACATTAAAAATAATAAGCACACTATGAGTACAATTCCAAATATAAATAATGAATAAGTTAAACTATTCATGTTATACCCTATATCTTCTATTTTCTTTTTAATGTTTATTAGTTCTGACTTTTCTGTTTCAATATCAATTTTATCTATGTTACCTTTACTACTAAATAACTTAATAAATCCACTTCTCATTCTTCTTACAATAGATTTTCCTTGTTCAATTTCTATTTTACTAATTGAATCAATACCATTACCTATAAAAGTAACACTATTAACTACTGCACCGTCAATAATATTAAAAATAAATGAACTAATAAAGATGATGCTTTTACCTAGTGGTTTATATATATGTTTCTCTAAACTAATCCAATTTGTGGTTGGGTTCACATAATACCAATTAGTTCCTTCACCTTTTTTTAACACTCTTCTTATAAATCCCATATAAATTGCTATGCCAATTATTATTATAACCATAGAACTTTTAATGTTGTCAAATGTATATAAACTAACTGCTAATGGATTTGGATTTCCAAATGGCTTTAACGTTTTATCTAATACATGTAAGATCACACTGGGACTCATCCCAATATAAATACTCATTAAACTAAGTATTACCATTGGAATCAGCGCCCTTTTGCTTATCCTTGCCACTACCTTTTCAATATCATGATTACTTTTATCTATAAATACAGCTACAAATATTTTCAGTAGGTAGGCGACAGTAAAACTACTACTTATTATAAACACAAATTCACATGTTTTAAAAAACACTCCACCATACATATGCTCAGCTTCAATAATTGCCTCATGCAACATAGTTTTACTAGTAAACCCATTGAAACCAGGCATCCCTATAATGGATAGCATACCTATGAAAAATAATATCTTTAATAAATGTTTATCAATCCCAAAGCCACCAATTTTATTTATGCTTAGCTCATTTAGCACCAAGTATATGGTTCCTGTACCCATAAATAATAGGGCTTTAAAAATTCCATGATTAATAACATGATACAACGTGCCATAGATAGCTATAATTCTATTTTCTTTTAAAATTCCTATTAGTCCTATTCCAACAAGAATATAACCAATTTGACTCATGCTACTATATGCAAGTATTCTTTTAACGTTTCTCTGCATCATGGCAAGAATTCCACCAATGAACATATTAAGAAAACCTATCACAAGAATAATAATAGATATTATGAAGTCTCCGCTCATAATCACTTCAATAGTTAGTATAATTCCGAATATACCAGTTTTAGCTAAAACCGCAGATAAAACAACTGTAGCTGGTGTTGGTGCTGCAGGATATGCCTTGGGTAGCCATATATGCAGTGGTACCATTCCTGCTTTTACACCAAAACCTATAATGATTAAAGTTACAATAAGATACTTTATATTGCCTAAGATGCTTACTTTAACTCTTAACTCACTGATATCTAATGTTTGAGTAGAATTATATAACAAAAATAATCCCATAAGTAAAATAAGACCGCCAGTCACTGCCATTATAATATAGGTATTACCTGCATTATGAGAATAATCATCTTCATCGTTAATTATTAATGCATATGATGTAAACGACATAATTTCAAAGAAAGTAAATAAATTTAAAAAATTCTCTGATATGAAAATTCCAATAGTACTTGCTAGTGTTAACATAAAAAATAAATAATATCTATTTCTATTTTTATGATTAATTAAATACTGTGTTGAATAAAGTGTAGTTAAAAACCATATCATGGTTGTAAGGCAAACGAAAACATATCTAAACATATCTAATTTTAAATGAAGACCGGTGCCCATAACATTAGGTATAGATATTTCTATTGGTTGTACTACAACATATTTATATAATATAGTTGTAACCAAAAATACAATAGCTGTCATTACAATATTAAAGATATCCCTATATTTTTCATTACTCTTTCCTATAGTGTAACCTATAAAAGAGCCAATCAATGGGAATAGCAAGATGAATAGTAAATACGTAGTCGGTTTCATTGTAGTACCCTCCTTTCTTAAATTACCTCACTAGCAATCTTCTGAACAAATGTTATAAGCATATTAGGAAATATCCCAAGCAAAACAATTATTATGGTTATCATAACTATAGGTATTAACATTTTCATTGGCGCTTCTTTAACTACAGTGTCCTCACCTTTTTTGAAAAAGGCTTCAGTTACAATTGGCAGAAGGTATAGTGCAGTTAATAATGCACTTATAAGTAATATTGCAGGGAAAATCATCTTTCCTTCTGTAAGTCCGCCTTGAGCCAGATACCATTTACTAACAAACCCATTGCTAGGTGGAATTCCAATTAATGATATAGCTGCTATACCAAAACATCCCATTGTTATTGGCATCTGTTTTCCAATACCTCTAATCTGACTAATATCTGTTTTACCCGTAGTATACATTATCGCTCCCACACAGAAAAAAAGAACAATCTTAATTACTGCATGATTAATTAAATGAAGGAGACTTCCTGCAAATGCATCTTTATTTAAAAGGACTACTCCTAATAAAACATACCCTAATTGACTAATTGTTGAGTAAGCCAACCTCTTTTTTAAATTTTCTTGATGTAATGCTAAGAATGAGCCAAGCAAAATTGAAATTACTATGAGAATACTTAAAAATATATTTACATGAAGTGCCTTAATTATTTCCGTTCCAAATATAAAATAGCTCATTCGCATAATAGCAAAAATCCCTGATTTTACAACTGCAACTGCATGAAGTAGTGCACTAACTGGTGTGGGTGCAACCATTGCTGCAGGTAACCATGAATGGAATGGCACTAGGGCCGCTTTAACTCCAAAACCCAAAAACATTGCAATATAGCTAACTATGTATCGATTTCTATTATCGTTTGTTAATGCAGGCAAAATGCCTCGAGCATTAAATGTTGTATTCTTAGTAACACTGAATAATAAAACCATTCCAAGCAAAACCATTGTAGCTCCTATAAATGAGTATATTAGATATTTTTTCCCGCTTTTTAAAGCCTGTTTTGAACCGGTATGTATTACTAGAGGGAAGGTTGATAGTGTAAGAAACTCATAAAAAGCATAAAGTGTTATAAGATTTCCTGAAAAAGCAATTCCCATGGTTACTCCAAGTGTTGCAAGAAAAAAAGTATAAAACCTTCTTTCCTTACCTTCGTGTTTCATATATTCCATGGCATAGAAGGCTGTGAAAATCCACAAAATTGCAACTAATAGTGAAAACAATATACTTAACTTATCTATTTTAAAATAAATATCTAAAAATTCATTTATCTTTAATAGATGTAGTGTACTTTGACCAAACATATAAAATACAGTAACTAGAAAAATCAAATTTAATATAACACCAATGCTTACAAAAATATTTCGTTTCTTTTCATCTAGTTTTATAGTTGCCATAATTATAGCTAATATAAATGGAAACAAAATAGGAATTATTATTGTGAAATTTTTCAATTTATAATCACCCCTCTACTTAAACCCTTGATTAATTAAATTTATAATTCCACTAGATGTTAGTCCCACAAACACCATAGAAATCACTAGAAAAATTACAGGCATCATTTCTTTTAAAGGCTTACTTTTAGATTTATATACTTTACCTTTTAGATTTTCTTCTCCAAAAAAACCATTTATAATAATTGGGAAATAATATACTGCATTTAATAAACTACTAACCAAGATAACTAGGATTAAAATCGTATCTCCAGCTGCTATGGAGGCTAAAGATAAGTACCACTTACTTATAAATCCAGGCAATATCGGAATTCCTATCATAGATAGTGCACCAATAGAAAACAATCCTAGGGTTAATGGCATTTCTTTGCCTATCCCCTTAAAATGTTCTAAGGTTTTATGACCAGTTTGTTCTATCATTGATCCAACTAATAAAAATAGTGCTGATTTAGTCACGGCATGCCCAATAATATGAAATATAGCAATGGGAACTCCTATATCTGTTCCAAGACCTATTCCTAAAAATATATACCCCATTTGTGCCACAGTAGAATAAGCTATAACTCTTTTTATATTTTTTTGAAATATAGCAAAAACCGAGCCCATTATCATACCTAAACTACCTAATATTAATACAATATTTAAAACTGAATAATATTCAAGTATTTCCATTCCAAAAAGTCTAAATAAAATCTTAATTAAAAGAAAAACAAATCCCTTCAAAACTAAGGAAGATAGAATTGCACTTGAGGATGTGGGTGCACTTGAATGGGCATCCGGAAGCCAATTATGAAGTGGAAACATGGCACTCTTAACTCCTAGGCCAATAATAAATAATACTATAGAAATTAATACTGCATTTGGGTAATTCAAGTAACAGTTAATTAATACTCTATGAATAGAGTCTATATTTAAATGTCCAGTCATTGAGTACAAATAAGCAATTCCCATAAGCACAAGTCCAGATCCTAGGCAACTCATAATTAAATATTTCATAGTTGCTTTCATGTTTTCTTTTTTATCTTTTACAATAATAGTTCCACAAGAAGCCAGGGTTCCTACTTCTATAAATACAAAACAGTTAAATAAATCATTAGAGTATACTACTCCAAGTAAGGAACCTATTAAAATGTTTATAAGTAAATAATATAAGCTTACCTTGGACTGCTTAATTTCTTTTTCTATACTATAAACTGAATACCAAATTATCATTAGTGCAACAAATGTAAACAGGAGTCCCATCATAGCCTCAATTATTCCAATGCGAAATTCAATTCCATAGGGTGCATTAAAATGTCCAATTCTATATAAATACTCTCCCTCATTAATAACAAAAATTAAATTTACTAAAGCTAAAATCATGACTATTGTCATTGATAATAAGCTAAGACACTTTACAATTTTTGTACTTTTGATTAAAGGCATTACAAAGGCTGTAATAAACAAAACCAATATAATAGTAAGTGGAAAACTTTCAATGAACCTCATTTTAATCACTCCTCATTTTCATAATTTCATCTAGTTCAATGCTACCGCATCCTTCATAAATTTTTATCGTTAGTGCAAGTGCAAATGCTGTTGTGCTAACAGCTACAACTATACCAGTAAGCATTAGAGCAGAAGGAACAGGATTGATATACCCTTGAACTCCTTTATTTACCCCTATAATAACTGGAGCATCCAGTCCTAAAACATATCCTTTCGCTATAAAAAACAAGAAAACAGCTGTATCCATTATATTCATTCCAATTATTTTTTTTATTAAATTATTGTGAAGTAAAAGTATTGCAAAACCAATTCCGAACAAAATAATTGCACCAGTTTCATAATAATTATTTGTTAGTCCTTCCATAATTAAATTTCTCCTCCGTCAAATAAAGTGAAAAAAAAGTATATAGTAATTGCGACAATAAGTCCTACTAATATGTTTAATGGCAATAGAAACCCACCACTAATTATATGGCCGGGGGTTCCCAAACTTGGTTGTGGCAAGTTTAAATGATTCCCACCAGTTATAAAACTATATCCTTTTAGTACTCCATAAAATATAATTGCACCGCAGAGATAGGTTATTAATCTTCGGTATGGCAATAATTTATCTGTAAATTTTTTTCCATAAACTATTCTATATAAGATGAAACTTGTACCTATTATCGTTCCTCCTGCAAACCCACCACCCGGGCTTAAATGTCCATAGAGAATTATATAAATTCCAAAAATCTGAATACAAGGTATTAACACTTTACTTACTTGTTTTAAAATAGTGCTTTTTAAAATAGTTTCATGACTTTCTATATCCTGAGAGTGCTTTTCCACTTTTAAAAGTAATAAAACAATTATTGAAGCAGTAAACAGTACACTTGACTCAACAAAAGTGTCAAAGGCACGGTAATCCAAGATAATACCTGTAACAATATTCATTGCCCCAGTTTCTTTTGTTGCATTTTCTATATAATAATGCGCAACTTCATTATTGGCAGGATTATTGAATTGTCCAAATTTCGGAAGCTCATTAACCCCCAAAAGTAAAATCATGATTAAAGCTGCTGTAATTCCAATAGATAAAATTTTTTTCATTTTCTTACTCCTTTAATTCTCTTTAGTGTAAGTACAAATAAAATTGTAGTAATACCCGCTCCTACTGCAGCCTCAGTTATTGCTAAATCTGGAGCATTTAGTTGTTGCCATAAAATTGTCATGATAAGACTATAAACCATAAATACTATTATTGCGCCAAGTAAACTTTTCATAGTGGAAACGGCTACAGAAGAGCCTATTAAAAACATAATCATTATCATACTAAATATCTTCATGTTTTTTCACCCCATTTAATTTTGCAAGGGATGTTTTCCTTGCAAACTCAGCCTTTGCAATTAAGTGTGTAGCTGTTGGATTTGCTATCCACACAAATACAATAACTAATATAATTTTCAAACTAACCATGTTTAAGCCTTCTAATACTACTAATGAAGACAGGCATAGTGCAACCCCTAAGGTATCACATTTTGCAGCGCTATGGGCTCTTGTAAACACATCTGGAAATCTTATAATACCCAATGTTCCAACCATGAAAAAGAATAATCCTCCAAAGAGAAGTATAGTTACAATAATATCTTTCATATATTTTTTCCTCCTGAATTTTCAATAAATTTAGATATTAAAATAGAAGATAAAAAACTAATTAGTGCATATACTATAGCTACATCAACAAAATAAGTTTCATTAAGTAAGAATGATACTATTAAAATAAGTACAATAGTTTTAGTCCCTATAACATTAACGGCAATAAGTCTATCTGCAGCGGTTGGTCCCTTGACTGCTCTAAACATACATATAAAAATTGTAACTGATAAAAATAATATAGAAAAAGTTAATAATTTACTCATACATATCTTCCTCAACTTTCAAAATTATTTTTTCAAAGGCTGAATTATTTAGCCCCGTTGCAAATTCATCTTTCAAACAATGTACAGTAATATTATCTCCATCCATTGAAACAGTTAAGGTTCCTGGAGTTAGTGTTATTGAATTCGCAAAAATTGTTTTATGAAAATCAGACTTTATTTTTGTATTAATTGTTACTATCTGTGGCGATATTACTAGTTTAGGACTCAAAACTATTTTCGCTACATTAAAATTTGAAACTAGTATTTCTTTTATCAATATAATTACGTAAGCTATCCATGGCATTATATTTTTTCTAAGGTTTATTTTTGTATTACTACACATTAAATCTTTATTTAATCTTATAACCAATAAACTTATTATTATACCACTGCAAATTGTTTCAACTTTTGCATTGTCTGATATAACAATCCAAAATAATAGATATAGAGATACAATCCCATAATACATATTTAAAGTCCTCCTATATATTCTGCACTTGCTTTGTTAATATATTTAATAGCAATAAGTATGCCATCATTTTCTTCTAAAAAAAAGCAAGTTTATAAGCCGTTGATTTTCAACGGTTTATAAACTTGCTTTTTTTATTTGTAAGAATAAATTCAAACAAAATATAAAATTTTACATGATCCGTACCAAAATGATACATAAAATCGTTTTCATCATTGATTACATGTATCATTATGGTACACGTGTATCAAGCTGATACGTTTTTTATAATTATATAAGGTGGTATTACATACTATATGTTGCGTTAATCGTTATTTGGGCGAGATTTTAACGTATTTATTAAGTAATTTTATATTTTTCCATTTTTCTATACAAGGTACTTCTCCCTATACCTAATATTCTAGCAGCTGCTGCCATATTATCATTTACATCCATCAAGGTTTGCATAATAGCATTTTTCTCAATTTGTTCTAATGTGTGTATCTGCCTTTTACCACTTAATTCTCCAATATTTTCCTTTTCATTTATATAGCTTGGTAAGTTCTTATTTGTGAGTACACTATTATTTTCAGCTACATTTAATACAAGTTGCATAACATTTTGTAGTTCGCGAACGTTGCCGGGCCAATTATAATTAATCATGCCTCCATAAAAGCTTTCACTTAGTTTTTTTATATGTTTATCGTTGGATTCGCAGAATTTTTCACAAAAATAATCAATAAATATCTTAATATCCTCTTTTCTTTCTCTAAGTGAAGAAATATAAATTGGCATAACATTTATTCTATAAAACAAATCACTTCGAAATTTCCCTAGCTCAACTTCTTTTTTTAAATCTTTGTTAGTGGCCGCTATGACTCTAACATTTATTGGTATAACCTCATGTCCACCAACTCTTACTACCACACGTTCTTCTAAAACCCTAAGTAAACTTATCTGAACATCTAAAGGCATATCTCCTATTTCATCAAGGAATATTGTTCCTCCATCTGCAAGTTCAAATTTCCCTGGATGTCCACCTCTTTTAGCTCCAGTAAAAGCACCTTCCACGTACCCAAAAAGTTCACTAGAAACTAGATCACGAGGAATAGCACCACAATTTAAAAATACAAAGGGCCTATCTTTTCTTTTACTAGCATTATGTATAGCTTGTGTAAACATTTCTTTACCGGTGCCGCTCTCCCCTTGAATGAGTATAGTATCGTCAGTTTTCGCAGCAATTCCAGCAAGTTTAATTGAATGAGTTATATTTTCACTTTTCCCAAATATATCTTCAAATGTAAATCTTGCATTAGCTCCAACGATTCTATTAATCATACTTAAAACAACTTTATTTTCTTTAAAAGTGATTACCACCCCCCCCAAATCCATAGACCTAAAAAACCTTATAGGGGTAACGTTGACTATACAAGTTTTACTTCTACCCATCTTTGTAATAAAATCTGCCTCTTCCTCCTGATACTCTATCCCTTTATTTACAGCATTTACAATACCCTTCCCACTATTAGTAGATAAAACATCCTCTATGTGCATATTACGAATATTTTTTTCACTATATCCTAATAAATTTCTTGCAAATCTATTCATACTAGTTATATGCCCTTGATTATCAATTCTAATAATCCCCTCAGAAATTGATTCTGTAATTTGATAAAATTGTTCATTAACTATTTTCAACTTTTTATTGGAATGCTCTAACTTCATTTCTTTTTCTATGGCTTTAGCAGCAGCAACTACCATACCTAAAGTATGTGGATGCACAAGTTCATAGTTACCTGTTATACTTAGCACTCCTAAAATCTCGCCCTTCTCATCTTTTATAGGACACGCAGATGAAGTCCATTTATGGTATTCATGTAAATAATGTTCCCCACCAAGTACTTGTATTGGCTCACCAGATATTAATGAAAGCCCTATGGCATTAGTGCCTATTACTTCTTCTTTTATATTATAGCCATCTTGTAATATTTGAAATTTATGTTTTCGTCGTAAGCTATCTTCTCCTATATGGTCTAATACATATCCATCTCTGTCAGTTAAACGAATCATAAAACCAGATTTTTGTATTAAGTTGTACAATGTTTGCATAAATGACTTAGCAGTCTCTAATAGAGGTAAGAATTCTTTATACTTCTTTTTTAGATCATCTTCGGTAAGTTCAATAGGAAAATCATCTTTAAAAGGATCTATACCATATAATTTACTTCTTTCCCAAGATTGTGAAATAATATCACGAAGTCCATTTTTATTTAGAATGCCTTCTGAAACAAATAATTGCCATTTTTTTATAATATCTTCATCATTATCTAGCAGCTTTTTATTTGGCAAATAAATCCTCCCCTTTAATAGCATTATGATATAATTATTTTTATTCAATTATACCTTATTACTATTTATTTTGTCTAATACTATAAAGGAGAAAAAACTCCTTGATAAAATCAAAGAGTTTCAAGTGTCAAATAAACATACCGATAGTTTAACGACTATAATTTAATCAGCATTCAAATTAATGTGGCAGTAACCTCCCGGATTTTTTTTCAAGTATTTTTGATGATAATCTTCAGCATCATAAAAACAAGAAAGAGGTTTTATTTCGGTAAGTATTGGTTTTGGATATTTATTTTGGATTTCATCCTTTGTTTTTAATATAACATCTAAATCCTTCTCATCGGAGTAAAAAATACCACTCCTATATTGAGTCCCTATATCCGGTCCTTGTCTATTAGAAACTATAGGATCTATTATTCCCCAAAATTTATTCAATATTTTTTCAAGGGATACAATCTCCTCATCATAGCTTATTAAACAAGCCTCTGCATACCCAGTGTTGCCAACACACACCTCATCGTAAGTGGGGTTCTTCTTTGTTCCATTTGCATATCCAACCACAGTTTCAATAATACCATCTATTCTTGACATATAAGCTTCCACACCCCAAAAACATCCTCCTGCTACAACAATAGTCTTCATAAACGCACCTCCATATTATATAAACTAGTATATATATACATATTACTACAAATGCATTTTATTTTCTAACTAATTATAAAAAGTTATTGATAATAATAAGTTCATCATGTTGGTAGTTTTATAGAAATTATACTATTTCTTTCTTTTTATCTAGAAATTTAAATTCCTCTGCTACAACTTCTGTACTATATCTTTTATTTCCATCTTTATCTGTGTAACTGCTGCTACAAAGTCTTCCGGTTAAACCAATTTGGCTTCCTTTCCCTAAATACTTGCACATAGTTTCAGCTAATGCATTCCATACCAAAACACTTATAAAATCTGCTTCTGGTTGTGAATCCTTACGTGGTGCTCTATCAATTGCCAATGTAAATTTAGTATAGAACCCTTTCCCATCGTTAAAATCTTTTAGTTCCAAATCTCTTGTTATTCTTCCTATTAATGATACGTTATTCATAATATCTCTCCTTTTTATTTAATTGCATTTTTAATTATTGACACCAAAAATAAATCTTATACAAACAAATGTTTGCTTTTAAACTTTTTTTCACAATATAAAAAAAATCCTTCGTTTTCCCAGAATTCATCTAGAAAAGCAAAAGACTTTTTTTTCACATAAAGTTTATTTACTATAATATGTAGCCTTAATATTTTTTTCGATCTCCTCTTTAGTTCGTGTGTCAAAGGGGTTGTTTGATATTGCTGTAACAAATAAATATGGGAAAGTGTTTTTTAAATGTTTCATATACAAAACCCATTGGCTCACACTTGCCATATATACTCTTTTTATATCAATTGCTAAATGTTCTTTTTCATCTTGTCGTAATTCTGATAAATTTCTAGAAGATAATTCATCTTCTAAATGAAAAACTGCCGTTAATAAATGAGTAAAAGTTTCATGTTCCAATAAATTAGGATTTTCTAATAATCTAAGTAAAAATCCTCTTTTACTTAATAGAAATTCATTCATTTTCTCCAAATCAATTTTATGGAATTCAATTTCATAATTATAAGTTTTGCACTTCTCTAATGCTTTTTTAAAATCTCTTTCTTCCCAATTTGGACATACTATAAGGGACTCCGCTATTTGATCCACCTTTGGATCTATGGATGTACAGTATTTTAAAATAGTAGTTCCTACTTCATTAAAATATACCCCAATTATTAAATTCAGTTTTTCTATTAGGCCTTGTCTCTCTCTTATTTTAATAACCCCATCAACAACTAAGGATACCAACAAAACTTCAATAGGTATAAATGCTAATTCACCTATTAGATATAGAAATATATGGTGTATATCTCTAAATACAAAATAGTGAAAAGAATATAATAATACTGATGAAAGTATCAATAATATAGAAAATCTCACACGCCAATCTGATTTCTTCATGACTCTCCCCCTAAAAAAAGTTTCACCATTCTTTTTAAATTATTCACAATAAAATATTGAAGCCTTTACCATTTTAGATTCTTCTTTGCTATTACTATGAATTTTAAACTCTGAAATAATTTCTTGCCCTGTTCTAGTTACTATTATTAACTCACCTTTACTCAGCCCTATTTTTTTCTTTAACCCAGTATCTATCTCTATATAACCTTGAACTACATAGAATGCTTCTGTGATTTGAGAAAACACTTCAGTATCACTCACATTACTGTTTAATAATATATCTTTAACCTCTCCACTATTAAAAGAAATAGCTTCTAATTCCCCCTTGTAACCTTGTGCCAGCATTAAATTAAAGTCTGTAACTTTACCAAAACTTATTGTCGTCCAGTCTCCACTAAAACTATCCTGCTGCAATGCTTTTAACGCAGCATTATGATGTCCTTCATGTTCAAGAAACAGTTCTCCCTCAAGTACCATAATGTGCCTAGATATTCCTGGTAAAGAAGTAAATGTAGATTTTTCTACTTCAACCTTTGCAGAACTCAGTCTCCATTTAAATTTACGTTCACTATATAGTGAATCCTCAGGAAAAATATAGAGCTGGGTTGTTGTACCACCAGACCATTCACTTGTTTTATGTTGATTTTCTTTAATTATTTCAACATTATAAGACATTTATATGCCCTCCTTTTATAAATCTAAGAATATTATATATACATGCTATTAATTCATATTTTAAAGAGGAAAAATGGTGTACTAAATGATCTCCAATCATTTTAGCACACCCTTAACTTCTACAAGTTCAGTAAAAGAAAATTTAAACTAATAATAAAAATAATAAGAACTAAGCATATATTCAGCATTGTATTTTTCACATAATTTTCTTAAATAAAGCTTAACCTTTTCTTTATGTTCCATATCCAAAAGAAGTTTTTTAAAATGCATTTGCTCTCTATCCGTAACGCTATTTTTCACATAACCCCAGACATGTTCTGCAGTATTTATAAAACTTCCATCCTCTACACCAAGATTCATTATATCATCTATGTACTCATAGAATTCCTGAATACCGCACTTCTCTTTTACCATTCTACTACACTCTTTATAATATTTATAATTTATCTCCATTAGTAAATATTTATATTTTGCCCACTGCTTTTCTATAATTACATGTTTTAATTTATTATTCATGTTACTAACTACAAGATTGCATTTTATAGCCGAAATATCCTTATCTTTCACTTCTAACATAATATCAAAATTAAACTCATTAACTTCTTTAAAATATTTTAAAAATTCTTTTACAGCTATGGTCTTTGAATGAGCACCTACGTGTTTATTTATATCTTGTTGACTGTAATGAACTTTTGGATCACCGTCTTCTTTTTTCCACGTCTTAGCTACCTTGCTCATTATTTCTTTTATAGTCACATCTATTTCATGATTACATTCATGGTGAAGGTTATCAAATATCACTGGTATATTAATTTCATCACTTATAAAAAGCAGATCATTAATATTGAATGTTCTATCATCATTTTCGATTACAAGTCTATTCTTTACTGAAGCTGATAACCTTTTAAAATTTCCAATAAACCTAATCATAGCAAGACTCTTATCTCCATACCCACCACCAATATGAAGTATTATCTTATTGCTTGAATCTACACCTAAGGCATCAAGGAATCTAGCATGATATTCCAAATCTTTAATTGCTTTTTCAACAATGTCCTCTTTTTCTGCATTTAGCACTGTATATTGTCCTGGATGCATAGAAACTCTCATATCACTTTTTTTTATAAATTCCCCAATTTCTTTTAATTCATTTTGAAAATGTTCATGCCAATCCACTTCATTGATACTATGACTTCCCAGTGGCACTATGTCTGAACTTATTCTAAACAACTTTATATTATACTTCTCATTATTCTCCAGTATTTCCCTTAAGTCTATTAAATTTTGCTCCACTACCTCCAAAAGCATCTTTTCAGAAAAGTTTTTTAAAGTTAATTTTCTATTTGTTCTTGCATTTATTGTAAGTGGTATGCATGCATATCCGATTTTCATGTTTTCCTCCTGCTCCTATATATTCTATATAAAAAATTATGCGTATATTATTTTAATGGCATAAATACTTCAAAAGCAATAAAAGATTAAGAAAATATAAATAACTTTCATAATCCTTTTATAACTATACACCATTAAAAATTTATCTTCAAATAAATATAGAGTAGAAACTATTGAAAAACAACTACAAATCTGTTTTTTATAATATTCTTTTCTTCTTTATCTAGCAGTTACTACTTAGTATCCATTTTAACAGCTGTTAGGCCCTCTTAATCGTCCAAAGCTGATTCGCAGGTATGATTAGTGGTTCAATGTTATTGGTTATTCATATAGCCGTATTTTAGCATAACCATTACTATAAATAATCCATTAGTAAATCTATCAGGTCTATCAAATCTATTTTTTAGATTTTCAAGATGTCACAACCTTTAAAGTACATCTATTAGGTCCCCCGCATTATTTTTCAACTTTTCCACTGAATGAATATATCTGTTAGTAGTAGCTAAATTTTTATGTGCGGCAAAATCTCTTACTTTCTCTACCGTTGCCCCTGCGAGTATTGCAAGTGTAATGGCTGTATGCCTAGTAGAATGAACTTGCAAGTTTTTATCTATACCTGCATTTTTACATACTTTTTTTATCATGTAATTTAACGTGCTTGCATTTAATTTTTCTTTATTATTTCCATTAGTTGAATGACCAATAAATAAATATTCCTCTCCACTAGATACCTTATTCCTTTTAGTAAGCATTATATATTTATTAATCATAGCTAGAACGTTTTTTTGAAGTTTTACTATATCCTCTTTACCACCTTTCCGCCTTACTTTTACCACATCATAACCAGTGTAAGTAGTAATGTGTTTTATTTTAATATTTATAATCTCAGATTTTCTTAAGGCGGTGGTTAAAGCAAGTGCCAATATAGTTTTATTTCTATGTCCCAATATAGTTGATGTGTCTATGCTATTTAATAAAATCTTACACTCTTCTTTTGTTAGAAACTCAGTTTCCTTGTTATTTATAACTGGCTTTTCTTCTTTTAAATTTCCAAAAGGATTATATTTAATTATATGAATATCTGTAGAATTATCTTGATATTTTAATAACCACTTATACAGTGCACTCAATGAGGATATCTTTCTATTTATAGTAGCAGAAGACATATTCTTATCCATTAATTTTATTATATAATTTTGTGAATGTAATATAGTTATCTTTTTAATATCTTCTAGAGTAATATCAAAAATAGAGTTAACACAAAAAAAATCTTTTATATCACATTCATAGCTTTTAGCAGTATAAATACTTTTCCTAGATTTAATCTCAAGAAAATAACTTATAAAGTTTTTATTATTCAAAAACACATCTGAATTTGGGTTGAATTCTATAAGTTTATTTAACATATAATCTCCTTTAATAATTTCAATTCCTATAAATTTTAAAAAGCCGCAAACGTTAAGTTAGCAACTTTTTAAAATATACAGGCTACAAGACATCTTTATAAAATATCCATATAATCTTTGACTTGTTATTTTTTTTAGTTGATTAATTATTCTTCTAAAGAATTAATCAGGTTTACTATTTCCTCTAAGGCTAATTTTTCGTCATCACCATTAACTATAACGTTTACAATGTTATTTGAACCAACTCCTAGAGATAAAATACCTATTAAGCTTTTAATATTTGCTCTCTTACCCATATATTCTATACCAATATCAGATTTGAAAGAAGCTGCCTTTCTTACTAATAATGTAGCTGGCCTTGCATGCAATCCTTTAGAATTACTAACCATAACCTCTTTTGATACCAATTCCCTCACCTCAATAGTTTAATATTAGAATGAATTAACATGTAAATGTTTCCTATTAACCCATTCTAATATAATATCATTAAAAAGTATGTAAATCAATTTTATATATTAGAAGCAAACCTTGCTATTCTATCAAGTCCATTTTTTATATTTTCCATTGAAGTAGCATAGGATAGTCTAATAAAGTTATCTACACCAAATGCTATGCCCGGTATAACCGCAACTTTTTCATTTTTAAGTAATAAATCTGAAAATTGGATTGAACTGTCTATAACTTCTCCCTGGATTGATTTATTTAAAACCTTAGATATATTCACCATAACATAAAAAGCACCTTCCGGTTTAATACAAGATAAATTATTAATATTATTAATTCTTTCTACCATATAATCTCGCCTTAGCTTAAATTGTTGGACCATTTTGTGTACTTCATCTTGCTTACCATTTAGAGCTTCAACTGACGCATATTGAGCAATTGAATTAGGATTTGATGTAGTATGACTTTGAATGTTTGACATTAATGATACTATTTCTGTGCTACCAGCTGCATACCCTATTCTCCATCCGGTCATAGCATAGGCTTTAGAAACGCCATTGATTACAATAGTTCTATTATAAGCATCCTCCGAAAGACTTGCTATACTAATATGTCCATTACTTCCATATAATAATTTCTCATAAATTTCATCTGATATTATTATTAAGTTATTTATTTTCGCAAAACTTGCAATTTCTATAAGTTCTTTCTTTGTATATACAGTACCTGTAGGGTTACTCGGACTATTTAATACTATGGCTTTGGATTTGGATGTTAAGGCTTTATTAAGGCTTTCAATTGTCAATTTAAATTTATTTATTTCTTCTGTTTCCACATATACTGGTTCTCCATCTGCCAATTTAACGAGTTCTGGATAACTAACCCAATATGGAATTCCAATTAAAACCTCATCTCCTGGATTTAAGATAGCTTGAAAAACGTTAGCTAAGCATTGTTTTGCTCCAGTTGAAACTATAATTTGCGATGGTATGTAATTCAAGTTGTTTTCGCTCTTCAATTTCTGAATTATTGCCTGTTTTAGCTCAATAATTCCTGATGCGGCTGTATATTTAGTCTTTCCTTCTTGAATAGCTCGCGAAGCAGCATCTTGAATATTTTGAGGTGTATTAAAATCAGGTTCACCAGCCCCAAATCCTATAACATCTATTCCATCAGCTTTCATCTTTTTGGCTTTTGCAGTTATATCTAGTGTTAAAGATGGTGCTATTTGTTTTGCTTTTTCAGATAATATCATTGTTCTTACCCCCAACGTTTATATTATTTTATATCATATATGAATCTCAATTATCTTATTCAATTGAATTATTACCTTCATTCTTATTGAAAATAAGGCTATATTTAAGATGTTACTAATATATCATCTTTTTTTTATAATGTAAATAGCTGGTGTTTTGTTATAAAAAAAATAAAAGGCTTGTTAAGCAAGCCTTTGTATATATTATCTAGGTTGAACTATTAACTTAATTGCAGTTTTCTCTTCACCTTCTATTATAACGTCAGTAAAGGCCGGTATACAAACTAAATCCACACCGCTTGGTGCAACAAAACCTCTTGCTATAGCAATAGCCTTAACCGCTTGATTAATTGCACCAGCACCTATTGCCTGGATTTCTGCTGCTTCTCTTTCTCTCAGTACCCCTGCTAGGGCTCCCGCTACTGAATTTGGGCTCGATTTTGCTGAAACTTTTAATACTTCCATAATAAAACCCCTATTATCCAATTTAATTGCTATATTTGTACTATTCTATAAACACAAAAAAAATCCTCTTAAAATTTAGAAATTCTCTAAATTTTAAGAGGATTTAATATTATATTGGTTTATTTAGCATAATCTATAGCCCTTGTTTCCCTGATTACATTCACTTTAATTTGACCTGGATATTCTAGTTCATTTTCAATTCTTTTAACTAGGTTTCTTGCCATTTCAATAGCTCCTGCATCATCAATTATTTCTGGTTTAATCATAATTCGAACTTCTCTTCCAGCTTGAATAGCATATGACTTTTCGACACCTTCATATGAATTTGCAATTTCTTCTAATTTTTCTAATCTTTTAATATAAGCTTCTAAAGTCTCTCTTCTTGCACCTGGTCTTGCAGCGGATATAGCATCTGCCGCTTGAACTAGTATTGCTTCAAGAGATTGCAGTTCAACGTCACCATGATGTGCTGCAATAGCATTTACTACTATAGTTGATTCATGGTGCTTTTTAGCTATTTCTGCACCTATAAGTGCATGTGGTCCTTCAACCTCATGATCTACAGCTTTACCAATATCATGAAGCAATCCACACCTCTTAGCCAAGGTGGGGTCAATTCCAAGTTCTGACGCCATAAGTCCAGCTAAATATGAAACTTCTATAGAATGCTTTAATACATTTTGACCATAACTTGTTCTGTATTTAAGCCTTCCAAGTAATCTAATAATTTCTGAATGAAGGCCATGCACTCCTGTTTCAAAAGTAGCTTGTTCTCCTTCTTCTCTTATATCACTTTCAACTTCTTTTTTAGCTTTTTCTACCATTTCTTCGATTCTAGCTGGATGAATTCTTCCATCCACTATTAGCTTTTCAAGTGCTATTCTAGCAACTTCTCGCCTTATAGGATCAAATGCCGAAAGAATTACTGCTTCAGGTGTGTCATCTATTATTAAATCTACGCCTGTAAGTGTTTCTAGAGTACGAATATTTCTACCCTCTCTACCTATTATTCTTCCTTTCATCTCATCATTAGGAAGAGAAACCACATGAACTGTTGTTTCTGCAACATGATCAGCTGCACATCTTTGAATAGCATAAGTAATAATTTCCCTTGCTTTTTTATCGGCTTCTTCTTTAGCCTTGGTTTCAATTTCTTTTATCATAATTGCAGCATCGTGTTTAATTTCTTTTCTAATTTCATCTAATAGAACTTGTTTTGCTTCATCAGCTGTTAATCCTGATAGTCGTTCTAATTCTTCCCTTTGCTTTGTGTGTAAATCTTGAATACTTGCTTCTAACATTTCAATTTCTTGTTGTTTTTTAGTAAGATTTTCTTCTTTTCTCTCTAGCACATCACTTTTTTTATCTAAAGATTCTTCTCTTTGGATATTTCTTCGCTCTAACCTTTGAACTTCATTACGTCTTTCTCTTGATTCTTTTTCTAAATCAGTTCTAAGTCTGTGAACTTCTTCTTTGGCCTCTAAAATAGCTTCTTTCTTTTTTGATTCCGCTTCTTTGGAACTTTCATCAAGAATTCTTTTAGCTTCTTTTTCTGCCATAGAAATATTTGCTTGAGATCTATTTTTTCTACTATAAATTACAACAAAAATACCTACGAAAATAACAACCAAAATAGCGCAAACTACTAAGATCATTACCAAACTATTTTTATTCATTGATTATCAACACCTCCCTTGCTTATTTCAAATCTATTTAAGAGTAAACATGAAAGCCAGAGAAGGTGTAATATTTATTCAATTGGTAGCAATTTGAATATGCTAAACCAGTATTTGTATTTATCTTATATTACTTTTCAATTAATGTCAAGATTTTAACATTTAAATGTTTCATTTACCTTTTATTATTAAAAAAGATTATGCTTACTACCAATATATACCAGTAAAAATCATCTATTTCACACCATATTAATAATATACCTTAGTTAAACCTATAATATACAGTTTTATTTACAAAATATCATAAAAATAGTAGCTTATAAATAATTAAAGAAAAAAGCAAGTAAAAACTTGCTTTTATGCTTCTTTTTTACTTGCTTCTTTTGCTTCTTTTAATTGTTTTGCTTCTTTTTTATCAATCACTGGTACTTTTGATAATGGCAGATTATATTTTTCCCTGATTTTATTTTCTATTTCTATCATAACCAGAGCATTATCTTTAAAGTATTGTTTTGCATTTTCTCTTCCTTGTCCAAGACGTATATCTCCATATGCAAACCATGCTCCACTCTTTTGTACAATCTCTTCTTTAACACCGATATCCAAAACATCTCCCTCTGTAGATATTCCTTCACCGTACATAATATCAAATTCAGCCTGTTTAAATGGTGGTGCTACTTTATTTTTAACTATTTTTATTCTTGTTCTATTACCCATAAATTGATCACCTTGTTTAATTGTATCTATTTTTCTAATGTCTAATCTAACGGAAGCATAGAATTTTAATGCTCTACCGCCAGGAGTTACTTCTGGATTTCCAAACATTATTCCAACTTTTTCTCTTAATTGGTTTATAAACACAAGAACACATTTTGATTTATTTATAGATCCAGCAAGTTTTCTTAGTGCTTGTGACATAAGTCTTGCTTGTAGTCCCACATGAGAGTCTCCCATTTCGCCTTCAATTTCAGCTTTCGGTACCAATGCAGCTACTGAATCCACAACAATAACATCAATGGCTCCTGATCGAACTAAGGCCTCTGTAATCTCTAAAGCTTGCTCACCAGTATCTGGTTGAGAAACTATTAAATCATCTATATTAATTCCTAGTGCTTTAGCATAAATAGGGTCTAGTGCATGTTCTACGTCTATAAATGCAGCTGTGCCTCCTTCTTTCTGTGCTTCTGCAACTATATGTAGTGCAACTGTAGTTTTACCTGAAGATTCTGGTCCAAAAATTTCAATCATTCTTCCTCTAGGCACCCCACCTATACCAAGTCCTATGTCTAGCCCTAAACACCCAGTAGATATAGCATCTATATTTAATGTACTATTATCTCCAAGTTTCATTATAGAACCTTTACCGAATTGCTTCTCTATTTGACCCATAGCTGCTTCTAGTGCTTTTAATTTTTCATTATTCATAAATTTCCCCTTCGGGTTCACCATCCTTTTAGTTGCGAACGTTTGTTCTATATTAAGTATACACTATTTATTTTGCATGGTCAACACACAAAATTAGAGTTCCCATTTTTTTCCTCCTCTTGAAATGTTGTTGCTTAAATATTATGTCAGGAACATTATGGCTGGAACCCTTTTATTTGTATTATTAACAAACTATAATAATTTAATCACTTATCAACTCTAATTGAATCTTTATTTTTCACAAAATAGTCAACACCAGATATTATAGTAATAATTACGGCAGCAGCCATAAATATATTAGTTAAGTTGCTTAGAATTGGATTTAAAGCTGGACTTAAATCTTTTAAATTATATAGCAGAGCTATAATTATTGCTATTATTTGAATAACAGTTTTTATTTTACCCCACCAACTAGCTGCAATTACTGTTCCTTCTGCAGCAGCTATTGTTCTAAGTCCTGAAACTGCAAATTCTCTAGCAATTATAATCATAGCTACCCAACTAGGCACAATGTGAAGTTCTACCAATGATATAAGTGCAGCAGTTACCAAGAGTTTATCCGCTAGTGGATCCATAAACTTACCGAAATTGGTTATTTGGTTTCTACTTCTAGCTATATAACCATCCAATTTATCTGTAAGAGAAGCCAATATAAAAATAACAGTAGCCAATTCTTTTCCATAAGGTATTCCTTTTACTACCATAAATACTAAAAATATTGGGACTAGAAAAATCCTTATCATTGTAAGTTTATTCGCAAGGTTCATAGCACACAACTCCTATTAAATCATATTCTAAAGCTTTAGTAACCTTTACTACAACAAATTCGCCCTTATTATAAACCACATCAGATTCAAAGAAAATAGTCCCATCAACTTCTGGTGCCATTTCATAATTCCTACCAAAATGTGTTTTACCGTCAACACCTTCTACTAAAACCTTGTATATCTTTCCTATTTTTTTACTGTTCAGCTCTTTTGATATACCTTGTTGTATAATCATCAGTTCTTCTTCACGTTTCACTTTTATTTCTTCAGGAATTTGATTTGTCATTTCTGAAGCTACAGTACCATCTTCCATTGAGTACTTGAAAACTCCCAATTTATCAAATTTAGTTTCCACAATAAATTGCTTTAATTCCTCGAAATTCTCCTCTGTTTCCCCTGGAAACCCAACAATTAATGTAGTTCTAAGGTTTAATCCCACAATGCTTGTTCTCATCTTATTTATATTTTCTGTTATAATATTCTTTCTTCCTTTTCTTCTCATGGATTTAAGAATATCATCACTTATATGTTGGATTGGTATATCTACATATTTGCAAACTTTATCATTCGTCGCTATTTCATTAATAATTTCATCCGTCATTTCTTCTGCATAGCAATAAAGTACTCTAATCCACTGGATTCCATTTATTTTAGAAATTTCCCTTATCAACTTGTGCAGGGTTTTTTTACCATATAAATCAATTCCATATCTAGTGGTATCTTGGGCAACTAAAATAATTTCCTTGCAACCTTGCTGACCTAGGCCCTTAGCCTCTTGTAATATATTCTCCATCTTTCTACTTCTATATTTCCCTCTTATAAGCGGTATTGCACAATATGCGCAAGCATTATCACATCCCTCTGATATTCTAATATAAGCAGAGTAAGTTCCTGTAGTTAAAACTCTTTCACCTTCATTAATATTCTCATCACTGTAAGTACAATGTTGTACTTTGGTATTTTTTAAAAGCACCTCTTCTATACTACTTAGTAACTTGTTATAATCGTTAACGCCTAGCATTATATCAAGTTCTGGCATAAGTTCAAGCAGTTCCGCACCATAACGCTGAGTTAAGCAACCAGTTGCAATTAATACTGTACACTTATATTTCTTTTTGTATTCTGACATTTCTAGAATAGTGTCTATTGATTCTTGTTTTGAAGATTCTATAAATCCACAAGTATTCACTAAAATAATATTCGCAAGTTTAGGATCATTTGTCATATCATATCTTTCACTTAAACTGCCTATTATAATTTCACTATCAATTCTATTTTTATCACAACCTAAATTTATAACTCCAACTTTTAATTTTTCCACCAGTCATCCTCCTTGTTTGTCTCTCGGGGTAGATAATATTTATTAAGTATTATCCTCCTTTTTTGTTTTTGCAGACCCATAATTATTTTTAGCATTATCTGCCTACATTTGTACACATAAATTATTGTAAATGTGATTTACAAATTAAACAAGGGTATTTGCAATTTTTCTTATAAAAATTTATTAAATTAATCTTTTAATTCACTATGACTCAATAAAACTTCTCTTGGTTTGCTTCCATTTCTACTTGAAATAATTCCGCGTTCCTCCATTTGATCTATAATTCTTGCTGCTCTATTATACCCTATTTTAAGCTTACGTTGCAATAAGGAAGTGGAGGCTTGATCATTTTCAACAATTATCCTAATTGCTTCATTTAATAATTCATCAATAGCCTCCTCCTCCTGTTTATTATTTAAAGTGCCTTCTATTTCGTCTATTATTTCTTTTTCATAGTTTAATTCTGTTTTCTGGCTTTTTATAAAATCGACTACTCGCTCAATTTCTTCTTCGGATACAAAAGCACCTTGAATTCTAACTGGTTTAGCCTCTCCCACGGGGTAAAAAAGCATATCTCCTTTACCTAGCAATTTCTCAGCACCAGCAGAATCTAAAATTGTTCTTGAATCTATTTGACTTGAAACTGCAAAGGATATTCTTGAGGGTATATTGGCCTTTATAACACCTGTAATAACGTCCACTGAGGGCCGTTGTGTTGCAATTACTAAATGCATACCCGCAGCTCTTGCCATTTGTGCAAGTCTTCCTATGTATTCTTCTACATCACTCGCACAAACCGTCATAAGGTCTGCTAACTCATCAATTATAATTACTATCCAAGGTAATTTATTTTCCATAATACCCTTAGTAGCTAATTCATTATATCCTTCAATATTACGTACATTGTTCTCAGCAAAAAGTTTGTACCTTCTTGTCATTTCATTTACAGCCCAATTTAAAGCACCTGCAGATTTTTTAGGGTCTGTTACAACTGGTATCAATAGATGAGGTATTCCATTATAAATATTTAATTCAACTACCTTAGGATCAATTAATAAGAGCTTAACTTCCTCTGGAGAATATTTATAAAGCAAACTTATAATTAATGAATTTATACAAACACTTTTTCCAGAGCCTGTAGCTCCTGCTACCAGTAAATGCGGCATTTTCGTTAAATCTGAAACAACACAATTACCGCCTATATCTTTTCCCAAACTAAAGGATAAATTTTTATTTGCAGCTGAAAATTCATTAGACTCAATGACTTCCCTTAAATATACTGCACTTAATTCTTTATTTGGCACTTCAATTCCTACAGCTGCCTTACCGGGTATGGGGGCTTCAATTCTTACACCAGAGGAAGCTAAATTTAGTGCAATATCATCTGCTAAGTTCACAATTTTACTTACTTTAACACCAGCATTTGGTTGAAGCTCAAATCTCGTTACTGACGGGCCTTTTGTAACCTGAATAACTTTTGCTTCAACTCCAAAGCTACTTAAGGTCTCCTGCAATTTATTTGCACTACTGAGTAATTCTCTTTTATCATTTTTATTCATTTTAGAAGTAGTATTTTCATTTAATAAGTCTACAGTTGGAAATTCATATTTAAAGTTTGGCTTTGAGTTCACACTATGAAATTGAATTTCTTTTTCTAATTCTTGTTTAATAGAATTATCTAAGTGATTTTCTTTAGGACCTCGCGTGTTGCCTTGTTTAATATTACTTACAATTTCCTCTTTATCTTCTGCATCAGCATCGGCATCGGCTTCAGCTTCTCCTTCTGTAGCAATTTCATTTGTCCTTAAAAAATCAAATATTTTTATCTTATTGTTAATGCCTTTAATAAATTCATTCTTTTCTTCACTTGGAACTACTAATTCTTCTTGCTTTTCATTATTCTCAATATATAATTTCTTACTCTCATTACTCCTTTTAGTCCTTTTGATCATAAATCTATCCTTCAGATTAAAGATGATATCATTCAAGGATATTTTTAATATTAAAATTAAACATATAACATAAATGCCAATGAAAATTATAAAACTTCCTACAGCCCCAAACAGTGTATGCATTATTACATCAATAGAATAACTAATAATCCCACCATGCATTGCACTTCCAGAATTGTATATTTTACTTATTCCAGTTGAAAATTCTCCTTTAGTATAATACTTACTTAAAGATAACATTTGTATACATAGCAACGTATTTATTATAAAAAGTATTATTCCATAAAACTTCTTACTGAAGTTTATCTTACGTTTCTTAACAATTTTGCAAATACCAATAAATATTATCAAAAACGGAGAAAGGTAAGCACCCACCCCTAAAATTGCAAAAAGCAAATGATTAATAAAATCACCTATGGTACCTGATATAGAACCAGAACTTGAAAAAATAGTAGAGAATATACTAAATAAAATTAATATGCCTACTGTAATTAAGATAATTCCAAAAATTTCACTATCGGCATCTACTCTACTCGTAACTTTAGATTTAGTTTTCTTTCTAGCCAAAGTATCACCTCCATTCTTAATATTTCTACAAATTTTATAAATCTCCTTTAACTTTAATTATATTTATATATGAATTTAAACTATATTCATAAAAAAAACATTCTAATTCCATTGATTTTGTAAAAACTCAATAAAATAGATATAAATAGGCCATTTAAACCTATTTATATCTATTTTTATGCTTCGTCTATCATTTGATTTAATTTTGATAATGCTGCACTAATTCCACCAACTTCATCTATCAATCCATTATCAACTGCTTGTTTTCCGATAAGTATAGTACCCATATCATTTAATAGTTCATCAGTTTGATGCATTAATCTGTTTACGGTTTCCTTATCGATTTTGGAAGTTCTAATAATAAATTCAGTTATTCGTTCTTGCATTTTATTAAAATAATCAAAAGTTTGAGGTACACCTATTATAAGTCCATTCATTCTTATAGGATGAATGATCATAGTTGCAGATGGAGAGATGAATGAATACACAGCAGCTGTTGCCAGTGGTATTCCAATTGAATGGCCGCCTCCAACTACCAGTGATACAGTTGGTTTGCTAACACTCCTAATCATCTCCGCTATGGCAAGGCCTGCTTCCACATCTCCTCCTACAGTATTTAGAACTATAAGAATACCTTTTACTTTTTCATCTCTTTCCATAGCAATTAGCTCTGGAATCACATGTTCATATTTAGTAGTTTTAGTTTGAGGCGATAGCATCATATGTCCTTCTATTTGGCCAATAATAGACAAAATTTGAATTTTATCGTCTTGAGTTGGAACATTAGTTACTCCCAGTTCTTTGATGTTTTCTACCTGCTGATTTGAAGTTTCCACAATAATTTTACTTTTCTTATCTTCTTTGTTTTTTTCAGCTTTTGACATTTGCATTCCTCCTAATCCATCTATATTTTGTGCATTAAGAGAAACTATATACATTTTTTATCCTAATTTAAATTCCCTGTGCAGTGCATTAATTGCTTTTTCAGCATATTCCGTTTCTACAAGACACCATATAGTCATATGAGAATCTGCTGTTTGCAGTACTTCAATTTTTTCTCTAGTTAATGCCTTGAGTATCCTGGCCATAACACCAGGTATGCCTCTCATTTTAGAACCTATAATTGAAATCTTACTACAATCCTTAACAAAAGAATATGACATATTACTACGCTTAATTAAATTTTCAAATTTTATAAAATCCTTATCATCAATAGTAAATATTTTTTCCTTAGGAAAAACATTTATAAGATCTATACTTATAAGATTTTCAGCTAAAATATCAAAAAGATTATCATAACTAGGATCTGAATTTTTGCATATTTTTATTTGAACTCTGTTATTCATATGTGTAATCCCTGTGATTATATTTTCAAAAGCTTGACTCCCCAAGTTGCTAATTACAGTTCCATCACAGTCATTCATAGTGTTTTTTATTACAAGTGGTATATTATACTTTCTAGATATTTCAACAGCTCTTGGATGTATGACCTTAGCTCCTTGATCGGCAAACTGAAAAATCTCGTCATAACTTATTTTTTTTATTAAAGTTGCTTCAGAAACTATTCTTGGATCTGCTGTCATAATTCCATCTACATCAGTGTATATTTGTGTCTCTACTGCATTAAGTGCCGCACCTAATATTGCAGCAGTAACATCACTTCCACCTCTACCTATAGTTGTAATATAGTCATTTCCGTCTCTGCCTTGAAACCCAGCTACTACAGGAATCTTTCCATTTTGTAAAATACTCAAGATTTTTTTTGTGTCCACATTTATTATTGCCGCATTGTTATAATTACAATCCGTAATTATACCTGCTTGTCCGCCAGTTAGCGGTACAGCATCAATATTACTATTGTTTAACTCATTGCACATTATTACAGTACTTATAGTCTCACCACAACTCATTAGTAAATCTATTGCTAATGGATTTAAATCTTTGAATTTATCATCTACCAAAGATAGCAGCGTATCTGTAGCATAAGGTTCACCTTTTCTTCCCATAGCAGATACCACCACCACGGGAAAATAGCCTTCTGCCTTTGCGTTTATTACCTTGCAGGCTACAAGTTTTCTTTTTTCCTCCGTTGAAACGGATGTGCCGCCAAACTTTTGCACTAATATCTTCATTTATATCCTCCAAAATTAAATATGCGATTTTTTTAAAAATTCATTATCGACATCAATTATTATAGTTCTAGAACCAATTTTTTTAACATAGTCCCAAGGTACTTCAATTATATCATTACTTTTAAAAAAACTAAATTTAGAACTGCCTCCATTAATAATTAAAAATTTTAAAAGACCGTTCTCATCAATGACAACATCATTATTACCTAAATTGCTATATTTATCACCATCATTAATATTGATAATTTCATATCTTTCCATTTCACTATACAGTTTTATATTATCTTCCATGTAAAAACCCTCCTCAACAATACTATTAAGGGACATGAAAATAAAAAACGAGTACCTTTTATTTATTTTCATGCCCCTAAAATACTATGGAATACGTTGAGGTGTTATGCATAATTTCTATATTTTTATAAATTAATTTACTTATCTAGTGAAATAATGTTACCTTTAAAAAGTTTTTCCACCATTTGTTTTTCTTTACCTACATAGGCTGAATTTATTATACCATTTTTAAAAGTCTTTTCCATTACAGAGTTGACCCTTGACATATTTATTTCATCAATTTTTCTAAGTACATCTTTAGGTGTATTTATCTTATTCAAAAACATTACCGATTTTCCATTACTAAACATTCTACTGCTTGTGCTTTCAAGACCTAGAATATAGCTACCTTTTAATTGTTCTTTAGCCTTGTATAATCTTTCATTATCAATTCCTGATTTTGCAAATTTACTAACTTCTTGTTTTATTGCATCAATAGCACTCTCAGCATTAGAAGGATTAAGTCCCGCGTAAACGCTCACAATTCCTGTATTTTTAAAAGCTGATATATAAGAATATATTGAGTAGCACACCCCTAACTCTTCACGTATTTTTTGAAACAGTAGTGAGGAAGCTCCTCCACCTAATATATTACTCAGTAATATTAGAGCATATGTATCGTCATTACCAATCTCCACTCCAGGAATTCCCAGACTTACATGAAGTTGTTCAATATCTTTTTTTCTGAAATAATGATTATTTAATAACTGAGGACTACTATACTTAGTAATATTTTTATTTTTAGTGTGCCATTTACCAAAATACTTTTCAAGTAGCTCTTCTATATTTTTCATATCAAATTTACCTGAAATTGATATAACTGAGTTTTCCGGTATATAATATGAGTCTACATAATCTACTATCACTTTTTTACTAAATGATTTTACAGTATCCATAGTTCCTAAAATAGGTAACGAAATAGAATCCCTATCCCATATTGCTTTTGTATGTAACTCCATTAAAACATCCTCTGGTGAATCTTCGCTCATATTAATTTCTTCAACAACTACACCTTTTTCTTTTTCAATTTCATCTTCTGAAAAATTACTATTGAAAAGCATGTCTGACAAAATATCCAGGGACAATTCTAAATGTGTATCTAATGCTTTTATATAAAAGCATGTAACTTCCTTACCCGTAAATGCATTTATTTGACCACCCACATCTTCAATAGCTTCAGCAATTTGCTTTGCAGTTCTATCCGGTGTTCCTTTAAAAAGCATATGCTCAATAAAATGTGATATTCCATTATTGCTTGCGTTTTCATTTCTTGAACCATTTTCTACCCATAGACCAACACTTACTGAATTTACATATTCTATAGATTCAACTACAACCCTTAAACCATTATTTAACTTAAACAAATTGTACATATGTGCCTCTCCTTATTGAGAATTTATATTTACTATGTGCATATTAGTGTAATATTATTAAAAAAAATAAAAAGGCATCTAAGCCCTTCTATTATTATTCATTCTCTTTTTTTTCATTTTCACTATCTTTAATAGCATCTCGTCTTGAAAGATTTACTCTTCCCTGATTATCTATTTCCATTACTTTTACTAATATCTCATCACCAACCGAAACAATATCTTCTACTTTATTTACTCTAGCAAAATCGAGTTTAGATATATGCACTAATCCTTCTTTATTAGGAAGTATTTCAACAAAAGCTCCAAAAGCAGCTATTTTTGTTACTTTTCCTAAATATATTTCTCCTACTTTTACGGATTTTGTTAGCTCTTCGATGATTTTTACTGCTCTATTTGCACTATCTCCATCATTAGACATAATTACAATTTTTCCATCGTCATTAGTGTCTATTTTAACTCCGGTCTCTGCTATAATTTTCTTTATAGTTACTCCGCCTTTTCCTATTACGTCTCTAATCTTGTCAGGCGCTACGTTTAGTATATACATTCTAGGAGCATATTTTGAAAGTTCACTTCTTGCTTCTGGAATACATTCATTCATTTTTCCTAATATATGAAGTCTAGCAACTTTTGCATCTATAATTGCAGTTTTAATGCAATATTTAGATAGTCCATGAAGCTTTGTATCAACTTGTATAGCTGTAATTCCTAGTTCAGTTCCAGCCACTTTAAAATCCATGTCACCAAAGAAATCTTCTATACCTTGAATATCCGTTATTACTTTTTCTTTAGTTAAGTCAGAATTTGTAATTAGTCCCATTGCGATACCTGCTGCAGGCCTCTTAATTGGAACACCTGCATCAAGTAGCGCTAAAATACTTGCACTTACACTAGCTTGAGATGTTGAACCATTAGAGCTTAGTACCTCTGATACTACTCGTATAGCATATGGAAATTCTTCTATAGATGGTAAAAGTGGTTCTACAGCTTTTTCAGCTAGTGCTCCATGACCAATTTCCCGTCTTCCAGGTCCACGCATTGGCTTAGTTTCTCCTACACTATAAGCTGGAAAATTATAATGATGCATGTATCTTTTAGTATCTTCATCACCTATTCCGTCTAACATCTGAGCTTCTTTTAATGCCCCGAGAGTTGCAACACCCATTACTTGAGTAAGCCCTCTTGTAAAAAGACCTGTTCCATGAGTTCTAGGAAGTATTCCCACTTCGCAACTTATTGGCCTAACCTGATCAAAAGCCCTTCCATCAGGCCTTCTATTTTCATTTAGCATCATATTTCTAACTATTTCCTTTTGGATGCCATATGAAACTTCACCTATATCTGATTTTTTATCAGAATATTTTTCATTAAATTCAAGAGCTATCTTTTGTTTTATTTCATCTACTTTTGCGTTTCTCTCATCTTTATCCATTATGTACATTGCTGTCTTAAACATGTCAAATGAGAAATCTCTAACTTCATTTTGGAGAGTTTCATCTATTTTGCTTATTTCAGGAATGATTTTTTCTTTTCCAAATTTAGCTACAGCTTCTTCTTGGAAAGCTACAATTTTTTTACATGCTTCAAAAGCAAAATCAATAGCATTTATCATTACATCTTCTGGTATTTCATTTCCACTAGCTTCTATCATTGTCACATTGTCCTTTGTAGCACAAACTGTAAGGTTCATAGAACTAGCATTTCTCTCTTCTACAGTTGGGCTCAATATGAATTTATCATCAATAAGGCCCACTGAAACTGTTGCAACGGCATCTGTAAAAGGTATACTTGACAAGCATAATGCTAATGATGCAGCATTCATAGCAAGTATCTCAGGTGAATTATCTTGCTCAACTGAAAGTACTGTACAAACAATTTGTACATCATTTTTATAGCCTTTAGGGAATAGTGGTCTAAGTGGTCTATCAATCCCTCTTGCTGTTAAAATTGCCCTTTCTGATGGTCTTGCCTCTCTCTTTATGAACCCGCCAGGAATTTTACCAACGGCATAAAGTTTTTCTTCATATTCTACACTCAGTGGAAAGAAATCAATACCATCCCTTGGTTTTTCTGATGCATTTGCATTAACCATAACTACTGTCTCACCGTAGCTCATGAATATTGCACAATTTGATAGCATTCCAACCTTACCATATTCAACTTTAAGATTTCTTCCTGCTACAGTGGTTTCTATAATATGAATCATATATTTGCCTCCCTTCAATTTACACTAATATTATTAGATAATATATGTGTTTTTAAAATCTAATTTTATATATTTTATTACTAATAATTAAAATAATAGAGCGGCTAAGCCGCTCTAAATTACTTTCTTAGTCCAAGTTCTGCAAGAATTGCACGATATCTTTCAATATCTTTATTCTTTAAGTAACCTAACATACCTTTTCTTTGTCCAACCATCATTAATAGACCTCTTCTTGAATGATTGTCTTTTTTATGAATTTTTAAATGCTCTGTTAACTCTAAAATTCTTTCAGTAAGTAGTGCAATTTGCACCTCTGCTGAACCAGTATCTCCCTCATGTCTTGCATGTTTAATCATTATTTCTTGTTTTTTAGCCTTTTGCATTTTAATAACACCTCCGAAAAATATCTCCATATTCCAAGTACACCGTTGGCGATTCGGTGAACTTAGCATAAGGTTCAAATCAATTATAACAAACTGTTCTTAAATTGTAAATTAGTTTTTACAACATATCACTTATTTTTCTATTTTTTGACCAAAAGCATATTTTTTATCCTTTATAAGTTGTTCCCTCAATTCCTCAATTGTATCAAATTTAACTTCATCTCTCATTCTGTCTATAAAATTAATTTTAACTTCTTCACCGTAAATTTGTTTATCAAAATTCAAGATATATGTTTCTACTGATAGCTTTCCACCTTCTACAGTAGGATTATAGCCTATATTGGTTATAGCTTTGTAAATATTATTATCATGCTTAACTAAAGTATAGTATACTCCCCCCTTAGGAAGAATATATTCCTTATTGTAATTTAAGTTTACAGTAGGAAATCCAATGGTTCTACCAAGTTGCTTTCCCTTAACTACTTTTCCAGTAATAATGTGGGGCCTTCCTAGTAACTCATTTACTTTAGTTATATCCCCCTCAGCTATTAGATGGCGAATGCTAGAACTACTTACAACTTCATTATCCTTACTAATAGCTTCACAAATATATAATTTATATCCTAGTTTAATGCTATGTTTTTTAAGCATTTCTATATCACCTAAATTTTTATACCCAAATCTATAATTAAACCCAACAACTATTCCTTTTGCATTATAGAAATTCACCATATTTTTTATAAATTCTTCTGGAGTTATCTTCATAAAATCTTTATCGAAGTTAACAAAATTAACAATATCAATACCAGTGTTTTTTAATAAATTTATTTTAGTCTCATTATCCATTATGAGCTTTGGGCAAATTTCCTTATTAATAACTGACAGTGGATGATTTTTAAAAGTACAAATCATACTTTTAACATTATTCTCTTCAGATAATTCAACAGTTCTATTTATAAGATGCATGTGCCCTAAATGAAGTCCATCAAAACTTCCCAGGGCTATGTATGTTGGATATTTAAGTTTAGTTTTAAAATTATCTTTTATAATTAACATTTTAATATACTCCTATATAAATGATTTTATAAGCCTAACTCCCTCAATACTTTTATCTGCAATTCCAATAAAATCATTATCATTATTATAGATACTATATATAGTATCCGCTTCGAACTTGCAAGTTAATAACCTATCTTTTACTACAACACCATTAAGTAAAAACTTAACAAATCGATCTTCTATTGTGACTTTAATATTATTTTTAAAAATGGTTTCTATAGGCATAATATGCCCATTTATATTTTCTTCATTTAAGTCCACAATATTTATAGTATCTTCAATATGAAATTGCCCTGTAGCAGTTCTTTGCAGGTTCCACATCATACCACCACATTTTAATAATTCTCCAATATCATAACATAGACTTCTAATATATGTACCCTTAGAGCATTTCACCCTAAACTTTACATAAGGTATTTTAATATCTGTAATTTCTATATCATAAATTGTAATAGGCCTTGCTTCTCTCTCTATTTCTATCCCAGCCCTTGCTAATTCATAAAGTTTTTTCCCATTAACTTTCAAAGCTGAGTACATAGGAGGCACTTGTTTTATTTCTCCTACAAATGAATTAATAGCCTGTATAATTTCTGCGCAGCTTGCCTTAACTTCACTTTCTGCTAAAATTTTACCTTCTCTATCATAGGTGTCTGTAATAACACCCAATTTTAATTCAGTTTCATAAATTTTAAAGTCACCCATTATATAATCAATCGCCTTTGTTGCTTTTCCTATACAAACAGGTAAAACCCCGCTGGCCTCAGGGTCTAGAGTGCCAGCGTGGCCTACTTTTTTTATATGAGTAATTTTTTTAATTATGCGAACTACATCAAAGGATGTCATTCCTGTAGGTTTAAATATGTTTAATATACCATTCATTTTATCAACTCTTTTTCTAAAATTTCCAAAAGTTTCACTTTAGTATCATCAAAATTCGTTTCTGTGAAAAAACCTGCAGCTCTAATATGCCCACCACCATTAAAAGTTTCTGCAATTTTGCTAACATCCACTAGTGATTTAGATCTTAAACTTACTCTAACTCCATTCTCAGCTTCTTTTATAAGAATGGTAACCTCAACAGTATCTATTGAGGCTCCAAAAGTAATAACATCTGATGTATCTGAGGAAGCAAAACTATATTTTTCAAGCATATTTTTAGATATATACATAATGCATACTTTACTATTAAGTTCGGAGGTCATATTACCAATAACTTCACCATAGAATTTTATTTTTTCAAACTTTTTATTCTCAAAAATCAATCTATGTATGTTACTAAAATCTATACCTGTACTGATAAGTTCTCCTGCAATAGCATGAGTTACTGCCGTAGTACTCGAATGCCTAAATGATCCTGTATCTGTAAGTAGTGAAGTGTACAAGCATGCAGCTATTTCTTTGTCCAATTCCACATTAAGAAGTCTAAGCACTTCAAACACAATTTCGGAAGCAGCAGAAGCACTTGTATCAACAAAATTTAAATCTCCGTATAAATCATTAGATAAATGGTGATCCATATTAATTAATTCAAACTTTCTATTTTGCATACATAAATTCGAATTAATTCTCTTGAAATCCCCACAATCTAACACTATTACACATTCTGTATCAACAGATGGTTCTATTGTTTCACCATTAATTTCATTTGAATATGGCAAGAACTGAAAAGTCTGTGGAATAACCTCTTTTGAAACTATATGCACATCCTTATTCAGTTTTCTAAGACCAATAAGTAAAGCCAGTGCACTACCTATTGAATCACCATCTGGTGAAGTATGGAAAGTTATAGCAATTTTCTTGAATAACTTTATTCTGTTAACAATATCATTAATTTTCATTGCTACCATCATCATGGCTATCCTTGTCATCTATATCTTCTTCACTTATGTTATCTCCACTATTTTCTTCATCAATTTTTTCTTTTTCTTTTATTTGATGAAAAATACCTTCTAAATGTATAGCACGTTCTATGGTTTCATCAACCTCTATGATAACTTGAGGAACATGTCTTAGCTTAACATGAGCCCCAATTTCTTTTCGCATAAGACCAGTAGAACTTTTTAGTGCTTGAATTGTTTCTTTTTTAGAATCTTCGCTACCAAATATACTAACATAAATTTTTGTATAGCTAAGGTCTTTTGTTGTGTCTACTTTTGTTACACTCACCATAGCACTTTTTCTTGGATCCTTTATTTTGTTTTGAATTGTATTGCTCACTTCTTTTTTAATTTCTTCGTTAATTCTACCATTTCTATAATTAACCATACAACCCACTACTCCTTATATTATGATAATTTTGGCTTTACTTCTTCCATAATAAATGCTTCTAAAATGTCGCCTTCCTTAATGTCATTGAATTTCTCTACACTTAATCCACATTCATATCCAGCAGCAACTTCTTTTGCATCGTCTTTAAATCTCTTTAATGATGCTAGAGTTGATTCAGTTATTACTATTCCGTTTCTAAGTACACGTACACTACTATTTCTTGTAATCTTACCAGTTAATACATAAGATCCTGCAATAGTTCCTACATTAGATACTTTGTATATTTGTCTTATTTCAACTCTACCTAAAACAACTTCTTTATATACAGGATCAAGCATTCCAAGCATTGCAGCTTTTATATCATCAAGAGCATCATAAATTACTCTATAAGTTTTAATTTCTACCTTTTCTTTTTCAGAAGTTACAGCAGCATTATTATCTGGTCTTACATTAAACCCTATAATTATTGCATTTGAAGCAGCTGCAAGTGTAACATCTGTTTCTGTAATAGCTCCAACTCCAGAATGTATAACCCTTACTTTAACATTATCAGTAGATAATTTTTCAAGAGATTGACGTACAGCCTCAACAGATCCTTGAACGTCAGCTTTTACAATAACACCAAGTTCCTTAACAGATCCTTCTTGTATTTGGCTATATAGATTTTCCATAGAAACTCTATTACTTGCCTTAAAATGTTCTTCTCTTGATTTTGATTTTCTAGTTTCGGCCATATTTCTTGCAGTCTTCTCATCTTTAACTACATTAAATCTATCTCCAGCTTCTGGCACTTCAGATAATCCGAGTATTTCTACTGGTATAGAAGGTCCTGCAGTTTTGATTTTGTTACCCTTATCATCAAACATTGCCCTTATTCTACCGTATGTTGAACCAACTATTATAGAATCTCCAGTGTTTAATGTACCATTTTGTATTAATAACGTAGCAAGTGGGCCTCTACCTTTATCAAGTTTTGCTTCTATTACAGTTCCTTTTGCACTTCTACTAGGATTTGCTTTAAGCTCTAACATTTCTGCTGTAATTAATACCATTTCAAGTAGTGTATCTATACCCTCTTTAGTATGAGCGGATACTGGAACACATATTGTATCTCCACCCCAATCTTCAGCAACAAGGCCATATTCTGTTAATTCTTGCTTAACTTTATCAACATTAGCTCCTGGTCTATCCATCTTGTTTATAGCTACTATCATTGGAACCTTAGCAGCCTTACAGTGATTTATTGCTTCGGTAGTTTGTGGCATAATTCCATCATCTGCAGCTACAACAAGAATAACTATATCTGTTATTTGGGCACCTCTAGCTCTCATTGCTGTAAAAGCTTCATGACCTGGTGTATCTAAAAATGTGATTTTTTCACCATTAATATTAACAGTATAAGCACCTATGTGTTGTGTTATTCCGCCTGCTTCTGTTTCTGTAACCTTAGATTTTCTAATACAATCAAGTAATGAAGTCTTACCATGATCAACATGACCCATAACTGTTACAACAGCTGGTTTTTTAGCTGTTGCTAAATCATCTTCAAATTCTTCTACTTCTACTTCATCAGCAAGTTTGCCTTCTTCTTCTTCTTTTAGTACTGCAAGTGCACCATATTTTTCTATTACCTTTTCGGCTGTAGCAAAATCAATTTCTTGGTTCATTCCAGCCATAACACCTATAAAAATAAGTTGTTTTATTACTTCAACGTAAGGTCTCTTTAACTTATCAGCTAAGTCTTTAACTGTAATAGAAGCCTCGATTACTACAACTTCATCATCTATAGCTTCAACACTATTGTTACCATTTCCAAGTTCATCTCTGCCTTTTCTACCTCTTTTTCTAATGATCACTTTGTTAGCATCTTCATTAGCTATATTTTCATAGTGTTCAACTGTTTCATTTTTTTCATCTTTAAGTCCTGAATTTTCGTCACTATAAAGTTCCTTTATTAACTCAGCATCCTCTTCCTCAATTACACTCATATGATTTTTGGCTTTTATACTAAACTCCTCGAATAGTACATTAATTAATTCTTTACTTGACACCTCTAACTCTTTTGCTAATTCATATATTCTGACTTTTGCCAAATCATTCACCCCCGAAATTTAATTTATTCATCGACTTTATTTTCCTCATTTATTTCATTTTCTTTATCGTCTTTATTTTCTTCATTCTCTTGTTCTTCTTTTTTTTCTTCATTGACTTCGTTCCATAAACTGAGTAGTTTACTACTCATTCTTTTGTCATTAACACACAAAACATTAATTTCTGCTCTTCCAAGGCACCTGCCTAGAATCTCATTGGATACACCTTCTATAAAAGGTATATTATATTTAATGCTAAATCTTTTAAATTTATCCTTAGTGTTTGTAGCACTTTCCTCAGACAAAATTATTAGGGTTCCTCTTCCATGCGATAGCGCATCTTCACATTGATTGTAACCTTCAATAAGTTTGCCTGCTTTCTTAGTTAAACCTAAAAACTGAAAAAATTTATTGTTCATAATTTATCTCATCCTTAGGATTTATCTGTTCTTTAAGCATTTCATAGATTTCTTCACTTATTTTCCCGCCTAAATTTCTCTCTAATCTCTTTGTTTTGTAAGATTTTTCAAAGCACTCAATACTTTTACAAATATATGCACCTCTACCTGGTTTTTTTCCTATTAAATCTATAGAAATTTCGCCCTCTTTACTACGAACTATGCGCAACAATTCTTTTTTACATTTCATTTCCATACAACCCGTACACATGCGCTGAGGTATTTTTTTAACTTTCATAAACCTATCACCTACTCCTGAGTAATGGTTTCAATTACTTTATTTTCAATAACTTCACTATCTTCCATTTTATATTGAGCTTGAGTTCTACTTTTAATGTCAATTTTCCACCCTGTAAGTCTTGCTGCTAGTCGTACATTTTGACCTTCTTTTCCAATGGCCAATGATAGTTGATTATCTTCAACTATTACCTTCGCAGATTTAGATGCCTCTTCAACTACAACATTCAAAACCTTTGCAGGACTCAATGCATTTGAGATATATTCCTCAGATTTTTTACTCCACTTAATTATATCTATTTTTTCATTTCTTAGTTCATTAACTATACTTTGAACTCTAGCACCTTTTGGTCCAACGCAAGCTCCCATTGCATCAACATTTTCATCATTTGAATACACTGCGATTTTAGTTCTTGATCCTGCTTCTCTTGAAATACTTTTTATTTCAACAACTCCACCAAAAACTTCTGGCACCTCAAGTTCAAATAAGCGTTTCACAAGGCCTGGATGAGTTCTTGATACTCCTATTTGAGCACCCTTAGTAGTATTCTTAACCTCAACAATATATAGTTTTAGTTTTTCATTAAAATTATATTCCTCACCAGGCATTTGCTCATTTGCTCCAAGCACAGCTTCAATTTTACCCAAATCTATAAATACATTACCTCTATCTTTTCTTATAACACTTCCTGTAATAATATCAAATTCTTTGGTTATAAATTCATTGTAAATAATATTTCTTTCAGCTTCTTTAATTCTTTGAATAACTACTTGTTTTGCAGATTGTGCAGCTATTCTCCCAAATTTTCTTGGAGTAACTTCAATATCAACAATATCATCAATTTGATATTTAGGACTATATTCTTTAGCTTCCTCTAGTGATATTTCTGTAACATCCTCAACCACTTCTTCTACAACTGTTTTCTGACCATAAACATGTATTTCACCTGTTTCTCTATTCATTGATACTTTTACATTTTGGCTATTGCTAGATAGCGTAGCATAATTTTTCTTATATGCTGCAACTAATGCATCTTCAATAGTTTGAAAAAGTAAATCTTCACTAATTCCCTTTTGGTCTACAATTTCTCTCAATGCTTCAATAAATTCCTGATTCATTTTAACTTCCTCCTTACAGCACCGGTTTCAAATTCACAATGGAAATTTTTTCTCTAGGGATAGATATATTATTCCCATCATATTGAATTTCTATTTGCATATCAGAAAATCCTAGTAAATTACCCTCAAGTTTTTTAGTGCCCTCATATAGACTATTTAAATTAACTAGTACATTTTGACCAACATATTTTTTCATATGATGATCATCATATAAAATTCTCTCAATCCCTGGAGAAGATACTTCTAAACAGTAACTATCAGTTATTGGATCTTGCAGATCTAATATCTCACTTGTGGCTCTACTTATTTTTTCACAATCTTCTAAAGATATTCCACTTTCATTATCTATATAAATTCTAAGAAAATTTTCTCCTGCTTCTTTTACATATTCCAAATGATATAATTCGCAATTATTTTCTTCTACTATTGGTTTGGTTATTTTTGTGAGTTTTTGTATCAAGGTATCATTTTTCATTTTAACACCCTCCTTTTACTAATATTTTCTACAATTATTAATATAATTAATCATACTATTATAATTAAAACGCAACCATTAGTTGCGTTTCAATAAATAGAGAGTAGGCGGGCCTACTCTCTTACAATAAAATTATCAGCGATAACCAATATATATTATTCTATCATATAAAATTTGCTATTTCAAGGGTTAATTACATTTCCCTAGAAAAACGACAGCTGATTTGTATCTGGAAGATCTTTTAAGCACCCATGATTATCTAATGATTCAATAACCGTTTTAGAAATTTTACAACGAATTCGAAGTTCTTCTTTTGATATAAACTCACCGTTAACTCTTTCCAAAACTATGCTTTTAGCGGCGTTTTCACCTACCCCTTCCAGCCCACTTAATGGAGGTCTTAATGAATCCTCTTCAATTGTAAATTTAATTGCCTCAGACTTATAAAGATCTACATTTAATAATTTTATCCCTCTTTTAAACATTTCATAGGATAACTCAAGAGCCGTAAGAAGTCCTTTTTCTTTCATACCTATATCCTTGCCCATAGATTCTAACTCATCCATTTTGACTCTTATAGCATTCTCACCTTTTGAAATCAAATCTGCATCAAAGTCATCCGCTCTTATAGTAAAAAAAGTAGCATAATATTCCTTTGGGTAATAAACCTTATAATATGCTATTCTCACAGCCATCATTACATATGCTACTGCATGTCCTTTAGGAAACATATACTTTATCTTTTTACATGAACCTATATACCAATCAGGCACATCATTTTCTCGCATTATCTTCTCATCATCTTCAGTAAGCCCCTTACCCTTTCTTACCTTCTCCATGATAGTAAAAGCAGTCTTAGGTGGAAGATTTTTTTGCATTAGGTACACCATTATATCATCTCTTGTAGAAATACAATCTTTAAGTGTTGTAAATCCTTCTTTAATATAATATTGTGCATTATTAATCCACACATCCGTACCATGAGATAATCCTGAAATTCTAACAAGGTCTGAAAAAGATTTTGGCTGTGTATCTAAAAGCATTTGTTTAACAAATTTAGTACCAAATTCCGGGACACCATAACTTCCCACTTCACAACCCAATTGTTTAGCTGTAAGCCCCAGTGCCGCAGGTGACGTAAACAAACTTAAGACCTTAGGATCCGCCAGTGGAATAGTTAAAGGGTCAAGGTCAGTTAAATCTTGAAGCATTTTAAGCATTGTAGGATCATCATGACCAAGTATATCAAGTTTAAGTAACCTTCCACTTATGGAATGATAATCAAAATGTGTTGTAATAATATCTGAATTTGGATCATCCGCTGGGTGTTGCACTGGGCAAAAATTATATATCTCATTGTCACTTGGAACAACCATTATCCCACCTGGATGTTGTCCTGACGTTCTCTTAACTCCAGTACACCCCATGACTAGTCGTTCTATTTCAGCTTGAGGCACAATAATATCTTTTTCACCTAAATATTTTTTCACATAACCATAAGCAGTCTTATCCGCTATGGTTCCAATAGTTCCCGCCTTGAAGGTATGACCTTTTCCGAACAGCACCTCTGTATATCTATGTATGTCTGCTTGATTATCCCCTGAAAAATTTAAATCTATATCTGGTTCTTTATCTCCTTCAAATCCTAAGAATGTTTCAAATGGAATATCATGACCATCTTTTTTATATTGTGTACCACAATCAGGACATACTTTATCTGGTAAATCAGCACCTGAACCAATAGATCCATCTAAAACAAATTCACTTTTTTTGCAACTCGGACATACATAATGAGGCGGCAACCCATTTACTTCTGTTATATTAGACATATTAGCTGCAAAGGAAGATCCAACCGAACCTCTTGAGCCTACTAAATAACCATCCGCAAGTGACTTTGCTACTAATTTTTCAGCTATTAAATAAAGTACAGCATACCCATTACCTATAATAGAGTTTAGTTCCTTGTCCAATCTTTTTTCAACTATCTCTGGAAGAATATCTCCATATATTGAATGAACTTTATCTGATGTCATCTTGCGAATATCCTCTTCTGCACCTGGTATTTTCGGTGTAAAAGTTCCATCTGGTATTGGTTTTACAAATTCTATCAGGTCAGCAATTTTATTGGGATTATAAATTACCACTTCTCTACACTTCTTTTCACCTAAATATGCAAACTCCCTTAACATCTCATTAGTAGTTTTAAAATATAGTGGTGGTTGGTCATCTGCATCTGAGAATCCTTTACCAGCCATTAAAATTTTCCTATACACTTCATCGGAGGGTTCTAAAAAATGTACATCCCCTGTAGCGACTACTGGCAAATTATTTTTTTCTCCGAGTTCACATATTTTTCTATTAATTTCCATTAATTCATTTTCATCTTTTACCATGCCATTTTTAATCATAAAATTGTTATTTAGTAGAGGCTGTATTTCTAGATAATCATAAAATCCCACAATAGCTCTAATATCTTCATCGGATTTTCCTGAAAGCACTTCTCTATATACTTGTCCAGCTTCACAGGCAGAACCAATTATAAGTCCTTCTCTATAACTTTCAATTAGTGTTTTAGGAAGTCTAGGTCTTCTATGAAAATAATCTAAATTTGAAAATGATATAAGTTTATAAAGATTTTTTAGACCTGTTTGGTCTTTTGCTAAAATAATAACATGATAGGTGTTTGCTTTTTTTATATCGAAATCGCCTAAAAATTCACTGTTTAAAGTAGCCAAGTCTAAAATATCTTTTTCTTTAAGCAGTCCAAAACAATGCAGTAGTATTTCTGCAGTAGCTTTAGCATCATCTACAGCTCTATGGTGGTTTTCTAGTGAAATGCCTAGATGCTTAGCTATTACATTTAGCTTAAATGTCTTAAGATCTTTTAGTAAAAACTTTGCCAGTGGAATTGTATCCATAATAGTACTTTCAAATAGAAGTCCTAACCTCTGTGCATTTTTCTTAATAAACCCAGTATCAAAAGCAGCATTATGAGCTACCACCACACTATCCTTTGCAAACTCTAAAAACTCGGGAAGTACTTCTTTAATTAAGTCTGCACCACAAACCATGTCATTTGTGATTCCAGTAAGCTCTGTAATCTTATAAGGTATGTCTATTTCAGGATTTACAAATTCATTAAATCTATCTACGATTTTCCCATTTACAATTTTAACTGCCCCTATTTCAGTAATTCTATCATTTTCACTGGAAAGCCCTGTGGTTTCTATATCAAAAACTACAAAACAATCATCTAAATTTTCATTTTTATTGTTAATGACAATTGGTTGACCATCATCTACTAAGTAGCCCTCTACACCATATATAACCTTAATCTTATTTTTTTTAGCTGCGTCCATAGCTTCCGGGAAAGCCTGAACAACACCATGATCAGTTATTGCTACTGCTCGATGACCCCATTTAGCCGCTCTTGCAACAAGCTTAGACGTAGGAGTCATACCATCCATAGCACTCATTTGGGTGTGCATATGCAGTTCTACTCTTTTTTCCCTTGCAGTATCCATTCTTTCTATTTTCTTCAGTTTTACTATATCTCTAACCATTACAACTACTTCTCTTGCATAGGTATCATAACTTGCTTCGCCACGAAGCTTACAGAAAAGTCCTACTTTAATTTCTTCCATTATCTTTTCTACATCTTTAGGCTTTGGAAAACATTTTACTGTAATCGAACTTGTGTAATCCGTAATAAAAAACGTGATAATTATTCTGCCAGTTTTTGTTTCAATTATATTCACTTTAAAAATATCTCCAGAAACACAAACTATTCCCGAAGTTTCATTTATATCCTTTATTTCTATACTTTCACCGTTTATATTTCTTCCCATTATGGTGTTTTCATCGGGAGCCTCATCTTTTCTATAGCCCGGTCTACTATACTTGTTTGATTTGCTACCACCACTGAAATCTTTATTCTGACTATTGTTACTACTCTTAGGTCTGTCTTTGTTTTCTGTATTTATGTTTTTTATAATCTCATTTATTATAGTTTGATTTTCTTTCTCTTTTTTCACAAAAGAATCTTCTTTGGTCAGTTCACTGTTATGTTCCAATTTAACTAATGAATTCACTCCAAACATATCATTTATAGTATTTTTCAAAAGAAGTTCTATGTTCTTATCTCTTAGAATCTTACACATAAAATCATTACCACACTGTATTTTAAGTACACCATTCTCTATTGTCCTAGAAGATTTTAGTAAGCTATCCTTACTTGATGGCTCTGAGATAGCTATTACGTTCACAACATCCAGCCAAAACTTGCCGTTTACATCTTCTATGGTAGCATTTGATACATCTTGGTAACAAATCAACTGAATATCTTCAAAATTAGACAATCTTTTTGAAATAATATTTTTAATTAGTAGTTTTTTATTGTCGTCTGCATTTTCAAAAGATTTTACTATCACCCTTAATTTGTTGCTTTTTTTAAGGTATTGAACTCGGAGTACCTTAATGTCATCTACTAATGTTTCCTCATTTGAATCAAAATCATTTTTCAACATTCCAGCTAAACTTGCATCCATTAGTATTCCCCCTGATGTTCCACTTTATAATTTATCTATCTCACGAATAAGTTCTTCCACTAAATCTTCTTCTTTAACAGTTTTAATTATTTCGCCTTTTTTAAATATAAGGCCTACACCATTTCCACCAGCTATTCCAATATCGGCTTCTCGTGCTTCACCTGGCCCATTAACTACGCATCCCATTATTGCAATCTTTATGTTCTTGTTGCAACTCGCCAATCTTTCTTCTACTTCATTTGCAATTTTGATAAGATTTATTTGAGTTCTTCCACAGGTAGGACAGGATACAAATTTAATTCCATCATCAATATACCCGAGTGATTTTAGAATCTCCTTGCCGACCTTAACCTCATCTACAACATCACCCGTTAATGATACTCTTATAGTATCACCAATTCCGCAAGCTAAAAGAGCTCCAATACCTACACTAGATTTTATTGTCCCTCTCCATGTAGTTCCAGCCTCCGTAACACCTAGGTGGAGTGGATAATCTACCTTATCTGAGATTAGTTTATAACTTTCAATCATCATGACTACATCAGAAGATTTTATAGAAATAACTATATCATAAAAGTTAAGACTTTCTAGTATTGCAACATGTCTTAAAGCGCTTTCCACTAGTGCTCGTGCGCATACATGACCGTATTTTTCAAGAATATCACTTTCAAGCGATCCAGAATTTACACCAATTCTAATAGGAATACCTTTATCACTGGCAGCTTTCGCCACTAATTTTATTCTATCTTTGCTCCCAATATTTCCTGGGTTAATTCGGAGTTTAGATATTCCATTCTCAATAGATTTCAGAGCCAGCTTATAGTCAAAATGAATATCTGCAACTAAGGGTATGTGAATTCTTTTCACAATTTCTTTAATAGCCTCAGCAGCTTCCATATCTGGAACTGCGCATCGTACGATGTCACAGCCTACCTCTTCTAACTGAAGAATCTGATTTATCGTGGCTTCTACATCTCTTGTATCAGTATTTGTCATTGACTGAACTGCTATTTTTGAATCTCCACCTATATATATTTTTCCTACTTTAATCTTCTTTGTTTTTCTTTCTCTAATATCCTTCATAACGTACATCTCCTAGAATTTCATTGGACTAACTATATCCTTTAAGACTACGAACACCATAAGTGCCATTAAAAGCATAAATCCAATATAATTTACAAATCCAACTTTCTTATCATCTAATTTCTTACCTGATATTATTTCAAATAACAATATAAAAATCCATCCTCCATCTAGTGCTGGGAAAGGTATTACGTTTAATATTCCTAGTTGCACACTTAACATTGCAGTTAACATCATTAAATTTGTTAATCCAGCTTGTGCAACCCTTGTTGAAACTCTTATTATGCTTATGGGTCCTCCTACATCATTTGCTGAAACTTGCCCATGAACTAGGTTTCCCAAAAATGCAAAGATTTGTTTCGTTGTATCAAAGGTTTGATTAAATCCATAACTTACAACTTCGCCAAAGTTCATTTTTTTTTGTGTACCACCGATTCCTATCATAAATCTATTTTCTTTCACATTTTTAATGGGCTTCAAGGAAAATGTTTTGACTTTTGAATTTCTCACTATTTCAATATTTACATTTTCGCCTTTAGAACTATAAATTTCATTTATAAATTGATCCCATTTGTCTATACTAACACTATTAACCTTAGTAATCTTGTCTCCAACTTGCATTCCAGCCTTCATAGCTGCACCATCAGGGACTACTTCCCCTATTATGGGTACTATATATCCCTCCGAGGCTCCTACAATAGCAAATAAAACCAGCGCTAAAACGAAATTCATAATTGCACCTGCAGAAACTATGCTCAGTTTTTGAAGAGGAGTTTTATTGTTAAAAGCTCTGGGGTCATTACTTCCTTCATCTTCTCCTTCCATTTTAACATATCCGCCAATAGGAAATGCTTTAATCAAATACTCTGTTTCTTTCCCTTTTATTCCAAAAATTTTTGGACCCATTCCTAGTGAAAACTCATGTACTTTTACTCCATTTAGTTTAGCTAAAGTAAAATGACCTAATTCATGTATTATAATTAAAAGGCTAAATGCTAATATAGCCATAATAAAGTATGGTATATTTGCTATAATATTACTCATAATAATTCCCCTTCCTATTCTTTATCATAATTATCTCTTACATATTGTCTTACTTTTAAATCAACTTCTAAGATTTCTTCTAAATTAGGATTAATATTATGTACAAATTTATTCATGCACTTTTCTATAATATATTCAATTTGGAGATACTTTATTTTAAAATCTAAAAATAATTCAACAGCTATTTCATTTGCAGCATTCATGATAGCAGGCATATTGCCGCCCATCTTACCTGCACTATAAGCCAATTTAAGGCATTTAAAGGTATCCATATCTGGCTTTTCAAAAGTCAAATTACCCATATTATAAAAATCTAATTTATCTATTACAGCATTATTTCTTTTGGGGTAATTTATAGCATACTGAATAGGAAGTCTCATGTCGGTGGAACTAAGTTGTGCTATTACACTTCCATCTATGTACTCTACCATAGAATGTATTATACTTTGAGGATGAACTAGCACTTGAATATTAGTGTAATCTACACCAAATAACCAATGTGCCTCTATAACCTCTAGCCCTTTATTCATAAGTGTTGAAGAATCAATAGATATTTTTTTACCCATATTCCATTTAGGATGCTTAATGGCCTGTTCCGGTTTTATCGACCTCAATTCTTGTCTGCTTTTACCTCTAAATGGACCACCTGAGGCCGTTAATAATATTTTATTAACATCTTTTAACTTATTCCCCTGTAAACATTGAAAAATTGCACCATGCTCTGAATCAACTGGTAGTATATTTACATGGTTTCTTTTAGCAGCTTCCATTACGAGTTCCCCTGCTGCCACCAGTGTTTCTTTATTAGCTAAAGCAATGTCTTTTCCAGAATGTATAGCTTTTATAGTAGGAACTAGCCCTATCATACCTACAACTGCGGTAACTACAACATCGACTTCAGGCAATGTACTTATATAGTTCAATCCTTCTAGTCCTTGCAAAATTTCCGTTGAATATTTTTTTCCCCTGCAATGATTTTTGAGTTTTAATGATGCTTCCCCATCCATCATGGCAACATATTTCGGTTTAAATTCAATTATGATTGGTACAATTTTTTCCCAATTTGTGTTAGCAGAAATTCCCACAATAACAAAATTATTAATATCCGATCGTATAACTTCTAAAGTTTGAGTTCCTATGGATCCCGTAACTCCTAATATAGTAACATTCTTCATGCAGACCTCTCCATTCATGTATATCTATTATTTATATTACATAATATTTTACTTTATTATAATTTTTAAGAAAATCCCATATTTTCTTTAGTTATTAATTATTCTACAGCATTTAATATATCATATTTAGCTACTAAAATAAAGCAGATAACAAAATCTTCTAATATATGGAATGTAATTCCACATATGAATTGTAATGTTTTTTGTTATTTACCTAGTATTTATGGTTATATAATAGCCTAATTTTATTTTCCAATACATACCATCAGAATGATATAAAATATTATATTAAATAATCCGCTTAAATATTAGCATAAAATATAACATAGATAAAAACGGATTATTTGAAAGTGTCTTGATTAATAATAAAATCATATATCGCCTTGAATGCCAATTCAGCTAATGAGTTAATAATAGCTAGGAATTGTTTTGCATTCTGCTCAATATATGATTCTATTAATTGTTATAAGAATTATAGTCTTAGTACAAATGTAATATAATAAAATGCTACCACTGAAACAAATAGAATACTGTCAAACCTATCTAAAATCCCACCATGTCCTGGTATTAGACTACTGTAATCTTTAGCTCCTACGTATCTTTTTATAGATGAAGCAATTAGATCTCCAAATTGACCGAAAATGCCACATATAACCCCAATTATAACAAAATGATATAACTGAATAGGCACTCCATATTTTGAAATAACATAGCCATAAATTGTACTTCCTATAACACTTCCCAGTAGCCCTCCTATTGATCCCTCTATTGTTTTATTAGGGCTTACTTTAGGACATAGCTTATGTTTGCCCCCTTTACCTAAAAACCTTCCAGAATAATATGCTGCTGTATCACAGACCCATGAACAAATAAATACAATCCATACTAAATATTCACCGTAGGTTTTATTATTAATAAATACAATAAAACTAAAAAACACTGCCACATACAAAAAACCAAATATAGTTAGAGCAACATCCACAAAATTATAATTTACATGAAGCACCGGTATACAAAGTAATACAAAAATCGCTGCTATTAAAATATATATATTAAAACTCGCTCCAAAATCATTACCCATATTTAAGTAATATACTATACATAAAATATATCCTATAAGCCCAATTGGCTTGTAGTGTTTTTTTCTAGAAACTTTATAGAACTCATACATACCAAAAAGTGAAAGCACCATTACCGCATATTTTAAGTAATATCCCCCTAAAAATAAAAATATTATTAGTGGTGCTAGAATAAGTGCACCTATATATCTTTTATTCATTATTTTTCCCCTATTTAACCTTTCCAAATCTTCTGTCTCTTTTTTGATAATCCGCTATAGCAGATTTTAGCTCTTCCTCATGAAAATCTGGCCAATTAATATCTGAGAACCAAAGTTCTGAGTAAGCACTTTGCCAGAGTAAAAAATTGCTTAATCTTAACTCCCCACTTGGCCTTATTATAAGGTCAGGGTCTGGCATTTCCCCCGTATACAAATATTTTGAAAATAAATCCTCGGTTATTTCGTCCTCAGATATTTTTTTATTTTTTAGATCCAATGAAATTTTCTTTACTGCGTCTACTATTTCACTTCTTCCACCATAATTTAGTGCTAAGTTTAAAACCAAGCCCTTATTATTCTTTGTTTTTTCATATGCCTTATCCAATTCTACTCTACATAGCCTAGGTAATTTTGATATGTTTCCAATAGAATTAATAACAACGTCATTGTTATTTAATTCCTCGAACTCATTTTTCAAATACTCTACTAATAATTTCATTAAAGATTCTACTTCTTGCATTGGCCTATTCCAATTTTCAGTTGAAAATGCATATAACGTTAAATATTTAACTCCCAAATTATTACACTCTTTTACAACTTTCCTTATTGCTTCTACTCCAGCTCTATGTCCAAGAGCTCTAGGCAAATTACGTTCCTTTGCCCATCTTCCATTTCCATCCATTATAATTGCAATATGCTCTGGTATTTTTGACTTATCTAATTCTATATTGTCCTTTGTATCTTTATTCTTCTTAAAAAAAGCGAATAATTTTTTCAATAAAATTCTCTCCTTTTTATTAGTTATAGTATAATTTTAAATAGAACCTGCAGTTATGCAGGTTCTATTTAAAATTATATACTAAACTACCATTATATCTTTTTCTTTAGCATCTGTCATTTTATCTATTTCTTTAATAAATTTATCTGTTTCTTTTTGAATTATATCCTCTGATTTTTTAACTTCATCTTCAGTAATTTCACTATTTTTTTTCAGTACTTTTATTTTATCATTAGCATCTCGCCTTATAGATCTTATAGCTACTTTAGCCTCTTCTCCTGTTTTTTTAACAGTTTTCAGCAAAGTTTTTCTTGTTTCTTCAGTAAGTTCAGGAATCATCAATCTAATCGCTGAACCATCATTTGATGGATTTAACCCCAAATCAGATTTCAATATAGCTTTTTCTATTTCTTTCATAGAAGCTTTATCCCAAGGTTGAATTAATAGCACCCTAGGTTCTGGTGATGATACGTTTGCTACTTGACTTACTGGAACAAGACTACCATAAGAATCAACACGAATTCTATCTAACATTGTAGGATTTGCTCTTCCTGCTTTTAGGCTTGCAAATTCATGTTTTAAAACAGCAATAGTTTTATTCATTTTTTCATCAGCAATACTAATAATTTCTTTCATCATAGAATTCCCTCCATATTATTGTGGTTCATTAGTAGAAGCAGATACTAATGTACCAATTTTTTCCCCTAACACTGCTTTTTTTATATTTTCTGGTTTATCCAATCCAAAAACTAAAATAGGTATATTGTTGTCCATACATAATGATGTAGCAGTTGAATCCATAACTTGTAGTCCTTTTTCAAGTACATTAAGATAACTAAGTTTATCGAACTTCACTGCATCATTGTACTTATGGGGATCTTTATCGTATACCCCATCAACTTTTTTAGCAAGCAGAATTACTTCAGCCTCTATTTCTGCTGCCCTGAGTGCTGCTGTTGTATCTGTTGAAAAATATGGATTTCCAGTTCCTGCTGCGAATATAACAACTCTTCCTTTTTCCAAATGCCTCATAGCTCTTCTTCTTATAAACGGCTCTGCTACTTCTTTCATTTCAATAGCAGTTTGCACTCTAGTATTTACCCCTAGATTTTCTAAAGAATCTTGAAGTGCTAAGGCATTAATACAAGTTGCCATCATTCCCATATAATCTGCAGTAGTCCTGTCCATACCTTCGCCACTCCTACCACGCCAAATATTTCCGCCTCCAACAACAATTCCTATTTCAACACCGAGCTTAACCAATTCTTTTATTTGAAGCGCTATCTCATTTGTAGTTTCAAAGTCTATTCCAAATCCTAATTCACCAGCTAGTGCTTCTCCAGAAATCTTTAACATAATTCTTTTATATTTAGCAACCTCCATAAACATTATACCTCCAAATTTAAAGTATTCCTTATTTTAAAAAAGAGAACACGCAGTGTCCCCTCTAATTTTTATTTACCTTGCACTTGTCTTTGAACTTCTTCAGCAAAGTTTTCTTCCTTCTTTTCTATGCCTTCTCCTCTTTCAAATCTTACAAATCTTGTTATTTTTATTTCTGCACCAAGTTTTTGAGATTCTTCCTCCAGATATTTTGTAATAGTATAGTCAGAGTTTTTAACCCAAATTTGTTCGAGAAGACAAACTTCTTTATAATATTTATTTACTCTTCCCATAACCATTTTTTCAACAATTTTTTCTGGTTTTCCTTCATTTAATGCTTGAACTCTATATATTTCTTTTTCTTTTTCTAAAGTTTCATTATCAACACATGTGTTATCTAAGAATAGTGGACTAGCAGCTGCGATTTGCATTGCAACATCTTTCGCTATCTGACTTAATACATCATCTTGTTTATCACAAGCGAGTTCTACCAAAACACCTATTCTTCCACCACCATGAATATAGCTTTGAACTATACCATTTTCAATAGAGAACTTTTGAAATCTTCTTACAGACATGTTCTCACCCAATTTGGTTATTAATTCTGTAACAGCATCACTAATGGTAATATCTTCATTAGCTATGTATTTCTCAGAAACGAATTCATCAATAGTAGTTGAAGTAGTTTGTGCACCTTGCATTGCTATGTTTTTAGCTAATGTAACGAAACCTTCGTTATCAGCAACAAAATCTGTCTCGCAGTTAACTTCTACAAGGGATCCAACCTTCATATCTTCTGAAATATATGTGCATACTAATCCCTCTGCAGCTATTCTTCCAGATTTTTTAGCAGCAGCTGCCAACCCTTTTTCTCTTAAAAGCTCAATTGCTTTATCTATATCACCATCTGTTTCACTTAGAGCTCTTTTACAATCCATCATTCCGGCTCCAGTTCTTTCTCTTAAATCTTTAACCATACTTGCAGTAATCATTATTATTTCCTCCTATTCCTATCTAACTTAAAAGGTAAATGAAAGAATTAACTTCCACCTACCCCCCAACTGTTGTATCAATAATTATGTTATTAGATAAATCTAGTTACTATTCTTATTAGATAAATATAGTTACTATTATTCAGCTAATTGTTCGCCCTGTCTTCCTTCAATAATAGCATCAGCTAATCTTTCAGTTATTAATTTAACTGCTCTTATAGCATCATCATTACCTGGAATTACATAATCAACTTCATCTGGATCACAGTTTGTGTCAACTATTGCTACTACAGGAATTCCAAGAATTTTAGCTTCAGAAATTGCATTTTTTTCTTTTCTTGGGTCTACAATGAATAGAGCTCCAATTTTGTTTGCATCCATGCTTCTAATTCCGCCTAAATTCTTTTCTAGTTTTTCTCTTTCATTTAGAAGGTGACTAACTTCTTTTTTAGGAAGAACTTCGAAAGTTCCATCTTCTTCCATTTTGTATAATGCTTCTAATCTTGCTATTCTTGTTTTGATTGTTTTAAAGTTCGTTAGCATTCCGCCGAGCCATCTATTGTTTACAAAATGCATTCCTGATCTTATAGCTTCAAATTTAATAGCTTCTTGAGCTTGTTTTTTTGTTCCTACAAATAAAACATCCTTGCCTTCTTCAGATACAGATTTAATAAAATCATATGCGTCATCGATTTTTCTAACTGTTTTTTGTAAATCGATAATGTATATACCGTTTCTTTCTGTAAATATGTACGGAGCCATTTTAGGGTTCCATCTTCTAGTTTGATGTCCAAAATGAACACCCGCTTCTAATAATTGTTTCATTGAAATAACTGCCATTAATAATAACCTCCCTGGTTTTTACCTCCATTACCATCATCTTATTGAAGACCAATATTGGCACCCTTCCATAATTAAGCAATGTGTGTATTTTCTTACGAATTTATTGTATCACATGATACTTATGTATTCAATGAAAATTTTCAGTAAAACTAAATTTTTTAATAAATTAAAGTCTTTTGAAAAATTTAATTAAACTCACATTTATTAATATTCTCATTTATTACATATTTATACTTTATAAATTTAAAATAGATTGAGTCAGAGAAACATTTCTCCGACTCAATCTATTTTATTTTATTTTTTTAAGTTCATCAAGGAGCTTCTCATTCAATATTTTAATATGAGTACCCTTCATTCCAAGTGATCTAGATTCTATTACTCCTGCGCTTTCAAATTTTCTAAGTGCATTGACTATAACAGACCTTGTTATTCCAACTTTATCTGCTATTCTAGATGCTACAAGTAATCCCTCAGTACCATCTAATTCATTGAAAATATGTTGTACTGCTTCAAGTTCTGAATATGATAGTGTCCCAATAGCAAGTTGCACTACCGCTTTCTTTCTTGCTTCCTCTTCTATCAAATCATTTTTAGATCTTAAAATTTCAAGACCAACTATAGTAGCACTATATTCAACTAAGACTAAATCATCATCTGTAAAATCTTTATCAAATCTTGCAAGTAATAATGTTCCTAATCTTTCTCTATTTCCGTTTATTGGTACAATAGTAGTTATTTTATTATCTATTTCACAAGCCTTATTATCTTGGAATACACAAATGTTTTTATTGGTAAGATTTTCTTTTGTTTCATTAATATTAAGCAAACTATTATTATATTCTTCTGGGAATCTCATGTTTTTTATAATTTCATCTTTTACGATATCGCATTCAAATCCACTTGATAAATTATAACCTAATATTTTTCCTCTTCTGCTAACAATATACACATTACATTGCAATACTTCACTTAACAAATTACAAATATCATCAAAAACTACAGGCTCTGTTCCTGATTTTTGTAATATTTTGTTCAACATTCTTGTTTTAGCTAATAATGACACAATATTCCTCCTCGTTTATGTTATAAAACACAATCTATATTATTTAAGCCTATTCGTAAAGCAACTTTTTTCAAGAGGTACTTCAGAATAAATAAAATTCAAAATATTTCAAATTTTTAGAATCGTTCCTTCTCTAATTAATAATATCACAACACTCATTCTATAACAACAGTTTTCTAATAAGTTTCGACATATTATTTATTATTCATTAGTTAATCATTTGAAGTTTTATACTAATTTTACTTTTCTTCGTTATTTTCCTCTGCTTTATATTCTTTATTTTTACATTCTTTATTAGAACACTCCATAAAATCACCTTTAGTTTTACTATACCTTTTTACCATATATGTACCACACACAGAGCATTTTATTTCAGTGGGTTCAAACCAACTTACAAAATCACATTCTGGATAATTACTGCAACCGTAAAATTTTGTACCTTTTTTACTTCTTCTTTCTAAAATTTTACCACCACATTTCGGACAAGGAACTTCAAGTTCTTTAGTAATTGCTTTTGTATTTTTACACTCTGGATATCCAGGACATGCTAAGAAATCACCAAATCTTCCATGTTTTATTACCATGAACTTACCACATTTATCGCATTCTACCTCTGTAACTTCATCTTCAATAGTAATTTTAGCTATCTCTTTCTCCGCAATTTCAATATCTTTTTTTAAGGGTGTAAAGAAAATATCCACTATATTTTCCCACTTTTCTTGTCCTTCTTCTATAGTATCTAAATTATTCTCCATTTGTGCTGTAAACTCAATATCCACTATTTGCTTGAAGTATTCACTGACAATATTATTTACTATATTACCAAGTTCTGTTACCTCTAAAGTTTTGTTGTCCTTTTCTACATATTTTCTGCTAAGAAGTGTTGTAATAATTGGTGCATAGGTACTAGGTCTTCCTATACCATTCTCTTCTAATGTTTTAACAAGAGATGCCTCAGAAAATCTTGCAGGTGGCAACGTAAAATGCTGTTTCCCCTCAGTTTTTTCACTGCTTAAAATATCTCCTTCCGTAAGTTCTGGAAGTTTTAAATTGTTTTCTTCTTCTTCTAGATCTTCATTATAAATTTTTCTAAATCCGTCGAAGACTACTTTAGAGCCAGATGCCTTAAGTAAATAATCTCCATTTTCTATATCCATAGATATAGTGTGAAGTAAACATGCCTCCATTTGACTTGCCACATACCTATTCCAAATGAGAGTATATAATTTATATTGTGGCGCTTTAAGAGTCTTTTTTGCTATCTCTGGTGTTATTTCAATATTTGATGGTCTAATAGCTTCATGAGCATCCTGAATATTTTTTTTACTTTTAAATATTCTAGGAGTTTCAGGATAATACTTCTCACCATATTTATTTACAATAAACTCCTTTGCATTGCCTTGAGCTTCTTCAGATATTCTAGTAGAATCAGTCCTCATATAAGTGATTAATCCTATTATTCCATGTCCCTCTATTTCTATACCTTCATATAATTGTTGTGCTATAGACATAGTTCTTTTAGTTGCAAAGTTAAGTTTTCTATAAGCATCTTGCTGAAGTGTACTTGTTATAAATGGTGGAAGTGGATTTTTGCTTTTTGAAGCTTTCTTTATTTTTCGTACAACAAATTCCTTTTCATTAAGTGAACTAATTATATCATCACTTTCTTCTTTAGAATTTATCTCGATTTTTTTTCCATTCTTTGAAGTTAATTTAACATCTAAATTATGTGTCTCTCCATCTTTGTGTAGCTGACATTCTACTGTCCAATATTCTTTAGTTATGAATTTTTCAATTTCCTTTTGTCTGTCGCAGATTATTTTAAGTGTAACTGATTGAACCCTTCCGGCACTAAGTCCCCATTTAACTTTTCTCCAAAGTATAGGACTAATTTCATACCCCACCAATCTATCTAGTATGCGTCTTGCTTGTTGAGCATCCACAAGAGGTGCATTTATTACTCTTGGAGATTTTATGGCATTTTTAACAGCCGTCTTAGTTATCTCATTAAATTCTATCCTACACTTATCATTTTCATCTATTTTCAAGGCTTTCGCCAAATGCCAAGCTATCGCTTCCCCTTCTCTATCAGGGTCAGTTGCCAAATAAACTTTATCACTTTTTTTTGCTTCTTTTCTTAATTTATCAAGGAGTTCACCCTTGCCACGGATAGTTATATATTTAGGTTGATAGTTATTTTCTATATCAACCCCCAATTGACTTTTTGGTAAATCTCTAACATGTCCCATGGACGCTTCTACTACAAAATTTTTTCCTAAATATTTTTTTATAGTTTTAGCTTTTGCTGGTGACTCAACTATAACAAGTTTTTGTCCCATCTTATCCCCTCCATCAATGTATTTCTAATACAGTTATTATATCTTACTTATATTTTGTTATTTACTCTTACATAATAGTTTCCTGATAAACATAGCACTTCATTTTTAATCTGCATTTCAAATAATACCTCATATAATTGTTTTATGTCAATGTTAGTTACTCTAATAATATCATTAATATGTAGTGGACTATCATTTATAATGCTATATAAACCTTTGTGAATCTCACTGTTAAAAGATCTTATAGTTGCTTTATTTTCATTTCTAATTTCAACTCCCATTAAATTAAATATATCACTAACGCAAGTCAGAGGGAATGCTCCATCTTTAATTAATTTATTTGTTCCTTTACTTTCATTTGAAAATATAGAACCTGGAACAGCCATTACATCCTTTCCTTGTTCAAGTGCTAAATTTGCAGTAATTAAGGATCCACTTTTTTCTCCTGCCTCTATTACAATAATAATATCACTTAGTGCACTTATTATTCTATTTCTTAAAGGAAAATTGTGAGCATATGGTGGTGTTCCTGGTAAAAATTCTGATATAACACAACCACTTTCGACTATTTTTTTAAAAATTTTAAGGTTCTCTTTAGGGTATACTATATCCAGCCCAGAACCTAAAACTGCACAAGTATACCCTTCATTATCTAGGCAACTTTCATGGGCAAAGGAATCAATCCCCTTAGCCATCCCACTAATGATATTAATATTATTAGCACATAAATCTCTGCATATAATTTTTGTAACATCTTTACCATAATTTGAACACTTTCTGGATCCTACTATGGAGATATTATATCCCTCATTTAATGGCATTATGTTCCCTTTATAAAATAATATAAAGGGTGCGTCATCATAGTTTTTTAATTTTTTAGGATATTTGTCCTCAAAATAAGCAATCGATTTTATTTCATTAATTTCTAAGTTCCTTTTTACATTATCAATCTCACTTTCATTCCATGCACTTGCCAATACATCAATTAGTGCTTTTTTTAAATATTCTGTTTTTTTACTATGTACACCATAATACCATATCTTCTCTGTATTATGGAAATCATTTATTAACTTTAATTTGATTTTAGGTGATAATTTTACGAGTGAAAACCATATATCATAATCATTCATTGCTTAACTATACCTCCACTGCCTTATTTTTTTTATTAAATTATCTTTTCATCTATAAATTTTCTATACTGCATAGCTTCAATTATATGTTTATCTGAAATATTTTCATTTCCATCTAAGTCAGCAATTGTCCTAGCTACCTTAAGTATCCTAGAATAAGCTCTTGTGCTTAGATTAAATTTATCATAAATAAGCTCCATGATTTTACTGACATCGTTCTCTAAACGACAATACCTTTTTATTTGCTTTTGACTCATCTCTGCATTACAATGAATTTTTTCTTGACTAAATCTTTTTTCTTGAATATTTCTTGCTGCTTCTACTCGTCCTTTAATAACCACAGATTTTTCGCTATTTGCTACACTAATTATTTTATTGTAAGGCAACAAATTTACTGCTGTAAAAATATCAATACGGTCTAGTAGCGGAGCCGATAATTTGCTTAAATACCTCCGCCTTTCATAGTCACTACAACTACATTGCTTTTCATAAGATCCATAGTACCCGCAAGGACAAGGATTTAAAGCACTCACAAACATAAAGTTTGATGGATATTCTACGGTTCCATTAATTCTTGAAATACTTATTTTTCTTTCCTCTAAGGGCTGCCTTAATATTTCAATTACATCTTTTTTAAATTCTAATATCTCATCTAAAAACAATACTCCCTTATGTGCTAAAGAGATTTCTCCAGGTACTATTTTATTTCCACCCCCAACTAGTGCAATTCGTGAAATAGTATGATGTGGACTTCTAAAAGGTCTTTGCAAAATAATTCCACCAATGCCTTCAAGCTTTCCAGAAACACTGTAAATTTTAGTAACCTCTAGTGATTCTTCCTGACTTAATGACGGTAAAATAGTAGGAATTCTCTTAGCCATCATTGATTTTCCACAACCTGGCGGCCCATACATAAGAAGATTATGCCCACCTGCAGCTGCTACTTCAATTGCACGTTTTGAACTTTCTTGACCCATAACATCCTCATAATCTAACTCTTCATTAATTAATATCTCCACATCAATGTTTTGCTGATAAGGCAATAAGTCTTTATAATTTAAAAAATTCACAACTTGATTTAAATCATCTAGAGGAAATATCTTCGCAGATTTAACAAGACTACATTCCCTTGCATTGTTCGTTGGGACTATGAATTTTTCAATTTTATTTTCTATTCCTTCCATAACCACAGGTAATGACCCTCTAACCTTTTTCAATTTACCAGATAGTGATAATTCCCCGATAAAAAGATAATCATTAATGTCACTCACGATTAATTGTTTAGTTGCTAGTAATATGCCTATAGCTATAGGTAAATCAAATAGAGATCCTTCTTTTTTCAAATCCGCTGGTGCTAAATTTATAGTTATTCTATTTACCGGAAAATCAAACCCAGAATTTAGTATTGCAGAACGAACTCGTTCTTTTGATTCTTTAACTGAGACATCCGCAAGGCCTACAATATTTAAAGCTGGTAGCCCGCGAGTAATATCAATTTCCACTGTAACTATAACCCCTTTAATTCCTGTAAATGCAGCAGACATAATTTGTATTGCCATATAATCACCTTACCCTTATTATTTCTCATTACATAATTATTGACAAAATAATTCACTGTAAACTTTAAATTAAAATAAATTTACATTTATAAACTTAGCAGTGAATTACAGGGTACCTATTGTTGTGTAACTATTTAAGATATATTACAAATTATATGCTAACCCTAGTTATGAAGAAAAATGGAAAGGTTAAAATAATACGACTGCTTTATGTTGATGAAAGTTTCTTTGAATAACTATTAAGTTAAGCGGTTAATAACTTGTCATATTGACAGTTACTAACCGCTTATTTTTAATGCTTTTTCTTTTAATAGCATTATTTATAAACAATATGTTGCTTTTTATTTTTTTATAATTTAATATTAATACACAATAAAATTATGGAATGAGGTTATTACATGAAGTCTTTCAATAAAGATATTGGAGCACTTGGTGAACAAATATCAAAAAATTATCTTAAAAATTTAGGCTATAAAATTTTAGAAGTGAATTTCAAATGTAAATGTGGTGAAATAGATATAATAGCACTAGAAAATGGTTATATTTGTTTTATAGAAGTGAAAACTAGATATGGAACAAAGTTTGGAATACCAGCTGAATCAGTTGTATTTTCTAAGCAGAAGAAAATTTATAAAACAGCTCAGGTATATATTTTGTACAAAAATATTACTAACTTCAATTTTAGATTTGATGTTATGGAAGTCACCCTAAATGGTGATAATAATGATTTTTTAGTTAATCATATCCAGGATGCTTTTCAGTTATAACTTTTAGGCATATGAAACAAAAACGTAAATGTACCTATATAAACTATAAAGTATGATTGTAAATTTTTTATTAATTATTATTGTTATTTTCAAGAATATTCCTTAGAAAACTATTTCTATGTATTAAAGTAGTTCCATATTTTTTTATTGCAAGAACATGTTCTTCTGTACCATACCCAACATTCCTATCAAAACCATAATTTGGGTATTTGTAATGATACTGTAACATCAGTTCATCTCTATATACCTTTGCAATTATGGAAGCACAGGCTATACTTACACTTTTAGTATCTCCCTTTATTACAAACTCATTTAAATTCGAAAAGTTTTTTATTTTATATCCGTCAGATAAAACTAAATCTGGCACAATAGAAATCCCCTCACAACAATCTAAAAATACTTGGTTATTGCAAAAGCCAACTCCCTTTTCATCAATTCTATTATTATCAATAGCACAAATTTTATAAGCTATTGCTTTTTGTTTTATAATTAGAGATAATTCTTTCCTTACGGCTATTGATAATTTTTTAGAATCGTTAGCTCTTAGGATTAAATCCTTCTCCTCATATGCATTTAGATCTAATATTACAGCCGCTGCTACTATTGGCCCTGCTAAAGGCCCACGTCCTACTTCGTCAACTCCAGCTACATATTTATAGTTTCCAAAGCTTCGGTCAAATTCGTACATTCTCTTTACTCTCTGTATTTCTTTTTCTTTTAGCTCTCCATCTTTAACCATTTTACTTCCTAATTTTTGGACAGTTTTCCTAGGGTCTCGTAAGAGTGTTCTCATTATAGCATCTCTATCAACATAATTGATATCGTTTTCAATTTTTAACACATAATTACATATCTGCTTATAGTTCATGTTTGAGAAATCAATATTAAACTCCATGGTATTTTCTCCTTATTTCAATGGCAACTTGTCCTTATTAATCATGTAAAAAAGACAATCCACTAACTAATCATTTTTTGTTACCTATTTTTAAACATATAGTTGTGTATTTAATTTATTTTAAATTAGTTAGGACTGCCTTTAAATAATTATTTAGAATTATACTCTTTCAAGAGATATAGCCCCTAATTTTCCACCTCTAAACTCATCTAGAAGCATTACCGCTACTCTATTATAGTCTATGTTACCTCCAGAAATTACGGCCCCTCTTTTCTTTCCTATATTGTCCATATTGTCTATGGGATTCTCCATTATTTCTGTAAGTTTATATCTTTCCATTAATCTTTGTGCGTTATTAGTTTGAAGTCTTTCTACCAATCTAAGGGCTAATTCCTCGATATCCATAACTTCATCTTTTATAGCTCCTGTAAATGCCAGATTAAGTCCAACTGCCTCATCTTCAAATCTAGGCCATAATACCCCTGGTGTATCCATTAGCTCTATGCCTAAGCTAGTTTTAATCCATTGCTTACTTTTAGTAACCCCTGGTCTATCACCTGTTTTAGCAATATTGTTTTTAGCTAATTTATTAATAAACGATGATTTACCTACATTAGGTATTCCAACTACCATAACTCTCGTAACAATATTAACTAATCCTTTTTTCCTTTGTCTGTCGTGCTTTTCTTTCAATAACTCCTCAAGAATAGGCTTTATACTTTTTAGACCTTCACCTGTAATACTATTTACAGCCAACGGTTTTACAGTATCTGTTGTAAGCTTTTTAATCCATTCTTTAGTTACTTTATCTTCTGCTAAATCACTTTTGTTTAATAAAATGACTCTAGGCTTATCTTTGCAAATCTCATCAATTTGTGGATTTGCACTTGATTTAACAATTCTTGCATCTCTAATTTCTATTACAGCGTCAACAAGTTTCAAACTCTCTTGAATTTGTCTTCTAGTTTTCGCCATATGACCTGGAAACCAATTTATGGTCATGCTCATACTTATCTAATCCTTCCCATTTTATCGAATGGATAAAGCCTTATAAAAGCTTTTCCTTCTAAAATTAGCTTAAATATAAAAAGGGACTTCTCAGCCCCCATTTTATATTTTTATCTCATTTTTTCTTTAACCTTTGCAGCCTTACCAACTCTATCTCTTAAGTAAAATAGTTTAGCTCTTCTAACTTTACCTAATCTTACAATTTCAATTTTCTCAATAACTGGAGCGTTTACTGGGAATGTCTTTTCAACACCAACACCAGATGCTACTCTTCTTACTGTGAAAGTTTCTCTTAAACCGCCGTTTTGTCTTTTAAGAACGGTTCCTTCAAATATTTGGACTCTTTCCTTGTTGCCTTCACTAACTTTAATGTGAACTTTAACAGTATCACCTACGTGAAAATCCGGTAAGTCCTTTCTAATTTGCTCTGATTCTATTGTTCTTATAATTTCTAACATGTGCATTCCCTCCTAAAATTTTATTGTGACGTTCATACTCATTGTAATATGACAGAGGACCGCCCGTACTAGCACAAGCTACATTCTATCATAAATATATATATATATCAACATAAAAATATCTTTTATGCTTATATGCAAGATATTTTTTAACTTTATATAACTTTCAGGGCACTATCCTGTTTTTTGACACTTTTACTTAAGACACATTCAAATAAATAATACAATATGCTAGCCTATTTATTATCTTTTCCTAATAGTTTTTTATCTTCCTTGTTGAGTTTAAGTTTTCCGAACATATCTGGCCTTTTTTCTTTAGTTATTAAAAGTGACTGTAGCCGTCTCCACTTTCTTACATTTTCATGATGTCCTGATGTCAATACCTCAGGAACCATGTTACCCTCAAAACATTCTGGCCTTGTATATTGAGGATATTCTAATACTCCATCATAAAAAGATTCTTCTGTGTAGCTCTCACTACTAGATAAAACTCCTGGGACTAACCTACAAATGCTATCCACAATAGGAATACATGCCATTTCTCCACCAGTCAAAACATAATCGCCCAGCGAAATCTCCATATCTATATAATCATAAGCTCTCTCGTCAATACCTTCATAATGACCACATATAAATATTAATTCACTTTCCTGGCATAGCTGCTTTGCCATTTCTTGAGTAAAGGTCTTCCCTCTCGGCCCCAAGAATATTACCTTTCCGTTATTATGTAATTTAATATCCTTAATACTGTCCACTAATGGTTGAGCTAGCATTACCATTCCAGCACCGCCACCATAAGGATAATCATCTACTTTTTTATGCTTATTTAGTGAATAATCCCGAATATTGCGAGGTGAAATACCCAATATGTCTTTCTCTATGGCTCTTCCAATTATACTATAATTGAAGATTTCAAACATTTCAGGAAATAGAGTTAAAATATCTATTTTCATTCTAACCATTCATTCACTGGCTTAATTATTATCTCGCGCTTATCAATATCTATACTAATAACAATATCCTTAAGTACTGGAATAAGCACTTCTTTTTTCCCTTTAACCCAGTACACGTCGTTACCTGGAGTACTAAGAACATCAAATACCTTTCCTAGTTCTTCTCCGCCTTCTTCGAAAACACTGCAATCTATCAAATCAGCTACATAATAACTACCCTCTGGCAATTTAATTGCATCTTCACGACTAACCATAAGGTACTTATTTCTATATAATTCTGCTTGTTCTATGGTATCTATACCTTCAATCTTAAGTATTGCTCTATCTGATTGAAGCTTACACCCTTCGACTTTTCTAATTTCCCCGTCAATATACACACTTTTTAATTCCTTAAATCTCTCAAGCGTGTCTGTTAATGAAAAAACTTTTACTTCACCCTTCAAACCATGCGTCTTGCCAATCTGACCTACACTCATAAAATCTTTCATTTAAAATCCTCCTTTCAAAATTGCTTATATGAACAGCTATTATTATTTATTTGAATATGCCTTATAAATAATTCCCAATATTTAATTAAAATAAGAGCTAGGCTGAACCTAACTCTTACTTTATTTCAACAACTACTTTTTTGTTTTCTTTAACAGCAGCTGCTTTTACAACAGTTCTAATAGCTTTAGCTATTCTACCTTGTTTGCCTATAACTTTTCCCATATCCTCATGGGCAACTGATAATTCAAGAACTACAGTATGCTCATGGGCTACTTCATTCACTACTACCATTTCCGGTTTATCAACTAAAGACTTTGCCAATACTTCAAGTAACTGTTTCATGGAAAACTCCTCCATTCATTACTTACAAACTTTTCTAGTTGACTGCTATTTTATTAAGTAATCTTTTAACTGTATCAGAAGGTTGTGCACCATTCTTTATCCAACTAGCTGCTTTTTCAACATCAATTTTAATAGTTGTTGGCTCTGTTGTTGGGTTGTAGTATCCTATTTCTTCAATAAATTTTCCGTCTCTAGGAGCTCTTGAATCTGCAACTACTACTCTATAAAATGGAGCATGTTTAGCACCCATTCTTTTTAATCTTATTTTAACTGCCATGTAATATCACCTCCTTAAATTTAATTAATTTTCAATTTTTTATTAAAAAGGCATTTTACCAAACATACCTTTTTTACCAGGTTTTTGGAAACCTTTTGCTTGCTTCATGAATTTCTTCGCCATCTCAAAATCTTTTAGCAATTTATTAACTTGCTGTACCAAAGTACCTGACCCATTAGCAATTCTTTTTTTTCTTGATGAATTGTTAGCAATTATACTAGGATGTTTTCTTTCTGATGCTGTCATTGATTTTATAATCGCTTCAACTTTACCCATATCTTTTTCACTTTTAGACAAGTCTACACCCTGCAATTCTTTTTTATTAGCACCTGGCATCATTTCAATTAATTTATCCAAGGGTCCCAATTTTTTCATTTGTTGAATCATTGCTAAATAGTCTTCTAGGTTAAATTCTTGAGAAAGCATTCTGTTACCAAGTTCTTTTGCTTCCTTTTCATCTATGGACTGTTGTGCTTTTTCAATCAATGAAAGTACATCACCCATACCAAGTATTCTTGATGCCATTCTTTCTGGGTAGAAAACTTCTAGATCATTCATTTTTTCGCCAACGCCAACAAATTTTATAGGTTTGCCAGTTATAGCTTTAATAGATAGCGCAGCACCGCCTCTTGTATCTCCATCTAATTTAGTCAAGATTACCCCAGTTATATCTAGCTGTGAATTAAAACTATCGGCTACATTAACTGCATCTTGGCCTGTCATTGAATCTACAACTAACATTATTTCACTTGGGTCTACACTGGATTTTATATTTTGAAGTTCTTCCATTAATGTTTCATCTATATGAAGCCTTCCTGCTGTATCTATTATTACTACATTGTTACCATTTTCCTTAGCAAAGGCTATAGATGCTTTTGCTATATCTACAGGACTCACTTTGTCTCCCATAGTAAATACCGGAATATCAATTTGTTTTCCTACTACCTGCAATTGTTTAATTGCAGCGGGCCTATATACATCACAGGCAACTAAAAGTGGTTTTTTATTTTTCTTTTTAAGTGCTAGTGCAAGCTTTCCACCCATTGTAGTTTTACCAGCACCTTGAAGACCCACCAGCATTATAACCGTTAATCCTTTTATTGAAAACTCTAATTTACTTTCTGAATTACCCATTAAATTAGTTAACTCGTCATTAACAATTTTGATAACCTGTTGACCAGGAGTTAAGCTTTCTAATACTCCATTACCTAAACATTTTTCACTAACATTTTTTACAAAATCCTTAACTACTTTATAATTAACATCAGCTTCCAGTAGCGCTAGTTTTACTTCTCTCATAGCCTCTTTAATATCTTTTTCAGAAAGCTTACCCTTACCTTTTAATTTTTTAATGGTATCCTGTAACTTAGAAGATAACCCTTCAAAAGCCATAATAAACCTCCTAAATTTTTTCGATAATTTGGTTTTTTATATCATATATAAGTTGATTCATTTTTTCATCTTTTACGTTTATTTGTAAGTTATCTAATTCCAATGTTATTTTCTTTATTGTTTTTTTTAGTTTAAGGTCTTTTTCTGATAATTTTAATTTTTCCTCATATACTAAAAGCATTTTTTCGCATGTTTTAATGGTATCATAAGTAGCTTGCCTACTAGTATTATTTATTTCTGCTATTTCTGATAAAGACAAATCATTATTAAAATACAAATCCATAATGTTTTTTTGCTTTTCAGTAAGCAATTCACCATAAAAATCAAATAATAGGGAAATTTCAAATCTTTTTTCCATTTCATCACCCTGCTCACAAGTCATATAATATCAGACTTTGAATACAGTGTCAAGTAATTTTGCTTAACAGGCTAATATTTTTATATAACCCAGTATCCAAAACAAATATTTTAAAATAATGCCTCTACGAAATCTCTTGCATTAAACTCTTGTAAATCATCTATACCTTCTCCAATACCTATATATTTAACTGGTATATTTAGCTGTTTTTTTATTGATATTACAACGCCACCTTTAGCAGTGCCGTCTAATTTAGTTAGTATTATCCCATCTATAGGGCATATCGCCATAAATTGCTTAGCTTGCTCTACACCGTTCTGACCAGTTGTAGCATCAAGTACTAGTAAGGTCTCCAAATGAGCCTCACTATACTCCCGATTAATCACCCTATTTATTTTTGCAAGTTCGTCCATAAGATTTTTTTTATTATGAAGTCTACCTGCCGTATCACAAATTAAAACATCAGCTTTCCTTGCTTTTGCTGCTTGAACAGCATCAAAAACTACTGCAGCAGGATCAGATCCCTCTTGATGTTTTATAAGGTCCACACCTGCCCTAGTGCTCCATACCTGAAGCTGTTCAATTGCTCCTGCTCTAAACGTATCCGCTGCAGCAATTAGCACTTTATATTTTTCTGATTTTAGTGTTGCTGCAATTTTACCAATAGAAGTAGTTTTACCAACTCCATTAACTCCAATTATTAAAATCACCTTTGGTAAATTATCAGGCTCTATTGAATTTTCCTGGGAACCTAATATATCAATCAAAACTTCTTTTAAACAAGGTCTAATCTCTGTTGGGTCTTTCACCTTATTTTGTCTTACCTTTAACTTGAGTTTTCCAATGACATCAATAGAGGTCTCCACGCCTATATCTGCTGTAATTAATATTTCTTCTAACTCCTCATATAGTTCATCATCAATCGAAATAGCTAAATTTAATACTTCACTAACTTTTTCTGTTATGCTATTTCTAGTTTTTTCTAATCCACCTTTTAATTTATCAAAAAATCCTCCAAACATTTATAATTCTCCTTTTTTTACTTATTAAAATCTACTGACACTATTTTCGATACTCCTTTTTCCTCCATGGTAACGCCATATAGGACATCACTAGCTTCCATAGTTCCTTTTCTATGAGTTATTACAATAAACTGAACATTATCAGAGAATTTTTTTAAAAATTCTGCATATCGAAACACATTTGCATCGTCCAGGGCCGCCTCAATTTCATCTAAAATGCAAAACGGTGTTGGTTTCATCTTTAAAATAGCAAATAATAATGCGATTGCAGATAGTACTTTTTCTCCACCAGACATAAGGCTTATATTTTGGAGCTTTTTTCCTGGTGGTTGTACATTGATATCAATTTTAGATGTAAGTTCATCGCCTTCAGTAAGTATCAAATCCGCACTTCCACCTTTAAATAATTCTATAAAAGTTTCATGGAAATTTTGTCTTAATATTTCAAAGTTTTCTGCAAATATTTCTTTCATTTTTTTAGTCATTTCAGATATTACAATTGTTAACTCATTTTTAGCTGACACTAAATCTTCCTTTTGTTCATCCATAAAAGCAAATTTTTCTTTGACCTCTTTATACTCTTCAATAGCGCCTACATTAACTTTACCAAGCATTGATATAGCACCTTTTAAAGTTAATATTTGTTTTTTAAGTTCATCAATATCTTCTATTTCATTTTTAAATTGCAGTGCTTCCGCATATGTCAATTCAAAATCCTCATTCAATTTCTGGTAGTAAGTTTCCTTTTCCATTCCTATTTTTGCAAAGGCTAATTCACATTTATACAAATCTTTTTCACTTTTTGCCACTATCAATGAAACATTATCTAGTCCTTCTACACTGATCTTTATCTTCTCTTTAATTTTGATTCTTTGAATTTCATTATCTTCAAAACACTTTTCCATTTTTCCTAATGTTATCTTTATTTCATTTGATTTTTCACTCTGAACTAAGATTTCGCCTGAGCTTATTCTTTTGTTATTCATAGCTTCTTCTATTTCCTTAGAAAATATGATGATTTTTTCGCCTTGCACTATCATCTCTTCATTTAGCCTTTGAATTTCGAAGCCCTTATTATTTATTATTTCATCAACCTGAGCTTTTTTTATTTTCGCTGCAATAATTAATTCTTTTATATTCTCAATTTCTTGTAATTTATCTTTTAATTTGAACTGGACTTTAGTAAGAGTTTCCAGTATTTTCTCTTTATTTAGTGTTAATTTAGCCACGGATGTATTTTTTTCTTCTATTTCTTTATTGTCTAATTCTAATTTTATCTCTTCTGATAATTTTTCACTGTTTAAAGTAATGACATTATTTTTCAGTCTATTTGTTTCGTCCTCTATTGCACTTATTTTAGCTTCCATCTTCGTTTTCTCAATGTTTTGAAAATGAGCATCATCAATTAATTTTGTGTTTTCACTGCCTAAACACATAATTTCTGCTTTACTTTGTTTTATTTTTTCTAAGTGAATAAGAGATTCATTTTTTAAAGTATGTAAATCTATACCCAGTTCTTTTATTTCTCTTTTTCTTCCAATTATACTTGAAGTCTTTGAATATACACTTCCACCAGTTAATGATCCACCAAGGTTTATCACCTCTCCTGATAGTGTAACAATTTTATATCTATAATTATTGCTTTTAGAAATTTGGAGAGCTGAATCCATATCTTTACATATAATTGTTCTACCAAGTATAAACGAGATAACTTCATTAAACTTATCATCATAACCTATTAGATCATTAGCAATTCCAACAAATCCAGGATGATTTTTAGTTTCATTGTCAATTGAAAGTCTTTTCCCCTTAATAATATTTAGCGGCAAAAATGTTGCCCTTCCTAAGCTACTCGCCTTCAAATAGACAATTAGTGTTTTAGCTACAGCTTCGTTTTTAGTTATTATGTGTGATATAGTACCACCTAATGCAATTTCTATAGCTACTTCTAAAGTCTTTTCAACTTTTATAATTTCTCCCAGTACAAAACACTCGTTAATGTTACTTACCTTACCTTCACTAATATGCTGCATTAAATTTTTTACAGATCTATTATAGCCTTCATGTTTTTTTTCCAGAGCAGTAAGCACATTTAAATTAGCTTCAGTTTTATTAATTTTATAATTACAATTTTTCATGGTCGTTTCATCGCTAATTAGACAGTTTTGAAGTTTATTAATTTTCTGTTTGTTTTCTCTAAGGGCACTTTCACAAATAAAAATCTTATTTTTAAACTCACTCATTTTGTTTTCAAATTCTATTTTTGTGTTTATGTCGTTTTTCATTAAATCAGAATAATTTTCAATAGTATTTTTTAAGGTGTCTATTCTTTTACTGGCACCATCTATGTTATTATTTAAAATTAATAATCTATTAGTAATTTTAATAGATTCTTGGATGCTCTTCTGCTCTTCACCCTTAAGAGTTTTAGCTTCATCACTTTCAACTGCTATATTTTCTTGAATTTTTTCAATTTTTATTTCTTCAGCATTAATTTTTTCTTCTATTTCTGTTTGTGTATTTTTTGTATTGCTTAGTGAATTCTCTAATCCATGACGATTATTTTTAAATTCTAATATTTTTTCTTCAATGTTATGACTCTCATTTGATGTTTTATCGATAAGTTTAACTAAATTTTCTATTCTTTCATTTAGAATATTTATTTCTGAAACACTCTTTTGGTAAATTATCTTATTATTATAATATAATTGTTTCTCTTCTTGATTTTTATTTTCAAATTTTTCAAATTCACTGTTCCAATATTCAACATCACTCTTCAACTGTTTTTTTTCCTCAGTAACATTTACAACTTCCACATTTAATCTATTACATTGTTCATGTGTGGTTTTAATTTTTTCTTCAACTTTATTAATGGAATCAATAATGAGGCTAACTTCTTTGCCCTTTAATTCTTCAAAATATTTTAAAAATTTCTTTGCCTTTTCACTTTCTTTCATTAGTGGTTCCAATCGTTCTTCATAAGTGCTTAAAATATCTTCTATTCTAATGAGATTCAGCTGGGTACTATCTAATCTTTTTTCTGCTTCTTCTTTTCTACTCTTAAACTTTACAATTCCTGCAGCCTCTTCAAACAATTTTCTTCTTTCTTCAGTTTTCCCACTTAAAATAGCATCAATTTTACCTTGTCCTATAATAGAGTATCCCTCTTTACCTATACCTGTATCCATAAAAAGCTGTTGAACATCTTTTAACCTACAGGATGTATTGTTTATCAAATATTCACTTTCTCCTGACCTATATAATCTTCTGGATATAGCCACATTAGAATAATCAATATCTAGTTCACAGTCACTATTATCCAAGGTTAAAGATACCTGTGCCAAGCTAACTGGTTTCCTAAACTGCGTACCTGCGAATATAACATCCTCCATCTTATCTCCTCTTAGATTTTTTACACTTTGTTCTCCAAGCACCCATCTAACAGCATCAGATATATTGCTTTTGCCACTACCATTAGGTCCAACCACCGCTGTAATACCCTTTTTAAATGTTAATTCTGTTTTATCCGCAAAGGATTTAAAGCCTCTTATTTCAATAGATTTTAAGAACATGGAAACACTCTCCTATTTTAGTTAAATAACATTGGTAATACAAAACTTAAAGTAAAAATTACTATTATTCCATAAATTAATACCATTTGAAATTTTGCTCTTTTTTTCTTATTCATAATTCACCTCATATTTTATTTTATATAATTATCTATTTTTCTCTATTATATAATTTTCTCTATTATATAGTTTATAGCATTCATATGAAAATATCAATTACTTCTAGGAGTATAAACAAATTAAGAAAACCGTGCATGCACGGTTTTTTTTATCTTGGCTCAACTATGAATTTAATAGCTGTTCTTTTTTCTCCATCTATGGAAATTTCCACAAAAGCTGGAATTACTACTAAGTCAATGCCATTCGGTGCAACAAATCCCCTAGTAATAGCAATAGCTTTTACCGCTTGATTAACGGCCCCTGCCCCTACAGCTTGTAATTCGGCAATTGAGTTACCTCTTAATGCTGCAGCTAATGCTCCTGCTACGGATTTAGGTTGTGAATTGGCTGATACTTTTAATACGTCCATTGTTATTACCCCCTACTGCATTCGTTATTACAAATACTATAGACACTATATTCTATATAGTAAATTAAATTCCTTTTTTATATTTTGCTGACACATATTCATATATGGTCATAATAATACATTTTTTGTCTATGCATACACTAATACTTTCACGTTTAATAGAAATATCTTGAAATACTTCTATTGAAATTGTAGCTATTTGTTTTTTTATGTCATTAAAAAAGCTTTTGCCATTAGCATAAAGTTTCGAAATGTCTTTTGGATTTATTTTCACTACAACTCTTTTACCCATAATATCATTTTTAAATTTATTTAGGATAACATCATATAATAAATCATTATACATACTTCCTTCAACAAGCTCTCTAAATGCAGGATGAAATGGCCCTGCAATTAAATCATTTCCTTCTGAAATTTCAGCAGTTGGTTGTAACCCTATTCTAATAACCTTTATTTTATTTACTATCATCATACTGTAAATAATTTTGCTTATATTTACTGCCTCACTTAATGAGTAAGGTTTGAATACTTTATTTACGTACATCTTCTCCATAGGTGTATCTTTAATTACAAGTGCTGGATATATTCTACAATTATCAGGCTTAAGAGCAATGACCCCTTTAGCTGTTTCTATATCTTTATTTATATCATCTCCTGGAAGGCCTATCATAACTTGAAGTCCTAAGGTAAACCCATATTGCTTTATAAGCTTTGAAGCTTTCTCCACATCTCTTGCAGTATGACCTCTACCAGATTTTAATAGCACCTGCTCATCTAACGATTGCACTCCCAGTTCTATAATATCTACAGAGTACTTTTTAAGATTAAGAAGTACTCTATCATCGATATAATCCGGCCTTGTAGATAATCTAATTAACTTTATTTTATTATCATCTTTAAACTTCTTAGCAACCGTTAAAAGTTCTATCTGTTTTTCTATATTTATAGCTGTGAAAGTTCCTCCAAAAAATGACACCTCAATAGTAGCCTCATCATTATTTATTGTCTCTAAATATTCATTTACTGTCCTCTCCACATACATTGCATCAACTTTTTCGCTCCTGCCCGTTATACTATTTTGATTGCAAAACACACATTCATGAGGGCAACCTTCGTGTGGAACAAATATAGGAATAATATAATGCAAATTACTCATGCACACCCTCCTGATTAACTATAGCTTCTTTGGCTGCATTTTGTTCTGCTTCTTTTTTGCTGTAACCCTGTCCTGAACCTTTTATAGAACCATCTATTAATACATTCACATAAAATTTTCTTTTATGCGGTGGACCATCAAATTTCACAAGTTCATAGCTAATATGAACTTCACCATTCTGCTGCAATATTTCCTGGAACTTGGTCTTATAATCCAAAATTATCTCATTACTAATTGCTTTCTCAATGATTACTTTAAAGTTATCAAGTATGAATAACTTAGAATATTCTATTCCTTTATCCATATATATAGCAGCAATTACCGCTTCAACGCAATCAGCCAATATTGAAACTCTATTTCTTCCTCCAGTTATTTCTTCACCTTTACTCATATTCATATATATACCCAAGTTCCAACCGGTTGCAATATCACAAAGTGAATTTTCGCACACAATCAAAGATCTAATTTTAGTTAAAAATCCTTCATACTCCTGCGTAAAATTAGTGTATAAGTATTCCGATATTACAAGTTGTAATACAGAATCGCCCAAAAACTCAAGTCTCTCATTAAATTCAACCTTTTTTTTCTGATTTGCATAGGAGCTGTGGGTTATTGCAGTTTTTAATAGCTCTTTATTACTAAAATTAAGTCCCAGTTCTTTCTCAAGGTCCTGCAATCTTATATTGCACATCATAATCATTACTCCTTTTAGAAAGTTTATTTAAATTTTTTTATCATTTACTATATTTATTATTGTCTATGTATTTACTTTTCAATAAAATTTCAAGTTTATTATTCAGTTTACTTTACGTTGCTAGATCAATTATCTAAATCTACTTTTGTAATAAATTCAAAAATAAGCTTGAAAAAGCTAAAGGCCCGCAGTAATGCGGAGCCTTATATTATGCTTCAGTATGTGCTTTAATATATTCTACTACGTCAGCAACCGTGGCAATTTTTTCAACATCTTCATCAGGAATTTCTATTTCGTACTCTTCTTCTAGTGCCATGATTAACTCTACAATATCAAGAGAATCAGCGCCTAAATTATTCATAAAAGATGATTCCATTTTTATTTCGTCTTCATCTATACTTAATTGTGATGCTATAGTAGCTCTTATTTTTTCAAACATAATATCTTCACCTCCTTACATTCCTCTAAGATAAATAACAGCTATTGGGAATTGTCACTTGTGTCTTTTTCTTGCTGAGATAGTTTTTCAATTTCTAATTTTAATTTCTCTACAACATTATTATCATAAAATATTGTAGCCTGTTTGATTGCATTTTTAAAAGCTTTACCATCTGAACTTCCATGAGCTTTTATACAAATTCCATTTACTCCTAAAAAAGCAGCTCCACCATATTCTTTATAATCAAAATCTTTTTTAAACTTTTTAAACACTGGTTTTAATAGCATCCCCCCCAGTTTAGTTCTAAAGGAGCCCATTATTCCAGTTTTTAAGATATCAAATATATTAAAAGCGGCGCCTTCATATAATTTTAAAATTACATTTCCTACAAACCCATCACATACCAAAATATTTGTTTCTCCAGTTGGAATTTCTCTGGCTTCCACATTTCCCACAAAATTCAAGTTTGCCTGCTTTAGTAATTTATGAGCAGCTTTAGAAAGTTCATTGCCCTTTTCCTCTTCGGTTCCTATATTCACAAGACCAACAGTGGGATTATCTATTTTTAAAATGTTTTCAAAATATGTTTTCCCCATAAGTCCAAATTGCACTAAATAATGAGGCTTGCATTCTGCATTTGCTCCACAGTCAATTATCATAAAAGGTCCTTTTTTACCCGGCAATATAGGAGCCAAGGCTGGTCTGTCTATGCCTTTTATTCTCCCTACAATAAGGGTGCATCCAGCTAAAAAAGCTCCAGTGCTTCCAGCTGAAATAATCGCATCCGCATCTCCACTTTTAACAAGATTTAGTGCTTTTACGAGACTAGAATCTTTTTTACGCTTAATAGCCATTACTGGATGTTCACTTGTACCTATTACTTCACTAGCATCAACAATTCTTATTTTATTAGAATCATATGTATGTTTCTTTAATTCTTGGCGAATCAAATCTTCATTACCAGTTATTAATATATCTATATAATACTCTTTTATTGCCGCAACGCAACCTTCAACCACAGCACTAGGAGAAAAATCTCCACCCATTCCATCTACAACAACTACCATTTTAAACCCTCACTTTGAATTTGCCTACACTTTTTATATTTATTTATATTATATACTATATGGAGCAAATATTCCTAGTATTATTATTATAAGAATTGAATATAATTATATTTTATTCGCATTATATTAAAAAATAAAAAGAAAGTCTTTCGACTTTCTTTTTATTTTGGTTCCATAACAATAACTTCTCTATTTTTGTAATAACCACAGTTTTTACATACTCTGTGAGCAAGTTTCATATCGTGGCACTGAGGGCACTCAACTATTCCTGGTAAACCAAGTTTAAATGTTTGCGCTCTTCGAGAATCTCTTCTACCTTTAGAAAATTTTCTAGCTGGATTTCCCATTGTAACACCTCCTTAATCGGTTAAAAACACTTCTTTTAATTTTGCCAACCTTGGATCAACATCATCAATGGCACATTTGCATGCACTTTGATTTAGATTAATTCCACAATGCTGGCATAATCCTTTACAATCTTTATTACAAATTCTTTTTATAGGCAACATAGAGATGATATTATTTTCAATAATCTCATCTAAATCTAATCTATCATCATTAATAAAAATAATATCCTCATCTTCACTCTTTAGAGTTTTCGACATTTTTTCATTCAATTGAATATTTATTGAATGTGGAAATACCTCAAGACACCTAGAACAAGTAAGTAATAGTTCCGTCTCCATACTTCCAATTAAATCTACTTCATCACCACTGGGTTTTAAAATTAAATCTAACTTAACTGGTTTAGAAAATTGTATAAATTCATTATCATAGAAAAACTCATCTTTTTCTAAATCTAATTGAATTTTTTTTCTCATTTTTTTATTACTAAATAATTCTGAAACATCTATTACCATACTATTCACTCTGAAAAACCAAATTTCATCTAGTTTTCCTCATATAAAGGAGATCCTTATACCTTGTATAAAAAAATTACACAGCTCGAGCAAAGCTTCTGCGTCCCTCCTAACTAAATTGTTTTTTACTTACATCAAACACAGACTATTATATAAACAATACGGTAAAAAGTCAAGAATTATTTCTCATAAAAATTAGCAATAATTTTATTTTACTAGGCCTTGGGTGTCTCTTGCAATTACTAATTCTTCATTTGTTGGTATAACAAATATTTTAGTTTTAGAGTCATCTGTGCTTATTTCTACTTCTTTTCCTCTTACTTTATTCTTTGATTTATCTAAGACTGCTCCCAAAAATTCTAATCCACTACATATGTCTTCTCTTGTTTCTGGAGAATTTTCACCTAGTCCTGCAGTGAATACAATTGCATCTACTCCACCCATTACTGCAGCATAAGATCCTATGAATTTTTTAACCTTATAAGTAAATATATCAAGTGCTAGCTGAGCTCTATGATTTCCATCTTCCCATGCAGCTTTTTCTATATCTCTAAAGTCACTACTAATTCCAGATATTCCAAGTACCCCTGATTTCTTGTTCATTAAATCACTTGCTTCATCAACTGTTAAATTTAATTCTTTCATCACATATGTTAATATAGCTGGATCTATACTTCCGCATCTAGTTCCCATAGCTATTCCTTCAAGTGGAGTAAATCCCATACTTGTTTCTACTGATTTACCATTTTGCACTGCAGTAACACTTGCTCCATTTCCTAAATGACAAGTTATTAATTTTAAATCTTTTATATCTTTACCCATCATTTTCGCAGCTTTATCTGATACATATTTATGAGATGTACCATGGAATCCATATTTTCTAACTCCATTGTTAGTATAAAGTTCATATGGAAGTGGGTATATATATGCAACTTCTGGCATTGTTTGATGAAATGCAGTATCAAATACAGCTACCATAGGTATAGTCGGCATCAATGCTTTGCAAGCATTAATTCCAATAATATTAGCAGGGTTGTGTAATGGTGCAAGTTTTGAACATTCTTCTAAGTTCTTCATTACTTTATCATTAACTATAACTGAACCAGCATATTTTTCTCCGCCATGAACGATCCTATGCCCTACAGCACCTATTTCTGATAAATCACTAATAACACCATGTTTGGAGTCTATAAGAGCCCCAAGCACTAATTTAATAGCATCTGTGTGATCTTTCATAGGCTCTTCAATAATATATTTATTTCCATTGACCTTTTGAGTTAATTTTGATCCTTCTATTCCTATTCTTTCTACCAGGCCAAGTGCTAAACACCCTTCATTTTCCATGTTGATTAATTGATACTTTAATGATGAACTTCCACAGTTTATAACCAATATTTTCATTAAATAAGCCTCCCTATACCTTCGTGTTTTAATACTTATAATATATAATACTATTTTTGTATTTGAGCTTGAACTGCAGTTACAGCAACAACATTAACTATGTCCTGTACGCTACAACCTCTTGATAAATCATTTATTGGTTTAGCAAATCCTTGACATACTGGTCCAATAGCCGCGGCGCCTGCAAATCTTTGAACTAATTTATATCCAATATTTCCTGATTGTAAATCTGGGAACACTAAAACATTTGCCTTTCCAGCTACATTACTGCTAGGTGCCTTTTGTTTTGCTACGGATGCTACTATAGCTGCATCTAGCTGAAGTTCTCCATCAATTTGTAAATCTGGTCTAGCATTTTTTGCAATTTCAGTAGCTTTTGATACTTTATCAACTGATTCATGTTTTGCACTTCCCATAGTTGAGAAAGATAACATTGCAACCTTAGGTTCAAATTTACATAGTGCTTTTGCATTTTCAGCAGTGCTAATAGCTATAGATGCCAATTCTTCTGCATTAGGGTTTGGATTAACCGCACAATCTGCAAATAAAAGTAGTCCGTCTTCTCCATATTCACTAGTAGGTAATTCCATTATAAAGAAACTTGAAACAACCTTAATTCCTGGTGCAGTTTTAATAATTTGCATTCCAGGTCTTAATAAATCTCCTGTAGTATGTACTGCTCCTGATACTAATCCGTCAGCGCCTTCCATTTTAACCATCATTGTTCCAAAATAAAGTGGATCTTGCAATGTCTCTGCTGCTTTTTCTAGTGTCATTCCCTTATGCTTTCTTAGTTCATAAAATGCTTTTGCATAAACATCAGTTTTTTCAGAAGTTTTAGGATCTACAATTTCTATTCCAGAAAGACTAACCCCCAGTTCCTTTGCTTTTGAATTTATTACAGTTTTATCCCCGAGTAATATTACCTCAGCTATTGAATCATTTTTGATGATTTCACTAGCTTTTATAGTTCTTTCCTCTTCGCCTTCTGGAAGTACTATTGTTTTTTTATCTGCTTGTGCCATCTTACATATTTTCTCTATAAATTTCATATTTATTTCCCCTTTCAGTTATTATCAACTTATGCATATTAATAATACACACTAATAATATACTCCATTATCCCTATACATTTCAACCTAAAACAACAAAATCCGCAATAAACATTATACATTATTTATTCACAATATTCATTCTTTTCCTTATAACTTACAAATATATATACTTTTATTTACTTTATATTATATAATATATCTATATAATCAATACTTTAATCAATTTTTATTAAAAAATTATTTTTATATAAGCTATCAGGAGGTGATTTATTGAATATTTCAGGTATAATCGTGGAATATAATCCATTACATAACGGTCACTTATATCATATTAATAAAACCAAGCAGCTCACAAATAGTGATGCCTTAATTTGCGTTATGAGCGGGAATTTCTCTCAACGTGGAATCCCATCCATTATAGACAAATGGACAAAAACTAAAATGGCTTTAAACAGTGGAGTAGATTTAGTAATAGAGTTACCCTCTATTTACAGTGTATCCTCTGCAGAATTCTTTTCCTTCGGCGCTGTTAGTCTTCTAAACAGCCTCGGAATAGTAAATAACATTTGTTTTGGTAGCGAACATGGTGATAGTAATGACATATATACTATTTCCAAAATACTTGTTAATGAACCTATTGAATTTAAATCACTGTTAAAATCCTATTTATCGGAAGGTATTGTTTACCCACTTGCCAGAGCCAAGGCACTTTATGATTATCTAATAAATTCAAACAATAACATATCAAACTTATTATTAGATGATTTTTTAAAATCCTCTAATAATATATTAGGCATTGAGTATTGTAAAAGTTTAATTAAGTTGAATAGCACTATTAAACCGTACACATTAAAAAGAGAAGGTGCAATGTATAACAGTGATATATTACACAATAAATATTCAAGTGCTACATCTATAAGAAAATTCATCAAAGAAAATGGTTCCATAGCAAAGCTAGATGGCCACGTTCCAAGTTCAGTACTAACTGAACTCTTAAACTTATACAGGAAAAATTATGAATTTCCCTTTGAAGATTCAATGTTTCCATACATAAAACATAAATCTGCTACATCAATAAACTCATTAGTTAATTTACCAGATGTAACAGAGGGTCTTGATAATAGAATTATTAAATCATTGCAAAATAACATAAGCTACTGCGCTGCAGTGGAAGCTATTAAAAGTAAAAGATATACTTTTACCCGCATTAGTAGAATATTATGTCAATATTTTATAGGATTTGATAGCTTTGATAGTAAGACTTTAAGAGCAATTCCTTGTCCATATGCGCGTGTTTTGGGATTTAACTCCAATGGAAAGTCAATTCTAAAATCAATAAAGTCAAACAGTAGCATACCGCTCATTACTAAACTTCCTAAAGAGTCCAATGACACCTTGCAGTTAGATATTCAGTCTACAAGAGCTTATAGCATATTAAATAGCAGTATAAGCCCAAATAGCGATTATTTGATATCCCCTATAATTATAAAGTGAAAGTAAAAGCTAGTAATAGCTTTTATTTTATTTAAAATTAACCACTCCAATACATAAGTTTAAATATATTTAAATATATTTAATACAGTACTACTTTAAAAGGAGTTTAAAATTGAAGCTACTATTAGTTATATTATTACTTTTCATAATCTTCTTATTATTTAAGTTATTTAAATCTTTTAATATAAATCACGGTATAACCATACTCTGTTCCCTAGTTATTTTTCAAATAATATTAGCACCAAATATTTGTATCCAATATACCTTGTCTGGCGCTAAATTGTTTTTTAATTCTGTTTTCCCTTCTCTATTTCCATTTTTAGTTGTAATAAACATAATAATAAGCTATGACGGTATCAATATTTATTCTAAATTATTAGGCAATTTAATTTGTAGACCCTTAAAATTACCAAAGGAATGCAACTTTGCATTGTTAGTCAGTTTGTTATGTGGTTATCCTTTGGGTGCAAAATATACTTGCGAATTGTATGAAAAAAACATAATTGACTTAAATACCTGTGAAAGATTGTTAAATATAGCTTCTAACTCAAGTCCTTTGTTTATTATAGGGGCAGTAGGTGCATCTATGATGTCCAATGCTAAAGTTGGTTATATATTATTGCTGTCTAATATTCTATCTTGCTTATTTATGGGATTTATTATTCCCGCTAAAAACTCTTATTTTAAAAATAAAAATGCAACTCCTTCAAAAACAACATCCACCACCAATATTGGTATAATATTAAAAAACAGCATTGAAGATGCTATAAAAAACTCCTTAAATATAGGTGGTTTTGTAGTAATCTTTTCTGTAATAACAGGAATAATTAAAGACAATGTGATATTTCACATTGCCCTTAATAATCTTTCTTTAATTATTGGTCCTTCTGCAACTTTTATTGAAGGTTTATTACTTGGAATGCTAGAGGTAACTAATGGATGCTATTTAATAGCTTCTAGCAATTCAAATTTATATGTAAAACTTCCCATTTTAAGCTTTTTAATAGCTTTTAGCGGTTTATCTATAATTTCTCAAGTTTACAGCTATACCTATAAATATACCGTTTCTATAAAAAAGTATATTACTCGAAAATTTATTCAAGGCTTAATTTCCTCACTTTTAACGTTAATTATATATTATGTTTTTGAGCAGACCTCATCTGTTTTCACCTTTAATAACATGAGTTCCTATAGCAGCAATAATTTATACCTTTTAATATTAATAATTTTATTTATTCCAATATTTCTTACAAAAATAATTAAGCTATTTCATACTTCTTAATTCTTTGACATTTTCTCTTATTGAAGTTGTAGTATCACTAACTTCTTCTTGTAGAGATATTAAGAATGTTTGAACATCACTTTTAATCTTATGAAGCATCTGCTGACCTTTTAATTCAATCTCTTTATCTAATTGAGATAATATTTCATCAGCATAGTCTTTAGCCCCTAGCCTCATAATTTTAGAATCTCTCTGAGCTGAGGCTATAATTTCTTCAGCTCTTGTTTGTGCTTCTTTAACTAGATCTTGCTTTTCAACTCTTCTTCTTATTTTGTCAATAGTCTCTTCTTCAAAAATCTTAGCTTGTTTTTTTGCATCAGAAAGAATTCGTTCTTTTTCATCGCAGGTCCACTGAGCCTTTTTAAACTCATCTGGCAAATGATTTATAATTTGATCAATTATATCCAATATTTCTCTTTTATTTATAACTGACTTACCTGTAACGGGTATTTTAGACGAACTTTCAATAATCTCTTGAAGATATTCTAAAAGCTTTATAATATCCATATTTCCCCCCTCTATTTAGAATTAATTTTCCTTATAATATCTGGAATAATTTCTTCTGGCACTAACCCCTTAATGCATCCTCCAAACATTGCAACCTGTTTAACTGATGAAGAACTAAGATAGCAATACTCTGCCTTTGTCATCATAAACATTGTTTCCTTACTTGGATCCAATTTCTTATTCATTGCAGCCATTTGGAACTCATATTCAAAATCTGAAACAGCTCTCAGTCCCTTTACAATGACCCCCGCATCTTCTTCATTCATTAAGTCAACAAGTAGTCCACTAAACTTCTTAACCTTTACATTAGGTAAATTTCTAACTACCTTTTTTATTTGTTCTACCCTCTCATCTACAGAAAAGAGACCATTTTTTTCAGGATTTACAAGTACCCCTACAATTAATTCATCATAAACTTTAGAAGCCCTCTCAATAATGTCTAAATGTCCATTGGTTATTGGATCAAAACTTCCAGGGCAGATTGCTCTTTCCATGATATTCCTCCATGTCTTTCTCTAGGCTAGGTAATAATTTTTAATTATTAGCCCCCTTATATTCGTAAAACAACACAGTTGTGTTTCCATATTTTCTCGAATTAGAAAGCTGAATAATAGAATTTCCTTCGTAGATTTCTTCTGAAGTATCTATTTTACAAACAATCATTCCGTCTTCTCTTAAAAGTCTATTTGCTGCAATAATTTCAATAGCAGGTGGAATCATATCTTTAGCATATGGTGGATCTATAAAAATCAAATCAAACACAATTTTTTCATCTGCAAATTGCTGCATAAACTTATATGTGTCACCTTTAAAGCACTTACATTTCTCAGTAAACTTTAAATTTTCCACATTCTTTTCTAACATCTCAAATGTGGTATCACCCATATCAATTAAATAGCATGCTGAGGCTCCCCTACTTGCAGCCTCAAGCCCTAAGCTACCGGTACCTGAAAACATATCTACCACTACCGCATTTCTTGTTCTGTCTTGTATTATATTAAATATTGATTCTTTTATTCTATCTAATGTAGGCCGCGTTCCCATCCCAACAGGGGACAACAACTTTCTTCCACGTGCACTTCCCGCAATAATTCTCATATGTTTATTCCTCCATCTAGCCAGTTTCGATAATATTTTATCATATAAATACAATATATACAAAGATATTTTTTCCTAATTAAAACAAATGTAATTAGAACTTTGATCGATTTTTTCTAATATTTCATTTTTCACCTTTATATCCTCAATATTATCACTTTGTAATAACTGCTTTGCTTCACTATTCGCAAGTTTTAAGATGTTAAAATCTTCGATTACATCCGCTAAAAGAAGACCTGATTCCCCAGATTGCTTAAATCCAAACAACTCTCCCGCACCTCTATTTTTCAAATCTTCTTCAGCAATAAAAAATCCATCATTACTTTTTATCAGTACTTCTAATCTTTTTTTCACTATCTTATTTTTTATATTAGCAAGTAGAATACAATAAGACTTATGAACTCCTCTTCCGACCCTTCCTCTAAGTTGATGAAGTTGTGCAAGCCCAAATCTTTCCGAGTTTTCAATTATCATAACTGTAGCATTAGGTACGTTTACACCAACTTCAATTACTGTTGTTGCAATTAGTACTTTAATTTCTCCTGCTTTAAATCTGTCCATGATCTCATTCTTTTGTTTACTAGGCACTTTGCCATATACCATTCCTATTTCTATGGAGCTAAAATACCCCTCTTTCAATTTTTCATAAAGCTCCTGCACTGAAGTTAAATTCATTTCTTCATTTTCTTCCACAAGTGGGCAGACTATGTAAACTTGCCTCCCCTTTTTAATTTCATTTAAAGCGAATTCATAGACTTTTTTACTTGAGTCCATACTTTCATAGCTTGTGTCTATGGTCTGCCTTCCCGGTGGCAATTCATCTATAATAGATACATCTAGATCCCCATATAAGTAAAGTGATAGAGTTCTTGGAATAGGTGTTGCTGTCATTACAAGAATGTCTACATTTTTACCTTTATTAGAAAACCTATTCCTTTGCGACACTCCAAAACGATGCTGCTCATCAGTAACAATCATACCTATGTTTTTAAATTCTACATTATCTTCTATAAGTGCATGGGTCCCAATAATAATATCAATAGTTCCTTCTTTTAGTTGCCTTTTAATTAGTTCTTTGTCTTTTGGTGATGTACTTCCACACAATAGTTGTATTGTAAGTGGAAAATCTTTTAACACCTTTTGAATTTCTTCATAATGTTGTTTTGCTAGTATTTCAGTTGGAGCCATCATCGCTGCTTGATAACCATTTTTAACCACATTAAACATAGTAATTATAGCAACTATAGTTTTGCCGCTTCCAACATCCCCTTGTAGTAACCTATTCATACCTTTATCTTTCTTTTGGTCTATGAGAATTTCCCTTACAACTTTACTTTGTGCCTTTGTAAGCTCATAGGGAAGTTTCCCCTTTAATGTTGTAAGTTCTGGAGCTATTTTAAATTGGATACCCTCATTATGAGATTTTATAAACTCTTTTAGCATTAATATTTTCAATGAATATGTAAATAACTCCTGAAATTTAAGCCTTCTCTTCGACTGGTTAAGTAGTTCTAAACTTTTAGGGCTATGTATATTCCTAGTTGCATCATCTAAAGAACAAAATCCGTATTTTTCTAAGATCCATTTAGGTAAAATCTCCGTTATTTCAATATTACAAAGCACATCGGATATAATCTTATTAAAAAAATTGTTTGTAACATTGTTTTTAAGTGGATAGGTTGCGATAATTTTATTTGTATCCACTGAATTATTTGTGTCAATTGAATTCGTTGTATCCATTGAGGTATTTTTTACTATTTTAGGATTCATCATTGTAATTTCGCCATTGAATTTATTAACTTTCCCTGTGATTATATAATTATTTGAAATTTTAAAGCTATTTTTTGCATAGGTTTGATTAAACCATTTACCTTTAAATTTATTTTCACCCTGGGTAAAGACAATGGTAGAAAGTGTTTTATTATTTTTTAACCTAAGGTCCTTTAATATATTTAAAACATTACATTCTACAATGACTTTTTCACTTTCCACGCACTCTAGAATGCTTTTTCCAGCAGATACCTGTTCATAATCTCGTGGAAAATATAGCAATAGATCTAATACGTTATAAATTCCACACTTATTCAGGGCTTCAGCCATTTTAGGTCCAACACCCACTATATATTTTATATCACTATAAATATCCACTAATACCACTCCAAATCTAAGATTTTAACAATATACGTTTCATTTTAGGACTTATAGCCCCAACAAATAAATAACAGGCCATAAGAAAAAAAGCCCTAGGGCTTTTATTCAACTGAGGCAATAAAATAATATAATGGTTGCTTTCCATTATAATGTTGAATGTCTATATCTGGATACTTAAGTTCTAAAGCAGAAATGAACTCTTCTACTTCGCTTATTACACAATCTTCACCATAGAAAATTGTAACAAGTTCACTACCTTCTGTAATCATACTATCTATAATATCTCCACAAACTTTATAAATATCTGTTCCAACTTCTTTAATTTTATTCTCAACTAAACCTAAAATATTCCCTTGTTTTATTACAGCACCATCAAATTCGGTATCTTTAACCGCATATGTTACGGAAGCTGTTGCAACATTTTTAATTGCTTCTTTTAACGTAGTCTCATTTTCTTCTACACTAGCTTCTACATTAAACATTGTTACAGCAGTTATTCCTTGAGGGATAGTCTTAGAAGGTATAACTATTACATTTTTATCTGATAGTTCTACCGCTTGAAGCGCTGCCATAAGTATATTCTTATTGTTAGGAAGTACAAATATATTATCTGCATTAATTTTATTAATACTATCCAATATATCTTGTGTACTTGGATTCATAGTTTGGCCGCCCTCTATTACAACATCAACACCTAAATCCTTAAAAATATTCTTAATACCCTCACCAAGTGCAACAGAAACAAATCCATATTTTTTATTTTCAATATTATTTTCTTTTGTAAGTTCTTGAGCTATTTCATCATCAATACCAAGTAAACTTCTATGTTGTTCTCTCATATTTTCAATTTTAACCTTAGATAGTTCACCTAATGTCACAGCTTTTGAAAGCACCAGTCCTGGATCATTTGTGTGTATATGAATTTTAAGAAATTCATCTTGCGAAACCACAACCATTGAATCTCCAATTTTTTCTAAATAGTTCTTTAACTCATTAGTATCAACACTTTTAACAATAACTAATAATTCAGTACAATATCCAAACTTTATGTTTACCGGCTTATTTAATGCTTCCGGTGATATTGTTTCTGATTTAGTGCTTTGCTTTTCTAATTTGCTAATTGTAGATTCCATATTATTCTTGAGAGCTTCATACATCCCTTTAAACAATATCAGAAGCCCCATGCCACCTGCATCAACTACCTTTGCTTCTTTTAATGCTGGAAGCATATCTGGAGTTTTATCTAACATAATTTCACTTTGATTACAAACTTCCTCCATAAGAGTAACTAAATTTGTTGCACTACTATTAACTGCACTTTCACCTGCAGCTTTAATAATGGTTAAAATAGTTCCCTCAGTAGGCCTCATAACAGCCTTATATGCAAAAGTGGCACCTTCTAAAATACTTTTAGCAAATTCTTCAGAAGTAACTTCGTCGTGGCCTTCTAGGCCTTTCCCAATGCCCCTAAATATCTGTGATAGTATAACTCCTGAATTACCTCTAGCACCCATCAGCGCGCCTCTAGCTATTTTTTGCGCTATCTCACTAATAGACTTAGTTGTCATGTTTTCAATTTCTTGCACTGCCGCTTTAAATGTCATTGACATATTAGTGCCTGTATCTCCATCTGGAACTGGAAACACATTTAGTGAGTTTACGTATTCTTTCTTCTCCTCTAACCTATTAGATGCATTTATTACCATATTACGAAAATTCTGCCCATTAATTTTAAAGTATTCCAATGTCTATACCCCCTTAAACCCTCACACCTTGTACATTTACTGTTATTGCTGCCACTTTTAGTCCTGTATAATTTTCAACATTATATCTTATCTTTTGAATTATATTATTTGCAATTACAGAAATTTTTGTGCCATATTCCACAATTATATACAATTCAATAAATAACTGGTTTTCTTTTGAATGAATTTTTACCCCTTTATTTAAACCATCACTCTTAATTAATTGCCAAAATCCGTCTTTAGCATCTTTAAGTGCCATGCCCACAACTCCATAACACTCCATTGTAGAAATGCCAACTATGTTAGCTAACGATTCTTCTGAATAATATATAATACCATTCTCGTTCGTAATGTTACCTTTCATTGTAATTCCTCCTTATAAACCCTATATAGATTATTTTATATTATAACACTGATTTATTCAAGAAAATTTATTATATAATTAATTTAGACAGGAATATTTTGCAATGCACTTGCAAGAGTAGTAGTTTCTATGTTACAATAATGCGTGTTTCAATTGAGAAGATTTTGTTCTTCGTAGTCTTAAGGAGGTGTTTTCATTGTCAAGAAAATGCGAAATATGTGATAAAGGTGTTATTTCTGGTGTTCAATATAGTCACTCACACCGTCAGTCAAAAAGAAAATGGGCTCCAAATATCCAAAAAGTTAAAGCTATAGTTAGCGGAACGCCTAAATCTATACATGTATGTACTAGATGTCTTCGTTCAGGTAAAGTACAACGTGCTATATAATTATGGAATAAAAAATGCAGCTTCGATAGCTGCATTTTTTTATTTTTTATGTTATTTTCTAAAGAAAAATTTAATTATTCGTGATATAAATCTCGGTAATTTGATAGCCACAATTCTCATTTTTCTTCCCTCCTAGTCATTAACTATAGAGCCTATATCTATATTCATATCACTAACAATGATTGTTGTGATTCATTATATAAAAGCCACAATAAACAATTCCTCCTCCCGCAGCAATTAGCCACCACCAAAATGGAAGTATAACCACTGATAAAATTCCAATGCCTACACAGGCAATAATTACTCCAAGCTGATTTCCTAAATGCCTACAATGTCTTCTCATAAGTTATTCCCCCCCAAAGTATTCCAATATTATTATATGATTAACTTTCAGTAATGTTCCAAAAAAATATAAACTATTTTTATTGAGTTTATCAATAAAAATAGTTTATATTTAGATAATTGTTCCATATTAATCCAAAGGCAATACTATTAGCAGCATCCCTGATTTAAATTTAAGCTTTACCTCAGATCGTACAAACTCATTGGAAATAGTTATACTCTCACCAATCTTTAAATTGTAATTGTTTAAAGGATATTTAGCGCCCTCAATTGTTAGCCCAATTATTTCATTGCCATAGGACTGCACTGAGAATATTTGGCCCATAGTGCCCTTTAGTGATGTTGATGCATTAGTCAGCCTTATACTATTGTTTTCGTCTTTTATGAAGGCACTGACACCATTTTTAAGGCAAATCTTAAGCATTCCAATATTACCAAGCAGATGATCAACCCTACTTCCAGTGCACCCCAGAAAAACTATTTCATTTGGTTTCATGCAAAGAGCTTTTTCAACTGCAATTTCAGTATCAGTAAAGTCTTTCTCTGTAGGGTAAGTATCTATAGTACAATTACACTTTTTAAAATAATCCAATACCCCTTTATCAATAGAATCAAAATCTCCTAGGAGTAAATCCGGCTCTATATTATAATCATATAGACAGTTAGCACCACTATCTGCTGCAATTAAATATGCATCTTCTGTAATTTCACTTGTAAGCAATTCCTTGGAAGGTGGATTACCGCCTGATATTATTATGACCTTCATGCTAAATTCCAGCTCTTAATGCTTTTATGTTTTTATCTATTTCATCATTTTTAAATACAGCGGACCCTGCTACAATAACATTAGCCCCACTATTAACTACACTTCTGATATTAGTTTCATCAATTCCGCCATCTACTTGAATCATAATGTCTTTATTATGAATATCTGCAAGAGCTCTAACTTCACTTATTTTATCAGAGCAGTAGTCAATATATTTTTGCCCCCCAAATCCAGGGTTTACAGACATAATAAGTACCATATCAAGATTACTTATTAAATATTTAATGCTGTCTACAGATGTAGCAGGATTTAATGCAACTCCAGCTTTAATACCAAAACTTTTTATGTAATTAATAGTTCTATCAATATGTCTATCAGTTTCATAATGAACAGTTATTATGTCAGCACCTGCCCCTACAAAATCTTCTACATATCTAGAGGGTTCTTCTATCATAAGATGTACATCAAATGTCAATTTTGTTAATTTTCTAATACTTTTGATGATGGGAATACCAAAAGAAATGTTAGGTACGAACATACCATCCATTACATCAATATGGATCATATCAGCACCACATGCTTCCAGCTGCTTTATATGTTCTCCTAGTCTTGAAAAATCTGCTGACAATATGGATGGTGCTATTTTTATCATTTTCTATTCCCCCTATCAATTATTTCTTCTAACGTTTTAATATAAAATTTATACCTATCCTGATAAATTTCATTGTTTTCTACAGCTTCTTTAACTCTACAATTGGGTTCCTTATAATGCATACAATTAGAAAACCTACATTGACCTTCGTACTTTTCGAATTCAGGAAAACAATGTTGTAACCCTTCTTTATCTATGAAATCTAAACTTAATGCTGAAAATCCTGGTGTATCTAGCAAGAATCCTTCTTCATATTCAATAAGCTCACTATGACGAGTTGTATGCTTACCCTTCTGAGATTTCTTACTTATATCTCCGGTTTTCATAGCTTCTCTTCCAAGTAAACTATTGAGAATAGTTGACTTGCCTACTCCAGAAGGACCGCAAAAAACAGTAATGTTATTTTTTATTCTTGTCTTAAGTGCATCTAGTCCTTGACCTTCCTTTGCTTTTAAAAATACTAAATCGCAACCAACACTCTTTAATTCTTTTATAAGGTCATCATTAACTTCCTGGACTAAATCCAACTTATTTAAACATAGAACTATTTTTAACCTATAAAATTCACAAAGCACTAGAAATTTATTTAGGAGATCCATGTTTAAGTCAGGTTGTTTAAAGGCAAAAACCACAAAAGCTTGAGTAACATTAGCAACTGCAGGACGTATCATTTCATTATCACGCGAAAAAATTTTTTCTATTACACCTTTGCTTTCATCTACTTCTAACATTATTTCGACTTTATCACCAATAACAGGGGTAAGTCCAGCATATCTGAACTTACCTCTTGCCTTGCACTCTATAACCTTATCTTCAACTCTCACAAAATATAATCCGCCTATACCCTTTATAATTACTCCTTGCATATAACCTCCATAATTTACATTTGAATTAATGTGTTTTAGACACATCCCAGATGATTAAATTATTATCATTTGTTTTATTGAGTAGCTGGGGGTGTATCAGGTGTTACTGGAGGCACAGTAGCCTTGGATGTTAAAGTTATAGTGTCTCCAACACTCGCTTTCGTCCCTGCTTCCTTATCTTGAGAATCAATGATATCTTCATCACTTCCAGGAGCTGATATGGTTATATCATCTTTTGCAGCTAAATCTTTTGCCTCTTTAACCGTTTTTCCTATAAAGTCCGGAACCTTAAATTGCTCTTTTACAGGTTCTTTATAGGTATAATAACTAAACCCTACTGAACTGCCTTCTTTAACAGTAGTATTGGGAGCAATTGTTTGATTAAAAATTTTACCATCTTGTGATTTATCATTAGTTATTACTTCTTTTGTATCACCTATTTTTAAATTTGAATTTTGTAATAACCCTTGAGCCTCGTCTTTTGATGATACAGATAAATCTGGCACTAATGTATTTTTAACTTGCACGCCCTTACTTATTACTAAATTTACTTTATCACCCTTTTGAACTAAACTTTCTTCACTTGGATCTTGACTTATTACTATGCCACTAGGTATTGAATCACTGAATTCCTCTTTAACATCGCCTAGTACCAAGCCACTTCCTTCAATGAGGGTTTTAGCTGAATTTCTATCAGAGCCTTTAACATAAGGAACCGTGAAAGTCTCCGGCCCTTTACTCACTCTAACTCTTACTTCGCTCTTAGCTTTCACTTCTGTTCCCACCTCAGGAAAACATACCGTCACAGTGCCTTTCGGTTGGGTGCTATTTTCTTCTGCAACCTCTGTAAAAGTTAAGCCCTCATCTTCAACTACTTTTTTTGCATCGCTCTTATCTAACCCTATAATTTTAGGCACTACTATCTTGCCGGCAACATCTACTTTTCCACTATTGCCAAACAGTGCATTTTTATATACCAGCCCTAAAACAGTAGCTAAAACAATTAGTAAAACTACTGCAATAGAAACTATTATCTTAGTTTTATTTTTTTTATTGATATTTTTATTGTTGTTTTTCTTTGCAATTTTTCCAGTTACTTCTTCTTTTTCATAATCATCTACATTTACAGCTTCCATAACTCTAGTGTATTCATTATCCATAGCTCTTGCTGCAATAGTATAGCCACTATTATTTTGTATTCTCTGCAAGTCTAAACGCATATCTTTTGCAGTTTGATACCTCTTTATAGGTTCTTTCTCTATTGCCTTTAATATTAATTTATTTAGGTTTTCAGGTATATTGTCATTTATATCCTTAGGAGGCACAACTGGTTCCTGTATATGTTTTAAGGCTACGGATACCGGACTTTCTGCATCATAAGGCACTCTCCCAGTAGACATCTCATAAAGTACTATTCCAAAAGAATAAATGTCCGTTCTAAAGTCTACAAAACTTGCTTTAGCTTGTTCTGGTGAAAAATAATGAGCTGACCCCATTACTGTGCTAGTATTAGTTATAGTGACAGAACTGGAAGCTTTCGCGATACCAAAATCTGTAACTTTAACCGTTCCATCTTCAGTAACTAAAATATTATGAGGTTTGATGTCTCTATGTATAATGTTATTCTTATGAGCACACTCGAGTGCTTTTGCAATCTGAATACCATAATCTATTACCTTGTTATTATCCATACTACCATTATCAAGTATAACTTGCTTTAGTGTTTTACCTTTTATATATTCCATTACAATATAATTAATATCTTTCTCGTGTCCAACATCATATATATTAACTATATTATTTGATGAAAGACTAGCTGCAGATGCAGCTTCTTTCTTGAATTTATCCATGAAATCTATATTATTTGAAAATTCTTCTTTTAGTATCTTTACAGCAACGTAACGATTGAGTAAATGACATTTAGCTTTATATACTATTGCCATTCCACCCTCTCCGATTTTTTCAAGGAGTTCATATCTACTCCCTAATATGGTTCCTATCATCTCTGCACTCTCCTTCAAATACGATAACTGATATGTTATCGCGTCCACCCTTAGATTTGCTTAAATCCACTAACATTTTGCAGCTAGAGATATTGTCATTTTCCATAATAATATCATACATTTCTGAATAAGTCACATCATTAGTAAGCCCATCTGTACACAAAATACATTTGTGTATATTTGTCAAATCAACATCAAATAAATCAACTTCCACTAGCTCATTTGTTCCAAGTGCCCTTGTAATAATATTTTTATTCGGATGATTTCTAGCTTTTTCTTCTGTTATAGTACCATTATCTAAAAGTTGTTGTACCAAAGAATGGTCTCTTGTAATTTTTGATAATTTTCTTCCACTATCAATAACATAACAACTACTGTCGCCTACATTTGCAACAACCATTTTTACTCCCTTTTTAAAACAAATTGTTATAGTTGTACCCATACCTTTAAGAGAATCACTTACAATCGACATATCATAAATTTTCTTATTTGCAGATTTAATTCCATCAGAAAGTACTTTTTTAAGATCTGAATCCTGATGATTCTGCTTTATATATTCTATAATAATTTTAATAGCTAGTTCACTTGCAACCTCGCCTGCATTATGCCCACCCATACCATCTGCTACAGCATAAATGTCAAAATCACTGGTTTCAAAATAACCTACAGAGTCTTCGTTTGTTTTTCTAACATTTCCAATATCAGATAAAACCCCCAGCATTGTTACACCCCCTCATTTACGTTATTCCCTTTAATGTGGCTTCTCCTTAGTTGTCCACATGCCGCATTAATATCCAGGCCCATTTCGCGTCTTATTGTGGTTTGAATATTATTACTTTCCAGTACTCTCTTAAACTCATTAACACTATCATTTGGTGATCTTTTAAGTTCATTTTCTTCAATCTCATTAATTGGAATTAAATTAACATGACATAACATATCATTTAATAACACACTTAACTTTTCTGCATCTCTCTTGCTATCATTAAGATCCTTCACAAGAGCATATTCAAAAGTTACTCTTCTATTAGTTTTATTTATATAGTACTTACATGCATCAATAATTTCTGCAATAGAGTACTTGTTTGCAATAGGCATACTCACCATTCTAATTTCATCTGTAGCTGCGTGAAGTGAAATAGCTAGTGTCGTTTGCAACTGAAAATCAGCAAATTCTTTAATTTTGGGTACAATTCCACAAGTAGATATAGTTATATGTCTTTGACCAATATTGAGCCCATTTTCTGAATTCACAACTTCTAAAAATTTCATTACATTTTCAAAGTTGTCAAATGGTTCACCACTTCCCATTAGTACCACATTAGAAATTCTCTCTCCAATTAACTGCTGTGATTTCATTATTTGAGATAACATTTCTCCAGAAGTTAGGTTTCTAATCATCCCTCCGATGGTAGAAGCACAAAATTTACAACCCATCCTACATCCAACTTGAGTTGATATACATATTGAATTCCCATGTTTATATTTCATAACCACACATTCAATTAAGTTACCATCATTTAACGCAAATAGATATTTTCTTGTATCATTTAGTTTTGAAGTATGCTCAGAAATTAGCTCAGGTACTCCTATATAAAAATTGTCTTGAAGCTTTTCTTTTACAGTTTGTGGAATATTATTCATATTCTCAAACTTCCAAATATCCTTATAAATCCAGTCTGATACTTGTTTAGCTCTAAATTCACTTTCCCCATTACTTTTCATCCATTGTTTTAATTCTACCAAATTTAAATCTAAAATATTTATCATTTTATACACCTACCGCGCTTTTATGATTTTGGCTATAAAAAATCCATCCATGTATTCATTTGGCAATATAGTTACATACCCTGCTTCACTATAGTTTATATTACTGAATTTGCCATAAAATACTGGCTGAACCTTAAACTCTGGATGATTTTCTATAAACCAATCAACATTACCTTCATTTTCTTCCTTATTAAGTGTGCAAGTTGAGTATACAAGCACTCCACCACTTTTTACGTATTTGGAAGCATTCTCCATTATTTTTCTTTGTGTGTTAATTATATTTTCTATATCTTTTATATGCTTACTCCACTTTATCTCAGGTTTTTTTCTAATAATTCCAAGACCAGAGCAAGGTACATCAATAAGTACCCTATCTGCAGATTCCAGTAAACTTGGATCATAAATTGTAGCATCCATAACATTACAAGTTGTATTTATAATTCCTATTCTATTTAAATTTTGTTTTATTAATGATAACTTATTTTCATGTAAATCAAATGCAAAAATATGTCCTGTGTTTCTCATAATTTCTGCAATATGTGTTGTTTTTCCACCTGGAGCACTACAAAGATCTAACACTTCTAAATTCGGTAAAAGGTCCATAGAATGGGCTGTAAGCATGGCACTTTCATCCTGAACTGTTATGCTTCCTTCATTAAATAAAAGGTTATTCTCTATATTTTTACCTTTTATAATCCGTATCGCATCCAAGCACGCATAGCCTTTTTCTATATTATACCCATTTTCTATAAGTTTTTGCCATATTTCATCATAAGTTAATTTCAGAGTATTTACTCTAACTGTAACATCAGGTCTACAATTTAAGCCCCTTAGAATTTCCTCAGCGGTGACAATTCCATATTGCCTTATAAATAGTTTAACTAAAGCCTTAGTAAATGAATACTCAAAGCATAATCTTTCAATATCATTTTTTCCATTATAATAGGGTGCATTGTCCTCTCTTAGATAGTTTCTAAGTACTCCATTAACAAGTTGCGCTGCTCCCGCATTGCTCATCTTTTTTGTTAAGTTTACAGCCTCGCTAACAACAGCAAAGCTGGGGATTTTATCTAAAACCCTAATTTGATAAACTGATATCCTTAGTATGTTTAAAACAAAACTATCTAAGGATTCAAAACCTTTTTTTATAAATCTGCTCAATATTTTATCTATAGTATATTTATATTTTAAAGTGCCATAAACTATTTCTGTAACTAGCGCTTTATCTTTATCATTTAGATCTGATTTGTTAAGTTCTATGCCTAAAACTATATTAGAATAAGCATTTTCATTTATTACTTTTTCAATAACTATAATTGCTGTAAGTCTACTATTATTCATGTTATTACCTCAATTTTTCATTTGATTTTTATCTGTCGCGACTTAATAGAATTAGCCTTATAAGCTGAGAAATCGCCATAAGTGCTGCAGATAAATATGTCATAGCAGCTGCACTAAGTACTGATTTTGCCCCTTTTAGTTCATCTCCATAAAGTATACTTTTAGATTCTAAAATTGTAAGTGCTCTACTAGATGCATTAAATTCAACAGGTAGAGTAATTAACTGAAATACTACCACGGCTGAGAATAAAATAATTCCAACATATATTAAAGGCTGAACACTTAAAATTATTCCTACTAAAAATAATAACCATGATGCATTAGAACTAAAATTAACTGCTGGCACTATTGCATTCCTTATTTTTAAAGGTGCATAATGTTCCTTGTCTTGAAGAGCATGCCCAGTCTCATGGGCAGCAACCCCTATAGATGCTACTGAAGTCCCATTATAAACCTCGGCTGAGAGTCTCATAACTCTTTTAGATGGGTCGTAATGGTCAGTAAGTTTTCCACCTACAATTTCTATTGGTATATCAAAAAGTCCACCCTCATCTAGTAGCATTCTAGCTACCTGTGCCCCAGTGTAACCATTTGCACTATTGACCTTAGAATATTTACTAAAAGAAAACTTAATTTTAAGCTGTGCGAGTGCCGATATAATTATAGCTGGCAATAATATAAGCATAGTACTATCATAAAAAAACATATTCATTCACCTCTCTTAATTTAAAATAATACCTTCCTCTATCTTATTTCCTATTATATAGTCCTTAACTTTTAATGGCTTTTTACCTGGAAATTGTATCTCTTCAATAAGTAAAATGCCACTACCAGTTGATACCTTTATTCCCTCTTTTGAAACCTCTATAATACTTCCAATGCTTTTATTCGACTCTTCATCAATTGCTCTTGATTTATATATTTTCATTACGCCGTTGTCATAATGAGTATATGCAACTTGCGTTGGATTTAATCCTCTTATAAAATTATGAATATTAGCATTGCTGTCAGCCCAATTTATATTTGCCATTTTCTTATTTAGCATAGGCGCATATGAGTTAATCTCATCTCCTTGCTTAACTGGCACTATCTCATTATCTACTATACCCTTTATTGTTTTAACTAAAAGTTCACCACCACTATTGCTAAGAATATCATGCAATTCACCAGCGGTAATAGTACTCGTTAGTTCTACCTCTTCTGTTAGAAACATATCTCCAGTGTCAATACCAACATCCATAAGCATGGTTGTATTCCCACTTTTAGTCTCTCCATTAATTATGCACCAATTAATAGGAGCAGCCCCTCTATATTTTGGTAATAATGATGCATGTAAATTTATGCACCCATATTTAGGAATATCCAATACTTCCTTTGGAAGTATCTGACCAAAAGCCACTACTACAATAAAATCAGGTTTTAAATTTTTAATTACTTCTATGATTTCCTCGTTCTTTTTAATTCTTATTGGCTGGTATACCGGTATATCATGTGAAATTGCTAATTGTTTAATCGGAGACATTGCCAAATTTTTGCCTCTTCCTTTTGGTCTATCTGGCTGAGTAAAAACAGCACAAACTTCAAATTCATTTATAAGTCTAGCAAGGGATGGCACCGAAAACTCTGGCGTACCCATAAAAATTATTTTCATATTATTTCTCCTCATCGTCTATTGCTTTGTCTACAAACAATATGCCATCTAAATGATCTATTTCATGGCAGAATGCTCTTGCAAGAAGACCCTCTCCATTTATAACTACGACTTCTCCCTTTTCATCCAGTGCCTTTACTGTTACTTCATTAGGCCTTTCTACATTTTTTTGTACCCCTGGTATACTTAGGCACCCTTCATTGGACACATTTGCACCCATAGTTTCTATTATCTCTGGATTAATAAGTGCCATAGGTCCATTTCCAATATCAATAACTATTATTCTTTTTAAAATACCAACCTGCGGACCAGCAAGACCTATTCCCTTTGAATTATACATGGTTTCTTTCATATCTTTAATTAATAGTAAAATCCTTGGGTTAATTTCATCTACTATTTTGCTTTTTTTCCTTAAAATGTCGTCCCCATAAGTTCTAATTGTTCTTATAGCCATTCAAAAACCCTCCTTGTTATTAATTTATCTTCTTTGAAGTTACTCATCTTCTTCGAAGGTGTAACATTAACGACTTCAGAAGGATATTTAAATTTTCATTTAAAAAATAATGTAAACTTTCCTTCTGAAATGTTGTTAACTCATACTACTCGGATTAATATCTATACTAACCCTTACACTATTATAAATATTTTTAACTGATTCATAAACTAAATTTTTTATATCCTGTGCAATATCTCCCTTAATATTTCCTTTAATTATAATTTGCCATCTGTAGAAATTCTTAATTTTAGATATTCCACAAGGACAGGGTCCTAGTACTTTAATTTTATCATTATCTCCAATTTTATATTTTAAATTTATGCCAACATTTTGTATACTTTTTATTAACAAATTTTCATCCTCAGAGCTCATAGATATAACAAGAATACTGGTAAAGGGTGGATAGTCCATAAGTTTTCTGAGCAAAATTTCATTTTTATAGAAATTATCATAATCATTAGCTGCAGCATATTGTATGGTGAGATTATCTGCACTATAAGTTTGTATAACTACTTTTCCTTCTTTTTTACCTCTACCTGATCTTCCTGAGACCTGAGTTAAAAGTTGAAATGTACGCTCAAAAGCCCTAAAATCAGGTAAATTCAATGATAAATCTGCAGCTATAACTCCTACTAATGTAACATTTTCAAAATCTAATCCTTTAGCTACCATTTGAGTTCCAATCAAAATATCTGCTTGTTTGTTTTTAAAGGTATTGTATATATATTCATAAGAATTTTTTTTCCGTGTTGTGTCAAAATCCATTCTCAAGGTTTTTGCACTTGGAAAAATTCTGTTAATTTCTTGTTCAATTTTTTCTGTCCCAACTCCAAAATATTTCACATAACTACTTCCACAACTAGGGCAAGTTTTACTAATTCTTTCTTTTTCCCCACAGTAATGGCAAGTTAAGTACTCACTTGAATTGTGATAGGTCAGCGATATATCACATTTTTTACATTTGAAAACATAGCCACATTTTCTACAAGACACGAAAGTTGAAAATCCTCTTCTATTTAAAAATAATATTACTTGCTCATTTTTCCCTAAAGCTTCTATAATTCCTTCATGTAGTGATTTACTAAAGATTGAACGATTATTATTCATGAGTTCTTCCCTCATATCAACGATTTCTACTTTGGGCATGGCAGCACCATCAGCCCTTTCATTAATAGTAATCAGCTGTAGCTCCTTCATTGAAGCCCTATAGTAACTTTCAATAGATGGTGTCGCTGAGCCGAGTAATAATTTACAATCCTCCAGCTCACATTTGATATTGGCTATTTCCCTAGCATCAAATTTTGGATTACTGTCTGATTTATAACTTGCTTCCTGCTCCTCATCTATAACAATTAATCCTAAGTTTTCAAAAGGTAAAAATATAGCTGATCTAGCCCCTATGGCAATTTTAACATTTCCAAGCTTTACTCTCATCCATTCATCAAAACGTTCACCATCCGATAATCTACTATGAAAAACTGCTATATCACGACCAAATCGCCCTTTAAATCTTTCGACCATTTGAGGTGTTAGTGATATTTCTGGTATAAGTATTATAGATTGTTTATTTTCTTTTAACATATAACTTACCAAATTCATGTATATTTCAGTCTTTCCACTACCTGTAACTCCATGTATTAAAAATTTTTTATACCCGGAATTCATTATAAAATCTACTGATCGTTGTTGCTTCTCATTTAGTACTCTTTCTTCATATTTGGCATAGTTTTTTTCACTGTACCTATTAATTACAATCTCTTCTGTAGATAGAAACCCATGTTTAATCATGGTATTAACTGATGACAAGGATTTACTGAAAGTTATACTGAATTCATTTTTGTTGTATTTCATATTATTTAGTTGTACTTGCTCATAAATATTTTTATAAGGTTCCTTTAAAAATTTACCTTCTAGTTCCTTACTTACAGTTAACAGCTGTGCAGTTTTGCTTTTTATACCTTTTGTTATCCCTCTTGGAACAATAACTTTTATGCATTCTAAATAAGTGCAAAGATACTTTTTTTTCATAATCTTCACAAGTTCAATATCAGTTATTTTAAGAAGTGGCATTTCATCACAAATACTGGCTATTTCCTTAATATTATTAACATTATCACATTGCTTATACAATTCTAATACAAACGCATCCAGTTTCTTGTTTCCCCTGCCAAAGGGTACCTTAACTCTAAATCCTAAAAGAACTTTACCTATTAAACTAACAGGTATTTTATATGTAAAAATCTTATCCACTTGAACCGAATCGTTATTCACCACAACTCCAGCATACTGATACACACAATCACCCTTTTGATTTTGTAATTTTCTATAACATAAAAAAGCGCATTAGCGCTTTTTATTTATTAAACTAAACAATTCCCCAGCGACTTGTTTTTTTGTCATTTTTGCTATTGCAATTGGATCCCTATCTTTGCTTAAAATAGTCACTTTATTATCCTCAGTTCCAAAGCCAATATCTGCCGCTGTTATATCATTAGCAACTATATAATCTAAATTTTTATTCGTAAGTTTTGCTTTTGCATTTTGAAGTAGATCATTACTTTCAGCCGCAAATCCTACCAATATTTGATTTTTCTTATGTAGTCCTAATTCTTTTAAAATATCATTGTCACGTACAAATTCTAAAGTTAATCCATTTTCGCCTTTTTTAATTTTACTATTAGAGTATATTTTAGGTTTAAAGTCTGCCACAGCCGCCGCACTTACAACTATATCACTATCTTCAAACTTATTTAATACAGCCGCCCTCATCTCTTCATTAGTATTTATCCTTATGAGAGTTACACCAAAGGGCTCTTTTTCATTAGATGGACCAGATATTAAAGTTACAACAGCCCCTCTATCTCTAGCTTCCTTTGCAATTGCATAGCCCATTTTGCCTGTAGATCTATTTGTTATAAATCTTACAGGGTCAATTGGTGCAATTGTAGGCCCTGCTGTAACTAAAACACTAATGCCCAACATGTCTTTTATGGGATATAATTTACTCATAATTATTTCAAAAATATCTTCAGTTTGTGCTAATTTTCCTTGTCCTATATCACCACAGGCCAGTCTTCCTGAAGTAGGAGAAATAAACTCATAACCACAAGCCATAAGTTTTTGAATATTACCCTGTACTACTTTATTATTGTACATATTGACATTCATTGCTGGGGCAAATATCACTGGTGCCACTGTTGCCATAATAGTAGTAGTAAGCATATCATCCGCTATACCATTTGCAACTTTACCAATTATATTAGCAGTTGCTGGAACTACAACCATTAAATCAGCTTTTTTAGCAAGAGATACATGTTGTATCTCCCAGGCTTTAGGCTCATCAAACATGTCATGAATAACAATATTTTGACTTAATGCTTGAAAGCTTATTGGATTTACGAACTCCGATGCCGCTTTAGTCATTATAACATGTACGCAAACATCTTCTTTCCTTAATCTACTAATAACATCTAATGCTTTATAAGCAGCTACACCACCTGTTACACCAATAACTACTGTCTTTGTATTTTTCATACTATTTTATTCCCTCTTTTGTTGTAATAGCCAAAATAGCTCCTTCATAGATCTCATGTATAGCTATAGTAACTGGTTTCGTAGAATCCACATGTACAAGTGGGCTTTGACCCTCTATTAGTTGTCTTGCTCTTTTTGATGTTGCCACAACTAAGGAATATCTGTTATCAACCTTTTCTAATAAATCTACTATTGATGGGTTTATCATTGAATTATTCATTAATATTTTCCTCCTTTAAAAAAACTCCATTCATTCTATCTACTCTACATCTTTCTGCAATTACAATGCTTTCAATTTTTTTACAAGCACTATCTACAGTATCATTAACAACTGCATAATCATATTTTGACACGAAACTAATTTCATTATGAGCTGATGTAAATCTAGTAATTAAAGACTCTGGTGTTTCACTGCCCCTATTGGTAATTCTATTTTTTAATTCCTCCATGGATGGCGGAAGAATAAAAATAAATAAACCATTGGGATAGGACTTCTTAACCATAAGCGCGCCTTGAATATCTATTTCAAGTATTACATCTCTGCCGCTATCTAATACTTTTAAAACCTCAGATTTTGGTGTACCGTAATAATTTCCATAAACCTCTGCATATTCAAGAAAATCTTCTGTTTCAATTTTTTCTAAAAATTTATCTTTTGTTATGAAATAGTAGTTTACTCCATCTATTTCATCATTCCTTGGACTTCTAGTAGTGGCAGACACCGAAATCCAAAAATCATTTTTTTGGAGAAGCGACTTGCATACAGTTCCTTTACCAGCACCGGAAGGTCCTGAAATAACAATGAGCTGACCTTTACACCCCATTATTCCTCAACCTCGTCTAAACGATCATCATCTTTAACAGATAAGCGGTGTGCAACAGTTTCAGGTTGAACAGCTGATAAAATAACATGATCACTATCTGTGATAATAACCGCTCTGGTTCTTCTTCCATAAGTAGCATCAATTAGCATACCTCTATCCCTTGCTTCTTGAATTATTCTTTTAATTGGAGCTGATTCAGGGCTTACTATTGCTACCAATCTATTTGCTGAAACAATGTTACCAAAACCTATGTTTATTAATTTTATACTCATCGCGCGCCTCCTGTTTATTCTATGTTTTGTATTTGTTCTCTAATTTTTTCTATTTCACTTTTCATATCAATTACTGTATTTAAAATTTCTAAATCATTTGCTTTCGAAGCTATAGTGTTAGTTTCTCTATTCATTTCTTGAATAATGAAATCAAGCTTCCTTCCAACCGGTCCGTTTATTATTAGAGTTTCCTTCATTTGCTGTATATGACTATTAAGTCTTACTATTTCTTCATCAATTCCAGCTTTATCCACAAAAATTGCAACTTCCATGGCAACTCTATTCTCATCAAATTCAACTTCCTTATGAAGAGCATTTAGCCTTTGAGTTAGTTTCCCCTTGTACTCACAAAAGACAACGGGAGCTCTTTCTTTAACCTTTTGAACCAACCCATTGATTAAATCACATTTACACATAACATCCTCTAGTAATTTTTCTCCTTCTCTTTCTCTCATAAAAAGAAGAGCTTCAAGGGCTTCATTTAATGATTGTTCAATCTGCTCAAAAGTCTCTGAAACATCTTCCTCCTTTTGTTTAAGAGTTACTACCTCAGGTAATCTAGCAATTTGAGAAACTGATATATCATCTCGAAGATCATATTTATCTTTTAGAACTCTAAAGCAGTTCATATAACTTTCAGCTAATTTTTCATTTAAATAAGCTTCTACATCTTCCTTATCATAATTACCTTGAGTTACAAATACGTCAAGTTTTCCTCTTTTTACTTTTTCACCAATTATTTTTCGGATTTTATCCTCAAAAGATATTAACACTCTGGGCATTCTTATATTGGTTTCGAAATATCTATGATTAACACTCTTAATCTCAATGGTAAATCTTTTACCATCTTTTTCAGATCTTCCTCTTCCAAACCCAGTCATACTCCTAATCATAACAACGCTTCCTTCCAATGTTCATTGTGAATCCTTATAATTATACATAAACCAACACCACAATTTCAAGTCAAAATCATAAGTTTTCACTTTAATTACGTTTTTTATTTAAAAAAATACTGTTAAAATGTATTTTAATGTATTTTTAAAATAGTTCACACTTATAATAAAATATTTCCTATATAACTTATATTATACCAATAATAATATTAATCACCACATTTTTTTAAAGATTTTAAAGCTTCTTCAATAATAAGTCTATCTTTAGTCAATGCTATACGGAAATAATCGTATCCAAGGTTGCCAAAAACATTCCCAGGTGTAACCACAATTCCATGATTAATCAATAGTTCCGCGCAAAACTCATTAGTTGTATAATTTTTAGGTGTTTTGCACCACAAATAAAAGGTCCCCTCCGCATCAAAAAATTCAATGTTCTTTTGGAGCAGAATCCTTTTAGCAACTTGTCGCCTTTCATCATATATTTTTCTTAGATTTTGAATATAATCACGTTCTAAATTAAAAGCAGCAATTGCGGCCTTTTGCAATGGAATAAATTGACCAGAATCACAATTACTTTTCACCTTTAAAAGCGCATTTATTACTTTAGCATTCCCTACAGCATAACCTATTCTATATCCTGTCATATTGTAAGTTTTAGATAGAGTTCCAAACTCCACAAATTGCCTTTTTACATCATATTGCATAAGACTAATAGTTTTTTTGTCTACCTTAATTATCTCATTATATGCCGAATCATTACATAAAACAATGTTATTATCATAAGAAAACTTTACAATATTCTTGTAGAACTCTGAACTTGCTACTGCACCAGTTGGATTATTAGGATAATTTATAAATATAAGTTTACATTTAGAGATGATTTCCTTCGGGATAATATTGAGATCGGGCATATATCCATTGCTTTCCTTTAACGGGATAGTATAAGGAATGCAGCCCCACAGTTTTGAACAGATACTATAAACAGGATATGCAGGTTCTGGCACTATTACATACTCTCCCACATCGCATACTGCTGGGATGATATTGCTTATGCCTTCTTTTGAGCCTATAAGAATTATCACTTCCTCCAAATCTAAACATACAGAATAAATCTCCTTATAATATTTTATAACCGCTTTTTTAAGTTCAATTATACCATCATAAGGAGGGTAGTTATTATACCTATACCCTTTTAATCCATCTACTAGGGCATCAGTTATTTTTGAATTAACTTCTAAATCTGGATCCCCTATGCTCAAGTCAATGATTTTTTTCCCGGTGTGAAGATATTCATTTTTCATATCTTCAATTTTTTTGAAATGATATTCATTAATATTGGATAGCCTATTATTTATTTTCATAATACCACCCTTATACAATTTTGTATTATGTTATTCGGGTGGCACTAGCTTTGTTACAGTACTTTTATTAATAAAGAAAAGACAAGTACATATCACTGCAAATGTACCTGTCTTTTCTAAGTAATTCTAAACTTATTTTATTATTATTGATTTAACCCTGTGATAACCAATTTAGCGATAAATAATACTGCCAAAATATAAATTACAATTGAAACCTTTTTTCTTTTACTAGCATCCCTAGTAAATATATTGTTTGCAAGATTTAAAACTGCATAAGAAAGAATTCCTATAGTTAAACCATCTCCAATACTATAAGTAAGTGGCATTAATGCGATTGTTAAGAAGGCAGGAACTCCCTCTGTAAAATCACTAAAATCTATTTTAACTATGTTTTCCATCATAAAGAATCCTACAACTATTAGCGCAGGTGCAGTTGCACAGGATGGTATTGCAACGAATAGTGGTGAGAAAAACATTGCTATTAAAAATAATACTCCAGTTATAACAGAAGCGAGTCCAGTTCTAGCGCCTTCTGCAAATCCCGCCGAACTTTCTACAAAAGTAGTTACAGTTGAAGTCCCAAGGAAAGCTCCCACAGTAGTACCAACCGCATCTACAAGTAACGCACGTCCAGCATTTTTTACATTACCATTTTTATCAACAAGTCCAACCTTAGATGCAACTCCTACTAAGGTTCCTACAGTATCGAAAAAATCAACAAATAAAAATGTTAATACTATTGTAAGAAATTCCAATATTTTACTTGTATCAGTTAGGTATGAAAAATCTAGTTTACCAGCAATTGGTGCTATTGATTCAAATTTAAATATACCTTTGGGAGTACCTATTCCATATGTTGCTGCTGCCTGAGGTGATATTATAGCAAATATCCAAGCCAATATTGTACTTGCAGCTATTCCCCATAACATAGCTCCTTTAACATTTTTCTTAGACAAAACTACAATTATAATTACTCCAATTACAGTTATTAATACTGTTGGCCTTGTAAAATTACCAAGGGCAACCTTTGTTGCATCATTACTAATTACAATACCAGCATCTACAAACCCAATAAATGCAATAAAGAGCCCTATACCTGCAGTAACTGCTAATTTTAAAGTTGTTGGTATAGCATTAACTACTGCCTCTCTCACACTAGTTAAAGATAATATAATAAAAATAATGCCTTCTACAAAAACAGCCGCTAGTGCTACTTGCCATGGAACTTTCATTCCTATTACTACAGTATAAGCAAAAAATGCATTGAGTCCCATTCCTGGTGCTAGTGCAAAAGGAAGATTAGCATATACTCCCATAAATATTGTGGTAAGTCCTGCCATTAAACAAGTTACTGTTACTACAGCAGCTGCTGGCATTCCTACCCCAGGATCCCCCAATATATTTCCATTAACTGCAATAATGTATGCCATTGTTAAAAATGTAGTTACTCCTCCAATAATTTCTTTTCTTACGTCGCTTCCATTTTCTTCTAACTTAAAACGTTCCATTTAGTCAACCTCCATAATGTTTACAATACAAAATAAAACCACTAGGGTTCATGAGAAACCATAGCGGTCACTAATACAAAGGTATTAAATGGCCTCACAGATTACTCATAGTCGAATATTTTTGGTATTCGGTAGAAACTTCTGAACCCTATTATCAGAACTATATGAGTTGTAGTGAATATTTTGTTTTTGTACAAACATAATAACAAAAATATTTATATGCGTCAATGCCATCACGAATATTAAGATATAAATTCTTTATTAAATTCGGCTTTTATAACGTCCACTCTCGAACATTCTTTCAATTTCTTCTATATTTGCGGTCTTTGCAAGTGCAAGCATAAGTTTAATTCTAGCCTTTTGGCCTGGCAAACTATCCCCAAAAATAACTCCAGCATTTCTAAGTTCCTTTCCACCACCTGGATATCCATAGGAATCTAATACTCTTCCTTTAAAGCATCTAGATACCATAACTACTGCTACTCCTTTTTCTATGGCTTTTTCTACTCCTTTAGCCATTTTAGGTGGAATATTCCCTCTCCCCATAGCTTCAATAACAAGTCCTCTTGCACCTTGCTCAACACAAAAATCAATTAATTTAGAATCCATTCCAGCACAAGCTTTTATTAAATCTACTCTAGTCTCTATTTTTTCTGTAATAATATGTTCTTTTTTCAAACTATCTCTGTAAAATATTGCTTCATTATTATCTATAATCCCTATTGGACCAAATTCTGGGCTCTGAAAAGTATTTAGATGCATTGAATGTGATTTAGTAACTTCACCCGCACAATTAAGTTCATCATTTAAGCACACCAGTACCCCCCTATTACGAGCCTCTGGGGAAATAGCTGTACAAATCGAGGCTGATAAATTTGCCGGTCCATCATACCCAAGTTCCGAACTATTTCTCATGGAACCTGTAACAATTACAGGCTTTGGATTATCTATAGTTAGGTGCAATAGATATGCCGTTTCCTCAAGGGAATCTGTGCCATGTGTCACTACAACTCCGCATATATCATCTCTGCGTAAAAAACTTTGTATGTATTTGGATAGTTCCATCATAAGCTCTGGTGTCACATGAGGCCCAGGTAAACTTGAAAACGTATATGATTCTACCTCAGCAAAATTTTCAATTCCAGTAACCATAGACATTATTTCTTCTCCACTTAAAGTTGGAATTGCAGCCTTTATTCTTGGATCAACCGTCATTGCTATTGTTCCTCCATTAAATATAACCGCAACCTTTTTCATATGAAATTCCTCCTAAAATTTATTTTTAATTTGAATATTATATTTTATTTGTTTTAATCAGTACAAATAAGTATAACCTAATATGGGTTAAGTTAAAAAAATTAATATGTGTGAATTTTCTTGAACAAACAAACTCTATTTTACAATATATTTATAATAATTACATCTCTTATTTTAAATTAACACGATAGTAATAAAATACAATAAGATATACTTATTGTTATAAGCATACCTTATTTACATAATTCCAATTATAATACTTTATCATTATTAATATATCCTGTTTAATATAATATGATTGTTCAATATAACAGCATAGCTATTAAGCCTATTTGTTTATTAAATATTCAAATAAATTTCTTTCTATTTCATCTGCACCATTATCATCTAAGGTTATATATTCCCTATGCCCATCCAATGCCTTAAGTTCTATCTTCCCTATCTCTTGACCATTAACAAGGTCAAGAGCACGTTCAAACTTCATTATCTTAAATCCTTTATTTATAAACTCTACCGTTTGATTTACCATAAAATCATGCTCCTTTCAAATTTACTTTTTATTATTTTCTCTAATTGCGTGATTTATTATACCTAAAGTCGCACTTAGAATTTATTTTAATATAAAGTGCTAAAAAATGATTATTTATTTTTTAAATATTCTAAAACCCAGTAACCTTTTCTTGAAATTTACATAGTATATATTATAGTAACTTTAATTATATAATTTTTTACATTAGTAACTACTTATTTGATTGTTTCTATCCCCCCAATATAAAAACCACCGCTATATTTGATATAACGGTGGTTTTTCACTATGATTATATATTAACTTACGCTTTAAAAACTAATTAAAATAAGCTTATTTAAAATGGTGCATATCCTTGTTCTGACCACCATTCTTCTTTTAATTCCTCATATTGAGATGAAAATTTATCTAAATGAATGTTTTCCCATTTAATCAAAATAGTATATAATGCTTTCGCTTCTTTAAGTTCTGTTTCTTTGGTAGCCTTTGTATAATACTCTATTGATGCTTTTTCCATTTGTATTCCAATTCCAAAGGCAGATACAGCAATTCCAGCATCTTTTCTATCAATATTCTCCCATTTAAAAATTGCTGGTGAAGCTGGTTCAGGAATTAATGCCAATTGAAAATCCACGATATTATCATCTTTAATCTTGCTAAACAAATCCTTTAGCCAAACTACATGCTTCATTTCTTCCTGTGCAAGTTCTAAAAATGCATTTTTAACTTCTAGAGAATTAGATCCGTTTGCTGCCATGTTATAAAATTCATACCCTTCTATTTCATTAATAATTGCTCCTTTTAAGATCATCAGTTCTTGATTATTCACTATTGTCTCCTCCTTAATATGTTATAAAAATTTACGTTCTTATTTATATTAATTCTTTAATAGTAATTAATATTATTTTATCATATTTTGAAATCTTATACAACAAGTTCCTTTTATAATTTCTGTAAGAATGGAAAAGTTGCAGGAAAATCTAAGAGTAATCTTAGAAGCACGTGATTTAAGTCATGTGAGGTTCACTCAAGTACAGAACCAATGAAAATTGAAGAATCTATTAAAAATTTACTTTAAAACATATTGTGAGTTACCCGTTGAATTGACTTTAACGACATTTCAGAAGGAAAGCCACCTACTTACTATAAGTGGGTGGCTTTCCTTCTGAAGTCGTTAATATTGAAGCTTCGGAGAAGATGATTTAACTTCTAGCTATAACAAGAGCCAGAAAACCCTGCAGTGCGTTCAATATATTTATAACAATAAATTCACAGCATAATTCTTTTATAATTCTAATTATGTTCTAATTGATCATTTAGAATTATACTTTATACTATTTTCAATACGTGTTATAACATCATGGATCTTCTCAAAAATAATCCCAAGCACAATCCATATGGGCGCATACTCCAATGTAATCATCCCATATATTGACAATGTTTTATTCACATAGTTCCAAGGGCACGCACCTAAAACAGACCTAAGCAATAGTCCGCTGACTAATTCTACTGCAAATATAAGAACCATATATATACCTCCCCGAGCTAAAAGCGGAAGATGTCTTATCCTATAATGTACTGGTTCAAGAAATACAGCAAGACCATATATAGGAAACATCCAAATACATGTGGTGCCCCTAAGTAATAAGTCACCCGTAAGCATTGCTCCAAAGCCGTTCCACAAAACCTCTGCGCAGAGACCTAAAAGTCCATATATAATATATCTTTTCCACATAAATGTATTGTTTGTATTCCCTTGTAAAATATACTGATAATTTTTCTAATTAGAGTAAAAGTTTAAAATTCATCTTTCTTTATAAAATGCTGTAATAAATTTACTGTTTGTTGTAGCTTAAAAATATCTATTGTAATATAATATAATAAAAAAGCAGAGATTATATACAAATATCAAGGCATATTCAAATAAATGCACTAACAAACTGACTTTTTATTAATTTGAATGTGTCTATAACTAGGGAGGAAAGATTATAATGCAAATCAATGCTAGTGTGGCAATAATTCCTAAAGATCAATTATGCATATGTGGAAGTGGTAAGATTTTCTCTGACTGTTGTATGAAAAAAAAGCACATTTATGAAACAATGGTATTCCCTGATAATGGTCGTAAAATTATTTACGATCAAACTGAAATTACTTTAGCAGTAAAGAGTTTAGATGATTTTATTAAATCCAGAATTAATAATATAAATTCCGGATTATCTAAGGAGGAGGCCATACGTAAACTCAGACGCCTTTACGAAAAACTTGATAATGCTTTAAAACCTATTGAAAAAGTAACTTCTTGTAAACAGGGTTGTAATTATTGCTGCTATTTACCCATCTTATCAAGCCAACTTGAAAATGAGTTAATAAAAGAATATATGAGCGAACATTATTCTGCTGATAAACTTGCTGAGTTTAAGAATAGAATCATTGAAAACAAAGATACACTATCTGAACTTGTACATATTAACGGTAGATTTATGGATGAAAACTACAAATTATATTCCACCTCTAATATTCGATGTTCCTTTTTAGACAACAATAACAATTGTGCAATCTATAATGCAAGACCATTTATATGCAGAAAATATTTAGTTTTTAATTCACCAATGGTTTGCAAAAATACTTTAAATAAAACCGATCAATATTACTCAAATTACCTAACTAAGGTAAAAGATTCCATAATAGTGCTTAACAAGTTAACCTACGGTGACACTTTTCAATACAAACATGTATTATCTTGGTTTATATAATATTAAAGAAGGTAATAATTTCTAAGTAGAACAGTGTTGTTATTACCATATCAGCGCTATTTTATAGTTTTTCTATACTCCATAGGTGCGCACCCTTTCAAATTTTTAAATACCCTGTTAAAGGTTTTAACACTATTAAAACCGGATTTATATGCAACTTCTATAATAGAATTAGTATCATACATAAGATACCACTCAGATTTCGTTATTCTAAAATTATTCAAATAGTCCAAAAATGTCATTCCAGTATTTTCTTTAAAGAATCTAGTGAAATGATACTTACTAAAGCCTGCTACTTTCGAAATCTCATCTAACCCTATATGATTTTGATGATTTTTCTCTACATATGCAAAAACCTTATCAAGTTTCTTAAGCCTCTCCATTTGTCCCCTCTCATCCCCTAGTGAGCGTGCCTCTTTAGGCATATATCTAAGTAATATAACTGCTAAGTCATAGAGCCTTGCTTTTAAAACAAGTTTGTATCCTTCCTTAGCTTTACCATATTCATCAATAATCTCCACTATCTGCTTTTCCAGTAAAGCATGGACTTCACTTCCACAGGTCAGGAGCTTAGAACGCGTGAACATCGGTTTTATAATTCTATTATCTTTTGTTCCCGAAAGAAAGTTATCGTATATGGACATTCTAAATTGTATAACCGCTCTTTTGCTAAATTCTGTTTGCTTAAAAAAACAATGGACCTCTCCCGAACCTATAATAAGTATCTCCCCAGCTATCAAGTGATAGGTATCCTTGTTCACCACCACTTTAAGATTTCCCTCCACAAGATATATAATTTCAATATCCTCATGAAAATGATGAGGTGTACTTGCGTTCCCGTCATTAAAAAATAATCTAAATGGGAAATCTTGTTCCAATACTGTTTTTTCTAAGCTACCTTGCATAATACCCTCCAAAATTCTCATTAATTCAGGCAACATTACATATTAAAATAGACATACAGTTTTTTAACATTGTATGTCTATTTATTATTCTGCCTGTTACAGCTTTATTTTAACTCTTTTTTAGTTATATTCATAGAAAATAATTATATTAATTTTTGAAGGTAATCTATTCCAATTTGCAATCCTTCCTTCACTTTTTCTGCGCTACCTTCATAAAGAGGGTCTTCATGTTCAATACTCACGACTCCATCATAACCTATTTCGCTTAATTCTTTAAAAAGACTTTTCCAGTCTACCTGACCAAGTCCTGGCATTCTATATCTCCAATATCCAAAATCCTCATGGCTTAAGTTTAGTAGTTTATTAAATGCACCATAATCTTTTAATTTTTCCTTAAAAACTTCTGTATCCTTTGCATGTACATGGAATATTCTATCCTTAAATTCCTTCACAGGAGTAATATAATCCATTAGAAGTGCATGCATATGAGACGGATCATAATTTAATCCAAAATTTTTGTTAGGAACCCTTTTAAACATCTCTCTCCAAAGCTCCGGAGTAAAGGAAATAGTTCCTGGTTGTCCTTCTACCTGCCAACCTATCATTGGACAATTCTCTATTATTACTTTAATGCCTTTATCCTCTGCATACTTTACTAGCTCTCCAAAGACTATTTCAAACTCATCAAAGTTCTCCACCAGCGACTTATCTATGTTTCTTCCTACAAAAGTTCCTACTGAGGGAGCCCCTATAAGCACTGCCGCATCAACACACTTTTTAAAGTGATTGTTTATTTTAGCTCGCACGCTAAGGTCTCTATCTAAATTATTATCATAATAAGCAATTGAAGATATTGTAAGTCCATATTCGTTAAAATATGCCACAATCTCCTGTGCTTCCTCTTTTGTAAAATTAGTTACATCTATTTCACTACCTGAATAATCTCGGTTATTAGTTCTTGGCCAGCACGCAAGTTCTAAAGATTTAAAACCATGCTGACTTGCCCATTTTGCTTTTTCTTTAAGTGGAATACCACCAAGACATCCTGTTAAAAGTCCTATATACATATTAACACCCTTTCGCTTATCATTATTTATTTAAATAGACAGGTTTTCCTGTTTTAGAAGATTCATATATTGCTTCAAGTATCTCAGTAACTATTAATGTTTGTTCTGGTTTCACTAAAGGCTCACTATCATTTAATATACAATCAATCCATAGTTTTGCCTCTAGGTCTGCTGGGTTTTCTAAGCTTCCTTCATAGAAATCAACCCCACCTGAATTAAAATCTACTTTGGTATCGTATAATCTACTTAGATTTTCTCCATTTATCCTAAGGCCATCCTTCATATCAGCTCCGCCTTCTGTTCCACATAGTGTTGTTTGTGCTTCTCCTATATCAAGGGTATTTAAAGCCCAACTTGATTCTAAAATAATAGTTGTTCCATTTTCCATTGTAATAAATCCAAAAGCTGAATCCTCTACAGTAAATTTTTTAGGGTCCCAAGGCCCCCAAGCATTAGCAGCATTTTCTTTACTACTAAGTTTATGATATACATTTCCAACTACATATTTAGGTTTATAATTATTTAGCATCCATAAGGTTAAATCCAGTGCATGGGTTCCTATGTCTATTAGTGGTCCGCCACCTTGCTCAAATTCATTTAGAAAAACTCCCCAAGTTGGAACTGCACGTCTTCTTATAGCATGTGCTTTCGCAAAATATATTTCTCCTAAATCACCTTTTTCACAAATCTCATGAAGATACCTCGAATCACCTCTAAAGCGATTTTGATAGCCTATAGTAAGTTTTTTACCTGTACGCTTTGCAGCCTCTAACATTCTTCTTGCCTCTTTCGAAGTTTTTGCCATTGGCTTTTCACACATTACATGTTTGCCAGCTTCTAATACATCCACGGTAATATCACTATGTGATCTATTAGGTGTACACACATGAATTACATCAATATTTTTATCTTTCAAAAGTTCCTTGTAATCATCATAAACTACTGCATCTTCTGCTCCAAATTTCTTTGCAGCCTCTTCTGCTTTTTCTATTAAAATATCACAAAATGCTACCATTTCAACATGTGATATTTTAGCTAAACTTGGCATGTGTTTGTTATTTGCAATACCGCCACAACCTATTATGCCAACTTTCAACTTCTTTTCATTACATGTATTCTCCATAATATTTACTGATTTTTAAGTTATACCATAGTTATAACCGAAAAGTCAGGTTTTCACTTCCTTTCAAAATATAATAATTGAGAACCTATTTTTCTGCAATTCACAGTTACTGAAAACTAGTTTCTCTAAATAATTCCTATTTAACGTTTACATTTCATATTTTACAGTATAATAAATTTTATTACTCGCCATGAATTGCGGAGTTGTTCTCAAATATTGCTTTTCTTGTGAAAATTTTTACTTATCCCTTTACTTGCATATTTTGAATTACCTTGTATATATAAGGTTTGGATAAGAAAAAAGGCCTGCTTCACCTTAAGCTGACCTTTCCATTTCTTGCTCTATATAAGTTTTTCATCAAATATGTGAGTTAAATTTAATTTTTCTACTTTTAAGGCAATCTTATCTATGTCCAAAGTATATAGTCCTAGCTCTTGCATTCTCTTGAAATACTCTGCTCCTGCAAAAGTGTACCTATTAGTTCTTCCTTCTTTTGTGTTCATCCTTTCGTTTGCATAGGCTATTATATCTCCAACGGCAAGTGACCTTGGTAAAATAAGTAGAGGCATTCCTAGGTAACTTCTTATTGCATTATGTCCTGCCAAAGCACCTGTTATCATTGCCTCTGTGTGGCCTACAAAGAGTCCAGCCTTTTCTCCTGCACAGAACAAGTTATCTAAGCCTATAACCTTCATACTGTCGGTTCTTGGGGCAACTGATAGATATCTTATAGAGTTTCCCTTCCCCCCCGCATATGGATCTATATATTTTGCGTTTTCAAGTCCTTTAATTTTGCGTAATTTATCTAATGCGTAATAAGAAGTCATAAGCTTTGCATGACCTGTATCTAATAGGATTATATTTTCAGCAAACTCTCTAAGAGCATATTGCTGACATACTTTTAGTTTAAGTTTGTCTAAATTTATATCCTCCTCTGGGACCTTTAAAATAACTACTCCTGTCTCATCTAATTGTTTTACAATATCATCAGATAAAGAATCCTTAGCTAGTTTACAAGAACCGCTAACCGCTCCATATACGTCTTCTTCTCTTTCTCCTTTTAAATCTTCAATGCCTGCTCTGTAACTTATACTTACCCTTGGGCCAAAAGCCGGGCATCTTAAAATACACATTGAACACCCATTCCCATATTTTAAACAGTTACCCATTGGTCCTGTTGATCCTGTAGTTTCTATAAATACATCTGCCTCAACATATTCTCCATCTGATAGATATATTCCTTTTATTCTATTACCCTCTTTTTCAACATCCACTACCCTTGTTATCATATTTATTTCTATATCCATAGCTTTTAAATATTTCACTACTGCTGGTTCAATCTTGTTCACATCGTAAAGCCAAGCATTTTTATGTCCAGGAAAATCAATATTTTTATGTCTACTATTTTCATCAGTCAAATGTATTAGATCTCCTGCCCCTAGTGCTATCATTTCTTCTGATGCAGTATACCTTCCATTATTTCTCATTATACCACCTACATTGCCAAGCCCTAAAAGCAAATCTGTTTTTTCATATAGTACAACTGAAGCTCCTGCTTTTTTTGCTATAATTGCTGCACTGCAACCAGACCATCCACCACCAATCACAATAACCTTCAAAATATTCTCCTCCCTTCTAATACATATTTAGGCTCTGTCTGCATTTTGCAGAGCCTTCTTAACTTACGATCGTTGTTTTTTCTTGTGCAACATCCACATATACCCTCACCACAGCACATCTTCGCATTATTACAACAGGAATATTTAACGTTTTTGTCTATATCCTCTACAGCCTTCATCAATTCATAATTTAAAACATCTGCAGCATCACAATGCACTAATTTAATATCATTGTTTTTAATTAAATCATTTAATATAACATTAAATTCATCCGTGATTATGCCACGGCTTATAGTATTACACAATATAACTTTCGAAACATATTTATCTAAATATTTATTTACAAAACTATTATTATAAGGAGAATTATCAAGAACAACTGTAATTTCATTATTATTGGCATACAAATGTTTAAGTGGTGGTATCATAGGTGCCTGACCTATACCCCTTGCAACAATTAAGCATTTGCTATCCTTCATTTTATTTATGTTTTTTAGTCCTAAAATACCATTCCAAAATGGTGCTTTTACAAGAATATCTTCCCCCAGCTTTAACACATCTAATGCCTTAGTTTTAGACCCTTTTAATTCTATAGCAATAGTTATAGTATTATTTCTCGTATCAGTATCCATTATAGATATAGGTGTATCAAACCTTGTATCTGTATCTGGCCTTCTCACAAAAATATAACTTCCTGCCTGAACTAGTTCACTTACCAATTTATCGCTTACCTCTACCGTAAATATAATGACATTATCTTCGAACTTACTTTTTTTTATTATTTTACAGTTGTAATATTTTCTACTTTCTTTAGCTTTGTAATTGTTTGAAGCATAATCTTGGTATATACATACCCCATTCCAATTACAGCAGTCACAAAACTTTTTACCTGCCAACTGTGAACATAATATGCAGTCTCCCGTTTCTGCCAGATGGCAAGGGCATGGTTGAGACTCCAAACTGCGATTCTCTTTAATCAATTGTTTAATTTTTATAGTAATGACACAATATTCATTAAAAATTTTTGAAAAAATCATTGAAACTATTCCGATTTTCCGTTAAACTATTGTTTAAAGAAAGGATTGATTACTTGAAAAAACTTTTTAAAAATTTATTGCCGCTAATACTTATTGGTTCTATCCCTTTTTCCAATTTATTTTATTGGACACTAAACAACACCCAAAGAGGAGTTTATGATTTAACCACTGATTTAGATAGATTTTTACCGCTTATAAAAATATTCATAATACCTTATATGACCTTATGGTTTTTCTTAGCCTTTTGTTTTGTTTATTTGTGCTTCCAAAACAGGAAGGTTTATTATAAGATAATGATTACTTTAATTTTATGTTATGTTGTTGCATTTATAACTTTTTACTTTTTTCAAACCACAGTTACAAGGCCTATTGTTACGGGGGATGATATATTTTCAAAACTAATTTTATTTACCTATAATTCTGATAAACCCTATAATTGTTTTCCAAGTATACATGTTATTACTGCATACTTAGCTGTTAAGGGAATTAATACTACCAATGCTAAAAAGCCGCTTAAAATTTCACTTAATGTGCTAGGCTTTCTTATTATCATATCAACTCAATTTGTTAAACAGCACGTGATAATGGATATATTTTTCGGAATATTTTTATGTGATGTTATATATAACGGACTTACTTATTATGAGCAGCAGTACAAACTTTATAATTTTAAAAAAGTTTTTAATTTTCCTAGGCAAAATATTAAACAATAATATAGCTAAAGTGCAAAAGCTGCTGAATAATTTTTCAGCAGCTTTTGCACTTTATTTAAATATGTCTTATGACAACCTTACCTTCTACTAATTCTATGGCTATATTTGAGCCTTCGCTAAATTCATTTTTAAGATAATGCTCCGCAACTTCATCTTCAATGTATTTTTGAATAGTTCTTCGAAGTGGCCTTGCTCCATATTTTTCATCGTATCCTTTTTCTAATATAAAGTCTTTTACCTCTCCTGAAACATTCAACGTTATCTTCTTTTCTCTTACCTCATCCACCACTTCCGCAATCATTAAATCTACTATTATGCGAAGTTCTTCCTTTTTAAGAGGAGTGAATACAATAGTTTCATCCACTCTATTTAAAAATTCTGGCCTAAAGGTTTCTTTTAATGCATCTTTAACGCGAGCTTCTAATATATCATAATTATCTTGGACAAAGCCAATGCTACCTGCTTTAAACTGAGTACCAGCATTAGATGTCATAATTATTACAGTATTATCAAAGAAAACAGTTCTGCCTTGGCTATCTGTTAGCCTTCCATCTTCAAGAATTTGTAATAACATGTTAAATACATCCGGATGAGCTTTCTCTATCTCATCTAAAAGAATCACTGAGTAAGGCTTTCTTCTTACTTTTTCTGTTAATTGACCAGCTTGATCATACCCTACATACCCTGGTGGCGCACCAATTAACTTTGAAACTGTATGCTTTTCCATATACTCAGACATATCTATACGAATTAGTGCTTCTTCACTTCCAAAAAGCTCACAAGATAATGCTTTAACTAGCTCCGTTTTTCCAACTCCTGTTGGTCCCACAAAAATAAAAGAAGATGGCTTTTTCTTTTTCTTAAAACCTGAACGATTCCGCCTAATAGCTCTAGATAAACTTGTGATAGCTTGATTTTGACCTATAACGCGTTTATGAAGCCTATTCTCAAGATCTAATAATTTTTTCGCTTCTTTTTCTGTAATCTTTTGAATTGGAATTTTAGTCCATGATTCTATTACAAAAGCAATATCCTCTAAAGTAATTTGAACCTCACTACATTTTCTTTCTATTTCACTAATATTTTCTTTTATTTTACATAACTTCATTCTATACTCTGCAGCTTTTTCAAAATTTCCAGTTTCTTCTGCATTATCCTTGTTAGTTTGAATTTTTTCTGATTCTTCTTTTAACCCTACAAGTTCTACCAGGCCCTTATTTTTCAAATTAGCACGAGATCCAGCTTCATCAATAACGTCTATAGCTTTGTCTGGTAAAAATCTATCTGTTATATATCTTTCGGATAGATTTACAGCTTCTTCAATTATCTCATCAGATATTTTAACTTTATGATATTCCTCGTAGTATCCCCGAATTCCTTTTAAGATTTCTATTGTCTCTCCCACACTTGGTTCTTCAACTACAACTGGCTGAAATCTCCTTTCAAGTGCTGCATCTTTTTCTATATATTTTCTATATTCCTCTAAAGTAGTCACTCCAATAACTTGTATTTCTCCCTTTGCCAAGGCTGGTTTTAAAATATTTGCTGCATTCATTGCCCCACCTTGAACTTCACCAGCTCCCATAATATTGTGCACCTCATCAATTACTAATATTATATTTCCACTTTCCTTAGCTTCTTCAATAATAGACTTCATACGACCTTCAAATTGTCCTCTAAATTGCGTGCCTGCAACCACAGCAGTGAGGTCAAGTAAATAAACTTCCGTATTAAATAACTTCTCTGGAACTTGTTTTTCTACAATTCTTACAGCCAATCCCTCTGCAATAGCTGTTTTTCCTACACCAGCTTCCCCAATTAAAATAGGATTATTTTTAGTTCTTCTATTTAAAATCTGTACTACTCTATCAATTTCTTTATTTCTCCCAACAACTTTGTCCACACCATTTTGCTTTGCTTTGTTTGTTAGGTTTATACCATATGTATCTAAATGCTTTCTTTTCTTTTTAAAGGGATTTTTTCTGGATTTTTCTTCTGGTGCTTCCAGGGTCTTTTTAGAAGTCTCAATTTCATCATCTATAAAATCTTTATTTTCGTCTTCAGTTGAAAATAAGCCATTAAATATATTACCAATCATTTTTTTCCCATCGCCATTTTCATTATTCATATCAGAAGTATCAATTTCCTCAAGGTTCATATCTTCTAAATTCATGTCTTTGAAAATATTACCCATTTGCTGATTTAAGTTCTCAATATCTTCTGAGGATATTCCAGCTTGCTGCATCAATTGATCCATAACTGGAACACCCTTTTTTTTAGCACACTCTATACATAAAGCTACAGTTTCTGTTTTCCCATTTTCAATTTTTGATGTTAATATCATTGCTATATTTTTTTTACATATTTCACATAACTTCATATAAATCATCTCCATATTTTATGTTGTATTGAATATTATAATAGTATATCATTCTTTAATAAAATTTGTTCAGTATATTCTTGATTGTTTGTTTTTTATTAATAAATCTTTTGTTAATAAATCACAACTTCCCTAGTCTTTAAACTTTCCCTTTTATGTTTAATTCTACTCATGTAGCAATATTCCTTCTTAAATAACATTGATAATTTTGTTAAAAAATAATATAAAGTGCATTTAACATGATAGTATATCTATTTATTGGTATCTTGCTAAATAATCGCAAGTTTTTCTATTAATTCGTTTATTTCTTCTAATGAAAGCTTCGGAGCTATTATTTTTAAAGCAGCTTTTGTATATCTCTCATTTAAGAGTTTCCTTTCGCTTTTGTTTAATTCTAATATAATAATAGAGTTAACCTTCACTTATAATCCCCCAAACAAACTATTATATTATAGTATGTTTGTTTATACACTTCGTTACAAAAATAAATATAACCAATTATATTTATTTATATTCACCACTTTGGAATATTATTTTTACAAAATACATATCTTTATTTTGTAAAGCCATTGTAGTTTATAGAATACTATATTTCAATTTTTATGTTTAAGCACTTATTATTAGGCTTCAAAATCAATTGCGAGGAGTAATTAAATTGAGGATTGCAGCTATATACTCCAGGAAATCAAAAATTACAACAAAAGGCGAATCAATAATTAACCAAATTGAGCTATGCAAGCATGAATGTAGACATTTGGGAATTGAAAAGTTTTTAATATATGAGGATGAAGGTTTTTCAGGAAAAAATATTAAAAGACCTCAGTTCCAAAAGATGCTAATTGATGCCAGAGAAAAAGAGTTTGATGTACTCATCTGTTATAGACTTGATAGGATTAGTAGAAATATATCTGATTTTTCTACTCTTATAAACGAATTAGACAATTTGCATGTAAGCTTCATAAGTGTTAATGAACAATTTGATACCTCAACACCTATGGGCCGAGCTATGATGTATATTGCTTCTGTTTTCGCACAACTGGAGCGCGAAACTATTGGTGAAAGAGTTAGAGACAATATGTTGGAACTTGCTAAAAGCGGAAGGTGGCTCGGAGGCCAGACCCCTTTAGGTTATGAAAGTAAGAAGCTTTCATACCTTGACGGTGACTTTAAAGAAAAAACCATGTATACCTTATCATCTATAAAAGAGGAATTAGATGTGGTAAAATTCATTTACGATAAATATTTACAGTACAAATCAATTAACCAGGTATTTATCTTCATTTTCAAAAATAATATTAAAACAAAAAACGGAGCTGACTTCAATAAGAAAAGAATTCAACTTATATTAAGAAATCCCCTCTATGTTAGAGCCAATGAGAATGTTATGAGGCATCTAGAAGTTATCGGCATGAATGTAATGGGAAAAGTTGATGATAGACATGGTATTCTAACCTATAACAAAACTAAAGGTGCTAGGATTAAACGAGATATAACGGAATGGATAGCCGCAGTTTCTTCACATGAAGGAATTATTGATGCCTCACCATGGCTTGAAATTCAACAAATATTAGACGAAAATAAAAATAAAGCACCACGACTTGGCACCTCTGCTGCGGCATTACTCACCGGTATATTAAAATGCTCCAGTTGTGGTAAAAGTATGATTGTTAAACATGGTCATATAAGTGCACAAACCAATAAAAAAATTCAATACTATGTTTGTAGTACTAAAGATCATTCAAGAGGAGAAAGATGTAATAACCCTAATATCCGTGTAGATGAGCTAGAAGATATAGTTATAGATAATTTAAAAAATGTCACTGTTGATAATCTCGTTCTACTAGAAGAGTTAAATAAAATTAAATCTGAAATGCTTAAAAATAATTATATGCAATCTGAAATAGACAATTTACCTGGGCAGATAAAGATGAAACAAACTCAAATAGATGTTCTGGTAAATCAATTATCTTTCGAGGATGCAATATCCAAATATATAAGGCCTCAAATTTTCAAACTAGGAAATGACTTAGAAAAACTAAAGGTAAGATATTCTAAGTTAAAATCCGATTGTTATAAATATCAAAACAACAAGTGGAATGCAACAAACACACTTGCTTTTTTAAGTAGCTTCTCATCTATGGTGCATATGCTAGATTTTAATAGTAAGCGCTTACTAATTAATAATATTGTAGAGTCAATATATTGGGATGGCTCTAAAGGTACAGTGAAAATTAATTTAATTAAATAAACTACTAGCCTGCTTATCGCAGTTTAGTGTATCAAGCACAAAATTCACTTCCTACATCAATACAATCGTAGGGTTCATAACTCATCAATATAACCTCCTAAGCACTATACTATTAAAATATTTAAAAACCTAGAAATTGTTACAAGTTAAATAATATTAATACTTGTACATCAAATATAACAAATTGCCCTTAAGTTCAATTAAAAGCTTTTACAATAAATAAAAAGAGTCCTAAGTGGCTCTTTTTACTTATTAGGAGTAATTAAATTCACAATTTCATGAATTCTTTGTTTAAACATATTCTCTCTTTTTACAGAGTTATTAGCAACTAGAGCTTCTGTAAACATAAGTTTATTATTTGCATATATTTCTACTCTACCAATTTTATCTCCAAGGTTTACTGGAGCACTAACCTCATATAATGGTTTTTTAATTTTAACCTCAATACTTTCATCATTCTTCACTGGAATTATAATATCTCTTTTACTTACCATTTGAACATCTTTAATCCCATTTTTCACACTAATATTTTGTAAAATATCATTCTTGTTAATTAATTTTCTATATTCATAATTTTTCTCCACATATTTACTTATTCTTTCTGTTTCCTTCCACCGAGGAGTACAATTTAAAGTAACTATAATAACATCCCTATCTTTAATTTTAACTGAAGTTACAAGACATTTACCAGCCTTTCCAGTAGATCCTGTTTTTACTCCTGTTGAACCCGGCAGAGTCCATAGAATCTTATTTATGTTATGATAGCTCCTAGTAAAATTATAGTCTTTTGCATCGATATCTTTAGAGGAAACAATATCATTAAAAAGTGGTATTTCTTTTGCCTTTGAAGTAAGCAGTGCTAAATCATATGCTGTAGAATAATGATTTGCACTATCTAACCCATGAGGGGACTCAAAGTTACTATTTAATAACCCAATCTCTAAAGCATACTCATTCATAAGCTTTGAAAACTCGTCAACACTTCCACTTATTCCTTCTGCAATAGCTATTGCTGCATCATTTCCTGACCTTAACATAAGTCCATATAATAGTTCTTTTAAGGTTATTTCTTCTCCTTTTCTTAACCCTATTTCTGAACCGCGAATAGAGGCAGCTTTTTCTGAAACGGTTATTTTTTTGTTTAAATCTCCAGATTTTATTGCCACCAGCGAAGTTATTATCTTTGTAGTACTAGCAATTTCAATAGGGGTATATGCATTTTTTTCATATAAAACAATTTTAGAGTCACAATCTAAGGCTATGGCACTTATAGCATTAACATTTAAATCATCTGCATAAACATTTTGAAGCCTTCCTGTTAATAAAAAAAACATACTCAAAGTTATTGATAATATTTTTTTTGATCTTTTTATCATAAAGTCTCACCTCTTTTAATTTTTGATGCTAATTTACAATTAAATATAAATAATGTGCATTAAACATTTATTGATTTTTTTATTGATTTTTGGGCATAATAACAATTATTAGGTATACTGGGAGGTTAAAATGTTTAAAGGTATCATAGTGTTTCTTTTAGCACTAACAATTATATTATTTCCAATCCCATTAAAAATAACTCTTAAATACTCAAACAAAATTTTGGTAATTTATATATATAATAAAAAATTGAAGATAAGAAATCTTTCAAAATCAAGTTTAAAAAGTAATTCAAAAACTGATACTAAAGCTAAAACAAAAGAAAATTTTTTAAAATCATTTTCATTAGATGATATAAAACTACTTATTCATAAACTTATCAGCTCAAAATTCAAACCCACATTAAATATAAACACTAAACTGGAGTATGGATTTGATGATGCAGCTTTTGTAGCTGTTTTATTTGGTTTAATTCATAGCACCTATAGTTTTATATATTTGCTCATACAAAATTTTGTAAAGGTAAAAAATATAGACATCAAAGTTAAACCTCATTTTGAAGAACATGATATAAATATGGAAATTTCGAGTATAATTTATTCCAATTTGGCCAAAAATGTTTATATACTATTTATAATGATAATTTGCCTTGTAAACATAAAGATGATGCATAATAAATCAAACATTAAAAAATATAGAGGAGGAAATGTACATGGATAATCATCCAATTGAAAATTTAATGAGAACCACCATGGAAAGTATAAAAGATATGATAGATGTAAATACCATTGTGGGGGATCCTATAGAATCACTAGATGGTACTACAATTATTCCTATTTCAAGGGTATGTGTTGGTTTTGCTTCTGGTGGTAGTGAATTCAATAGTGTTAAAAGCGGATCAATGGATAAGTACCCTTTCGGTGGTGGTTCTGGAGCAGGAGTAACTGTTAAGCCCGTTGCGTTTTTAGTTATTAAAAACGATTCAGTAAGACTTTTGTCTGTAGATCAACAAAATACCTATGATAGAATTGTTGATACCGTTCCACAGGTTATTGATATTGTTAAAAATATGTTTAAAGATAAATATGATAAGCATAAAGAATATGATGATGAAGAAAAATGTGATGAATAATTTTTTAGTTACTAGTGCTTAATTAAAATTTATAAATCAAACTTATAAAACCCCATTATAATAAAGTTTTCATTTAAGATACTTTATCATAATGGGGTTTCATTACTTTATGCACATTTTTTTTAAAAAAATAGCTAGACATTTTAATTATTTTCAACTTCTTCTTTTGAATCTTTCTGTGAACTTTCACTATTAAATCATCTCCTGCGGAGCTGCAATATTAACGACTTCAGAAGGAGATTTATACTACCACTTATAAAGTAGGGGACTTTCCTTCTGAAATGTCGTTAAATTCTTCTAAAGAAGGCATTTCATCCAGGCTATAAAAATTAAAATGCTTAAGAAATTCATCTGTAGTAGCATAAATAATAGGTCTTCCTGGAACATTTTTTCGTCCACTTTCTTCAATTAGTTTTTTTTCTGATAAGGTATAGATTGCCCTATCACTCTTAACACCCCTTATCTCCTCAATTTCCACTCTTGTTATTGGTTGTTTATATGCGACTATTGCTAGTGTTTCAAGAGAAGCCTGAGATAATGATTGTCTAATACTCGTCTTTAATAATTTTTGAACATATTCACTATTACAGGATTTTGTTACAAATTGATATCCATCATTAGTTGATATAATTTTAATTCCTCTATCCTCTTCTTCATATCTCACTGTTAATTCCTCTAATAATTCTCCTGTAAAATCATTGCTACATTCTAATATATTTGCAATTACACTTAACTTTAAGGAATCTCCAGTAACAAACAACAAAGATTCAATTATAGAGAAATATATTTTTTTAGTAGAAACCTCTTCAATGCCCTTTTGCACTATATCAAATTCACTCATATTAATCTACCCTTTCTAAATATATATCTTTAAAGGTACTTTCTTGAATTACTCTCACACTTCTTATCTTAATCAGTTCAAGCAATGCTAAAAAGGTAACTATAACTTCTATTTTTGATGAATAGGCATAAATCAGCTTTGAAAAATATACTTTTCCAAACAAATCAAGTGCCTCTTTCAATTCTTCCATTTTATCTTCTATTTTATATTCATCTACTAATATATTTTTGTTTATAACATTATTTACATTCATTTTATTTATATATTGTTGCATTAACTTATTATATAAATTATACAAATCAAGCATTGTAACATTTTTTAAAAAATCAATTTCTTTAGCATTTTTATTATCTTCCTCTATTATTTCAGGTTTTTTACTAAACATTATGCCTGCATCTTGTTCTAGCATCTTTAATTTTTCAGCTATAACTTTATATTTTCTATATTCTATAAGCTTACTTAATAATTCTGCTTCTACATCTTTTTCTTCATCACTACTATTCTCCTCTTTATTTTTAGGTAGCAACCGTATAGATTTAATTTGAATTAAAGTTGCAGCTATAACAATGAATTCTGATGTCATCTCTAAATCCATTTCACTCATGCTCTTAAGATAGTCCAAGTACTGATTCGTGATTTCATAAATATTAATATCATAGATGTCCATCTCATTTTTCTTAATAAGATGAAGTAACAAGTCAAATGGACCTTCAAAATTAGTTACTTTTATAGTTAATGGCATGTACACTCGCTCCTAAATAAAAATTTAATTATAAGGAAATATAACATTTTTAAATTTCTTTATATCAAGCTATTTTAAGTATAGTGCATCTCTAAAAAAATAACTAGTCAGTATAAAATAAAAAAGGCTAAAAGATACTAATTAATAAAAAAGAAAAAAAGTATAATAACACTTCTAGGCAACCACATTATTGCCTAGAAGCTATAGTTATTTATTAAAATAAATTTATAAGTTTAAATTGCCTTATCAAATAAGTCTACAATGTTATTCTTAATATTATCCCATACTTTAGATTTTTTAATATCTCTATCGCTATAAATAATAATTTTGCCCCATAATTCATTATCAATGGATATTTCGCAAAATCCAATTGCTACATCTTTTTTATATTCACTTAAGCCTTCCTGTAGAATAATTTTTTTGGTGATTTCATTTTTCTTACCTCTTTCAAGAGTTATAATAACATTATCTTTTGCCTTAGCTATTAAAAACTTGTCACCCTTCTTATTTAAAGCTATTTTTTCTAATTCCTCATCTTTTGTTATTATTTTTTTAGTTTCAAATTTTGAAAATCCAAAGTTCATTAACATGCTAGCATCGTTATTTCTTATTTTATAAGTTGGTGCACCCATAATTATTGCAAGCATTCTAACATTATTTCTCACCGCTGTAGCAGATATACAATACTTTGCTTCATTTGTAAATCCGGTTTTAAGTCCGTCACATCCATCAAAAAATCTAACAAGTTTGTTATGATTTACAAGACCTATTGGAGATTTCCGCCCCTCTGATATAGTTTCCATATAAGTTCCTGAATATTTTAATATCTTAGGATATTTTAATAACTCTCTAGACATAATTGAAATATCATAGGCAGATGAAAAGTGTCCATCCGCACTGAGCCCAGTACAGTTTTTAAACTCAGTATCATTCATATTAAGGCCTTTTGCTCTTTCATTCATCATGGATACAAATGCGCTTTCACTACCTCCCAAATATTCTGCCATAGCCACTGCAGCATCATTACCTGATGCGATGGCTATACCTTTTAAAATTTCTTCCACAGTTCTAATTTCACCAGTATCTAGTATCATACTACTTCCGCCCATTTTTTTTGAATTCTCACTAATTGTTATTTTATCTTGCAATTTAATCTTACCAGAATCTATTGCTTCCATTGCTAGTAACATAACCATCACTTTAGTTACTGAGGCTGGAGCAAATCTTTCATGAGAATTTTTTTCGTATATTATTTTGCCACTAGATGGTTCCATTAGTAATGCTGACCTTGCTTCTACTACAATCCCTTTATCAACCTTCTTTTCCCCTACTGCACTTGCTGATATAGTATACAACTGTGTAGTGAAAATTAACGATAAAAACAAACACAATGCATTGTTAATGCTTCTTTTCATATGTATCCTCCTCATATTCCTTTGAGCTAGATAACAATTATTATGTGTTATCTAGCTTATTTCAAATCCATATGATTATTTTTACCAAGTTACCACAATATTATCAATATTTATTTCGATAATACTAAAAAATTTATTATAGGTATAAAAAAAAATAAGTTCAATATACTAATATATTGACTTATTACTCAGTTTAAATATTTTATGCTCTAGGATGAGTATTCTTATAAATTTCTGCTATTTTACTTTTTTTCTTTATAGTTGAATAAATTTGAGTTGTAGCCATACTATGATGACCTAGTAATTCACCCACCGATCTTATATCAGCACCATTTTGCAATAAATGCACAGCAAATGAATGTCTTAGTGTGTATGAGTTTATTGTTTTTTTAATATTACTGCTTATAGCATACTCTTTAATAATCTTCCAAAATCCCTGCCTAGTCATTTTATCACCTCTTGTATTGAAAAAAAGTGTGCTTAAATTATTTATGTTCATGTCAAACCTAATCTTCAAATACTGTGATAAGCATCTAACTGCATGTGATCCTATAGGAATAGTTCTTTCATTTTTCATACCATTATTGCACCTTATATATAAAAGTTCTAAATTAATATCATAAATTGTTAGACTTAAAAGCTCTGAAACCTTCGTGCCTGTAGCATACATGAGTTCTAGCATTGCTTTATCTCTACAACCTTTATGTGTTAACTCTTCTGGTTGATTTAGAAGCTGATCTATCTCTTCAATAGATAAAATTTGGGGTATGTTACGTTTAATTTTAGGAATAGAAAAATAAGCTGTTGGGTCTTGCTGTGCAAAATCTTTTTTAATAAGATATTTATAGTAATTTCTAATAGAAATTACACTTCTTGCGATAGAACTATTTGCAGATCCTTCTTTTTTAAGAAGCTCTGCATATGCCATTATTGTTATGTTATCAACCATTTCTATGCTTTCATTTCTTGTCTCAGTAAATTCAATAAATCGTTTAACATCTCTAGAGTAGGCCTCCACAGTATTTCTTGATAACTTGTTACTTTCTAAATTATCTATATAGATTTTCAATAAATTGCTCATAATTAGTCTCCCATATTTTAGATAATATTAATATTTATAAATATATTAACCTCTAAAAAATAAATAAAATGTAAGAACATAATTATAAACTAATCTATAATTTTTATCAACCAATTTATAAACAAAAATAGTGTTTTTGTAATTTTTTGTATTATCCGTTAAACTTTGAAGCAAGTAATCTAATGCTTTAGGAAGGAAAATTCCAATTACTAATAAAACCACAAAACATTTTATTGTTAATATTATAAAATGCCATAATTCACTATTCCTCATTTACTAACACTTCCCAAATTATTAATAAGGTTTTTTACGAAATATGGTGCAATATAGGATTCTATAATTATACCAATAAACAAGAAGATTATTATTACAATAAATATTAGGCTATAATATACTATTCTACTAGTTATACTACTTGTCCATTGTTTATTGAATTTATCCTTAAGTAGCATTATAGAAAATTCCATGGATACTACAGATGCAAAAATAATGCATGGAATATAAATTATATTTTGTGGAAGTACACCTAGAATCGCAATTCCAATACCACTTTTTCCAAGGCCACTAATCATGAAACTAAAGGTAAATCCTACTGTGAACCCTTTCAATAAATCAATTATAATTATTATTGGTATTCCTACAATAGTTAAACCTAAAAACCAAAGAAAAATAATCACAGGTAGATTATTTTTAATTGATTGTAAGAATATTAGTTTATAGCTAATGCCATTGGCATTTGATGGATCAATAAAACTAGTTAAATAATTTACTAAATCGTTTTGTTCAAATTCTCCCATATATTTCACACTATACATTCCTAAAATTATACCTGTAAATACACAAAGAATACTTACAATATATAACCAAAAATTTTCTTGTATGTGCTTGTTTATCTTACTCATTAAGGTATTAGTTGACATAAATCTCTCCCCCTTTGTTAATCACTTTTTCGGCTATTAGCTAATAACAATATGAATATTATAACTTATTTCATATTTATGATAGCAAAGAGGGTTATATGCATAATTAATTTAAGATTATATCCGTTTAATTTTTATGTTAATTATTATTTTGCCTAATTTAATTTTCCATTCAAATTAATATAACCTATGCGCATGTTGCACATAGGTTATATTAATTAAGTTAATTTAATTGATTAGTTTAATTAAGAAACTCCTCGATTTTGTAATCTTAACTTATCGGCAACCATTGCTATAAATTCGCTATTTGTTGGTTTTCCTTTAGCATTGTGTATAGTATAACCAAATATCTTATTTATAGTTTCAACTTGGCCACGGCCCCATGCTACTTCTATAGCATGTCTTATTGCTCTTTCTACTCTACTAGCAGTTGTATTAAACTTTTTAGCAATTGATGGATATAATTCTTTTGTTACTGCAGATAAAAGTTCAATATCATTTACTACCATAGTAATTGCTTCTCTTAAATACATATATCCCTTAATATGAGCTGGAACACCAATTTCATGAATTATGTTTGTGATTTCAGCTTCTAAATCCATTGGTTCATTGCGGCTAGTTTTTCTAGGTTCACTTGTATCCACAAATGACATTGATTTTTTACTATGGTCGCTTGAAATTGTATTATTAAACATTTGTCTTATTCTTTTTGTAAAAACATCCATGTCAAAAGGTTTTACTACATAATAATCTGCACCCAAAGTAATTGCTCTTTGTGTAATTTTATCTTGCCCTACTGCAGATAACACTATTATTTTAGGTATTGGATCAAGATCCATTCCACCTAATCTTTCTAGAACACCAAGCCCATCTAAATGTGGCATTATTATGTCTAATACAACCAAATCAGGCTTTCTCTCTTTTATCAATTTAAGAGCCTCTATTCCATCTTTTGCAATACCTGTAACTACAATATCCCTTTGACTTAGTAAATAATCGTTTAAAATATTACAGAATTCTTTATTATCATCCGCAATAAGTACACTAATTCTAGGTTCTTCCATATTATATATCCCCCTTACAAATAAATTCCCATATCTTAACAAATATTAATTCGACAAAAGAATTTTAATACCTTCTTATATTAAATAAAAATACAAATAAATATTTTTTTATTATAAATTGTAAAATAAAAGATAGCATTTGCTATCCTTTACGTGCTAATTTCTATTTTACCTCTTTTTATTCAATAATGCTAGCTATTTTGATAAAATACCTGCATCTTTAAGCATCCATTCTATATATATCCCATATCCTACATCAGGCTTGTTTATTAATACATGAGTAACCGCTCCCACAATTTTATTATTTTGAATTATCGGACTACCACTCATACCTTGAACTATACCTCCAGTTTTTTCTAAAAGTCTAGCATCTGTAATTTTAATTATCATACTTTTAGATCCCGATGTACTTTGAGGTAATAGCTTCTGAATTTCTATTTCAAACAATTCTGGTTCACTACCATCTATAGTTGTTAGAATTTTTGCTTTTCCTTCTTTAATTTCATTTCTAAGTCCTATTTTCATTGGTTTATTAAATTTTTTATTAATAAGACTTTTTGTTCCATCTCCAAATATGCCACATCCCGTATTTTTTATTATTTGTCCTTTTATTATATTTTCATCTATAAAAAGGCCTCGTAACTCCCCTGGAATTCCCCTTGTCCCTTTTTTTATTGATACTATATTAGATGATACAATTACACCATCACTAACACTTAATATTGTTCCAGTATCACTATCTGTGATAGGGTGTCCTAGAGCAGCAAATTTATTAGTTTTCTCATCATATAAAGTTAATGTTCCTACACCTGCAGTTGAATCCCTTACCCATAATCCTATTTTTTGTTTTCCATCTTTAGCATCAATGGCGGGTTTAACTTTTACATCAAAATAATCTAGATTATTTTTTCGTTGTAATGTAAGAGTAATTTCTAGATTTTTTTCTGTATTCACAAATCTTGCTATATCTTCAGCATGATTTATTTCAACATTGTTTATTTTAATTATACTATCTCCTATTTGTACACCTGCATTTGCAGCAGGACTTGCTATTTTACCGTTACTACTGTCTATATCAGAAAGAGCTACTACTAAAACACCTTTGGTATTTAGTTTAACCCCTATTGGCTGTCCCCCAGGGTAAACCATAATTTCTGAATTGTCTTTTGCGAAAGTAGGTGCTACTTTAAAATAATCTAATGATTTTGAGTTTATACTTGCGTCACTTTCAATTTTATAAGAACTTGTAATAATTTTGTCACTACCTTGTTTCATTTTTATGGCTTTCATAGAATAAAATTTTTCCATTGGTGAATTAAATACTGCAACAACTTTATTTTGAGTTTTAAAGTATGCACTTAAAGCCAAAATCACTAGCGGTGTCATTATAAAGCATATTATATTGAATCTATTCTTCATGAGCTTTACCTCCTTTTCGCTTATAATTATAATTTTAAGTTACCCTTGAGCTCTCCATATTATCCTATAACATTAATTCAATAATAGTCAAAGACATAGATTGAAAACTAATTTATGATAAATTTATAAAATTCTTCTCTATTTCAATTTTTTCACATTTTCAATAAACAAGATTGTTCATTTATAATCTTTAGTCTAAACAATGATTTACATATCAACTATATTTCCAAAAAAAAATAAAGCCATTATTAATAACTTTATTTTTCCCTATAAAACATATTTTTATTACTATATAACTATAAAATCGTAAAAAATAGAAATTAATTTTTCTTTTGTTTATTAGCCATATTAATCATTTCTTTAGAATTTTCCAAAGTTAATTTAGTAACCTCTGTACCACCTATCATTCTAGCTATTTCCTGTTGTTTTTCCTCCATATTCATTTTAATTATATTTGTGTAGGTTTTTTCATTTATAACATTTTTAGATATTAAATAATTTGTATCTGCCATACTAGCTATTTGCGGCAAATGAGTTACACAAAAAATTTGATGGTTCTTAGATATTAAATACATTTTTTCTGCCACACATTGTGCTATTCTTCCACTAATACCAGTATCTATTTCATCAAAGATAACAGTAGGTATTTCATCCTTATCAACAAATACAGTTTTAAGTGCAAGCATTATTCGAGATAACTCACCGCCAGACACAATATCTTCTAATGGACTTAGTGGTTCACCTGGGTTAGTAGATATACAAAATTGAACCTTGTCACAACCATTTTCATAAAACTGCTCTTCTAGTTTTACTTCAATATAAAATTTACTTTTTTCAAGTCCGATATAATTCAATTCCTCTTTTATTTTATCGCCCAGTTCTTTAGCTATGCTACATCGAATTTCATGAATTTTATGGCCTATAATTTTCATTTCACTCTCAACAGCTATTTTTTCTTTTTTAAGAAGAGCAATTATTTCACTACTATTAATTAATTCTTCATTCTCAATTTGAATTCTTTCACTATATTCATGAATTTCTTTAATAGTGGCCCCATATTTCTTCTTGCAACTATTAATTTGGCTTATTCTGCTATTAACATATTCCAATTCTTTTTCGTCATAATAAATATTTTCTTTTAAATTTCGTATGTCAGTAATATTTTCCTCTATATTGTAATAGCTTTCTTCTATTGAGTCTGCAATTACTTTTATCTTTTCCATATGTTTTTCTATAGCTCTTAGTTCCTTAATAGCTATAGCTAAATTATAAAAAACCGTTGTATTTTCTTCATCACTTGTATACAATAGCTCGTAACTTTTTGATAAATGTTTCTCTAATTTTTCTGAATTACTAATTATTGCACACTTTTCTAGAAGTTCATCATCTTCACCGATTTTTATATTAGCATTTTTAATTTCTTCTATCTGATAATTTAAGAAATCAATTCGTTTTTCTCTTTGACCCTCATTTCCTTCAAGCTTTTGAATTTTATTTTTTATAATAGTCATTCTTGCATACTTCTCAGCATAACTAACAAGAACCTTATTAATTCTATAAGCCCCAAATGAGTCTAGATAAAATATATGATTACCTTTATCCAATAAATTATGATTATCATGTTGTCCATGAATATCTAGTAACGTCTTACTAATAGATTTAACCTTTGAAAGTAACAAGGCTTTACCATTAACTTTAGCAACACTTTTACCCGATTGGAAAGTTTCCCGACTTACAAATACCATATCCTCATATTCAATATCCATATCATCTAAAGCATCCTTGTTATTTTTATTATCTATTGTAAATACAGCCTCAACATAAGTTTTGTCTTCCCCTGTCCTAATTAAGTTTTTATTGAATTTCCCACCTAAAACAAAATTTATAGCATCAATTAAAATCGATTTTCCTGCTCCCGTTTCACCAGAAAGCACGTTGAATCCTCCTTCAAAATTAATACACAATTTTTCAATTAGGGCAAAATTCATAATATTTAATTGTAGGAGCATACTAACTCCTCCTATTCACTAATCATTTTTTTGATTTTTTGTACTATTTCTTTCATATCTTCTTCTCTTCTAGCTAAAATAAAAACAGTATTATCCCCAGCTATAGTTCCCACAATACCAGTGAATTTTAGTGAATCCAAAGCTTCAGCAGCAGCAGGTGCAGATCCCGATATAGTTTTAAGTACTATAAAATTATCCACATGATCTACATAAAGCACAGTCTGGCAAAAAATATTAACCAGCTTATTTGATAAAAAACTGTCTTCTGGTGAAATAGTAGCATACTTGTGAGTTCCATGTGCATTCATAACTTTGATTAATTTTAATTCTTTTATGTCTCTAGATACGGTTGCTTGAGTAATATCAAACCCCTTACCTTTCAGTTCCTCTGCTAGTTGCTCTTGAGTTTCAACTTCTTTAGCCTGAATGATCTCAATTATTTTCGCATGACGTGCAATCTTCATTTTTTTCTCCCTCACAATCAGTTGTTCTAGAAATTATTTTTTTTCTCAAAACTTCAAAATAGTTGTAATCATTAAATTTTACCAATCTACATTTCTTATTTGAAACATTCACTAATATTTTCTCATAGTTATTTAGCTCTATTGCGCGTTGTCCATCGAGAGTCAAAAATATACTTTCTTGTTCACTTTTTACACTTATAGATATTTCACTTTTAGAATCTAGGACTATAGTTCTCATAGATAGTGATAATGGACAAATTGGGGTTATAGCTATAACATCTAGATTAGGGTAAATTATAGGCCCACCTGCAGATAGTGAATATGCGGTTGAACCTGTTGGTGTAGATATTATAAGCCCATCCCCTGTAAAATCTATATAAAATTTATTGTCTATGAAAAGCTCATATTTAACAACTCTCGCAAGGGTCCCCTTTGATACAATAATATCGTTTAGTGCAATATATTTTTCAGGTTCTCCCCGAAGTGGCAAAGTGCAATTAAGCATCATCCTGTCTTCTACATAATACTCATCTTCAAAAACTTTTTTCGTAGCATTTTCAAATTCTAAAAGCTCCACACTGGTAAGAAAGCCTAAATTTCCTATATTCACCCCGAGTATTGGAATATTAGAATTATTTAGATTTCGCGCTGTTCGAAGTATTGTCCCATCACCGCCTAATGCGATAATAATATCTAAATCATTATATTTTATATTTTCAAGGCCTTTGGAATCTTTAAATATAAATATATTGGTTTCATCAATATATTTATTGATAATATCTTTCACATATTTCATTATTTTGCCATCTCTATCTTTTGTGGTATTTATGTTAATGCCAATGTTTTTCATAGTTCCTCCTTGCCCTTCTCTATATCAACTGTCTGCTATTAATTATTATCTCAATTACTCTTAGTTTAAACTTTTATGGGCTTCACTAACTAATAGTTCTATACTTTCTCCTATAAAGCTTACATGATCCCCTTTAGTTTTGGTAAAATAAATTAAATATTCAATATTACCGTTAGGTCCTTTTATAGAAGAGTAATTAACATTAATAACCTTTACATTTAGATCTTCCAAAAATTTTAAAACTCTAATTATAACCGCCACATGTTGACTTTGTTTTTTAACCACACCTTTTTTGTTTACTATGCCTATGCCAACTTCGAATTGTGGTTTTATTAGAGCTACAACACCAGCATCACTTTTTAATAGACTCAGTATACTGGGAATGACTTTCTCGAGTGAAATAAATGACACATCTATACTAGCAAAATCCCCAAGTTCTTCTATCCTATCTCCATTTAAATATCTTATATTTGTATGTTCTAATGATATTACTCGCGCATCAGCTCTCAGCTTATTATCTAACTGATTTGTTCCAACATCTATAGAGTATACTTTGCAAGCCCCATGTTGGAGCATGCAGTCTGTAAACCCTCCTGTAGATGCGCCTATATCTAAACAGACTTTCCCTAAAAGATCAATATCAAAGGAATTTATAGCCTTTTGAAGCTTTAATCCACCCCTACTTACATAGGGATTATCTTCTCCAATAAATTCAATATTAGATGACAAGTCTACTTTCTTTCCGCATTTTGTAGTTTTAATCCCATCCACAAATATATTTCCAGCAATAATATTTTCTTTGGCTCTTTCTCTAGAAAATAAAATTTCTTTTTGAACTACAAGAACATCTAATCTCTCTTTATTGTCTACCATGAAAAACTCCTTAAAGACCAACTAAAGTGGCTTATTTAAATTAGTTTTAAAATACTTTCGAAAATTCCATCCACATCTAATTTATATAATTTATATAATATATCAACTGTTCCGTGAGGAATAAATTTATCTTTAAACCCCAAAGCAATAACTTTTGTGTTTCCATTTAATGAATTTACATACTCAAGAACCATAGAACCCAACCCTCCATGTATAACGTTGTCCTCTATAGTCACTATGGAATAGTTTTTATCTACTAGCTCTTTTATTAATACTTCATCAATTGGCTTAATAAAACAGGCATTAATTACAGTAGCTTCTATTCCCATATTGTTTAATTTTTCTCTAACTAAAACGGCATTTTGAACCATTTTGCCTGTAGCTATAAAAGCTATCTTGCCGCCATGAAAAAGTATTTCCCATTTTCCTCTTATAAAGTTTTTAATAGAAGACATCTTTATATTTGGATTGTCCCCTCCCCTAGGGTATCTTATAGCAATTGGGTAATCTTGTTTAACTGCAAAAGCGAGCATTGACTTAAGTTCGCTTATACATTTTGGGGCCATAATTGTCATATTAGGAATATGAGATAAATATGATAAATCAAATATGCCTTGGTGAGTTTCTCCATCTTGACCAACAACTCCAGCTCTATCTATAGCAAAAATAACAGGTAACTTTTGAATGCATACATCATGTAAAATTTGGTCATAAGCCCTCTGAAGAAAAGTAGAGTAAACTGCAAAAATAGGTTTTAAGCCTTGAGATGCCATTCCCGCAGCCATAGTAACTGCATGTTGTTCTGCTATTCCCACATCAAAAAATCTATTAGGAAACTCTTTTGAAAACATTTCAAGCCCTGTGCCCTCTGGCATGGCCGCTGTTATTGCAACTATATTTTTATCTTCCTTTGCAAGCTCGACCATCTTCTCTCCAAAAGCATCAGAGTAACTTTCTTTAGAACTACCACATAATTCTCCAGTTAGAGGGTCAAAGGGACCTGGTCCGTGAAATTTACGTGGCTGTTTTTCAGCGAACTCATAACCCTTGCCTTTTTTAGTTATAACATGAATAATTACTGGTCCATCTATATTTTTAGCTAGCTTTAAAACCTTACTTACTGCTTTAATATCGTGTCCATCTATAGGTCCTAAATATTTTATACCCATATGTTCAAATAACATTCCTGGCACTACAACCTGCTTAATTCCATCCTTAATTTTATGGATAGAATTAACCATACCGTTACCTACACTAGGAATCTTTCTAAGTGTAGAATTTATCTCTTTTTTTATTCTGTTATAAGTTGGATCAATTCTAAATTCATTTAAATATTTAGATATTCCCCCAACATTTTTAGATATAGACATTTGATTATCATTGAGCACGATAATCATTCTAGTTTTCCTAAATCCTATATCATTTAATGCCTCAAAAGACATGCCTCCTGTAAGTGCACCATCACCTATTACTGAAATAACATCATAATCCTTTTGTTGCAAGTCTCTAGCTCTTGCCATGCCAATTCCTGCAGAGATAGAAGTACTACTGTGGCCTGCTTCAAAGCTGTCATATTTACTTTCTTCTCTATTAGGAAAACCGCTGAGTCCTCCAAAATTTCTAAGTGTGTCAAATTTATCTTTTCTTCCTGTAAGAATTTTATGCACATAGGATTGGTGACCTACGTCCCATACCACTTTATCACTATTAAAATCAAAAACATTATATAAACTTAGAGTTAATTCTACTATACCTAAATTAGAAGCTAAATGGCCTCCTGTTTTAGACACTTTTTCCAGTAGAAAACACCTAATTTCTTTTGCAAAAGAATTTAATTCTTGTATTGACATTTTTTTCACTGAATTTATATCATCAAAATCATCTAAAATTTTACCCATATATTTCTAACCTCTTTTATTAATTATAATATTTTAGAAACAAAGAAAATTGCTCCAAATTATTGGTTATATTTTTATCTAAATACTTTATTTTTTTATAATTGTTAAAATTTAACCACCTTTTATGGAGACATTATATCATATAATAATATTTAATATTCTCTTTTCAATAAAAATTCCGTGATTTCTTCTAAATGTACTGTATTTTTTTGTAGCTTTTTTAATATTTCAAAACATTCCTGTGTTAAATCCTTACACTTTTCTTTGCATTTTTCTAATCCATACATAGTTATAAAAGTTGTCTTATTGTTACACTGGTCATGTTTTACATTTTTTCCTAAAATATGTACATCACCAATTATATCTAATATATCATCTTTTATTTGAAAAGCCAGCCCTAATTTCTCACCATAATCATTTAAAATATACAGATCTTCTTTACTGGCATTACCAAGTATTGCACCACTTACTATGGCCGCTTTAATTAATTGCCCGGTTTTATTTCTATGCATATAAAGAAGTTCTTCTTCTGATATTGAGCTGCCCTCGCTTAAGATATCACAAATTTGCCCAGCTATCATTCCCTGAGCTCCAGAGGCTTTTGCTATAATGGAACTTGCCTGGATTTTATTTAAATTTCCATCTAAACATTGCTCAAACATTAGTACCATTGCCTCATTTAATAATCCATCTCCTGCAAGTATTGCTATTGCTTCACCATAAATTTTGTGATTTGTAGGCTTTCCCCTACGCAAATCATCGTTATCCATACTGGGCAGATCATCATGAATAAGTGAATAAGTATGAATCATTTCAAGCGCTGCTGCAAAAGGTAAGATATTTCTATAGTCTTTCTTGTACATAGCATATGTTTGAAGCATTAAAATTGGTCTTATTCTTTTTCCTCCAACTTTTAAACTATAAATCATTGCTTCGAAGTTTCTATTATCCATCTCTGGCTTTTCATCAAAATAATCACTTATCCACTGTTCTAATTCACTCTTCATGGATTTTATATTCATTTTATCCCTTCTTTTCTTTATATGTTTTTAAAAAACAGTGTACCTTAACTTTTAATAACTTCCGGTAGTGGCATAAAATCTTTTTCACCTTGCTCCGTTAATATTTTTATTTTACCTTCTGTATCATTTAAAATTTTATATAAACTGTTACAAATTTTTATACCCTCTTCATAAATAATCATAGTTTGTTCCAATGTAATTTCGTTTCCATCCATTAGGCCTACAATTTCTTCAAGTCTTATCATCATATTTTCATAAGATTCTTTTTTCTTAGCCATTAAAATACCTCCAACTCACTTATTTTAAATTTAGCATTGCCATCTTTCAAAGTGATTTTCAATTGTTTTATATTTTTCAAATTTTTGATTTCGCTAATAACTCCATCATCATTATTTTGTAATAATGCATATCCCTTATTTAAAACATTCAAAGGGTTATGTGCCTGCAATAGAGCATTGTATTTGGAAAGTTTCTGCTTTTCTAATGAAACCACAGCATTAAATTTATAATTTAAATTTTCTTTCAAATTATCTATATGAATATATTGATTAACTATATAATTTAGAGGGTTATTTATTTTCAATGTTTTATTTAGCAAATTAACTTTATTATATTCTTTAGTCACCTTAAAACCCACAGATCTTAATAGTAGTTCTCTATATGCACTAATTTCATTATTTAACTCTTTTAAATTCTTCACCACAATTTCTGCCGCGGAGGATGGCGTTGGCGCTCTATAATCAGATACAAAATCAGCTATAGTAAAATCAGTTTCATGACCAATTCCAGTAATTATAGGTATTTTAGAATTATAGATTTCCAGAGCTAAATTTTCTTCATTAAATGCCCATAATTCTTCTATGGAGCCTCCTCCTCTTGCTATAATTATACAATCAACATCTCTTGAGGTATTAAAATACTTTATTCCAGCTGCAATGTCCGCGCTTGCATTTACCCCTTGGACTAATGCAGGGTATATAAGGATATTAACCAGTGAATTACGCCTTGTGGCAACGTTTATAATATCTTTAATTGCAGCTCCTGTTGGTGATGTGATTATTCCTATGCGCTTAGGAAAAGAGGGTATATTTTTCTTGCGTCGGCTATCAAATAATCCTTGCTTTTCTAATTTTTCTTTTAAATTTTGATAAGCTAAATATAATTGTCCCTCTCCGTCCGCCTCTATGTCGTCACAATAAAGCTGATATGCGCCCTCCCGCTCATAAACAGAAACCCTACCCCTAGCAATAACATTCATGCCATCTCTAGGTGTAATCTTAAGTTTATACGTTTGTGATTTAAACATTACACAATTTATCTTTCCAAATGCATCTTTTAGTGAAAAGTATATATGTCCGCTAGAATGCAATTTCACATTAGATACCTCTCCTTTAACATTAGCATTGTTTAATATAAAGTCACTATCTATTACTTTTTTAATATACCCATTAAGGGCAGTTACTGTAATTACTTTAATAAACATTGTTCCTCCATGCTACGCAAGCATTTTTTATAAGCATTGTAGTAGTCATTAGTCCCGTTCCACCTGGTACAGGGGTTACATAGCCTGCGACGTCAATAACCTCGTCAAAGCACACGTCTCCAGTAATTTTACCATTTACCATTGTAGTACCAACATCTATAACAACTGCTCCTTCTTTAATAAAATCACTTGTAACGAAACTTGGTCTACCTATAGCGGCAACCAAAATATCCGCCGCTCTGCAAATTTCCTTTAAATTTATTGTTTTAGAGTGACATATAGTTACTGTTGCATCTTCATTAAGTAATAATTGCGCTGCTGGCCTACCTACAATATTACTTCTACCTATAACAACAGCATGTTTGCCTTTAATAATGCAACCTGTATTTTTAATCATTTCAATGACACCAAGAGCAGTACAGGGAATAAAACTTTTATCTCCCTTATAAAATCTACCCATATTCTTATCAGTTAATCCATCAATATCCTTTTTATATGAAATTTTAGAAGTGATTTCTTTTTCATTAAATTTTTTGGGCAAAGGCAATTGAAGAATTATGCCATCCACACTATTATCATCATTAAATTTTTCTATAAGATCCATAATATCTTTCTCGTCAATGTCAATGCCTAAGTGAATACAACTATATGAAACCCCTAATTTATCGCAAAGGTTATTTTGACTTTTGACATAAGACAGTGATCCCCCATCTTCTCCAACTAAAATAGTTTTAATAGAGGGTACTCGGAGTCCAAGGCGAACTCCCTCACATATAATTGACTTTATTTCATTTCTATAATTTTCAACTATTGTCTTTCCATTAACTTTAATTCCCATATTATCCTCTCCTTTTATACATTTTAATAGATTAATTAGTATAAGAGATCCCAACCATAATTTCAAAATTCAGCTTTTATAGTAATAAAATAGACTAGCATATTATCTAGTCTATTTTCAAGCTACCTATACCACAAATAATGCGAACGGCTCTGATATTTAAGGGCACATTCTAAATCATTTTTGCTAAAATACCATTTATAAAAGCTGGTGAACTGTCTTCACCGTATTTTTTAGCAAGTTCTATTCCCTCATTCACTGAAACCTTACCCGGTATTTCCTCCTCGAATAATATTTCATATGTACAAATTCTTAAAATTGCTAGATTCATTTTTGATAACCTATCCAATTTCCACTTAATTAAGTACTTTTCAATATTCTTATCAATTTCAGCACCATTTTCATTAATTCCGGCTAGCACTTTTGTAATATATGACATGTCAATGTCTGTTAAATCTACATCTGTGTACTCTTTAAAATTTTCAATTATATCCTCATACTTCTCTTTGTTTATTGACATTTCAAAAAGTAATTTCATTGCTGCTTCTCTTGACTTTCTTCTATTCATTAGTTATCCTCCTATTTTTTCTATATTAAATTATGCACATATCTTTAACGTGGAAACACCCTCTGATTAGAGAGGGTGTTTACTCCTATGCTTCTATTTCCTCTACCTTTTCTGTTTTAGGTAGTACAACATTTTGTACATACACATTTACTGCCGATACTGCAAGTCCCGTCATGAGCTCTACAGATTTTTTTACATTTATTTGCGCTTGCTCTGTAACTTCTGGGATTTTAACCCCATATTCAACTACAACGTGTAAATCAATTACTGCACTATTTTCCCCTACATTGACTTTAACGCCTTTAGATAAATTTTTCTTTCCACTTAATATTTGAGTTATTCCACCAACTAGACTAGCGCTCATTCCAACAATTCCTTGTATTTCAGCAACAGCGAGTCCCGCTATGACACTAACTACATCCTCAGATATCTTAACGATACCCATATCTGTTTCATTTATAATTTTATCTTCCATATTAGTACCCCCTTGTTTAGCTTAGGTAAAACATGATAATGCTACATTTATTATAGCAGATAAATATTTGATTTACAATTATTATTCTTTAATGCTAACTACAATGTTTTCTAATTTTGTTTTACTCATTACAACATCTTGAATTGCACGTAGTTCTTCTTGTGAAAGTTCTTTTTTCGCGGTTTTAACTAATACATCTACCTTGTCATCTACTATACTGCACAATGCTTCTTCAAACCCTTGAGCTTTTATAGCAAGTTCGATGTCTGATTCATTTTGCGTAGCTACTGATATGCTTAGATATTGAGCAGCTGCAGCATCCTTTTGTTCTTTAGGAGTATTAGCATCATCGATTAGACCTTTGATTGTTTGAAGTGTTCTCGCATTGTCTTGATTTCTTGTTAATATTGCTTCCGTAAAATAGGTTGAAGAATTTTTACTTTGTTTTAAAGATATTGCACTCTTGTCATTACCAAAATCAGTGTCATTTACATATAATGGTCCATTAACCTTTGTTGCAAGATAACCTGTAACCACTATAAGTAGCACCAACGTAACAATTATACCAGACTGTTTTTTATTCATAATATTTCCCCCCATCAACTTTTCTAAGAAATTCTTTCTAAGAAATTATATGCTAATTATTCATAGGATATACATTAACTTTGTTTTCAGGCAAATTAAATAAATTAATTACTGCCTGTCTAATCCTAAGTTCAGTAACCTTTTCCACTGATCCTTCTGCCACAACACACACTCCAGTAATAGTGGGCTTGACTGTTTTTACAATAAGTGGTTCATTTGCGTTTCCATTATTGGACATAACTACAGTTCTTCCATCATTTTTTTGAGTGATATTTCTTTTTCCTCCTCCAGTATCATTTTCTACTGTAAGACTTTCAGAATCATTGATATTTACTGCAGGAACACTTTCTTCACCACTCTCAAAATATATCATCAATTGTACTTTTCCAACTCCCTTAATTTTTTCCAGAGTTGATCTAAGCTTGTTTTCTAATTGTGATTCATAATCAGTTAATCCTGTAATGTTATTTTCCACTGCAATCTTATCACTTTGTGGCTTATCAGCAACAGTTGAAGCGATCTTTGGTGTTTTGAAAAAGCTACTGGCTAAAACAATTACAACTGCAACTAAAATTAGAAGTACCAAATTTCCTAATAGTTTGTCAGATTTTTTACTATTACTCTTTTTGTCATCACTACTATTTAGTTTTGTTTTAATAAACTCAGTAATTTTACTAAGCAAATTATCATTATTCATAGAGCTCCTCCCTCTTTCATTATTTTTAATCCTAATGCTACACTAATTAATAGTCATAGGTTTTAAGAATTCACTTTATAAACAGTTATGATTTTACTAGATATTTTAAATTTACTACTTAAGAGCCTCTTTATTTTTTCCCCTTCTTCGCCATCTAAAATGTTTTCTTTAGATGCATTCACACTCTTAGTATTAATTTCTATTTTTTTAATATTTTTAACACCTTTTTCTACAATTTCAATTTGGACCCTATTAATACTAAACACTTTATTTTTATCATCATAATTTATTTTTATATCAGCATTGTACTGATTTTCTGGATAAGCATCCTGTAAATTTATAATACATTGAGCCTCTAAATTTTTTTTAAAATTTTCTGTGGTATTTAGTATGTTAGTATCTTTATATTTTTTAATATCTGTCACTGAGGTACTTGACTCCATATAACTTGTCGCTTTACTGGAATAAGAGTATAAATCAAAATCCTTATTAAAAATTTTCATTATAGGGTTTATAATTACTACAATTAGCATTAATCCTAATACAAATTTTGCATACTTTTTCATGTTATTATCAGGTAAAATCATTTCTACAGCAGTAATAAAAAATATAGCAACAGTAATGTTGGTTATCCAGACTTTCAATACATTTATCAAACTATCACCCCCTTCTTTTGATTTTCAACATAGCATGGACTATTAACTGTTACTTTAGCCCATCATTATACTTTTTCCGGTGGATGCTACTATTGCGACCATTATGAAAAACATTATACTTACAGATATTACACAAGACATTAAGAGTATAATAGAATCCCCTACTGAATTTATACAATCTACAGTACGACGATCACTTATAGGTTCAATTAGTGCAGCTGCCAACTTATACATGAAAGCCATAATTAGCAATTTTATAATAGGAAATAATACTATTATTATAAGAATAACCAGGCCTAACCCACTTATGGCATTTTTTAAAAGAAGTGAGTATCCTGCTACCGTTGAAATTGCATCCGATAATGCTTTCCCAACTACAGGTATAAATGTATCTACTGCAAATTTCGCTGTTTTTATAGTAACTTGATCTATAGTTTTTGCAGCTATGCTTCTTACTGTAATTACCGCAATAAATACTGTCATCACTATTCCCTGAACCCAAATAGCAATTTGTTTTAAAAGCTTTGTTAAGTTTTCTATTTTGTAATCACTAGATATATTATTAACAAATTGTAGTACGAAGCTCATAAATATTATAGGAATGAGAATATCTATATAAATTCTAGAACTTATAGTGGCAAAACCCATTATCACAGGGTCCAGTAGTGTGGCTTCTGTGAACCCTCCCACACTGGCCAGTAACATCATAAGAACGGGCATAAGTGATGCCATAAAATCTGTCATATTAAGAATGGTGTTTCTAGCTAGCTCTACACCTACATAAAAACTTTTAGTTATCAAAATGATCATCACACCATAACATGCAAAATAAGCAATGCTAGACAATCTCTCTTTACTAAATGCACTTTGAAGATTATGGAGCAATGCACAAACAATAGCAATAATCATAAGACTTCCAATTAACTCCATGGATGCAAGCACTTCTTTAAAAGTGAAGGCAATTAGATAAGTAGATATTTTTTTAAAAGTAAAACCATTTTCGCCAGTTTTCATAAATTCCTGAACAAAAGCTTTTGGCTCCATATCGTTAAATATTTCATACTTGGTCTTTATATTGGTAATATATTCATACAAATTATTTATTTCTGTTTGTTCCTTTTGTCCTATTTCACTTACTTGGGTAGCCTGTACACTAATTGGTAAACATATTAACATCAATAAAATTAATAATATTTTTTTCATATTATACCTCTACATTATTTTTAAAATAGATTGCATTACTGCCATAAGGATTGGTATCGCCAAAACTAATATTAATATTTTCCCTGCAAATTCAACTTTAGCTGCAATGCTATTCTCGCCAGCATCCCTGCAAATCTCACTACAAAAGGAAGCCAAATAGGCAATGCCAAGTATTTTAAAAACTGTGTTTAAATACACAACATCAATATTCGCTCTGTTTGCTAGTGTTTGCAAAAAACTCATTATTATGGTAAGTTTGTTTATCATAAATAAAAAAATTAATATTCCTGCTGCAATACTAACTTGAATAGCTAAATCATCTCTTCTGCCCTTAAATATAAGCACGATAAACAGCGCCATGAAAGCAAATGCCACAATTTTAATTATTTCCATAATGCCCCCCCTGTTTGTCTCTGTAGCAGAAAACAATTATCAATTATATTCTCCCTGTTTTAAAACTGAAACAAAGTTTTTACAGAAGTAAATAGTTTGCTAACTAGGTTAATAACCATCATAAGAATTAATATTACTCCAGCCAAATTTGCAACCACAGCGATATCATCCTTGCCTCCACTTTTTAAAATCTTATCAATAATAATGATTAGAATACCTGTTGCCCCTATTTTGAACAGCAAACTAACATCTAACAATTAAAAAACCTCCTCCCTATATTAATACTATTACCAGCACTGCCCCAAAAGAAAAACCTAAGTATCTATACATTTTTAAATTTTTATTCATAAATTCTTCTGATGTTTTAATTTGTTTCTTCAAATTTGCTATGGTAAGTAAAAATATACTGTTTTGCCCTTCAATATCCGATTCACCCAAAGTTTTAGATAAATCTAAAATAACATTTATATCATCAGAATTTAGATATAATCTACTTTTCACCGTATTCATTGCACTATTTATTGCTTCATATACATTCTCATAATCATTATCAGACAATAATTCACTAGTTTTATTAAAAAGTTCTTTTATAGGCTCTTTACTTTTATGCGCTATGCTTTTAAAAGCATCCGGCAAAAGGGTATGTACATAAGTTATTTCATTTTGAAGTTGATATATTGCTCTTTGAACTTCATTTAACTGAAAAACTCTATATTTAAGTCGCTCACTGTATATAAATCCTGCCAATGTTGAAGCCCCTAAAATCAATGCACATCCTATTATTTTAATCATATTATGACCTCCACAAATCTTTACCCACTGTAAAATCATAAATACATTCTATTGTTCCAATTCCACTTTTATTACTAAGCACTATGGCTCTTGAAAACACGTAATTTTCAACAAGATCTTTAAACACTAGTCTTTTATATAAATCTTCAATTCCAAAACCATGAATAGTTGTAATTAAACTAATTCCAGAATTTAATGCCATTAAAATACTCTCCATGTCCTTTTGGGTACCAATCTCATCACAAACTATTACCTCAGGTGACATACTTCTAATTGCCATCATAATTCCTTCACTCTTAGGACAATTATCTAGTACGTCTGTACGTATTCCAACTTCCATTTGTGGTATTCCTTTAAAAGAACCAGCTATTTCTGATCTCTCATCAATTATGGAAACATTTTTACCATGAAAATTTTTATTTTCATCGCCCTTAGATAATTGCCGTGTAATATCTCTAAGTAAAGTTGTTTTTCCACATTTAGGAGGAGATATGATAATTGTATTGTGCACTGAATTATTATAAGTAATATAAGGGATTACCTTATCAGCACAACCTATAATTTCTTTACATGCTCTTATATTTATAGATGAAATGTCTTTAATGGTTTTTATACTATTGTTTTCAATAACACATATTCCGCATAATCCAACTCTATGTCCACCTTTTATAGTAATATATCCCTGTCTAATTTCGTCCTCAAATGCATATATTGAATAATTGCTTATTCTCTGCATTATATATTTTATATCCTCGGTGGTTGCAATATAATCCCATATTTTTTCTTTACTACCAATGTGAATAAATATAGGCTTGTTTACTTTTATTCTAAGTTCTTCAAGTTCATGTATGTTGTCAATCTGTTCCAATTTGCTCCTAATAGTTTTAGGTAATATTTCAAATAAATCTTTTGTGGCTAACATTTTTCTCACCCTCTCATATATCATTTCTATTTTGAAACCTTGTAAAATATTCCATATAAATCTAATTTTTTTTAACTCAATGGAATTCACTTTAAATAATATATGTGGTAATCCCCAAAAAAAGAATAAAAAAAAAGAACCAAATTGGCTCTTTTTAAATATTTAGCTTACTCTTTCCATGTAATCGCCATTTCTAGTATCTATTCTTATAGTTTCACCTTCATTAACGAACATTGGAACTTGTATTATTGCTCCTGTTTCTACAGTAGCTGGTTTTGTTACACTTGATGATGTATTGCCTCTAACACCAGGTTCCGTTGCAGTTATAACAAGTTCTACAAAGTTTGGAGCTTCTACTGAGAAAGCTTCATCCTTATAGAATTTTATTATAGCAAACATATTTTCTTTTAAATATTTTATAGCATCTTCAACTTTTTCGTAGTTAAGTGGTATTTGTTCAAATGTTTCTTGATCCATGAAGTAGTATAATCCTTCAGCTGAATATAAATACTGCATTTCTTTTCTTTCTATAACTGCTTCTTGCAATTTTGTAGTTGGGTTAAATGTTTTTTCTGTAACCCCTTGGTTTATAACATTTCTTAATTTAGTTCTAACAAACGCAGCTCCTTTACCAGGTTTTACATGTAAAAATTCTATTACTGTATAAACTTGTCCACCTTCATCAAACGTAGTACCTTTTCTTATGTCTCCTGCTGATATCATTAAGTATCCCTCCAAAATTCATTCATAATTCAATTAACCCATTTATATTGTAACCTTATTAGGTAAATCGATACCGATTTATTAGTAAATTAATACCGATTTCTGCAGTTGTATTGTATCCGCCTAATTATATATTTAGAATTAATTTTTTAAGTTCGCTAGCGCTACTGTATCAATTACATTTATCTTAATTATAGCACTTGTTGCCACAATATATGCAAGTAAATGCAAACATTACAGAGTAACAATGTTATTTTATCAAAACTCAATGACATTTGCAAATATAATTATGCATTATTTGAATAATATTTTTATTTATATTTTTCTAAGACTCAAAATCCATATATCTTCATAAAAAAATAGTTAATTTACTTGTTTTTTTTAAAATCAATACTTATATTTATAGTATTTACATCCTTGTTAATGTTAATACTATTTATTCCTGAAAAATTTTTGTTTTCTTTTAATGAATTAAGGGAATTATATAGCAATTTTATATCACCTATGTAATCTACTTGAACATTGCATTTCTCATGCTCTAACATGTTTATAGATTTCACATCAAAATTCATGTTTTTTCTTAAAATTTCTAAAATATCACTATATCCATATTTTTCTATATTTTTAATATTACCATCTACTTTAATACTATAATCATTTTGGTTTTTATTTAGAAAAAATTTATCCTTCACAGAAATAAGCTTGAAAGATAAAATTCCCATTATCATGAGTAAAAAAGCTAATATTATTTTAAGTTGCCTGGTTTTATACATTTTTATACCTCTATTATAATTTTGAAGTTGTACTTTTCCCCATTTTTATTACTTGGAGTTAGTTCCTTTATAGAATAGTGATTTTCTATGCATCTTATTGCAATGATATATTCATCATAACTTTTAACTTCCATGTCTATTTCCAGACTTTTTTTGCTTATATTAATATTTTTGAAATTCAAATTATTCACCTCTAAAAAGCTACTCAATTCTTTATATTTTTCAACTGTGACTATATCCACAATATCAGTACTCAAAACACCAATATTATTATTTTTACTAGCATTATACACCTCTATACTATCTGCTTTATTGGATATATTAAGAATAAAACCCAACAAAATTATGTTTGCTATTATAATTATCATAATGCAAGTTTTAGTTCTTTTATATATTATTTCATTTTTTTTATCTTCGTACCAACTTGGAATGAAGGTTTTCTTTTTCATAGCACTTTATCCTTTTTTTATCATATATTTCACTAATTCTTCTTGCTTTAAATTATCTAATATAACCTTTGGTAATTTTAAATAAGTAAGTTCTTCAATACCTATTGCTTCATTATCTAATGCAATACTATCTAACTCTTTAACATTTAATTCTTTTATATTTGCATAATATATTTTTTTACACCGCAGCGCATAATCATTGTACTGTTCTAGAAATTCGTTCATTACATATGAAAACTTTATTATAGCTAACTCATTAACACTTATTATATTATTAGCCACAATTTCATTATCACAACAAATTAAAGAATATAAATTACAATCATAATAAAAAACCAATATATAGTCACTTTCATGGATTTTGTCTGAATAATAGTTTTTAAAACAAAATTGAATTAAGTTTATTTTCTTTAGATTAATGTTATTATCAATGCAATTTTTCAAAATATCTAAACTATTTCCCTGAAGGCAAAAAACTAATATTTCCATATTAAATTTGTCTTTACTTTTAAGCTTATAGGTAAACGCAATATGATCTATGTCTTTATAATAATATCTTAATTCATTTTTAATCATATCGTTAATTTGATGTTTTTTAACTGTTGGCAAGGTCATCAATTTAATATATACTGTTTCCCCTTCAACGAGCACGTATAAGTTCCTGTTTTTTATATGTAATTGAAAATCTTTTATATTTGCAATATCCTTTATATATGAATTTTGGAATGCAATATTGAATGCTTTATTCAATATAATATTTTTAGAAAATCCAGCTATTAAAATTTTATTGTTGGAGACTTCTAGAAACATATTCCTTCTAATCTTCATCTTTTCATCCTCTTTTCCCCTATTAATTTTAATAAATTTCTTCCAAACTTGCTACTTGCCACATTGATGAAACCTAGTAATACTCTGTTTTTATAAACACCAGCTTGAAACTCTCACCATTTGCTACTAATTTATAATAATCATTTCTATTTATTGTGTATTCGTAAGGTATTGTAAAAATTAATTCATTGGTTTTATTAGTGTAACTCACCTTTGATGCTCCATACTTTACTATGCTACTCTTGATATTGCAAAAAAAATCTATTGCTCCTACCTTTTTTATGCCTTCATTATTTTCATTAATATAAGTGAAAAATAAAGTCATTAGATATTCTTTATCCTTTTGGTATTCATTATGTTTTAATATGTATTTTTTATTACTTGTAGAGTATTTCACCTCTGCCATTTGAATATCAAAAATATACATCATTATAATTAAACAGATAATCCCTACTAAAATCGTATAAACCAATATAAATCCCTTTTTAGTTTGCATTTTCTATTGCTAAACACCTCTCAATTATTTGACCATTATACCAACTTACTTTAATGTAAAGAGTTTTCCCATATTTTATAGCCACAAAGTCTTTCACATCATCTATAATTAAGCTCTTATAGGAACTGTCCGAGGGTACACTATAGATTGTTCCATACAGCAGATAAAGATTGCTATTGATACGTTTTATGTGGTTTGTGGTGCTTCCATCACTGTAACTTATTTTAATGATATTACCCTCAGTTTTTACGTCCTTTGAATCCTCATTAACTTCCTTTTCAATTATTGATATAGCTTCATTTAGATAATTAAACCCCTTGTTTTCTATTACACTATTTTTGTAGTTTTTCAAGTAAGAGATAAGCATACTATCAACCACTCCCAGCATTAATAATACTAGGCTCATTGCCACTACTATTTCTATAAGTGTAACTCCCTTTTTCACCATTCATGATATCCTTTATAGAAATCACATTGCAATTGTACAATATTATTTGGTCCACCAGCATATAGAGAAAGTCTTAACGTGTATAACTTAGATTCATATTTTAAATAACTCAATTTTATATAGGGCCCCCCCACAGATGATGCTTTCGAAAAGGCATCCATTACATTGTTTTGAATTTTGTTAACTGTCATATTTTCACTATTTATAAATGTTCTATTATCCATAAGCACCCCTTGAAGTTCTGTAAATGTCATAGTGTATATTATATTGTTTTTTAAAGTCTCCATTATGGATACATTATTATTTATACTTTTAATATCTTTTTTAATATTTAGAGAAGTTACGTTAAAACACATCATACAAATGAAAATCATAGAAAACACCCCTAAACTAACCAATACCTCTAATAAGGTAAACCCTCTTTTACTTGATAAGTTTGACATATTCTGTACCTACTCTCATTGTAATTATATGTTTTACTAAATTATTGTCTATTAAAACAATTGTGCATGCATCATTAGTAAACCCGTCCTTATCAAAGATAATGTCACTATTATTTCGCCTTCCTATCACTTCATACAATGTTATCTTATTTGAGAATATTAATTTATTTACCGTGGTAGTTCCCTTTTCCAACTTAATTTCATTTTTTCCTCTATCAAAAGTCACAATTGCACTACAAGAATTTTCTCTACAAAACATTTTCGAATTATTAATAAAACCTACTGTAGCATTACAATAATAATCTGCATCTACTTTGTTTTTTATTGTTTTATAATATTCTAAAGAAACTATGCTGACTCCTCCAATTATGCTTATAATAGCTAAAACTACTACCATCTCTATCAATGTAAATCCTCTACGCATAAATTCACCTTTCTCATATATCTAAATACTAAATAAATTCATTTAAATTTTTCCAGCAGAGTCCATGACACTTAGCATAGGAAGCATAACCGCCAGTATTATTGTACCAATCATAATACCTAAAAATATTATTAGGATTGGTTCTAGTAGTGCAGTGCCTTTCTCTACCTTTTCCTCTGCTTCTTCATAAAAGATATCTGCAGCGGTCAAAAACATTTCATCCAAATTACCGGTTTCCTCACCTATTCTTACCATAGCCACAAAGAATTGTGGAAATAGGTTCATTGCATTTAAACAATCTGCTAGATCTCTTCCTTTTTTTATATCATTAAAAACGGTTTTAAGTTTTAACTTAAAATATCTATTACCAATAACATCATAGATTATTTCAAAGGCTCTAAGCAGTCCCACCCCGCTACACAATAATATATTAAGTCCTCTAGTAAATCTTGTGTAAATAAGGTGTTTATAAACAGGTCCTAATATCGGACACCTAAATTTGAATTTATCAAAAGCTAACTTCCCATTTTCCGTTTTAAAATATTCCATAAAAATAAAAGCTAAAATTAAATTAATTATTAAAATCCACAAGAAATTTTGTCCTAAAAAATTACTAGTTCCTAAAACAATTCTAGTTATTAAAGGAATATCTGCATTAAGAGAATTTAAGTTTTTAATAAATATAGGTATTACCTTTATAAACAAAAATAATGATACAATAGTTAATGTTAGAAATACTGTACAGGGATAAATCATTGAATTAACGAATTTTTTTGTGAGCTTATGCTCTTTTTCATAATATCTAGACAATTCCTCCAGTATTGTATCTAACTTACCACTCTCTTCCCCTAAATAAATCATGTTTATTAGAAACTCAGGATATATATTTCTAGTGTTTTTCATACTTGCATATAGCGAATTCCCCTTTTGTACATTTTCTCTAATGCTAATAAGACTATTTTTTATAGCTTTATGTAACATTTGCTCATAAAGCAAATTAAGAATATCACATATAGGTATACCTGATTTAAGACATATTGAAAATTGCTTGCAAAACATTGATATAATTTTCAAGTTAGGTCTAGTAGAAATTTCACTTATTTTTTTTATACTCCTACCCTTTATTAAAAATATTTCTTGCGCCCGTAATCCCAATGCTAATTCTTCTATACTATCACTTTCAGCGCTACCCTTTATTATTATTCCATTTGAGGTTTTAGCCATGTATTTATATTTCATTTTATATTTCACCTATCATTGTTCATCTTGCGGAAATAACTAGTCATTATGCTATTATACCTCCACAAGATAACCTATTTGAAATTATAGCTGTAAGTAGCATTCACAAATTCTTCTATTGAAGTTACACCGCTAAGCACGGAATCTCTACAACTCTCCATAAAAGAACTTGATTTATTTTCATTACAATATTTCCATAACTCATCACTTATGCCGCTTCTTGCTATAATAGATTTATGAACACTATCTAATTTTAGTAATTCATATACCACAGTTCTCCCTTTATATCCAGTTTTATTACATTTATTACATCCTACTGCACTATATATTTTGTCGCCTGTTTTAAAACCTAAATGCTGAAATTCGTCATGAGTAATCTCGTGTTCAATTTTGCAATGGCAACATAATTTTCTTATTAATCTTTGGGCTAATACTACAACTAATGAATCTGCAACCAAATATGATGGAATACCCATATCTATTAACCTAGATATGGATGTTACTGCATCATTTGTATGAAGCGTTGATAAAACTAAATGTCCTGTTATTGATGCTCTTACAGCAATTTGTGCAGTCTCCTCATCCCTTATCTCTCCAAGCATTATTACATCTGGGTCTTGCCTCAAAATGCTTCTTAGGCCCGTAGAAAAAGTAAGCCCTGCTTTAATATTCACATTTACCTGATTAATTCTAGGCATATTATATTCTATTGGATCTTCTATAGTAATGATATTTTTGCTTTTACTATTGATTTCATTTAAAAGTGCATATAAGGTAGTGGATTTACCGCTTCCTGTAGGTCCTGCCACAACAATCATTCCATGAGAAAGTTTTAATATATCCTTTAAAATCTGAACTTTATCGAAGCTAAAGCCTAATGAGTCTAGATTAATGAATTTCTCTAATTTGTATAGAACTCTTATAACAAGTTTTTCTCCATACATTGTTGGGAGTGAGGATACCCTAAAATCATAATCTGTTCCATCTATGTTTTCAGTTATCTTCCCATCCTGAGGTATTAGTTTAGTTGCTATATCTATATTTGCCATTATTTTAATTCTTGCACATAAAGATTTATATACACTACTGGGAATCTGATTTATTTCATTTAGGATGCCATCTACTCTCATTCTAAGTATGGCAAAATATTTAAAAGGCTCTAAGTGAATGTCACTAGCTCCTGAATTCACTGCCTGCTTTAATAAGGAATTTGTTATCCTTATAACCGGTGCATTTTCAGCAAAAAGTTCGCCCTCCATCTCCTCATTTTTTTCTTTATCTTCTAGCATATATTCTTTTTTAAGCTCTTCAACTGCCACATCCACAATTTGTTTTCCATAGCAGTTTTCAATAGCTTTTAATATATTACTAAGTAAAGCAAAAAATACTTTAATTTTTTTATTGGTTATAAATCTTAACTCGTCGATAACTTTTATGTCAAAGGGATTTGAAAAAGCCACATGTAACTCATTATTTTCATAATAAAAAGGAATTAAGCTATATCTGCTGGCTATCTCCTTTGAGATTAATTTAAAAGCTCCATTATTCCCATTGTTAGATTCTAAATCCATATAGGGTATACTAAAATCATTCTCTACTATTGAAATAAGCCCATTCAAATCTACTTTTATGTCACGCAGAATTATTTGCTCTTCGCTAAAATTGCTATTAAATGAACTCGCCTTCACGTCCTTATAGCATTGCTCTGTAATTAAGTTTTTATCTAGTAGTAATTGGAGTAAATTTTTTTTCATAATATTTACCTTTTCTAATTTTAATTTATAGGATATCCACTTGTAATCATTGTCATTTTTTTTAATATTATTCATGATTTATAAAGAAATTTTCCACAAAACAAAAAAAGTATATATTACGCATATTGCAATGCGATTAATGCATTACACGTAATATATACTTTTTTTTACGTATAGAAATATTCAAGTTGCTCACTTCATATTAGAAAAAAATGTCCTTCAAAAGTTGTTTCTGCTGGTCCTTCCATTAAAACTTCATCCTTAATAATCTCTACGGTAAGGATTCCACCAGGAACCTGCACAGTTACTTTTCCATCTATATATCCAAGCCTACTTGCCGCTACCACAGAGGCACAGCTACCAGTTCCACAGGCTAGTGTTGGCCCTGCGCCTCTTTCCCAAGTTTTAACCCTTATCATATTCTGCCCTAATACTTCACAAAAGTTTACATTCGTCTTTTGTGGAAATAGACTATGCTGTTCAATAAATTTTCCTTCCTCTATGCAATAATCCTCATGTTTCCCAAAAACAATAGTATGGGGCACACCCATAAACATTGAAGTAATATAATATTCTTTATGATTAGCCTCTATTTTTCTATTAATTATTTCACTCTCAGCTAAAGCGGGAATACTAATTGGATTAAAATTATATTTTCCCATATTAATAGTTACACTTTCTACTCTTCCGTCTTTAACACAAATATTTGCAAACTTTACACCGTCACCAGTTTCAATTTTTATATTTTCCCCTTGCACATGTTTTTTTTCCCAAACATATTTAGCAAAACATCTTATACCATTTCCACACATAGATGCATAAGAGCCATCAGCATTAATAATTACCATCTGAATATCCGCTATATTACTCTTTCTAACTACTAAAATTCCATCTGCACCTATGCCAAAATGCCTATCACAAAGTTTTATAGCAAGTCCCTCTAAATTGGCATAGTTACACTGAAAATCCTCAATAACAATAAAATCATTTCCCGTTCCCTGCATTTTTGTAAAATTTATAGTTTCCAAATTATTCCTCCTTCTTATCATGCTCTACAATGACTTTTCAATAATTTTCTTTAATGGTATACTGTTAATTATAGTATATCTCATATTATGCTTAATTCATAAAAATTCATTTAATGTTTTTATGCATTTTGCTAGATGTGAGTTTATCATTTAAATAGTATATTATATAATGCATTATTTAAAAATGTAAATATATAGTATTAAAACAACAGGAAGGATGATATATATGGCATTAGATGGAATTTATTTATCCAGCCTCATTGAGGAAATAAAAGATGTAATCATAGATTGTAGAGTTGATAAAGTAACACAACCAGAAAAGGATGAAATTATATTAAGCTTTAAAAAAAATAGAAAAGTCCATAAGTTATTAATAAACTCAAGCTCTAATTATCCTAGAATTCACTTTACTGAGCTTAATAAAGAAAACCCAATAAAAGCCCCTATATTTTGCATGGTTTTAAGAAAATATTTAAATACCGCCACGGTATTAGATGTAAGACAACTAAATTCAGATAGATTACTAATTATTGATTTTAAATCTAGCGATGAATTAGGCTTTGATAGTGTATACTCGTTAATAATTGAAATAATGGGTAGACATAGTAATATTAGTTTAGTTCGCAACCGTGATAATCTAATTATGGATAGCATTAAACACGTTACAGCAGACGTAAATAGCTTTAGAGTTATATTCACTGGAGCAGAATACGTATATCCACCAGTTTCTACAAAGCTAGATCCTTTCAACTTTAATTATGAAGAATTCTATGAGTATATAACCACTAAAGAAATACAATTTAGCGAAAAATTTTTTACAGGCACCTTCACAGGAATAAGCGCTAAACTTTCAAAAGAACTGGTATATAGGTATTCTACAGAAAATAATAACTTTGATTTAGATCATGCTAAACCTATTTATGATTTTACAGAAAACCTATTTAAAAACTTAAATAAAAATATATTTTTAGCATCCTATGCTAACAAAGGCAAACTAGAAGACTTTCACTGTATTAAACTTACTTCTTTAAAAGATTGTGAATACGCCAAGTATGATTCACCTTCTAAATTAATAGAGAATTTTTATGTTCAAAAGGATACCCATGATAGGTTAAATTCTAAAAGTGCAGACCTTCAAAAGATAGTTCATAATAATATCAACCGTTGTGATAAAAAGGTAAAAATACTTAAAGAAACCTTAAAAGAATGTGAAACTAAAGGTTGCTATATGTTAAATGGCGAACTCTTAACTGCAAATATATATTCACTAAAAAAAGGTGATAAGGTTGCCAGTGTTGTAAATTATTATAGTGAAAATGGAGAATACGTTCAAATCAAACTTGATGAAAATAAAACTCCCTCACAAAATGTTCAATACTACTATAAAAAATACAACAAATTTAAAATAGCAGAAGAAATGGCAACAATTCAGATGGTTCTTACTGAAAATGAATTAAAATATCTTCACTCTGTACTAACTAACATAATAAATGTGGAAAATTATAGTGCAATTGAAGATATTAAAAATGAGTTAATAGAAACTGAATATATAACATTTAAAAAGCACAACAAAGGTAAAAATAAAAAAACAAAAGCAACAAAGCCTATGCATTTTGTTTCAAGCGATGGCATTGATATTTATGTTGGTAGAAATAATATTCAAAATGACTTTTTAACTTTAAAACTTGCAAATAAAAATGATACTTGGCTTCACACAAAAGAAATCCCAGGTTCTCATGTTATCATTAAAAACTTTGGTGATATACCTGAAACCACATTATTGGAAGCTGGAAACTTATCAGCATTTTATAGTAAATCTAAAAACTCCTCGAGTGTGCCTGTTGATTACACTCAAGTTAAAAACGTAAAAAAACCCTCCGGTGCAAAACCTGGAATGGTTATCTATTCAACAAATAAAACTATGTATATAACTCCTGTGGAAAGTAACTTAGAACGAGTGGAATAAAAAAAACGCGGACTATGTAATCTCTCCTACATGACTTGAAATAAGAGTTTGAAACGTGAAATTCCATTAAGGAATTCTAGTGTTTTGTTCATGGAAAATTCTCTGGCGCTCACATTCGCCGTCCTGCCTCAGGTTCACTAGCCTTCCTTCCTGGAAGGCTCACGAGAATTTTCCATTCACAAAACAAGAATTTCTAAATGGGATTTCAATGTTTCTGCTCTTCTTATTTCAAATCACTCCCAGAGAAATTCCATGCCAGCAATGTATCTACATAATCCAAAGAAAATTTCTTGTACTTCAGTTGAACTAAATCGGAGGGCAAGTAATTGGGCTTGCAAAAGTAAAATAACGTATTAATTATCATATAATTAATACGTTATTTTTCATTGATATAATTATATTTTCGTTGAAATTATATATAATAATTAATTTATTAAACCTAATCACATATAACATAATATATTTTTCTATGTTATATTTACAATAATAATAATAATAATAATAATAATAATAATAATAATAATAGTATAGTGAACCTCACATGATTGAAATCACGTGCTTCTAAGATCACTCTTAAAATTTCCCACATCGACGTCCTCGTAACCTACTAACTCCATGGGTGTTATATTTCGGATAAGTTCCTACCCTACATTTCCTCTATATGAATTTTTATAATTTATTAAATAGCCATTTCTAATCCTAATTCTTTTATTCCCTGTTTAAAAATATTTTTTGATGCATTTTCATCCCTATCATGAATGCTTTTACACTCTTCACAATTCCATTTTCTTATAGACAGCAGCTTAACCTTCTTATTTACTGCTCC
>NZ_JAHLDL010000006.1 GCF_018861315.1 Clostridium bowmanii | reverse complement strand
ATATCAGAAACATATTTATTAAAACATTAATTTCTATTGAACCGCCGTGTACCGAACGGTACGCACGGTGGTGTAAGAGGTCGGCTAATCAGATAATGATTAGCCTCCTACTTGATTTGCAAAATATTTATAGAACCTTATGTGTTTCTATTTTAATTCAAGCATAATTTCTTTTAATAAATCTTGTTTTTCAATAATGTCTAGGCCTGTTATAGCAAGAGCTTTAGCAGATTTTATTATGTTATTTTTACAAAGGTCCGTTTGAGTCTCTAGAGCAAATTTTGGCGATGGACAACTTATTGTTGCATCTTCTGTGATAGAGATAGAGGGATATATACATGGAGTAATATGGCTTATAGATCCTATTCCTAGGCCGTATCGTGCATTTTTGCAAGGAGCAATATCAATAACACCGCACTCCTTTAAGTTATGTGTAAATAATCTTGATAGCGATTTATTGCTTAGAAGTTCCTCAGAAGGTAGCTCAAAGAGACTAATATCTCCAATTATATTCATTGCTTTAGATAGTGACTCAGTAAAATCTCCAATAGATTTTTCTAATACTTTAGCCTCTCTTAGTGTATTAGCTGTCAAATTAAGAGTAACCTCTGATTGAGAAAATGAATTAGGGCATGATGAGGCATTCTTTATTGAAATAGTATCAATAGAACATCTGATATTTAAACCCTTTATCAATAGACTTAATGTATTAAGTATAAATAAATAAGTGTCTAAAGAAGAAAGGTTACTAAGTTCACTATTATTATTATTATTATTATTATTATTGTTTTGGTTATATTTAATTTTAATTGGAATTGTAGCCAAGGAGGTACCACTCTCAGCATTATTTATATCACAATGTGGTGCAATAATAATATCTATATCTTCTAAGCAATTTTCTTTTGTTAGTGATAGTTCAGCTCCATTAGAATACTCACCTGGGCACCCCAGTAGAATTACACTCCCTCCAATTTTTGATATTACTTTTGATAATCCTAATGCTGCCGCAGTAGAAATGCTAGCATTTACGTTATTACCAAAAATATGACCTACATTTTCTGTAGATGTATATTTGCATATATAACATATCTTTGGGTGACCATTTCCATATTGAGCATAAAAAGAAGTAGGAATATTACAGTAGTTTTCCTGTACTTTAAAATCATGCGATTTTAACATATTTATTATATAGGAACAACCCTTATATTCTTTATAACTGCTTTCTGGATTAGTATAAAGGTAGTATGATAAATTATATATATCTTGTTCTATGCTGCTTATGTAACTTATAATTTCTTGTTTCATATAATGAGCCCCTCTCGAAATTTCGTTATTATTTACATATTTAGTATAACCTAAGGTGCATAAATATATTGATAATAAGAAATAAAGTTTTAAAAGGTCAAATAACTATTTTTAATAGTATATTTCCAATTAAAATGTAAATAAATATATTCTTTTTTATTTTGTGGACAAAATAAGAAAGTGGACTTAGCTGAATAAAATATATTGTAAGAGGCTATACTTTAGGTAGTTTTAACGCCACTAAAGGGGACGATTTAAGTGAGCAATATTAAGGGGGAAATTATGAAAAAAGAAAAATGTATTATATGTAGAAAGCCTCTAAATGATGGTATAATAATAAATGGAAGAGGACTTTGTACTAATTGTGAAGAAAGAATTATAAAAGCAAAGGCGAATACGGATTTTTATGAATATTATAAGAACTGTATAAGGAAGACTTTGGTACAGTTTATACCAAGAGGAGTGACTAAGGATTGTCAAGACTACCACTTGTAGATGGAGTGTTAAAATATATAAAAGAAAAAAATGTCTCCTTTTGTATGCCGGGGCATAAAGGTGGGCTTGGTTTTATAGAAACGGTGCAAGGCAAGGAGCTTTATGAAAATTTTATAAAAGGAGATATTACTGAGGTTGATGGACTAGATAATCTACATCAAGCAGATGGAATAATAAAAGAATCTCAACAATTATTGAGTGAATACTATGGAAGTATTAAATCTTATTTTTTAGTGAATGGTAGTACCAGTGGCAATTTAGCTATGATTTTTTCGTCTTTTAATGAAGGCGACAAAATTATTGTGGAGAGAAATTGCCATCGTTCCATATTCAATGCCATTATTATGAGAAAACTAAGGCCAGTATACATTAAAAATAAAATTTTTTCGAAATATGATGCTCCGATGCCTTTAGATAAGGAGCATCTTTTTTATTTAATTAATGAAAATAAAGATGCAAAAGGAATTATGGTTACATACCCTAATTATTACGGCATATGCTTTGATTTACAATATGTAATTGATATGGCGAAAAAATTTGATATGAAGGTATTAGTGGATGCTGCTCATGGGGCACACTTTGATGCCTCAGACCTACTACCTAAAAGCCCTTTAAAAATGGGAGCAAATATGGTAGTTATGAGTGCACATAAAACACTACCTAGTCTAACACAAACAGCTTTTTTACATGTAGGAACGGGTATTAATATTAGTAAGGTAGATTTCTATGTAAGTGCTTTTTTAAGTACAAGTCCTTCTTATATGCTTTTATGTTCCATGGATTATGCAAGATTTTATATGGAGGAGTATGGTGAAAGTGATTATGAAAAGTTAATTAAGCTATGCCAAGTTTATAGAGGAAAAATTAATAGCTTAGAAAAATTTTACATATTAGGTATCGAGGATTTGCGAGAGATATTAGGAAATCATAATGAAGATATCAATAAATATACTATGGATTTAACAAGGTACATATTAAATGTACCTAAAGGATACAGCGGACATAAGTTATTAGAATATTTAAGACTAAATAAAATTCAAGCTGAAATGAGTGATAGTAGGAATGTGGTTTTAATATTTTCTCCATTTAATACGTCGCAAGATTTTAAAAAATTATACATAGCTCTCAAAGACTGTGATTTAGACACTTTAAAGCAGGAATATGTAGATTTAATAGATTATGGTATTCCTATAAGCATTATGTATCCATATGAAGTAATGGATAGAAAAAAAACTATGGTAGAAGTAAGCAATTCAGCAGGTAAAATAAGTGCTGTCGCAATAGTGCCTTATCCGCCAGGAATACCTATTGTAATGCCTGGAGAAAGGCTAGATGAGATTAGCATCGCTATCATAGAATATTACCTGAAGTGTAACGTAACGGTGCTTGGAATTAATGAGAGAAAAATAGCAACAGTAGAAAAATAGATATATATTATTGTTTTATATTAATATATATCTATAGGTGGAGGGGATTGCATGGAAAGAGGTCGTCTAATAACACTTGAAGGACCAGATGGGTCAGGAAAAACTACTCAAATAGAATTATTGGAAAAATATCTAAAGGAAATAGGTTATGAAGTGGTAAGAACAAGAGAACCTGGTGGAACAGAAATTAGTGAAAAAATAAGAGGAATAATCCTGGACAATGATAACTCTAATATGAGTTATATGTGTGAAGCATTACTTTATGCCGCTTCTCGCGCACAACTAGTTAGTGAGGTTATAAAACCAGCATTGAAATTAGGCAAAATTGTTATATGTGACCGGTTTGTTTATTCTTCAATGGTGTATCAAGGCATTGGTAGAGGTCTTGGAATGGAAAGAATTAAGGACATTAATGAAGCGGCACTGGATGGTCTTGAGGCGGATTTAATATTTATGATTACCATTCCATATGAAGAAGGATTAAGAAGAAAAAAAATGCAAGGGACATTAGATCGTTTAGAAAACAGTGGAAATGAGTTTCATAAAAAAGTTTTTGAAGGTTATTTAGACATTTGCAAGAAATATGATAAAATAGAAGTAATCAATGGTAATAGAAATGTAGATGAAATACATTTAGATATAATAAAGGCTATTAAAAAAATAAAATTATAAAGGATGGGATCGTATGAAATTAGTTATAGCAATAGTACAAGATGATGATGCAAGTGATTTAATTGAAGTGATAACGGATAAAGGTTTTAGGGTTACAAAGCTTGCAACTACAGGTGGGTTTTTAAAATCAGGAAATACAACATTACTACTAGGTGTAGAAAAAGAAAAGGTAGATGAAGTTTTAGTTATTATAAAGGAAGTATGTAAGGCAAGAAAGCAAATAGTAACTTCACCATCACCTGTAGCAGGATCCACAGGAGTATATATGCCGTTTCCTATTGAAGTGGACGCAGGTGGAGCAAATGTATTTGTAGTCGACGTAGATAAGTATATAAAGGTATAACGAATTATAAGCAAGTATATATAAATCTATACTTGCTTATATGTATGGAGGACTAAAATGAGTTTTGAAAGCATAATAGGCCACAATGGTATAAAGAATCAAATAAGTAAATCCATAAAATTAGATAAGTTATCACATGCTCATCTTTTAGTTGGAGAGGATGGAATAGGTAAGAGTAAACTCGCAAGGAACATAGGGTTCAAAATTTTAGGAAAGAATAAAGATATGCAATACGTTGATTTAGTGGAATGGCGCTTAGAAAAAAATAAAAGCACAATAGGTGTTAATTCTATAAGAACTTTAATTGAAGAAATTAATAAAAAACCCTATGAAGGTGATAAAAAAGTTGTAATTATTTATCATGCTGATAAAATGACAGTGCAAGCTCAGAATGCACTTTTAAAAACAGTTGAGGAACCACCTAATAATGTGACTATATTTTTATTATGTGAGAACCTTGAAATTATATTGGATACAATAAAATCAAGATGTCAAATACACAAGTTGAAGAACTTAAATGTAAATGAGATGGAAGAATTTTTAAAAATAAATTATTCTGGGTTACCTTTAGAGGAACTAAAAGTTGTTATAGCTTTTAGTGATGGTATACCTGGAAAAGCAGAAAAGTTTATGGTTGATACCAATTTTAAGGATATTAGAAAGATAACATTGGAAATATTACTACAACTTAATAGTGTGGGAACAGAAGAGTTAATAAAATATGAAAAGAAATTATCTGGTCAAAAAGAAAACTTTAAAGAAATATTAACTGCATTTCTTTCATATGTTAGGGATACTATAATATATAAAGAGATTGAAGAAGAAAATTTAATTATTAACATAGATAAGTTATTGAGTATAAAAGAATTAGCTAATACGTTTTCATTTAACAAATTAAATGGTATTATAAATATAATAAATGATACTAGAGAAAATTTAGATGGGAACGTTAACCCAGGGCTTACGTTCGAAGTAATGTTACTTAAAATGCAGGAGGTTTAAAATGGTTACGGTAATAGGAGTACGATTTAAAAAAGCTGGTAAAATATATTATTTTAGCCCAAACGATATAGATATACTAAAGGGCAATAAGGTTATTGTTGAAACAGTAAGAGGAATAGAATTTGGTGAATGTGTTATTGGCATAAAGGAAATAAAAGAAGAAGCCATAGTAGCTCCTCTTAAATGTGTTATCAGAAAAGCTACAGAGGTGGATGCAGAAAAAGATGCAGAAAATAAAAGAAAAGAAAAGGAAGCCTATGAGGTATGTTTAGATAAGATACACAAGCATGAGCTTGATATGAAACTCATTGATGTAGAGTATACTTTTGATAATAACAAAGTCATATTTTACTTTACAGCAGATGGAAGAGTTGATTTTAGAGAACTGGTAAAGGACTTAGCAGCTGTATTTAGAACGAGAATAGAACTTAGACAAATAGGTGTTAGAGATGAAGCAAAAATGATAGGTGGGCTTGGACCATGTGGTAGATCTATGTGCTGTTCTACTTTTTTAGGAGAATTTGCACCAGTGTCTATAAAAATGGCCAAAGAGCAAAATTTATCATTAAATCCTACAAAGATCTCAGGTATTTGCGGCAGACTTATGTGTTGTTTAAATTATGAACAGGATACTTATGAAAAAATAAGAAAAACACTACCTACAGTCGGGTCAATAGTAGATACACCTTATGGTAGATCACAAGTTATCGGAAATAGTGTTGTAAAAGAAGCTGTGAAAATTAAGATAAAACTTAATGGTAGTGATGAGGAAATAGTGGAGGTTAAAATTGAAGACCTAACATTAATATCTGGAAGCTATGAAGATGCTGTAGTAGTGGAGGATATTAAATTAAAATTAGAATTGGTTGAAAATGAAGGAGATTCATATATAATAAAAGAATTATTCAAAGATAACTAGGAGGATAGAGATGAGGTCAGTTATAAAAGTGTGCAATATGGGTACTTCAGATGATATTAGTAACATTAATGTAGCAATATCAAATAATCAAGGAGTTATTGCTTGCCAAATAAATAGCGAAACTAAAGAGATAGAAATAATATATGATGATTATTTCATTTCATTAGATAATCTAATTGAATCAATTGAAGATGCTGGGTTCGCAGTTATATAAATAAACAAATTTTAAATTTAATAGATTATTATAAATACCGAGTAGATAGTTTAAATAACTACTATTTGGTATTTTTTTATCTGGTTTTTTATTATATTAATGTAAAAGTATAATGGCGACATTTGAATACACTTTTTAAAATTGGAGATAATAACTTTGAAGGGAGTGTGAAATATGAAGAAAGTAGCAGTTCAAAATGGATTAACCGCAATTAGTGATTACTTATGTAAAGAAGGATATAAAGTTAAAGAATTTGATAATAGAAAAAAAAATGCAGGTAATTTTTTAAACAAGTATGATGCAGTTGTTGTTACAGGTGAAAATCAAAACGTTATGGGAATAGAGGATACTATCTCAAATACTTCAATTATTGATGCAACTGGAATGACAGCGGAGGAAGTTGTGCTACGAATAGAGAAAAGTAAAAAATAATATGATAGGAAATATTAGGAAATATAGAGATTGTTAACTTATATTTATGGGTTAACAATCTCATTTTTTACTAGGAATTATTCTAACATATATTGATAATATTATTTGAAACAAAAGAATTACGTGTATGAGATTTTTAAATTGTGTCAATAATTAAAATGTAAATAATTACTAATAAATATGAAAGGGGTTATAAATATGAAAATGAAAAAAGGAATAATTAGTGTTTCCACTATTGTTGTACTAATCTTAGGAGTATTTTTTGCTTTAAGGTTTATTGGAGGACGAGAGAATGCGACTAATATAAAAACACCAGCCGATAGTATAGTGAAAAGTGATAATTTAATACCAGAGGGTAATAATGAGGCATTAACAAATGAAGTAATAACAAAAAAAGTAATAACAAACGAAAATGAAGTCGAAAATATTCAAGGAAAAAGTAGTAATGAAATGGATTCAACTTATATAAATGACAAAACAGATGTTGGAATATATACTGTTAAAAAAGATGACACAGTGTTTAGTATAGTAGAAACATATATGCCTAGTCAGGATAAGATCAAAGTACTTGAATTTATTAAAAATAGAAATAGCATGGATGAAAAATATAAAATTGAAGTGGGGCAGAAGATAGTAATTCCTTACAAAAAATCAAATGAAACATCGAAAGAAACATCAAAAGCTGTAGTTGCAGATGATAATACTAGTAAGTATATGATTAAAAAACAAGATACTTTAACTTCAATTGCTAAAAATAATATGGCTACTTATAATGTAAAACAGGCCATAGAAATGTTAAAAGAAACAAATAAAATAACAGATGAGAATGCTATAAAAGAGGGTACACTTATCTATATACCTAAATAATAGCCATAAAAAAGAAGCATATTTTGAGAAATTCAAAATGGGCTTCTTTTTTAATTTGCTAAATCTTAAGTATTTTCATTTTACTACTTTCAGCAAAAATAAAGTCACCATCTAAAGTCAGTAAAAAATCTATATTATTAAATTCAGCAGTAGCTAGATGATAAGCATCATTTACAGACAATAAATTTTCACACATGAATTTTTTAACTAGAGAGATACATCCTTCAGTAATGTTAAGATATTTTATGTTTATAATTTTTTCAAGTTCAGATATTATTTCTACGGACTTATTGTAATAGATGTTCAATAGCTTTCTTCTCATGGAATTTTTTGAAATATTGTCAAAATATCTTTTATAGGGTATATGAATAAGTCTGTCTTCTTTTTTTTGCTTTAATATTTTTGTATCATGGCGGCTAAAGCTATTTATTATAGACTTAATGTTGTCAATTGAGTTATAGGGCCTAGTATTATTTATTTTGCACTCAATGTCGCTAACAAATAATTTGTAAAGTATTTGATTTAAAACCTCTGCGGATATGATACTAGTAGTGTAAAATTCCGAGCCACCTTCAGAAAGCTGTTTTAAGCAGGATAAACAATCACTATGCTTAATATCGTCATCATATATCAAGCTAAGTAAAAAAGACGCATCTAATAACACAGAATTTTTATTGAAGATTATATTTTTAAAAGGGTACAATATTAGTTCCATTTAAAACCTCATTAAAATCAATTATTATATAATATAATATATATTCAACAATAGCTAGTAATAGTAGTTTTATAAGCTAGGAATTATGAATTTATTAGTTTATAAATATGTACCCTCTTGATTTAGAAACAAAAATTGGGGTATACTTCTCTTAATGCTATTTATATAGTGAATGTAAATTACGTAGAAAGGGGATACATAATGGAGTTTTTAAGAGATGATGAGACTTTGGATGATCTTAATTTAAAGGATATCCAGGTTATTCAAAAGAAAGATGCTTTTCGATTTGGTATAGATGCAGTATTGCTTGCTAATTTTGCTAAAGTAAGAAGAAATGCTAAAGTTGTTGACTTATGTACTGGTACCGGTATAATTCCCTTCATATTAGCAGGTAAGACTTATGCAAGTGATATAATGGGTTTAGAAATTCAAGAAGAACTGGTTGACATGGCTAATCGCTGCGCTCAGTATAATAATTTAGAGCAAAAAATCAAATTTATATGTGGAGACTTAAAAAATACAGAACTTGTTAAAAGCATTCCAAAAGTAGATGTTGTTACGGTTAACCCACCATATAAGCTTCAAAATTCAGGACTTATAAATTTAAACGGTAAAAATGCTATAGCAAGACATGAGATTTGTTGCACGTTAGAAGACGTAATTATTGCAATTAGGATTATACTTAAGGATAGTGGAAGAGTATATATGGTACATAGACCAGATAGGCTAGTTGATATTTTATGCACCATGAGGAAGCATAAAATTGAGCCTAAACGTATAAGAATGGTGCATCCTAGTGTGAATAAGGCACCTAATATTGTTCTCATTGAAGGACAAAGAGATGGAGGAACCTTTTTAAAATGGGATACACCTCTCTACGTTCACACGTCGGATGGCGGATATACTCAGGAAATTAAAGATATGTACAATTCGGATAATATCTAATGATAGGTACAATTATTAAATTAGAACAGTTTAACGACATTTCAGAAGGAAAGTCTCCCGCTTCTATAAGTGGAAGTTACATGTCCTAATAAATAGAAAGCTTCAGTGGAAATATAAATCTCCTTCTGAAGTCGTTAATATTGCAGCTCCGCAGGAGATGATTTAATACAAATATTACATAGTAAAGGATGATAATAATGATAGGAAAATTATACTTAGTTCCAACTCCTATAGGAAATCTAAAGGATATTACCTTAAGAGCATTAGAAGTGCTACAAGATGTAGACATTATAGCAGCAGAGGATACAAGGCAAAGCTTAAAACTATTGAATCATTTTAATATAAAAAAAACACTTATAAGTTACCATCAACATAATGAACAAGGAAAAAGTGAAAACTTAATTGATCAGATTAAACAAGGTAAAAATATAGCTATAATTAGTGATGCTGGATCTCCCGGGATATCAGACCCTGGAAGTGTTATAGTTAAAAAGTGTATAGAGCAGAACATAAAATTTGAAGTATTGCCTGGAGCCACAGCAATCACTACTGCGCTTGTATATTCAGGCCTTGATACTACAAAATTTATATTTAGAGGCTTTTTACCTAGAGAGAAGAAAGAAAGAAAGCCTATTATTGATGATTTACTAAATAGAAGTGAAACTTTAATTTTCTATGAAGCACCTCATAGACTTGTAAGTACTTTAGAATTCTTATATGAGAATATTGGCAATAGGAAAATATCAATGTGCAGAGAACTTACAAAAATTTATGAAGAAATAATTAGGCTAACTTTAGAAGAGGCTATAGAATATTATAAAGAGAAAGCTCCAAGAGGAGAATATGTATTGGTAATTGAAGGTAAAAGTAAGGAAGAGATAGATAAAGATGAAAAAGCTAAATGGGAAATGCTAACTATAGAAGAACATATAGAAAGATACATAAGTGAAGGTATAAATAAAAAAGATGCTATGAAAAAAGTAGCAAAGGACAGAGGAATTCCTAAGTCAGAAATATACAAGCATTCATTAAATATTTAAACATATTTCAGGAGATACCCCCTTGTTTATGCAAGTGTGATTAAAAATTCCCTTTATAAATTCTTAGTATTGCACCGCACAAATCATTATTTAATCTCTAAAATGGTAAATTTATACATATTAATAAAAAAAACAATACATTTACACAAATTATTGTGAAATTACTTGTTTAAATATAGAAATATGTAAAAAAGTTTACAATTTAATCTATATTTTTCATTGAGGTTTGGCATAAAGTAGGTTATAATAAAATTGTTGATTTAAAAACAGCAAAAATGTATAATATTGAATTTGGATAAGGGGGAGATTAGATTGCGTAAAAAAATGATTTCATTGATAGTTACAATTGGATTAGTTACTACACTAAGTACACCGATATTTGCGGATCCATTATCAGATAAGCTTAATAATCAAAAGAGTCAGCTTGAGGAGCAAAAGAGCGCATATAAAAAAGCACAAAGTGTGGTTGACAATATAGAGATTTCTATTGAAAAAATGGATGCAGACATAGAAAAGATTTTCGCAGATGTACATAAAACAGAAGTTAAAATAGGTGAAACGCAGCAAGAAATAGAAAAAACAAAAAAGAGTATACAGGTCGCAGAAGCTAATATTAAAGAAGAGGAAGATTTATTTAATAAGAGAATGCGAAGCATGTATATGAATGGTGTGGATAGTTATTTAGAAGTTTTATTGGACTCAGAGGGAGTAGAAGATCTTATTTCAAGAGTTGAGAATATTAAAAAGATCGTGGAATATGATAATAAAATCATTGGAGAATTAACAGTTAAAAAAAGTAAAATTGAAGATCAAAAGGTAGCACTTGATGCTGAAAAAGATAAGCTAGTCGTTTTGAAAACTGATAATGAAAGTAAAATAGACAAGCTTAAAGCAAAAAAAGCAGAACAAAATGTATTAGTTATAGAAGCTACAAAGCAAGAGCAATTATACTCTAGCAAGATTGGTGATGCAGAGGCAATTGTAAATTCTACTATGAAGCAAATACAAACAATAAGAAATAATGCTCCTAAGTATACTCCATCTAGAGGATCATCATCACTTAGTTCAAGTTCAGTAGTGGCTTATGCAAGTAATTTCTTAGGGACACCATATGTTTGGGGTGCAGCAGGTCCTCAATATTTTGATTGTTCTGGTTTTATGCAATATGTATATGCTCATTTCGGAGTTGATATAAGTAGAACTACTTATACACAGATAAATGATGGAACATACGTAGCTAGAGAAAATTTACAAGCAGGAGATTTAATTTTCTTTGGTTCAGAATCAGATCCTCATCATGTTGGAATGTATGTAGGTAATAACTCGTATATTCACGCACCTCGTACTGGAGATGTGATTAAAATATCTGCATTAACAAGAAGTGATTATCTTACTGCAAGAAGAGTTAAATAATTTTGAACTTGGACAGGCTATTACAAATAGTCTGTTTTTTATTGTAAAAGAAGATCTTGAAATCTTAGTGTTTAGTAATATATGATTTTTAAAAACACTAATAAAAAGGAATCCTATAATTTATAGGATTCCTTTTTATTTATGTAAGTAATTATAAAACCTAATTTTCTTGTTTTAGTTGTTCTAAACAAGGCTTACATATGTTTTTACCTCTGTAGTTGACCACATCTCTTGCATCACCACAGAAAATACATGCTGGCTGATATTTTTTTAGAATAATTAGTTCGCCATCAACGTAAATTTCTAGAGCATCCTTTTCAGCGATATCTAGAGTTCTTCTAAGTTCTATTGGGATAACAATTCTTCCAAGTTCATCTACTCTTCTTACAACACCTGTTGATTTCATAATAATTCCTCCTTAGGGTAACAATTTCCGACATTCTAATATTGGAATATTAATAAATATGACGTATAAAGTCAAAATTTTTACTAGAACAATTTTATTAATATTACAAAATTAATAATTACTTCCATCTAAAGATAATATACTACCATATAATACAAATGTCAATATTTTTTAAAAAAAAATACAAATTTTTACTATACTTAGAAACTCTTTAAAATCAGTAAACAAGACTAAAATTATTCTATAAACCCATAAAATTCAATGGAAGAACCGCTTTTATATTGTAAAAATATATTGAAAGTAAAATAGTAATTTTATGGATATATACAATGATATAAATAATTATATGTCGAAGGCTTGTACTAATAAGTAAATATGTGAATCTCATATCTACATAAAAATAAAAATAAAATATAAATATTGAAAATATAGGGCTTTTTAAATATTAATAAGTACAAGTATAAATAAAAAAATAAAAAAATGGATTTTAAAAATAAATATTGTAAAAATAAAGGAAATTTATTTTTACAATTCATTAATAAAGAAAATCAATAAATATGTCTCTTAATATTAAATTAAAGGGCACAGACAAATTCTCTAATTCTAGTGTTTTCATATAAATAAAGTGTTATAGTTAGGTAGTAAACATATTTAAAATGAGGGAGAGAAAAACATGAAAATTTTCATTGATACTGCTAATGTAAACGAAATCAAAAAAGCTGCAGAATTAGGTATAATAGACGGAGTAACTACGAATCCATCTTTGATAGCAAGAGAAGGTCGAAATCTAAAAGAAGTAATAGAGGAGATATGTGCTATTGTTGATGGACCAATAAGTGCAGAAGTTATAAGTATGACTGCGAGCAAGATGGTTGAGGAAGGTAGGCAATTATCAAAACTTCATAAAAATGTGGTTGTTAAAATACCTATGTGCGAAGAAGGCCTAAAAGCAGTTAATATTCTATCAAAAGAAAATATTAAAACTAATGTTACCTTAATTTTTTCACCTCAACAAGCATTACTTGCTTCAAAAGCAGGGGCAAATTATGTAAGTCCTTTTATGGGAAGATTGGATGATGCAGGTACATCTAGCTCTCAAGTGATTTTAGACATAGCTCAAATTTTTAAAGGGTATAAAATAAATACGGAAATTATAGCTGCTAGTATTAGAAATCCTATACATATTTTAGAATGTGCAAAGGCAGGAGCTAATATAGCTACAATCCCCTACAAAATATTGATAGATATGATTAAGCATCCACTTACTGATAAAGGGATAGCTAAATTTTTAGCGGATTATAGTAATTCATTGAAATAACAGGGAAAACAAATAGCAGAAAAAGATAAAAATTGAAAGAAAAAAAGTAGTTTCATACTCTTTGTTCCACATAAGAATTAACAAGTTATACACAGTCCATAATGTACAATGTGGATAAAAAACTTGTCAGAATAGCTTTTAATATGTAAAACCCGCTAAATAGTGATCTTCAAAATAAATTAAATTGTCCACAGCTTCTGTTGATTAAATGTTAAAAACTGTGGACAACTTTATTATAATGTTCAAAATTTAGCTAATTGCAATATTATCTGTGGGTTAAATCAAAACTAATAAGAAAATATTTATAAAATTGTATAATATTGTTTATAAATAAGGATGACAAATTATTTGGGTTAATAACACTAATTACATGTATTTTTTTAGTTCATTATTTAAATCTATACAAGTAAGATTATTAATTTCGCTGCTTAACTCATTATCAAAACATAATTCTGTCAAAGCATCTACGAAGCATTCTTTTTTATTTATGCTTTTTTCTATGTTTGAAAGGGGGATATAATTATTTTTAGTTGAAATGTTACCAATGATTTCATTTATTTTTTTATGAGCATCAGCAGCATTGTATCTTGCAAAAGCGTCATTTCTATATATCTTTGTTTGATATACATTTTGTTCTAGTTCTCTTAGTTTTAATTTTAAAGCTTCACTCTTAGTATTTGCATTATTATAGCTCGTCTTTAACGAAGTAAAATATTTATCATTATCTAATTTTCTTTGGAGAATTTTTTTTGCAAGAACTTCATTACCTTTATTTAATGCAAGTTTAATTGTCTGGATATATTCATCAGATTCCTTAGATAAGCTTTCTATTCGTCTTTCAATTTCATGGTTATTACCTAAAATTTTAGCTGATGAAAGCCTAGCATCATTTAAGACACACTCCATATCCCTTATTTTTTGATCAAGCAATTCTAAGGGATTTTCAAATTCATCTAAAGTATTATTTATTTTAGATTTGAAAAGATAGGATAGTCTATTAAGAATTGTCATAGTTACCTCCTTATTTATCTGTTTTTATAAATGGTAGAAAATATATTAATAAAATTTAAATTTTAAAATAAAAAATTCATTTATAGTATTATGGTAATATATTTCGCTAGATATACTATAAGTTAAAAATACAATATTATATAAACCATAAGGTTAATTTTGTTTATGTACTTAAAGGAAAAAAATAAAATATAAAATAACTTGTAATAGGGTAATATATACCTTAATATAGATGTATATATCATATGGAGACTGATAAACATATTTTATTTAGGATAATAATTTTGGAAGGTGATAAATAGTGGATGAGGATAAATTTACTGTAGAAAATATAAATTTATTATCAAAAGAAATATCAGAAAACAGTATAATAACATATGAGGAGTTACCTCAGTATGACTTGTTTTTGTCTCAAGTTATTGATTACTTGAATGATAAATTTGAGGCTGATAATTATACTAATAATATAGTACAGAATTATATAAAAAGTGAAGTTATATCAAAACCTGAAGATAGTAAAAAAAGAGGATATACAAAATTACATCTTGCTCAGCTAGTATTACTTAGCTATATGAGGCCTATACTTACATCGGAAGAAATTAAAAAGGTTTTTAGATTAGCTTTTAATGAAATTAATGATAGAGATGATGACATTATTTCATGGGAAAATGCTTATAAAATTTTTTCTGATATGCAAAAAGAGAGTCTTGATGATTTTATAAAAAACAAGTTTTGTGATAAAGAAAAATTAGAAAAAATAATTGATGTACTAGATTTAAAAGAAAGCGATAAGGAAAGAATATCGGTGTTTTTAGTGGTAATGACATTAGTATCTCAAGCTAGTGCAATAAAAAAATTAGTGCAAAAAATCGTAAAAGACTATGAAACTTAAAATTTATAATTTATATAAAAAATAAAAGATCCTATAAAAATAGGAATCTTTTATTTTTTTTGTTATCTACAAGAACTATTTGAAGTATCTGATGTCATAATCTTAAAGGAATCTCCAAATATGCTGTTGGTATACATGATCTTCGTATCTTCAAAAACAAATGATGACTCATTATCTACTATAAAGTTTATTCCATTAACTGATTGTAGAATATCATCTTCTTGTTGTTCATCCAGAACAACTCCTAATATTGGACCACCTCAACCAAAGCCTTTTATAAGCAATCTAACTGAAGATTTACCCTTTTGCAAAAGCTGTTTCTTCAGAGCATTTTTAGTTATTTCATCAAAAGAAATATTCATAAATTGTCCTCCTTGTACCCGTTGGGGGTATACTATATTATTATTGTATGCTTTAAATATTATTATGTCAAACAAATTATATAATTATAAAAAAAGTTTTATAAAATTTATTCATTAAATGTATATATTTATACATTTAATATATAGTTTTATTCAATATTTAATAAGGTTATTAAGAATTTTAATAAGGTTATTAAGAATTTTAATAAATTAACAGGAAATGGGCAGAATACTTATGCAACTATTATGAAATTGCAATGGTTGACAAGGATTGTATAAGAGGATAGTATAAAAATATGGATAATTTAATGAATTGTAAAATTAGAAAAATAATAATGGGGGGGATTTAGTTATGAAAATAGTATTAGCATTAGGCGGAAATGCACTTCAATCAGATCCTAAAGACAAAAGCTCAGATGCGCAACTTAAGACTTGTAAGAGCACAGCTAAATCAATAGTTGATCTTATAGAAGAAGGCCATAGGATATCAATAGTTCATGGAAATGGGCCTCAAGTAGGGCAAATTGTTGCAGCAATAGAAGGTGCCCAAAAATTTGATGAGGGGAATGTATTATTTCCATTTGATGTATGTGGGGCCTTTTCACAAGGATATATAGGATATCATCTTCAAAATGCTATAGGTGAAGAATTAAGAAGCAGAAATATAGATAAGACTGTAGGGACTATAGTGACTCAAGTAGTTGTTGATAAAGACGATGAAGGATTTCAAAATCCAACTAAACCAATAGGTTCATTTTATACAAAAGAGGAAGCAGAAAAGTTACAAGCACAGCAGGGCTATATAATGAGAGAAGATGCAGGCCGAGGATATAGAAGAGTTGTAGCATCGCCAAAGCCAATTGATGTTATAGAGAAGAATTTAATAAAAGAATTAGTAGATATGGGAAATGTGGTTATATCTTGCGGTGGCGGTGGTATACCAGTTATTCGCCAAGATGGAATCGTTAAAGGGGTGGCGGCAGTTATAGATAAAGATTTTGCTGCTGAGAAACTTGCAGAAATACTAGATGCAGATGTGCTTCTAATATTGACAGGGGTAGATAGAGTTTGTGTAAACTATAATAAGCCAGACCAAAAGGAACTTACCCAAATAACTATTGATGAACTTAATAGTTATATTACTGAGGGCCAATTTGCTCCAGGAAGTATGCTTCCAAAGGTTGAGGCTTGTAAAAAATTTATAATGAATAATAAAGATAAAACAGCAATTATAGCATCATTGTCAAAAGCTAAAGAAGCATTAAAAGGGTTGTCAGGAACAAAAATAGTATATTAATTATTTTAAAGTTGGAGGGTAAAAGAAGATGGATAAGAAAAAAATAAATATATACTCAGAAATAGGAAATTTAAAAACCGTTCTTATACATAGACCTGGAGAAGAAATTGAAAATCTTATACCAGAGTATCTAGAAAGGCTTTTATTTGATGATATTCCATTTTTAAAGGTAGCTAGGCAAGAACATGACAATTTTGCTAAGATATTAAAAGAAAATGGTGTGGAAACCCTGTACCTTGAAGATTTAGCAGTAGAAGCAATAAAAGAACCTAAAGTTAAAGAACTATTTTTAGATGAGGTTATAGAAGAATGTGGTATAAATAAGACTGGAATTATAACATCTATAAAAGATTATTTATATTCATTGCCAGAAAGAGAAATGGTAGATAAGGTGATGGCAGGAATAAGAAAGAAAGAAATAGAACTTAAAGAACATTATGATGAATACCCATTTATAATGGATCCTATGCCGAATCTATATTTTACAAGGGATCCTTTTGCATGTATTGGAAATGGAATAAGTTTAAATTCTATGAAAACTAAAACTAGAAGACGGGAAACAATTTTTGGAAAATATATTTTTAAATATCACCCTGAGTTAAAAGATTCAGGTATTCCGTTGTGGTATGATAGGAATGAGGTATATAATATAGAAGGTGGAGATGAATTAATTTTATCAAAAGAAGTTATTGCAGTTGGACATAGCGAAAGAACTGATAAAGAAGCAGTTATAAATATGGCTAAAAACATATTTGAAAAAGGAGAGCATTTTAAAACAATATTGGTTTTTGATATCCCAAAAACTAGAGCGTTTATGCATCTAGATACTGTATTCACAATGATTGATTACGATAAATTTACTGTTCATCCAGGAATAGAAGGTACCTTAAAGGTTACAGCAATAAGCTACGATCACAAGAATAAAGAATTAATAAGCAGAGAAGAAGAAGGAAGTTTAGAAAAAATACTTTCCAATCATTTAAAAAAAGACATCACTTTGATACGTTGTGGTGGTGGAGATAAAGTTATATCAGGAAGAGAACAATGGAATGATGGATCTAATACATTAGCTATATCTCCTGGTAAGGTAATAACCTATGAGAGAAATTATGTTACTAACGAGATTTTAGATAAAAATAATATAACAGTACTTCAAATGCCTTCTGGTGAACTATCAAGAGGTAGGGGTGGCCCAAGATGTATGTCTATGCCATTCTATAGAGAGGATTTAATATAGTTATAAAAAATTAGAAGTAGAGACAGGAGAGGGGAATTTATTATGTTTAACTTAAGGAACAGAAATTTTTTAACACTTATGGATTTTTCACCAAAAGAGATTAATTATTTTCTTGATTTGGCTAGAGACCTAAAAAGAGCTAAATATTCAGGCACAGAGAGGCAAACATTAAAAGGTAAAAATATAGCACTTATATTTGAAAAAAGCTCCACAAGAACAAGGTGTGCTTTTGAAGTAGGTGCTCTAGACCAAGGAGCACATGTTACATATCTTGGACCTACAGGAACTCAGATTGGTAAAAAGGAATCTGTAGCAGATACGGCAAGAGTTCTTGGGAGAATGTATGATGGAATAGAATATAGAGGATATGGTCAAGAAGTAGTTGAAGAGCTAGCCAAATATGCAGGAGTACCTGTATGGAATGGATTAACAACGCAGGACCATCCAACACAAATTCTTGCAGACTTTTTAACAATACAAGAACATTTTACAAAACCACTAAACGAAATTAAATTTGTTTATGCTGGTGATGGAAGAAATAATATGGCAAATGCTCTTATGATAGGCGCTGCGAAGATGGGTATGGACTTTAGAATAGTTGCGCCAACTTCATTATTCCCTGAAGAAGCATTAGTTAGCAAATGTAGAGAAGTAGCTGTGACTACAGGAGCAAAAATAACTATTACGGGTGACGTAGCAAAGGGTGTATTGGATGCAGATGTTATATACACAGATGTTTGGGTATCAATGGGAGAACCAGATGAAGTTTGGCAGCAAAGGATTAGTGTATTAAAGCCATATCAAGTTAATAGTGAAATGATGAATTTGACACATAATAAGGATACCAAATTTATGCACTGTCTACCAGCATATCATGATTTGAAGACTGGTGTGGGTAGAGAAGTATTTGAAAAATTTGGAATGAATGGTGTTGAAGTTACAGATGAAGTATTTGAAAGTCGAGCTTCTATAGTATTTGATGAAGCTGAAAATAGAATGCATACTATAAAGGCAGTTATGGTGGCCACATTAGGAGATTAGTATGGCATCACCTCAGGTGATGATTTAAATGAAGAATTTGAATTATAAACAAGAAACTTTCGGATTAACTCTGAAAGTTTCTTGTTTTATATTTTATATACTCTATTCACATGGGCTATAAAAAATATATATGTGAATATATTAAAGTTTGCAATATTTTTAGCATAAACATCTGTATATAATAATATTTATTAATTTATAGCTAATAAATATAAAAGGGGTAGATGTAAATGCTAAATAAGATACCATTACTAATTTATGATCTTTTTGGAGACAAGGTAGAGGTTATGAATTATACGAAAGTTTACTTCCAAAATAAAAATGTTGAGGGGTATGTACTTCATGTAGAGCAACATGATAGAATTACATCTATAAATGAGTTTGACATAGAAAAGAGAGAAGATAAGTATTATTGTACTAGAAAGTTATTTAGTTAACTAAAATTCAAACATAGTTTTTAACAGGAAATTATTGAATCATACAGGCTTTATAATTATTAAAACTTGTGTGATTTTTTATGCTTGTAGTAATATAATATATTTGTAGTATAATCAAATAATGATGACTATATTTTAGCTTGCTAAATAGAGAACATTATCTAAAAAAAGTTTAAAATTTACGAGAATACATGTAAAATGAAATAAGTCTGGAGATAGGTATGTTTATCTATATTATAAATAGCAGAATAATAACAATAATTGATACAGGGGGTAAAATATGCTAAGCCAGCAAGAGAAGATAATGGTTTTAGAAAATTTTTCGAAGGAAAATCAACCTATAGAAATAATAAATGAATTAAACGATGGAGAATCTGGTGCAGCAGTCTATACTGTAGAATTTGGTGAGTCTCGAAAACTCGGAGTCTTAAAGATTCAGGAAATGAATGAAAGCGGATTACATAATAAAGCATTTTTACAATCAAGAGAGAATTGTGTTGAAGGGTATATACCTAAGATTATTGATGAAGTAGAAATTAAGTGTCAAAATGATTTAAGAAGATTTGGTGTGCTATATGAACTGGGAGGAGACAATGTACTTGGAATTAAAACTCTAAAATATTCATTGGAAAATGAATTGGCGTTAGTTAAGCAAACCTCAGAACAGGTAGCTAAATTTTTATATACTTGGAATAAACCACATACTTCAGAAATTAAATCTCCTATTGATATAATGAAAACATCTCTAGGTTATAGATTTATGGATGAGAAACAAACAAAGGCATTTGAAACATTAATGATTGATGAAGATAAAAAATGGTTAGTTATCGATGGAGTTGATAAATTTTTCCCTAATCCATACAAATTCTTTACAGATGCAGAGGTTTGGGATGGTAAGGAGATAAAGTATTTACATTCTTGTATACATGGTGATTTTCATGGAGGAAATATAATCGTTTCAGTGAAAAAACCCTCTATTATTGATTTTGGAAGTTACCAAATTCATAGTAATATTTTTTATGATACCAGATATTTAGAATTACATTCACTAATGGATTATTTAAAATTTGACAATAATAAACAAAGAAAATTTTGGATTAGTTTGTGTGAGGAATTAACTAAAAATGTAAAGTATGTTGATATACCTGACGGAGATGGGGCCAGTATACTTAGAGATATAATACCTGAATTAAGGCATGGAATAGATTATTTGCTTTCGGATTCTAGAAATAAACTATATGAGCCATCTTTTTATTTAGCTGGAGTTGCTGCAGGATTAAATTTCATTCGTAAAACAAAGGATGAAAATAAAAGACTGGCAGCAATGATATACACAATGTATAATTTAAGAGCTGTTTTAAAGCATGAACTTATAGATCTATATAATCCTAGTCTATCCTCATGTGCAAGTTTTCAATGGTTTTTAGATGAAACCTCAATAAGTGAATATTTAGATAAGGAATCAATATATAAGATTGATCAAAAGGCTTACCATATTTCAGGTATAATAAAAAATAAATCTATAGAGCTTACGGTGGAGCCTATTATAAACTTAAACACTGGCAAGGTTAACTCATTGGAAATATTAGTTAGGGATTCAAGATTAGAATTTTTCCCAGATGAGATGTTTGAAAAAGCTAGGCTTACTGGTGACTTAGAAAAGCTTACATTGCTTGCTTGCGATAAATTGTGCAATTATATAGATAAATTGAGGCCGTTTGTTGAAGGAGGGTTATTTTTTAAACTTCAATCAGATACAACAAGGCATACCATTAAAAAAGTTATAAAAAAACTACAGGGTACAAATTTAGTTTTAGAAATCACTCAACGTATACCAAGAAGTGCATTTTGGAGGAATTTTGCCAAGGAACTAAAATTTAAACTAGCAATGGAAAATTATGGAGAAGGAAATTCTAATATGGTGGAGCTAATAAAGATGAAGCCACATTTCATAAAAATTTCTCAACAAATTGTTAGAGATGTTCATAAAGACGAAATAAAAGCATTAATGGTAGAACATATGGTTAAAATGGCTATAAAAACTGACATGAAAATTATAGCTGAGGGAATAAGAACTTTGGAAGAAAAGAAAAAGTTAATAGAGCTAGGAGTTTCATATGGTCAGGGTACATATTTTTCTTCTGCCATGCTAATTGACCATGCAGACTATGAAATTTGGGAAAGAGGATTTTAATGAGTTAAGGACATTTCTTCATATGAAATGTCCTTAGTTTTTATTCTTTATACACTGTTATAGAAATTTATTTTAAAAGACATATGGCATTAGAAGAAATTCCTTCTAGTCTACCGGTAAAACCAAGACCTTCTTCGGTGGTAGCTTTAATATTAACTTTATCTATAGGCAATTGTAATGCAGTTGCAATATTTTTCACCATATAGGGAATATGTGGTGCCATCTTAGGGCTTTGTGCAATTATTGTAGCATCAATATTTTCAATTATATATTCACTGTCTTTAATTAAACTGCCTACATGTTTAAGTAAGACAATGCTAGAGACTCCTTTATATTTAGAGTCAGTATCAGGGAAATGCTTCCCAATGTCTCCAAGAGCTGCAGCACCGAGTAGAGCATCCATAATAGCATGAATAAGAACATCCGCATCTGAATGCCCCAATAATCCAGTTTCATTAGGTATGTTTACTCCGCCAAGGACTAAACTTCTTCCCTTAACTAATTTATGAACATCGTATCCCATTCCAATTCTCAAGCAAATTACCTCTTTTCAATTTAATTTGTTACTATTGTAGTACTTCAGCTAATGATTTTAATATAGCATTTTCTAAGAAGGTAATCAAGAAGTTTATAATCATTTAAATATGACATAATTTCATCCATGCCTGGTGAGTACCAATATGAGGTCTATGAGTGTAAGGTGGTAAAACTAGAAGAAATATCTGTTTTGATAATACAGAAGGCTCACAAACCACATTTGTGATGTGCAAACCTATAAGTGTAGCCACTCATAGGCTTATAGTAAAAGGTAAAATCACAGAAAAGTAGATAAAAAGTTATCAACATGTTATCAACAAAACTGTGGATAGTGTGGATAACTTTAAAATAATATTTTGAATAAATTTATTTAAAAGGCATATGTTTACATTGAATTTTTAAAAATATCTGCAATTAATACTAATAATCAGTCACAAAGACCAATTCCACAAGTTATGCACAGGGTAATTGTGGATAATGTGCATAAGTCTCCAATAGTATATATTAATTTTTAAAAAAGCTACATACTTTCATTATATTTGTGGATTAGTAAATGTTAATGTGTACAATTTGTTAGTCTAAATAAAAACTGGAATATATTTTAAATAGGTAATAAATTTATAAAAAGTATTGGTAATACTAGTAAAAAAGAGAAACATTTAAGGAGTATTATTTTGAAGCATCTTCAGTTTTAATTGAATCACAGATCAATTCGTTAATACCTAATAGTTCCTTTGAAGTTAGATGTCTCCATTTACCAAGTCCTAAATTATCTATAGAAACATTCATAATTCTAAGTCTTTCAAGTCTTACAACATCATAGCCTAAATACTCACACATTCTTCTTATCTGACGGTTAAGTCCCTCTGTTAAAATTATTCTAAAGATACATTTGCCTTCTTTCTTTACAAAGCAGTTTTTAGTAATAGTGTTAAGTATAGGTATGCCATTTGCCATACTTTTTATAAAAGCAGGGGATATAGGTTTATCCACAGTAACAACATATTCTTTTTCGTGATTATTACCTGAACGCAAGATTTTATTTACAATATCTCCGTCGCTGGTTAGAAAAATAAGACCTTGGGAAGCCTTATCAAGGCGACCAATAGGAAAAATTCTTTTCGGAAAATTTATATAATCTATAATATTGCCATTAATCTTATGCTCTGTAGTACAGGTTATTCCAACAGGTTTATTAAAAGCTAAATAAACGAAATCTTCTTTGTTTTTTAAGGGCTGCCTGTTTATTTCAATATAGTCTGCTGCAGATACTTGAGTGCCCATTTCAGGTATTTTACCATTTACGGTGACCTTGCCTGCATCAATCAGTTTATCTGCCATTCGTCTTGAACAATAACCAGTTTCACTAATGAATTTATTTAATCTAGTTTTTGAAATAATATTTTCATAGTTCTGGGTTATATTTTTCTCTTTTTCATTATGTAGAGTCTTCATTTTACACCGTCCTTTGGAATTATAAAGTAAAATTAAGTTGAATAATTCATATTATATGGTAAAATAGTTATAATATATGGTTAAATAGTCATACAAATATAAACAATTTTATAGTTATTGGACAAACTGCTTCTAAATATAAGTATTATTCTATTTAATTATATTAAATAATAAGCCAAATATAAAGGGGAATGTAAATTAATTAATCATATTTGTAGTAAGCGTGCTTACCAAGCTACATTAATGCACTAAGCCACATTAGTGGATTAAGCCACGTTAGTAGATTTTAAATAAAAAGTATAGGGGGAAGATAAATTGAAGAATAAAATTATTTTAAACAAGTTGAATTTATGCTTAGGTATAATGTGTTGCCTATTTATATTTATTCCAAATACTGTTATAGCGGCTACAAACCCTACCCAGTGGGAACAAAAAACTGTAAATGTGAATTCTGATAAAGTATGGAAGATTAAGTTTAACCAAGATATTAATGTGGACAACCTCGATAAAGGTGTTAAGGTTTATAATCCTGTTGGAATTTCAGCGGATGTAAAGATATCCTACGATTCTATTAATAATACCATAATAGTACAACCGCCAGTTGTTGGATATTTACCTGGGCAAACTTATTCACTACAAATAAGTGATACTATAAGGTCCTTAAATAGTAACCAACTTAAGGCACCTATAATTAAGAGTTTTACTATTGCAGTACCAGATAATGGACAATTAAAAGATGAAGGTAATAAAAAATATGTTTATAAGTCATATGATATCACATTAGATGAAATGGTAGGAGTGCAAAGTAAACAGGCTCCTATTAATTCTATATCTAATTATCCGGCTTTAATCCCTAGTGATATAGATATTCGCAATTATTTGAATCCTAAGAATTATGAATATCATGATTATGCTGTATATCAATTTTTAACACTAAATTATGTTGAAGGAATTACTGCAGAGGAATTGGATAGTACACTAACGGGACAGGGAATATTAGAAGGACAAGGGAAAACAATTTTAGATGCGTGTAAGCAATATGATGTGAACCCAGCCTATATTATTGCTCATGCCATATTAGAAAGCGGTCATGGAAAATCACAATTAGCTACAGGGTACCCAGTATGCATAGTTGCTGGCAAAGCAGTCCCAAGTAAAATTACATACAATATGTTCGGTATTGGAGCATGGGATATTAATCCTCTTAAATTAGGCTCAGAAAAGGCTTATAATGAGAAGTGGTTTACTCCTGAGGCAGCAATAGCAGGTGGCATTAAATGGATTTCTACAGGGTATATAAATAATACTATTTATAAGCAAAATACGTTATATAAAATGAAATGGAATCCAACCACTCCAAGTCATCAATATGCCACAGACATAGCATGGGCATATAAGCAGAGCTATTCTATTAAAGCAATTCTTGATAAATATACAAATGCAAAATTAACATTTGAAATGCCTGAATATAAATAGTAAAAAGGGTATCCTGTAGAGGATACCCTTTTCTGTCCAACAAAGGGTACCCTTATTCCATTGCTGCTTGACCATTATTATTTATGAACACTTTAAAATTATGAGTACCAGCATATTTTTGAAAATCACTTAAATCAATAGGTTCATTGGCTTTATTTCCAGAAATAAATATAGAAATTTTGAAGCCGTCGTCCGCATGTGCTTTAGTTAAATATTTTTGCTTAATAGATTCATCTAAAATCATATGTAAGGCTTCTGATAAGGACTCATTTTCTAATGGTAGGAGTTCTTTTATTTTATAGCCTTTAGAGTTAATACCCTCAACTTTTTTAATCTTATTTGAACTGGATACCTCCATTTTTATAGAACAATTCATGTCTACTATAACTGAAAAATCATATTTATTATCCAGATATAATTTTCTTATTGAGAATATAAGTATTAGCACGAAAGCAGAGGCTAATAAATATTTCCAAATAGCTATTCGTTTAAATTCTTCACCTGCATATAATTCACCTATTTTTGGATCTTCAGTGTGCTTTTCAAGAGTTGCAAATTCTTTGTTTGCGGTTATGATGAAGACTTTGTTTTTTTCAATATTAATTATTTTACCAGCTTTACGCATTAGGCACCTCTTTCATATGATAATAAGTAGTTATAGTAAATATTTAATAATGCTTGACATAAGGTGAAAAAATTGGTATTTTCATTGTAGAAACATACAAAATTGTTAATAATGAATAGAGGTAGATTATGAAAGAATTTTTTTGGAAAAATGCTTTCTTACTCATATGCATAGTAATTATATCAAATATTATATTTATTCATGCGAAAATTAAAAGTGTAACCATTAAAAAATCCAAAGAATTTGATAAAAAAATTAAGACTACTATTGACATATTTAGATCTACAACAAATATAAAAGATATTTTTAATTCATTATTGGAAAACTTATATGAAATTTCAGCCTATGATGCAGCTATAAGTATATTAAAAACTGATAATGAATTTAAACTTATGGCTTGTCATGGTTATGAAGAAAAAATAGATTTAAATAGTTATTTACAAGAGAGCAAATGTATTGAAATTATACAGAAAATTATAGAGTGTGGTAAGCCTAGTTATATTAAAGATTTAAATAAATCTGAATATACAAATTATAACACTTGCTTTCAATTAATATTATATCACATGAGAAGCATACTTATAGTTCCAATAATCTATAAAAAGAATATATATGGAATAGTGATTATGCTAAATAGTAAAAGGTCAGCATACGATGAAACAAAAATAACTAATACTTTTTCCTTTGTTAGTGAAGTAGCTGTAGCTATAGAAAATGCTATGCTTTTTCAAAAACTAAAAGATATGGATAAGATGAAAACAGATTTTTTGTCTACTGTTTCTCATGAACTTAGAACACCATTAACTTCTATTATTGGTTTCGCAGAAATGGTTAAGAGAAAATTTGAAGGTTCTATATTGAAAGGGCTAGATCTTACAATTGAAAAAAATCAAATTGCAGTAGTTAAAATAAGGAGAAATGTAAATATAATTTTATCAGAAGGCGAGAGATTATCTAGTCTTATAAATGATTTGTTAGATATATCAAGATTGGAAGCGGGAAAATTCAAATTAAATATGACGGAAATTGATATAGAAGAACTTATAACCCAGGTAATAACATTAACAAATCCAATTATTAGAAATAAATCACTTCAAGTTATACTAAGCATAAGAGAACCACTTCCCCACATTATGGCAGATAAGGATAAAATAATACAAGTGATAATTAACCTTGTTTCTAATGCTATAAAGTTTACTCAGGAAGGGTGCATAGTATGTACAGCAAGAGTAGTGAAAGAGAATATAATAGTATGTATTAGTGATACGGGTGTAGGTATTAGGGATGAAGATAAAAAGTTTATATTCGAAAAATTTAGTCAAGTTGGAGATATGCTTACCAATAAACCTAAGGGCACGGGGCTAGGACTAGCTATATGTAAGCATATTATTGAAGAGCATGGAGGAGAAATATGGGTCGAAAGTGAAACTCAAAAGGGGACTGATTTTTCATTTAGTATACCTATTTTAAGAATAAAAAAATAAAAGAGGATAATTGATATCACAGCATTTACATATAGAATAAAAAAGGTATTTAATGTATAATATAATCATTGGAAACTTATTGAAGATGTTACGGACTATAGCGAGTGCTGTTTATGATGAACGACTAATGAAGTGGTTAATTTAAAATAAATTAACCACTTCATTAGTCGTTATAATAGTTAAGCATTAGTAAATATAAATCCTTATAAAAGCGATAATGGGGGGGCAAAAAAATGAAGAAAAAAATGTTCATAATTAGTTTTATAGTGTTATTTTTAGCCATAATAGGATTTCAGTATAAAGTGGAATATGATATAAGGTCGCAGGTGCCATCTTCCAAATGGAGTAAAGAGGTTGCTATATCTAGTGGCAATGTTACATCCTTTCCTAAATCATTAAAAAATGATAAAAATAATATAGTAGCATTTAATGACGGTGGTAAGTTACGACTTGTAGAAACAGATGAATTAGGTAAAAAAATTGCGGAGAAAACCTTTGACACTAAGGATACTTTAATTAAAGAAGTTAATTTGTTAAAGGCACAAGGATTTTTTTATCTTAGTTTTAATTCCTATGAGAATGGTGCTAATTCTTTGAAAATCATAAAATTGGATAAAGGATTAAATAAGATAGATGCATCCAGAATAGAAAATATCACTGAGACCTGTCAAATAGGGGATGATATTCTAGTAGTTGGCTATAAGGAGAAAATTCAAGTATTAGATATGGCTAAAAATTCTAAGAAGGATTTTGATATAAAAGGGGCAACCTTATTATCAGGTGTGAAAACTGAAAATGGATTTATGTTTACATATTGCAATGGAGAAGAAGGCTTTAGTTATATAACTATGAAGAATGGAGTGGCATCAGCGCCTAAATTAGCAGGAGTACTTAATAAAAGTACAGCTATGTCATTCATACACACTGCAACCTCTAGCGATAGTAAAAACGGATATTTATTAGTTGAATATAGTGTGCAAGGAGAGATCATAGGGGCTAGAATTTTAGAATTTGCACTAGATGGGAGCAATAAAAATTCTAGTGAATTGTATGTTAATAATAATAAATATATATATAATGTGGTTGGAACCTATTCCAAAGAAGGTGCTAGGTTTTTTGCCACAACGGATAGAATATTTGGAACTAAAGACAAGCAGCAGGCGATAGTTGATTTTATTTTAAAAGATAATAAGGTAGCTAGCTATAGCTATGTAACTAGACTAGTTGGACTTACTACTTATCCTGCAATAAATGGAGATACAATTGCATACTGCAGTTATAATAAACCAAATTTATATGGAGTTTACCTAGCATCTCAAAATGAAGGGTTTAAGGTAGCTAATAATGTCCATCTACCTATAGAAACAAAGCAGGCAACATTAAATACACTGCAGGGGGCAATATACAGCTTAGTTTATATAATATATCCCATTAAATGGTTAATGCCTGTAATACTTCTAATATGCATTTTGACATTTTTTTCTTATAGTTTTTCAGACAAGAAAAAGAAAATATCTTTCATACTTATTTCTGTTGTGAGTTCTGCATTAAAAATATCAGTTGTATTAAGTAATTCCTATGGCGATAACTTGTATTTACTTCCGCAAATTTTAGCACACAAATGGGTTGCAGTACTTATAAGCATTTTTATAAGCACGATATGCTATTTCTTTGGATATAACCTTTACAGTGAAGATTTAGATGAAATGGTTATTAGTAGGTTTGGAATAGCGCTGTTATTAGATACAATGTTAACTATGATGATATTTGTACCTTTCTTTCTTACAATTTAACAACATCTCATCGCTGAAGATACTGATTTAATATTATATAGGAAACAGTTTGCGGAAGTGTCTGTGGATAACGTTTATACAGAACCGTAGGGAGAATTTATTCTTTACACGGTAAAGAAAGTATATATTACGTAAACTTCATTTGAGCAAGCTCTAGTAATTCTTAAATGATTTTAATGGGAGATGCGTTAAGAAAAGTGCATGTTTGAGCTTTTGCGAGTTTGCACTTTTTAGCATCTTTCATTAAAATCAGTTTAGAATTACTTAGCGCAGCCAACAGAAGTTGTAGTAATATATACTTTCTTTTATTTTTATAGTAAGGGAGAGAGTAATCTTGAAACAGATTCCTTAATCTTAACAATAAAACTTCTGTTTGTATATTTTTCTAGAGTTAGCTCATCGCAGAAATTTAGATCATCATTAAAAAAGCCGTCTAACTTAGAGGTTATTTCTTTATCATATATAAAAGCATTGATTTCAAAGTTCAAAGTAAAGCTTCTAATATCTAGATTAGCAGTGCCTACAGAGCTTATTGATCCATCAATGGAAAGAAACTTGCTATGAAGAAAGCCTTTAGTGTAGGTATAACATTTGACACCAGAATCTAGTAGATCTCCCATATATGAAGTGGAAGCCCAATACACAAAGGGATGATCAGGTTTACTAGGTATAATTATACGAACATCTACTCCAGATAGTGATGCTATTCTTAAAGCCTCTAAGATACTGTCATCTGGAATAAAATAAGGAGTTTCTATATAAATATTCTTTTCAGCCTTACTGATCATTTTTAAATATCCATTTTTAATAGAATTGAAAGTGGAATCAGGACCACTTGAAACCATTTGAAGACCGGTTCTACCAAGGTGAGGTCTGTGAGGAAAATACTTACTATCAAAAACGGAATCTTCATTGGCAGCAAATCTCCAATCCATTAGGAAGTGCAATTCTAGTGCATCTATTGCATCTCCTTGTATGAATAAATGTGTATCTCTCCAAAAGCCAAATCGTTTAGAGTGTCCTAAATATTCATCTCCAATATTAAAACCACCTATAAAGGCATACTTAGCATCAATTGTGCAAATTTTACGATGATTTCTAAAGTTTACTCTAAGATTTATATAAGGGAGAAAGGGTGGAAAGAAACAAGCAATTTTTCCGCCGGCTGCAGTTAAAGAAGCAAAAAATGATTTGGGAACCTTAAGGCAACCCATACCATCATAGAGTAATTTTACCTCTACTCCTTGTTCAGCTTTTCTACATAGGATTTCAAGAATACATTTTCCTAAGATATCATTATTAAATATATAATACTCCATATGAATATATACAGTTGCATCCTCTAGGTTTTTTTTGAGTTGATCAAATTTTGACTTTCCATCTATAAATACAGTTACATGGTTATTATTAGTGTAAAAGGCATTATCACTACAAAGGTTAAGCTCCATCATATCAGAATATTTGTTTAAAAATGGATTAGTTTTAATTAAATCTTCATTATTTAAAAATTCCTTTTGTTTGTCGATGATTGAGGTGAGATTTTCTTTTTCTCCTTTTTTTAGAGAAAATAGTTTTTTCTTTTTTAGATTTTGACCAAGAAATAAGTATAAAATAAACCCAACACTAGGTAAAAATAGTAAGACCATAAGCCAAGTCCAAGTGCTTGCAGGATTTTTTCGCTCAATAAATACAACGGCTATGGCGAAAAAAATATTAATAAAAAATAATAGATTAAAAAAACGTAATAATAGTTCGCTTGTAAACATAAGAACCTCCAAAAAAAATTCATTATATATAATAGTTATAGTATACATATAAAAATGCATAAAAAAACATATAAACGAAAATATCCATGTTTTTACTAGAAATTTTCTTGAGTTAATTAGAAATATTTCGATTTTATAATTTATATTAGTAAAGTAACAGCGAGTTCTATGGTATAATAACTATGAATTACTAAAGTGAATTTATGGGGGATAAGGGTATGGGCTTAGTTCATAGAACAGTTGATGAGGAAATAAACCAGTCCTTAAAACTTATAAAAGAATTGGAGCATATAGTGAATGAAATCCAGAAAAACAAAGACCTGTTTAATTCTGATATTCAAAATATGTCCCTAGGTGATAAACAAAATATATTAGATAAATGGGTTAGTTATGTAGGATGCTATAATGGATTGAATGAAATTAGGCAAAAATATAAAAATGAACTTAAATTAAAGCATAGGGAAGATTCACATACTAAATTTAAAAATGTGTTGTTAATTTATGCTTCAACAATAGCAATACGTAAAAACTCTGTATTATTAGCTAATATTATAGACAAAAACAAGTATTTGGAGTCAATGCTTAACGAAAGTAGGTCCGAATATAATATTAATAAAAAACAGTATTATTACATTACACAAGAAATCACAGAAATTTCTCAAATGATATCTTTGTTTAGAAATAAGCATTATTTTTATTTCATGCTAAATTGTTATGAAGTCTATGAGTATGAAAGCTATGAAAGTGAAAAAAAACTATTAGATTATGCAAGTGATAATTATTTGAATCTTATAAAACTTGTTAAAAATCATAGAAATATCGTTTTTAATAATATGATTGATTTCTTTGGAAAAAATGTATTTGATTTTTGGTTCCCATTTCAAAAGTGGGTTGCTATAAGTATTACTGGAGTTGATTATTCTAGTAGAAAACAGAAGTATGTTAGTAATGAAGATATTAATATTATCAAAGGTGAGTTGCAACCAGGCGATGTGCTTTTAAAGAGAAATAATTATCAACTAACCAACCTAGGATTGCCAGGATTTTGGACTCATTCTGCTATTTATATAGGCGAGTTAGGGGTGCTAGATGATTATTTTGTGGACATGCCATTAGGGGATTTTTTGTGCGTGTCAGATTACGTAAAAAAGGTTTATCCTAAAGTATATGATATCTTATGCGATAAAGGTGAAACCAATAGACAATATATTATAGAAGTTATTGCTCCTGGTGTGGTAATAAATCCTCTAGATGCTATTGCAAAAGTTGATTATTTTTCTGCATTACGCCCTAAACTATCTAAAGATGATAAACTAAAAGCACTATTTACAGCTTTTGAATATTTAGGGAAGTTATATGATTATAATTTTGATATTATGACTGATAATGCACTGTTTTGCAGTGAACTAATTTATAAGTCCTATTTATGTTCAAACAATAAGAAAGGACTTAATTTCAAATTAGAACCTAAAGCAGGTAGATTGTTACTTTCGCCTAATAGCATTATTGAAAAATTTGATGCAGAATTTGATAGTGAGGATGCAGAATTTGATTTTGTAGTATTTTATGATGGTAGTGAAAGAGAAAGAAAAGCAATTAGAAAAAGTGCGGTGGATTTAAAAATAACTTGGAAGTTAAATAAGTGGTCAATAGTAAAGCGTAAGATTATTTTAAATACAGAAACAAGGTATCCTATTGTGAAAATTCATTCAGCACTATCAAAGTTAAGAATTATTTTATACGGGATGTTTTACTAATTGTGATATATGTATATAATATAAAGTATGTAATAAAAAAAATAGTTAAAATATTAGATCAAACTCTAAAATAGAAAGTAGGATAAATAATAATTATGAGAAATATTAAAATTGTAATAGAATATGATGGTACTAAGTATAAGGGATGGCAAAGACTTGGAGATAGTGACAATACAATACAACACAAAATAGAAACTGTTTTAAGTAAGATGGCAGGAGAAAATATTGAAATTACGGCTTCGGGTAGAACGGATGCAGGGGTACATGCAACAAATCAAGTTGCAAATTTTAGAACGGAATGTTCTATGTCAGATCACAAAATCCGTAGTTATTGCTACGAGTATTTACCAGAAGACATTGTGGTTAAATCAGTACAAGAAATGGATTTGAATTTCCATGCTAGATATAATGCTAAGGTTAAAAAATATGTTTACAACATTTGTAATAATAGAGAGCACAATGTATTTAATAGAAAATATGAGTATCATATACCGCAATCTCTAAATATTGAAAATATGATAAAAGCATCAGAGATCTTAATAGGAGAACATAATTTTCAAAGTTTTACAACTCTTAAAACTAAGAAAAAATCTACTGTTAGAAATATTTACACTATAAACATTGTAAAAGAGGATGGAAACATAGAAATTAGTGTTCAAGGAAATGGGTTTATGAAAAATATGGTAAGGATCATAGTTGGAACTCTTGTTGAAGTTGGACTGGGTGAAAAAACTGTATCTGATATCAGTGAAATTCTAGATAAAAAAGAAAGAAAATATGCTGGACATATTGCACCAGCTAAAGGATTATTTTTAGAAGAAGTTAATTATTAAGGAATGAAGATAACCAAGTTATAATTTGTAAAATGTATGACTTGGGATTAATATAATAAAAGCACCTTATTTCCGAATATATAGTGTATTTGGAAATAAGGTGCTTTTATTATTCAATAGTTAAATGTGATCTATATAGTTTTATAGGAAAACTACAGTATACCCTCATTTTTCAATATATCTTCAATCTCATCAACTTTTTTAGAAAGAGTATAGAAGCTTTCTTTTAATGTATTTTTTGAAAGAGGAGTTTCTTTTATAGTTTTCTCTAGAGCCTCTATAGTCTCTAATGCATCATCGATACCCTTTTGTGCTAATTTTATATTATCTTCGATCATTTTTTTAATCTCCTTTAAATTATACTATTTTTTATTCTTATAAACTTTATTTTTAAAATCCTTCAAAATAGAATCTAAACCCTTAAATTTTAAGTCAGGAAAAGCTTTTATAAGTCTGGAATAATCAGGATATTTTCTAATAAATAAGGAATCATATTTTATTTTTAACTCTTTTATTATGTTTTCAACTTCAGACTTCTTTTTACTAACTTTCATTTCAGCGCTTTCGATTAATCCATCCAATCTGATTTTAAGTTCGGATATATCTCTAGTATTCCCTAAATTCAATTTAAACTCTGAAAGTTTATCAGTTAGTTCTGTATATGCTGTATTTAACTGAGTTAGCATGGACCTTAATTTAAATATTGTAATTACAGTAATCGTAAAGTCAACAATGAAATATACAAGCATAATATAGAAAAGTATTATGCCGGGTTTAGGTGGTATTAGATTTACTAGATAAACAATGTATGGATGAACTACCTTCAAAACAAACATGGAAACAATTCCCCATATAATAGAGAATGATAAGCAAATCCTTCCATGAAGATTAAAGGGCTCTTCACTGTAATCCCACCAAGTGCTATTGAATGCAGTTTCTAGAATGTATCCTGTTATATATTCTAGAGTAGAAGTCGTAAATACTGAACCTAAAAAAAGAAATAGATAATTAGCCTTTATAGGTTCTAGCAAAACAATTATTGCCAAAGTTCCAAACCCATAAATAGGACAAAATGGACCATGAAGGAATCCTCTATTAACAAATTCTTTTTTCTTTATTGTAGCATAGACTGTTTCAAGACACCAACCCATAAAAGAATAGATAATAAAATAATAAAGAAGTGTAAAAACACTAGAATTTAAGAAAGGTATATTAATCATAAAGTAACTCCTTTTTTATCGTTAATTATATATTCAACAAGAAAATAATAACACAAAAAGTGTTTTTATTATAGTCTGTGTAACGAATTAACTATTAATAGGTGAAATTAATAAAATATTAATATAGGCAATTATAGAGAAATAAATACATATATATTAATATTACAGGACTAAAGGCGATGGTTAATTTAAATTCTAGGAGGAAAAAATATGATAAATATTATCTGGTTTTTAATCTTATTCTTAGGGATAATTATTGGCATTTTTACAGGAAAAGGAGAAATTTTATCAAAGGCTGTTGTTTCTTCTACATCTGGTGCTGTGGAACTTGTAATAGGCCTGGTTGGAATGATGTGTCTTTGGTGTGGGATAATGAAAATTGCTGAAAAAAGTGGACTAACTGATAAGTTGGCAGTGGTACTTAAACCAATTTTAAAAATTATATTTAAAGGGGATGGAAAAACCCAGAAGGCAATGTCCAGTATTACTATGAATTTAACAGCAAATATGATGGGTTTATCTAATGCAGCTACACCATTTGGTATAAAAGCTATGGAGGAGATGCAAAAAACAAATAGTGAAAAAGATACAGCTAGTAATGATATGGCGTTATTTTTAGTGCTAAATGCTGCCTGTATTCAGTTTCTGCCAACAACGGTTATATCTATAAGGGCAGCTTATAATTCTCAAAATCCAGCAATTATTATATTGCCGGCCATAATTGCCACAGGTACTGCTGCAATTTTAGGTGTAGTTTATTGTAAAATTTTACAAAGGTATTTTTAATGAAAATACATGCATATTCATATTGAAATTTAGATAGGGTAGGTGAATAGGTTGATTTTAGGTAATTTAATATCATATATTTTAAAGGGTATAATTCCAATTATTATTGGATTTGTGGTAATATATGGAGTTATTAAGAAGGTAAAGGTATATGAGTGTTTTGTTGAAGGGGCCAAGGAGGGAATAAATATTTGTCTTAAAATTTTTCCATATCTTCTGGCTATGATTATAGCTGTCAATGTATTTAGAGCCTCCGGGGCTTTAGATTTTTTAATTTATTTAGTAAAGCCTGTTGTTGTTTTTATTGGACTCCCACCTGAAGTGGTCCCTCTAGTTTTAATAAAGCCTCTTTCTGGAAGTGGTGCTCTTGGAGTATTTACTGACATCATAAAACAATATGGCGCAGACAGTTACATAGGACGGGTGGCATCTATAATAATGGGGTCAACGGAGACCATCTTTTATACCTTGACAGTTTATTTTGGGGCGGTAAATATAAAAAATATAAGGCATACATTATTTGCAGCTATACTAGCAGATATTACAGCAATTATAATGGCAGTTAACCTAGCTAAGTTTTTCTTTTAACGATTTTTTTAGTATCTTAAGTGATAATTTAAAAGGAATTAATACTATAATAAGTAAGAGAGATAACATATATTGTAAGGAAATAAGAAGTATGGTATCATTAAATGTATATTAATTAGTTGTTAAATGTAAAAAACAGATAAGTACGTAAATAAACCTGAGCAAAATAATGGGGGATTACAATTACCTATTGTTATTTACTCCAGAGAAAGGCAGGAGGATAAAACATGATTGAAATTACAAATGTTAATAAAAGTTACAATGGCAAAATTAAGGCTGTAGACAACATTAATCTAACCATAAGGGATGGAGAAATATTTGGGTTTTTGGGACCCAATGGAGCAGGTAAAACTACTACCATAAAGATGATTACAGGAATATTAAGTGCTGATAGCGGAAAAATCACTATTAATGGGATTGATATAGAAAAAAATGACTTAGAGGCTAAAAAACAATTTGGATTTGTACCAGATAATCCGGATATGTTTTTAAGACTTAAAGGCATTGAATATCTAAATTTTATGGCTGATATTTATGAGGTGACAAGTACTATAAGAAAAGAAAGAATTGAAGCCTTAGGAAATAGATTTGAAATGAATAATGCACTAACAGACCAGATTCAAAGTTATTCTCACGGCATGAGACAAAAAATTATCATTATGGGGGTGCTCCTCCATGAACCAGAAGTGTGGATTTTAGATGAACCAATGACTGGACTTGATCCTAAATCTTCATATGTTTTAAAAGAAATGATGAGAGAACATGCAAATAACGGGAAAAGTGTATTTTTTTCAACTCATGTGCTAGAGGTAGCCGAAAAACTATGTGATAGGGTAGCCGTAATAAACAAGGGGAAAATATTATTCTGTGGAACTCTAGATGAATTAAGGGAGCATTTTAAAGCCAGTGGATCCCTTGAAAAAATCTTCTTGGAGATGACTGAAAATGAGTAAATTTATAGCGCTAACTAAGGTGCTATTAAAAACAGGAACTGGATCATCTAGTAGCAAGAAAAATAAAAAGAAGATAAAGGGATTATTGCTTGCACTACTTTTAGTACTAGCATTCACACCCATGGCAATAGGATTTGGAGAGTTCATATTTGCGGCCTATGATGGATTACACCAAATTGGTCAAGAAGCGGTTATATTGGGATTTGGATTATCCGTTGTTTGCGTTGTTATTTTCTTCTTAGGCATTTTTTATGCTATGAGCATATTTTACTTTTCTATGGATGTAGAAAATTTATTACCACTACCTTTTAAACCGTGGCATATTATGGGGGCTAAATTTACTGTAGTATTAATTTATGAATACATGACAGAAATCATATTTTTTGCTCCAACATTAATTGCTTATGGGCTAAAGAGTGGTGGAGGGGTATTGTATTATATTTATGGAGTTGTTATATTTTTACTATTGCCTATAGTACCATTAGTAATTGCTTCTGTAATAAATATGATTATAATGAGATTTACTAATATTGCAAAAAATAAGGACCGGTTTAGATTAGTAGGTGGGCTTATAGCTATGGGACTTGGTGTAGGAATTAATATATATATTCAAAAATTCTCACAAGATTTAAGTCAATCAGAAATTACTGAAATGTTTTCAAAGGGAAATAACTCCCTAGTTGATTTGGTAACAAAGATGTTTCCAAGTGCTAAGATAGCTGTAAATAGTTTGATTAATACTAATAATATTAAGGGTGTTATTAATCTAATTCTATTTATAGCCATAACACTGGTTGCAGTAATGATATTTATATTGTTAGGCCAAGTATTGTATTTTAAAGGAGTAATGGGAGTATCTGAAACATCCTCAAAGAGAAAGACTCTCAGTAGTAACGAACTTATAAAAAATACAACACAAAGTTCTTCCCTAAAGATATATATAATAAAAGAATTAAGGATTTTATTTAGAACACCAATTTATTTTATGAATTGTGTACTTATGAATTTTTTATGGCCATTATTTTTACTTGTACCAATTTTTGCTCAGAAGGGAGGTTCAGGACAGCTTAAGGAATTAACTGGGTTTTTACAAAGTGGTAAAAGTACAGGCATAGTATTAACTGTTTTTTTTGTATTTATGGTTTTTTCATCTTGTAGTAATTCAATTGCAACTACTGCAATATCAAGAGAAGGTAAAAATCTATTTATATTAAAATATATACCTATGAAATATAAAGATCAGCTTATGGCAAAAGTATTATCTGCGGTAGTACTCGGAGTAGCTGCTATGATTACGATAAGTATAATTGGTTTAATATTACTTAAGTTACCATTAGATTTAGTTTTATTAATGATTATAGTTGGACTTTTGGGAATAATATTTACATCCTTTATAGGAATATTTATTGATTTGAATTTTCCTAAACTTCAGTGGGATACAGAGCAGGAGGCAGTTAAGAGGAATTTAAATGTGCTGATTAGTATGATTGTTTGTATAGCTTTAGGTGCGCTTACGGTATTTATTGTTATCAAGTATGAATTAACTAAATGGTTTGTATTTGCATTAATAGTAGGTTCATATGGAATTTTAGATTTAGTACTATATTATCTACTAGGTACAAAAGGTGTAAGAATGCTAAGGAAAATAGAATCATAAAAATTGATTTTCTAAGTATAATTTTAGAAGTTTAGGAAAAAATATTGACAGAGTACTTTAATTGCAATATACTTATTATTAAACAAATGCGATGATGAGAAGAGTAATGAGCCTAAATGTTAAAAGCGAGCTGAGATAGGTGAAAATCAGTAGCATGGCGACTTATGAATATGGTCTCTAAGCAGATTATCTGAATTTAATTACTAGGATAATACGGTAGCAACCGTTATATTGACAGGTGATGATAGTCACCCATGGAGGTCTTTATAGTGATGTAAAGATGAATTAGAGTGGTAAAACGTTAATACGTCTCTAAACAGAATTTTTTTCTGTTTAGAGACTTTTTTGTATTCCCTAGAAAGCTCTAAGTTTTGGGGATTATTATTGGAAAGTAATATATTGTATTTATTTTCATGTATTTAAAATTAACAATTATAAATAATTATAAGTAAGAGAGGTAGGAGAACTATGACTAAAAAAACTTATTACATTACTACACCAATTTATTATCCATCAGCAAATTTACACATCGGTAATACTTATACGACAGTATCAGCGGATGCAATTGCTAGATTTAAGAGGCTTACAGGCTATGATGTAATGTTCTTAGCTGGAACAGATGAGCATGGTCAAAAGATTCAAAGAATAGCGCAGGAAAAAGGTGTCACTCCAAAAGCATATGTAGATGAAATAGTAGCGGGCATACAAGATTTATGGAATATGATGGACATAAGTTATGACAAGTTTATAAGAACTACTGATGATTATCATAAAAAGGCAGTTCAAAAACTATTTAAGCAGTTATATGACCAAGGTGATATATACAAAGGTTCTTATGAAGGGTGGTATTGTACCCCTTGTGAATCTTTCTGGACAGAAACTCAGGCGGTAGATGGAAAATGTCCTGATTGTGGAAGACCTGTAGAGAAAGCAAAGGAAGAGGCATATTTCTTCAAAATGTCAAAATATGCAGATAGACTTATAGGATATATTGAAGATCATCCGGAATTTATTCAACCAGAATCAAGAAAAAATGAAATGATAAATAACTTCTTAAAGCCAGGTCTTCAAGATTTATGTGTCTCAAGAACAACTTTTAACTGGGGAATACCAGTAGAATTTGATCCAGGCCACGTTATATATGTATGGGTGGATGCACTGTCTAACTATATAACGGCTCTTGGATATAATGGAGAAGATACTTCCATTTTTAAAAAATACTGGCCAGCGGATGTACACTTAATAGGTAAAGATATACTAAGATTTCATACAATCTATTGGCCTATTATGTTAATGGCATTAGGACTTCCTCTTCCAAAGCAGGTATTTGGTCACGGCTGGCTTCTTTTCGATGGCGGAGTAAAAATGTCAAAATCTAAAGGAAATGTAGTAGATCCGGTGATATTAGTTAATCATTTTGGAGTGGATGCTGTAAGGTACTATCTACTTCATGAAATACCATTTGGGTCTGATGGAATATTTACTAATGAAATATTCATAAAGAAAACAAATTCGGATTTAGCTAACGATTTAGGAAACTTATTATCAAGAACTGTAACGATGATAGAAAAATATTTTGATGGAGTTATTCCAGCGCCTAAAGATATAGCAGATGTTGATAACGAGCTTATAGAAATGGCACTTGCAGCACCAGGTAAGGTAGAAAAAGCCATAGATGAACTTAAAATTCCTGAAGCATTGGATTATGTTTGGGAACTTATTAGGCGGACTAACAAGTATGTAGATGAAACCTCGCCATGGATACTTGGAAAAGATGAAACTCAAAAGGGAAGACTAGGTACAGTATTGTATAATTTAGCAGAATCCTTAAGAATAATATCAGTGTTGTTATCAGCCTTTTTACCAACTACTAGTGGTAAAATAAATGCTCAGCTAAATGTAGAAGCAACCACTTGGGACAGTTTGGCATCATTTGATGGAACAAGTGCAGGAACAAAAGTTAATAAGGGCGAAGTAATGTTCCCAAGAATAGATGTGGAAGCTAAAATAGAAGAGCTTAATAAAATTGTAGAAGAGAATCAAAAAGCAATACAAAAACCTACTATGGAGAAAGTAAAAGAAGAAATAACAATAGAAGATTTTGAAAAAATAGATATGAGAGTTGTTAAAGTATTAGAATGCGTGCCAATGAAGAAATCTAAAAAACTTCTTAAGCTAAAAGTAGATTTAGGAGGAGAAATAAGGCAAGTAGTTTCAGGAATAGCCCAGAATTATAAACCAGAAGATCTAATTGGAAAATATGTAGTCCTAGTAGCTAATCTAAAGCCTGTTATGCTAAGGGGCGAATTATCACAAGGTATGATAATTGCTGCTGCGTCGCAGGACGATAGCAAGCTATTTGCAGTATCTATACCAGGAGAATTGCCCACAGGAAGTATAGTGAGGTAATTTAACAAAGCATGAAGTGCTAGCAAAATAGACTTCATGCTTTTGTATTTAAATCTTATATGCTCAAAACATCATAGTCTATTGAATTTTAACAACTATAGATTTATAATTAGATGTTGCAAATACTACAGAAAATTATAGGGTCAAAACAATTGAGAATTGTTTTGTACTCCAGAGAAACAGCAAGGGGCGAAACAATTAATAATTGTTTCGTACTCCAGAGAACTACAAGGGGGAAAATAATATGAAATTTTTCATAGGATCCTTAATTGGAGCTATTATCGGGTTCATAACAAATTGGTTAGCTATAAAAATGTTATTTAGACCACATCATGAGATTAGAATCGGTAAATTTAAAGTGCCATTTACTCCAGGGCTTATACCAAAGGAAAAGTTCAGGATTTCTAAAAGTGTAGGCGAGAGTATAGGGCAGCATCTTTTGACAAAGGAAACAATTATGAAGTCATTATGTAGTGAAAATATGAATGATCAATTGGACTTATGGGTGAAAGGTAAAATAGGATCTATAGAAAATAGTCAGGTTACAGTCGAAAAAGAGATGAAATCAGTACTAGGCCATGAATATTCTGATTTTATTAAGAGTACTAACAATAATCTTTCAAAATTACTTATAGATTATATAAATGAAGATGAGGTTAAAAAAGGGATTGCTAAATATGCAACAGCACAAATAATGTTAGAATTAAAGGCGAAACCACAAGCCATTTATGAAAGTAAATTATATAATTCAGTAAAAAGCAAAGTGCTAAATGCGGCAATTGAATATAAGGATACAGAGAATTTTTATGGGGAAATTGAAAAAATATTAGAAGAAAAGGTTAGTGCCCTAAAGGATTTGGATAAGAATTTCGAGGAAATTATACCTAAAGTCATAACAAACAATTTAAAGGTATATATTTATGGTAAAAGGCATGATATTGCCTTGGAAATAAAAAAAATAATGAAAGAAGAAAAAAACAGGCAGAAATTGAGGCAAATTGTAGGTGAGGTAATATCAACTAAAATAACCCCAATGATAGCAATGTTTATGAATGCAGACAGTGTTTATGAAAAAGTTGTAACTGGTCTAAATGAATTCTTAGATGATGATAAAAACCATAATGATATTGCTTCAATTATTAATGATACAATAGACAAACTTTTACAAAACTCAATATCTAGTGTGTTTTCTGAAATTTCTATTGATGGAATTAATGATGGGATAAAGCCTCTAATTAATTTATTTACAACAAAAATTGTAGATGAGAAACTTATTAAGAGCATTTTTGAAAAGATTGAAGGCAAGGTTAATAACTATGCATCTATTCAAGAGCTTTTAGAAACAACAGGAATAGACTATGAAAATGAAATAGAAAAAGTTTTAAAGGGACGAATAGAAGCATTGAATCAAAGTAGTTCAGTTAAAATAAAAACAACAGAAATAGTATCTGTAATGATTAATAGATTGTTACACATGGAGATGAAATTCATATTTGTTGGGGACACTGATAAAGTATCTCAATCTATTTCTAAAGTAGTTAAAGAATTATACAATAAATTTATAGAAAATAAGGCTGCAGATGTAATTGAAATATTAGATGTAGCTAAAATAGTCGAAGATAAAATCAATGAATTTGATGTAGCTTTTGCAGAAAAAATTATATTAGAGATTGCGAGTAAAGAGCTAAATGCAATAACCTGGCTAGGAGCACTACTCGGCGCAATCATGGGATTGTTATCTCCTATATTAGGTTCACTTTAAAGGTATTTAACAAGGTAATTATATTGCACAATGAAAGGAAGGTGAAACCTGTAATTAAACCTCTGGAACTAGGGGTGGTTAATTACAGGTGTTTATTATGATATTTGATTCGCATGCACATTATGATGATGAAGCATTTAATGAAGATAGAGAAGACGTAATACAGGGGTTAAAGGACAGTGGTGTAATAGGCATTTTAAACTGCGGCGCATCGCTGGAGGGTGCAAGAATGTCAGTAAAATTATCTAGTAAATATGATTTTATATACTCCGCAGTAGGAATACATCCTGAATATGCAGATATGGTTAATGAAGAAATTATTGAAGAACTTAGAAATTTAGCTCAGAATTCAAAAGTTAGAGCTATAGGAGAAATAGGATTAGATTATTATTATGAGGAAAACCCCGCTAGAGAAATTCAGAAGGCATCATTTAAACTTCAAATGGAGCTGGCAAGGGAACTTAAATTACCAGTGGTTATCCATGATAGGGATGCTCATAAGGACACTTTAGATATATTAAAGCAGTTTCCAGGGGTAATAGGTACCATTCACTGCTTCTCGGGAAGTGTTGAATTTGCACAAGAGTGTTTAAAACTGGGTTATTACATTGGGTTTACTGGAGTTATAACCTTTAAAAATGCAAAAAAAATAGCAGAGGTTGCAAGAGTTGTACCAATGGATAGGATACTTGTAGAAACGGATTGTCCGTACATGGCGCCTTCGCCACATAGAGGAAAAAGAAATCAATCTGATTATATTAAGTACATAATAGAAAGAATATCAGAAATTAAAGAAAAAACCATAGAGGAAATTGAAGTTGCAACAACAAATAATATAAAACAATTGCTTAAAATACATAAATAGCGTAAAATGGTTAGAAATAAAAATTATATAAAAAAATACATAAAATATTTGTAATTAAAATTGAAGGAGGTACATATAATTTTATTGGTAAATACTATTTTTACTGATTTACCCTGAAAGACTGGATTTGTTGTTCTATTTTGTAATTATAATTTTATATTATAATTGTATGCACAATGATGCATTAACAGTCAAAACTGAGAGTTGTGGGCTTAAAATTTGACTTATTTCTTGCTTCAAGGTATAATACCCAAGTACTCTTGACTAAGGGAGGGAATCTCTATGATGAAAAATGCGAAAAATAATCTGAAGAACTATTTTTCAAATGGTCCCAAGACAGTTTTTGTGGTAATGTTATTATTAACCTGCATTACGGTGACTATATTTAACATGAAAAAAGTTATATCTGTTATTGTTGATGGTAAATCTATACAAGTTATAACTTTGAAAAGTAATGTTAACCAAATACTAAAAACAAATAATATAGCGCTAGGGACAAAAGACCAAATAACAGTTAGTTTAGACAGTGAAGTAAAAGACGGAGACAAAATATATATAAAAAAAGCTGTAAATGTTAAAGTGAAAGTTGATGGGAAAGAATTAAATATTCAAACTGCTGAAAATACAGTAGCAGATATGCTAAAAGCAGAAAAAATTGTATTAAAGGCTGAAGACAAAATTACCCCATTAAAAAGTGAATCGCTAAAATCAGGGTTGCAAGTACAAATAACAAGAGTAAACACTGATATTCTTCAAGAAACTAAAGCGATTAACTATGCAACTGAATTTAAGAACAGTAATGAACTCGACAAAGGTGTAAAAAAAGTCATTCAAAAGGGAAAAGCAGGTCAGAAGGTTATTACCTCATCTGTTGTCTATGAAAATGGCAAAGAGGTATCTAGAAATTTAGTTAGTGAAAAACTTAAATCACAGCCAGTTAAACAAATAGTTGCCCTAGGTACTGTAGGGGTATACTCACCATCACGTGGAGGCGACGTTCGATATACTAAGAAGCTTAAGGTTAGGGCAACAGCATATACTGCTGATTATAATTGTACTGATAAAGGCCCTGACGATCCTTACTTAGGTATGACTTCCACTGGAGTGATGGCAAAAAGAAACCCTGATGGATATAGTACTATAGCCGTGGACCCTAGAGTTATTCCACTAGGAACGAAACTTTGGGTAGATGGATATGGATATGCCGTTGCAGAAGATATAGGCGGAGCTATAAAGGGTAAAATAATAGATCTTTATTTTGATTCCAGTGATGAAATGTGGGATTGGGGATCTAGAAATGTAGATATTTATATTTTAAAATAGGAGCATAAGCTCCTTTTTTTTGCTTTATAATTCACTATAAATAGTGTTCACTATTAATAATTAAAATGATATTATAGATACAATAATAAAAAGAAATACTTAAGGATATATTTTTTTTATGATGAAATAATAATAAGGAATGCCTTAGATAAATAGTATGGAGGATAACATGAGGGATAATATGAAGGATAATATGATTAAAGAAGTAATAGTAGTTGAAGGAAGAGATGACATTACCGCAGTTAAAAGAGCGGTAGATGCTGAACTTATTTCTGTAAGCGGCTTTGGAATTAACGAGAAAATAATTAATAAAATAAGAGAAGCTCAAAAACGAAAAGGAGTAATAATCTTTACTGATCCAGATTTTGCTGGAGAAAAAATTAGAAAAATTATTTCTAAAAGAGTACCGAATGTAAAACATGCATATATATCTCAAAAGGAAGGTACTAAAGATGGAGACATAGGTGTTGAAAATGCATCACCTGAAACAATTTTAAGAGCCCTACACACTGCAAAATTTGAAGTTCAAGAGAAAAGGAAAGAGTTTGACGTGCAAGATATGATATTTTTTAAATTAACAGCTGACATCAGAGCAAAGGAAAGGCGCCATGCGCTAGGAAACGAATTAGGTATAGGCTATGGTAACTCATCACAATTTATAACTAGGTTAAACAACTATGGAATTGTGAAGGAAGAATTTATAGAGGCCTTAAAAAAGATAGATAAGGAGATGAACTATGGAAAATTTAACTATTAGTGAGGTTGCAAAGAAATATGAATTTAGGTTTAAAAAAGGGCTGGGCCAAAATTTTTTAATAGATGATACTGTTCTTGATGACGTGGTATATGGAGCGGAGGTTAACAAAGAGGATTTTATTATTGAAATAGGACCAGGTTTTGGAACATTGACTAGAGCACTTTTGAAAAGAGCTAAAAAAGTGTGTGCTATAGAATTAGATGAAAAACTTTTTCCTATTTTAGAAGAGGAGCTTAAAGATTTTGATAATTTTGAGCTTATTCATAATGATGCTCTTAAAGTAGATTTTAATGAGTTAATGGGAGAAGAGAAATCTGTAAAGTTAGTAGCTAATTTACCATATTATCTTACAACTCCAATTATAGTTAACTTACTTACGAAAGGTTATAATTTTAAATCCTTAACTATAATGATACAAAAGGAGGTTGGGGTAAGAATAGATTCTGAGCCAAATTGCAAGGCTTATGGAGCTTTTTCAATATTAGTTCAATACTATTGTGATACGAAAATCCTGCGATTAGTTCCCCCTTCAGCATTTATACCAGAGCCCAAGGTAGAGTCTATAGTTATTAGATTGGATAAATTAGCAGAGCCAAGTGTTAAGGTTAATGATGAGGCCTTATTTTTTGCTATAGTAAGGAAATCTTTTAATATGAGAAGGAAAACCTTGTGGAATGGCATTAAAGATATAGGAATTGAGAAAGAAGAGCTGTTAAAATGTTTTGAAAGAGCAAACATTGATCCCGGTAGAAGAGGCGAAACCTTATCACTGAAAGAGTTCGCTGCACTTTCGGATGAAATAGGACTTGTAAAATAAATTTTCAAATGTTGTTCACTTTTTATTATATACTTCATATAGTATAATGAATAAGTTTTATATGGAGGTAAAAGAAGGTGACACCTAAAAAAAGTTATAGTAGGTACTTTATTATATTACAAGAAGATGAAAAAGGCTATTCTTTAGACTCTGATAAGATTCCTTCTGGATATGCAAAGCTTGAGATGAAAAACAATAAATGTAAGATTTCATACTACTTGCAAAACCTAAGGAAAGAAAAACAACCTTATTACATGATTTTAATATGTGGTAAGAAAGATGTAAATAAAATTATAAAACTTGGTAAATTGAACATAGACGATTATGGCAGGGTAGACATTTCTAATGAATATGATATGGAGAATATAGCAGACACTGGTATTTCTGCTGAAAAAATTATTGGGGCTGCAATTGTAAAATTCTTAGATAATAATGTGGTATCAATAATGAGTGGATTTTCAACAACAGACAAACCTAATGAATGGAGAAATTATAAGTTAGCGGATTTCAATAAGGAAAACAAAGAAACAAGAGACCAGAATTCAATAAATGAGTTTGATGAATATGAACAAAGTATTGAATTGATTAAAGTAAAAACTGAAGAAGTAGATGTTGAGCAGAGAAATAATACTTTAGACAGTAAAATACCAGATAAATTAGAAGAAGAGATTAAAGCAGAAACTCCTGAAGGTGTTTCTGATGTAACTAGAAATGAGAATAAGAAACAAGATAAAGAAAACAAAGAAAGCAAAGAAAACAAAGAAAACAAAGGAAATAAAGAAGATAAGTGTAATGACAAAGGTGAATACCCAAAAGGCGCCATGGGAGATTTCTTTAAATCAGTTGCACAAGATTTTGAGGAAGTACATGATTTTTCTAAGGAAATTAAATGGTGCACGTGGTACAAAGTCCATGTTCATAATCTAGAGAATATGTATGATTTCAGTGATTATAATAAATATACAATTGCATATTATCCTATGATTTGTTACTATCCATATATTAGAAACTACAAATCTTTTATGCTAGGATATAAATGTGATTCTAATGGAAAAATGAAGTATATTGTTTATGGAATACCTGGAAGCAAAGCTAAAGCTCAACAGCCTTATGGAGGAAAAACAGGTTTTGTAACTTGGATTTCAAATAATGAAAATGATGGAATGGGTCATTGGCTGATGTTTTATGATTTTAAAAAATCTACAATTGTTGTTCCTATAAAAAAATAATATATATAAAATAAAATGTGTGACTATATGATTTAGTCGCACATTTAATTTTTTAATATTCTTTTAGTTTGTATCATATAGTATATTAATATTAATATATGGAGGGACAAGTTGAGGGTAATATTTATAAATAGAAAAAAAGTTGGAATTATAATAATAATAGTGGGACTTATGATTTCCCTTTTAGGGATATCAAAACAATTTGATAAAAATTTTAAAGATACCATTCTTGTAGAGAATAATATTAATTTGTTAGATGATTATTCTGCTTTAGATGGAAGAATGAGCTATAAATTGCCAGAAGGATGGACAACAAAACAAAGAAACTTTCCTGGTGGTGAGATTTTGTATCATAACGATTTTCAATCTTCAGATGCATTAATTCATGGATTTGTAGAAGTGTGGAAGAGCAAGCAGGAACTAAAAGTATTCTTAGATAATAGCAAGAACATATCAGAGCAGCAAAATGTAATAAAAAATTATAGAATTGACAATGTTATTATAAATGGCAAAAAAACATATGTAGTGCAATACTCAATTAATATAACTGATAATAATTGGTACAAGGCCTATGAATACTTTATTGATGGGGGAAAAGAGTTTTATAGAGTCTCATTTTTCACAAGAAATGTTAATTTTAAAGAAACTTACGGAGCTATTTTTGAAAGCGTAGTAGATACAGTTAAAATCAATTAAAGTTGCTTAAAATGGGCTAAAGTATTATAATTTATTCAATGACATTTCAAAACAAACCACCGCTTCTTTATTGTAAGTGAATAAGGGGCCTTTAATAAGCTTTTAATGAGTTTTTAACTAAGAGAAGCATTATGCTTCTCTTAATATTTTATTGCGCTAGGAAATTGAAATAAAGCACACAAGCATACTTCTCAGAAGAGAGAACCTAGGAGGATAAAAAATGCATAGGAATAAAAATAAGCTCTTTATATTTTCTTTTATAATTATAGCTGCCTTTATATTTACAGGATGTAATAGCTTTGATGGTATTAAAGTAAAGCTTGGATTGAAAAATAATGATTTTGAGTATATTAAGCAGGGCAGAATTAAAAAGATAATAATACAAAGTACTAGGGATAAAAGCTTTAGGTTTGTAGTTACAGATGAAATAGCTATAAAAGATTTGTATGAAATTTTATCATCATCGAAGGAAGTTAGCGCAAAGTCAACACTAGACTCTGATTATATATTTGAAATGTATGAAGGTGTAGATAAAGTTCACAAATTCAACTATATAGCGGGTCTGGATGAAAAAGATGGAGCTAATTTATACAGTGAAGATAAGAGTTATATTGTATCTAAAAGAATTGACAATGATATCATACAGAACTTTTGGAATATTAGGAAGCCTATAGACTTTAAAACTGTATATTATGATTCAATCTCAAAGGTATTAGATGATTATGTAAAGGGTGAAGGTAAAAGTAAAAATTTAGTTCTTGATATAAGTGAAGATAATACAGTATCTAAATTTATACTATCAACGGATTTAGAATCCTATAGGAGTCAGTTGTTAGATAAGTATAATGCGGTATTACTAAAAGATAAAAAGAAAGATTATGATCAGTTAATAGAGGTTAAAACAGAAGGGTATAAAGCTACTATATACAAATCTTCTGTGACTATTAAGAGTTCAAGCAGTGATAAGGAAAAAAAATATTATGTAGTATCCAAATATGAAAAAGGTGCGTGGGTCATTGAAACTTTTGAAGATAAAGAACCTGCTAATTTCTAGGAAGGTTTTTGAAATTAGGAGAGCATCATAAAATAGGATTAATAATTGCATAGGTAATGATTTAATAATAAAAAGATGTATTTTTAAAATACATCTTTTTATTATTAAATTATATTAGAAAAGACTTTCCATTTTATCATTTGTCATATTAATAGGGGCTCCAATATTAAAATCAACTGAATCTCCTACTTTTGAATTTTTAGGTAAGCGAGTTATACTAACATCCATAGTAGTTCCATCTAAAAAATTTATAAAAGCATCTGTACTGTCCATATCTATTATTTTTCCAAACATCATGAAAACATCCTTTCATAAAACATAAACTATCTTTGCTATAGCTTTAGCAAAGATAACTAATATATTCATGAAGTGTTAATATTTTTATGAATGATGTGTAAAAACATTAGATTGACCACCTAACTTAAACTAAAAACCACCTATCACAAGGTGATAGGTGGTTTATCTATAACTAATTTATATTATAAATTAATTTAGATTTTGAATTATATTCTAGTAACGTTAGAAGCTTGAGGTCCTCTAGCTCCAGTAGTTATTTCGAATTGAACTTGTTGTCCTTCTTCTAATGATTTATATCCGTCTCCTTGGATAGCTGAAAAATGTACGAATACATCCTCTTCTCCCTCTACTGATAAAAATCCAAACCCTTTTTCTGAGTTAAACCATTTAACTGTACCTGTTTTCATATAACTTTCCTCCTGAATAAAAAAATTTGTAACATTTGTAACCTAAAACATTTGTAACATAAGTATTATAATACTACACTTTAGCATATTTTTAAATAGTTTTTTGAAAATAAATAAATAATATTGCTTTTATATAATTTATTTACCCAAAACACCTACAAACGCAACTTATTTTATCATTATATGGTTAATCTTAAAATATTTACAGTCTAGCTATTTTAGAAAACTATTAGTACCTATAAAACTATACTATTTATAATTATTTTAATAGAGTTTAATTTAAGTTACAAATATAGTTTGGCTTTTAATATTTTTTTTATACTATTTTTTTATACTATTTTATTTTTAAATTTTATGAGAAGAATATTAGTAAATTATAGTGTAGATAGAGGGTATAATGTCAACTGTACAATGAGGATAAAAAACCATAGAATATTGAGATATTAAAACACAATTGAGTGTATTATATGATAGAAGTTAATTTTGAAATTGATATAAAATTTTTACTAGAGTATAATAATCAAAGCACAAGATATTGTGTTCGGGAGGTTTCAAATATGCTACATGTTGTTAAAAGAGACGGACGAGAGGTCCAATTTGATTCAATAAAAATTACCAATGCCATAAGGGGAGCAGCGGATGAAATTGCTTTCAATTTAAAAGAAAGCGAAATTATAGAGCTAACTCAAAAGGTGCTAGAAAAAATTGAGGATTTGGACAAACAGCAACTTTCTGTGGAAGAAATACAGAATATTGTTGAAGATAAACTTTTAGAAAATGGTCATAAGCCTATTGGAGTAGCTTTTTCCAATTATAGGCGCGAACGTAACAAGATTAGGTCGATAAAATCAGACCTTATGAAAGCGATAGAAAAAATAGGAGTAGAGACAGATAGAGATAATGCTAATGTTGGTAATGTGCGACTTGAAAGCTAATTTGTAGGCTGGTGTGGAATTCACCTATCTTATCTATCTGAGATAACCCTACTGTCACATGCGTTTGGAGTAATCTGGGGGTGTGAAGCTGACAGGACAACGAGGTTGATGGTTTAATCTTAAAATAATCAACAGCTAGGGTGAAGATATATCATGGTTAACGTAAGTGAACTGTTGTTTAAGCATCGTGACGTTTGAACAAGCGAAATAAGATTGATACGCTTGAACCAAAAGGTAAAGGGACTGGAAGTATAACTGTTGCCGTTATATTTCAGATAGACAAAGCTCCCTCGGTGTATAGACAGAACCTAACATATATCATAAGTGGCTACAAATTAAAACAAGGTAAGCCCAATATTCTCCCACAAAGGGTAATGATTCTGTAAAGAAAAATGAAGGAATAGTGGGTATAGGATAGTGGAGAAAGCGAATGACTTTTAGTAATAGAAAGTATAGGAGTTCAAAATTTGCTCCAACCTGAAAGGGTGCAGACTTCCACATACGGTCTTTAATCGTATGAAAGGAGAAATTACTATGAATGAGAACAAGCCAAATTCGGTGACATTGAAAAATGAAGCTGGGGCTAACTTAGACGACAAGAACCTTAAAGTACAATGGAATACTTTCGATTGGAAAGAAGCAGAAAATGTTGTTAATAGACTTCAGACAAGGATTACGAAAGCTACTATCGAAGGAAATTTAAACCTAGTTAAAAAACTACAATACATGTTAGTAAACAATTTCTATGGAAAAGCAATAGCTATTAGAAAGATTACAGGAAACGTGGGTAGTAGAACTTCAGGCATAGATAATGAACTTTGGGATTCGCCTGAAAAGAAAATGAAAAACATATATAAACTTAACGTAGGAAACTATAAACCGAAAGAACTTAAACGAGTTTACATTGAAAAATCAAATGGTAAAAAAAGACCATTAGGTATACCAACAATGTATGACAGAGCCATGCAATCGCTATACACCTTATCATTAGAACCAGTAGCGGAAGCTACAGGAGATAATACAAGTTATGGATTTAGAAAAAGAAGAAACACACAAGATGCTAGAGAACAAATCTTCAGTTGTATGTGTAAAGGTACTAGTGCAAAATGGGTCTTAGAAGGAGATATTAAAGGTTGTTTTGATAATATAAGTCATGAATGGCTTATAGAAAATGTTACTATGGACAAACAGATACTAAGCAAGTTTCTAAAAGCAGGTTATATATATAAAAATACTTCATACAGAACTGACGATGGAACACCTCAAGGTGGAGTCATTTCGCCAATACTAGCTAATATGGCACTGGATGGAGTAGAAACTTTACTGAAAGAAAAATATTGGAAAAAAGGGAAAACAGGAACAACCATAAGTTATAGAAATAATAATAATAAAGTAAACTATATTAGATATGCTGATGACTTTATAATTATAGGCGATTCTAAAGAAAATCTAGAAGAAATAAAAATTATGATAATAGATTTTATGAAAATTAGAGGATTAGAATTATCTGAGGAAAAAACTATAATTACTCATATTGATGATGGATTTGATTTTCTGGGATGGAGCTTTAGAAAATATAACGGTAAATTATTAATAAAACCTAGTAAAAAGAATCAAGCAAAATTCATGGACAACATAAGAACAACTGTAATGAAAAATAGAGCAATGAGTCAAGAAGCGCTAATAAAGAAGCTAAATCCAATAATAAGAGGATGGGGAAAGTATCACCAAGGTGCAGTTAGCAGAGAAGCATATGAAAATATGGATAATGCTATACATGAAACACTATGGAGATGGGCTACTAGAAAACATGGTAAACAATCGTTGGGAGAAATAAAAGATAAGTATTGGAAAACTATAGGAACTAGAAATTGGGTGTTTTGTTCGGAAAATGCAAGATTAATAAAATCAACCGATTATAAAATAATTAGATACCCAAAACTAAAACTAGAAATGAACCCATTCTTATCAGATGGTAAAGAATACTACGCTAAAAGAAAATATGAAATAGGTTTAAAATACATGAGTGGAAAATTCAAAACTATATGGGAAAGACAAAATGGATTATGTTGCTTTTGCAAATTGCCATTAGAACCCCAAGGCGAAAAAGAATTACACCACATAATACCTAGAAAGCAAGGTGGAGACGATACAATAAGCAATTTAGCTTACTGTCACACTTATTGTCATAAAGGTCATCATGGAATCCAAAATATACAAACTGCTTTAGATATCTAAAGTTATAAAGGCTTGAGCTGTATGAAGGGAAACTTTCACGTACAGTTCTTAGACGGGAAAGAAGAAGAAATTTTTCCGACCTAGTCGACAATTTTAGTTCTAAGTTACTTAGAATTGCTAGTGAATCTAATAAATGGCATAATTTATCTATGATGCCTAAGCATTTAGCAAAAGCTCATGAAAATGGCGATGTGTACTACCATGACTTGGATAGTTATAATTTAACTGTAAATTGTTTACATATACCAACAAGAGAAGTTTTAGAAAGAGGTTTTAATACAGGCTACGGGTATATAAGAAAAGCAAAAAGGATAGAGTCAGCGGCAGAGCTTTCATGCATTTTACTTCAATCAACGCAAAATGATATGTTTGGAGGCCAGTCGCATCCGGATTTTGACAATGACATGGCTGCATTTATAGAAAATACAAGAGTAGAAATCAGACAAGAAATTAGAGAACTTGGTGTAGATGAAAATAAGATTAATGAGTTTGCGGAACGTAAACTAAGAAGGGCTATAGAACAATCTATGCAGGGCATAGTATATAACCTAAATACAATGCATGTGCGACTTGTTGGGTAATGAAAAGTTATCCCTTAAACCTACTATAGAGTTTCAGGGTGGTGGGTTAAGAACTAGTATCTCGAAGAGTGGAATGATAAGGTAACGCTTTGAAACGCTCTCTTTAATACTCCGACTTGCAAATTAAAATAGACTAATTATTTAAATGTAAGAAGCTCGGTGAAGTCAGTTGAGAGTCACCGTAATTACACGAAAACTGTCCAGAGGTGGATGGTGTGACCTATAGACTGGAAGTCCGTAAAATACTCATGGTTAGTATATACTAGGCATAGTATCGACGAACCTTCGACGTAAAGCACCTACAGTGTAGCAGACAGAAATGTATGTGTCCCACAAAGCTTTGGGAGCTATATTAGGATAAGTAAAATTGTGCGTTATGAAAGTCCTTTCGCTATTATAGGTAGCGAGCAAGAGTTGTATATAGCAGGTGTATAGAAGGAACCTAAAAGTATATGTAAGGATAGAGATGTTGGAACAAGGAAAGCTAAGAACGTGGAGGTGTAGTCGCCTAAGAAACGTTAATATGGAAAGGTCTAAAGGACTATAACATATTTTAATCTTAGTGAGAGTAGAGGCAAAGTACCAATGAAACCATGATAATAAATGATGGAGGGATAGCCTCAAGTCGGAATATATTAATTTAGTAAAATTGTAATAACCATAAGGTTCGAGTAAGACTAAAAGATGCGTAAACACGAATGTAAAGGAGTGTTGAAACAGACTTATGACGATAGTTAACGAAACCAATAAACCTAAAAAGAAGAAGAAATTAAGACATAATGAATACTATGATATTCAAAGTGTTTTTGATAATCTATATAAAAGAAGTTCAGAGAAGGCTATCTTTAAGAATATTTATGAGATAGTAATTAGTAGAGAAAATATCTTGTTAGCTTATAGAAACATCAAATCGAATAGGGGAAGTAAAACAGGAGGAACTAATAAGAAAACAATACTAGATGTTCAAGCAAATGATACAGAAAGTATAGTTGAGTATGTTAGAAACAGATTAGTGGACTATAAACCACATTCGGTTAAAAGAAAATTAATACCAAAATCTAACGGAAAATTGAGACCTCTTGGAATACCAACCATTGAAGATAGGTTAATTCAACAATGTATACTTCAAGTACTAGAACCAATATGTGAAGCGAGATTTCATAACGATAGTTATGGTTTCAGACCGAATAGAAGTACCCATCATGCCATAGCAAAAAGCTACAATAACATAAATGTAGTGAAAATGAATTATGTAGTTGATGTGGATATTGAAGGTTTCTTTGATAATGTGGACCATGGTAAGCTGCTAAAACAAATGTGGAGTTTAGGAATACAAGATAAAAGAATAATATCAATTGTGAGCAAAATGCTTAAAGCAGAAGTAGAAGGAGAAGGAATACCAACAAAGGGAACTCCTCAAGGAGGTATTTTATCACCTCTACTAACCAATATAGTATTAAACGAACTTGATTGGTGGATATCTTCACAATATCTTGATTTTCCAGCTAAACAGAGAAAAAGTGGCAAAGGTTATGGAAATATTTCTGAAAAGGATTATAAGAATAACTCCAATAGGTTACATTCTCTAAGAATGCATACGAAGTTAAAGCCATGTTTTATAGTTAGATATGTAGATGATTTTAAAATCTTTACTAACAGTTATAATAATGCAAATAAATTATTTATAGCCACCACTAAATGGTTAAAAGAAAGATTAGGTTTAGAGGTAAGTAAAGAGAAATCAAAAATAGTAAACCTTAGAAGTAATTACTCAGAATTCTTAGGTTTCAAAATGAAAGCAGATTTAAAATATAAAGAGGGTAAAACAAAATACGTTGTTAAATGTCATATAAGCGATAAAGCAAAGGAAAGAATTAAGTTAGAGGTTAGAAAGAAAATCCATGAAGTCAAAAACGATAATACACCCAAAAGTATGTATAAAATGAATAGTCTTATACTGGGAGTACATAACTACTATGGGGTAGCAACCCAAGCAAATCGTGACTTCAATGATATTGAACAGTGTGTTTACAGTAGTATTAGATATAATTGGAGAAGAATAGACAAAAGAAGAGGAGAATTCTCTAATACGTATTTAAAATTCTACAAAGATTACAAGCACAGAAAGCAGTTCTTCGTCAGGCAAATAGCATTATATCCTATAAGCGGAATTGGCTTCAAGAGACCTACTGTATTTAATAGGAATATTAATAATTATAGTGAAGTTGGAAGAAGTACAATACATGAAAAACTAAATTTTGAGAACAGCAGTAATCTAAAACACATAATGAACAATCCAATCATACAAAGAAGTGTAGAATACAATGATAATAGAATATCACTGTACTCATCGCAAAAGGGAAAATGTGCTATAACAAAGCTAAACCTAAATTTAGGGAACATGCACTGTCATCACAAAGTACCAAGATGTATGAACGGTTCTGATAAATACCAAAACTTAATCTTTCTAAATAAAGATATTCATCTGCTAGTGCATTCAAATAAAGGAACAACACAAAAGAGAATTATTCAAAAATATGGATTAGACAAAGAACTACTTAAAAAGGTTAATGAATTACGTAAATTAGTCGGAAATTACAATATTACGGAAGTCAAAATGACTTATTAAATAATTAATATATTTCGATGGAACGCCGTATGCGGTGAAAGTCGCACGTACGGTGTGGAGTGGGGGAAAAGATTGAGATAATATCAAAGTCTTACCTATCACTATAGTAGAGCAGGTTCACAAGTACCTTTTAGTTCAATGAATATTGGAATACCAGAATCTGAAGATGCAGCCCTAGTTTGTGAAATATTTTTAAAGGAATATGAAAAAGGACTTGGAAAAGGGGAACAACCAGTATTTCCAAATATAATTTTTAGAGTTAAAAAGGGTGTAAATAGAGAAAAGAATGATCCATATCATTACTTATATAAGCTTGCCTGTCGTGTTGCTAGCAGGCGAATGAACCCTACATTTATGAATTTAGATGCTGATTTTAATAAATTCTATTATGATCAAGGAATTACACCTGCTACCATGGGATGTCGTACTTATATTTGCTCTAATGTAAATGGAGAGGCAGGAACAAAGGGCAGAGGGAATATTGCACCTGTAACTGTTAATCTTCCTAGAATAGGCATATTAGCTAAGGGAGATACAAGTAAATTTTATAAATTACTTTATGCTAAGTTAGAACTTTCTAGAGAAGCACTTATGCATAGATACAATGTATTAAAAAAGTTAAGGGTTAAAGATTTACCGTTTGTAGCAGGCCAGGGGCTTATGATGGGCAGCGAAGGCTTAACGGACAATGATTCTATAGAACCTATCTTAAAAAATGGATCATGGGCTATTGGTTTTATAGGACTTGCGGAGACTATAGTAGCAATAACTGGAAAACATCATGGAGAAAGCGAAGATTCTAGAAAATTAGGTGTTGAAATAATATCCTACATAAGAGATTATACTGACAAGCTGATCCAGGAAACTAAGCTTAATTGGAGTACTTATGCAACACCAGCTGAAGGATTAAGTGGTAAGTTTATAATACAAGACAAGGCTGTATTTGGTGAAATAAAAGGTGTTACTGATAAAGAATATTATACAAATAGTTATCATATTCCAGTAGGATATCCAATATCGATTAAAGAGAAAATAGATATTGAAGCTCCTTATCATAAATTATGTAATGGTGGACATATTAGTTATATTGAACTTGACGATTATCCAACTGCAGAAATTATAATGGACATATTGGATTATGCATATAAGGAAACTAACATTAGTTATATGGGAATAAACTTTCATATAAGGTACTGTAAAGACTGTGGAACATATCTACAAAGTGGAGTTCAAAAATGTAGCAAATGTGGAAGTCATAGTATACAAGGAATTTCAAGAGTAACAGGTTACTTAAGTTTAGATGAAAGATTTGGTAGTGGTAAAACGGCAGAGAGAGCAGATAGAATATCTAATACTGATAATCATACATCTGCTTATTCAGATATACTAAAAGTTTAATTGGGATCATGAGCAATTATATAAAACAATTGCTCATGATTTTCATTTGCTTTATTTTATAAAAGGAGTGTATTTAATGAAACTTCAAATAGGCGGGTTTTTAGATAATTCATTAGTTAATGGTGCGGGACTTAGATCTGTAATCTTTGTTTCTGGATGTTGTCATAATTGTAAAAATTGCCATAATAATGCTATGCAGCATTTTGATTATGGTGATTCTACCTCAATAGATGATATTTTGGAAAAATTAGTGAAGAATATGCCTATAATAAGTGGTGTGACTTTTTCAGGAGGGGAGCCTTTTGAAAGTTCACTAGCACTATCAAAATTGTCAGAGGAAATAAGGACTCTAGGATTAAATATTTGGTGTTATAGTGGGTATACCTATGAAGAAATAATACATAGTGAGGATAGTAATAAACGAAGACTACTAAGCTTAATAGATGTACTTATTGATGGTGAATTTCATGAAGAATTAAAGGAAGATGCTAGCAAGTATACTGGCTCCTCGAATCAGAGAATCATTGATGTTCAGAAAAGTAGTTTAGAAAATGAAATCATTCTATGGAGTAAATAAATATATATAAGAAATGTCCTCCGATTGCGTAAACGGAGGACATTTCTTATATGTATTTATTTGTGTTGAAAAGTCATATGTTGTGTAGAATGCTATTTGAACGAACTTAGCAATTCTTAATTTATTTTAAGAAAATAAGTTTAGAATTGATTAGTGAAGTGAATTAGCATTCCTAGCAATATATGACTTTGTTCTTTTTAAATATAATTTAATATTTTAACAGCCATTGATTCCTGTATTTCATCATTAAGTATTAATTTATTACTATCTATTTTTACGGCATTTTTCATATGCATAAGAAATGTTTCTACTCCATCTAAGGGAAAGGATACTAGTGGAGTTTTATAGTGCATGGGTATAACTATCTTGGGTTGTATTTTTTTAGTAACCTCAGAAGCTTCCTTGCCATCTATGGTATAATTGCCACCCACAGGAATAAACAATATATCTACATTTCCAATAGTATCTATATTATCATTTGAAAGACCGTGACCTAAATCTCCTAAATGACATAAGGCATAGTCATCCATTTTAAAAGTGAATATTATGTTATCGCCACGTTTTGCACCCTTATCTTTGTCGTGATAAGAAGGTATGCCTTTTATAGTTATATCATCTATATTGGACATGCCAATTTTATCTATAATTTTACAATCATCTTTTAAATTTTTAGTATAGTTATGATCAAAATGTTGATGACTTATAGTTACAATATCTGGATTGCCTTTGTACGTTTCATATCCTATAGTAGGGTCAAATGGATCTGTTAAAAGAGTCCTTCCTTTTAAATCTTCAAGTAGAAAGCAAGAATGGCCTAGCCAAGTTATTTCCATATAAATCCTCCTTTTAAAAAATAATTTTTTCTTCTTGTTCTAAATTGAAACAAATAGCTAAATGGGACGTATTTTATAGTGCGGGAACATTTTATACTTGGGATTATCATTTAATTATGACACATTTATTAGAGTAATATACTATTGTATGAGCTAATATATTAAAATTCAATAAATCTTTCAAATTATTTAATAAAATATTTATAAACTATAGAGATGAGAATAAAAATGTAGTATAATTAGCTGAAGAATAATGACATATTTTACAATACTAATCAAAATTATCTAAATAATGATGGAATAATAATCACGAAAAATATTATGGTTTAGGAGGGGCTATATGAAAAAAATATTAAAAACATTTATAATTGCTATTTTAGCTTTTGTATTGTTTGTGCCTATGCAAATAACAGTTAAGGCTGGTACGTATAAAGATATGGGGCCTAAAAATGATGTGGTAGTTAGTAAACCTTGGACAGTTAGATTTAACAAAGCATTGAGCGCCACTACTGTTAACACTGAAAACATTACGGTGGTTGGTGAAAATAATAATTACATACCTATTAATGTAACGTTAGCTAACAACAATAAAAATGTAATAGTAAGTCCTATAAAAAATTATGAAGCTAATAGAACATATACTTTGGTAGTGACGAATAAGGTTAAATCTGAAGATGGAAAACCCCTTCCTAAGGAAGTTAGGATGAACTTCAGTACTAAAACTGAAATTGTAAAACCAAGTATACCCACAAAACCAAGTGAGTTCACTATATGCATTGACCCAGCTCAGTACTATTCATTAAATACTGGTATAAATGGGACTAAGGCTAAAGATATAAATTTAAGTACAGCACTAAAACTAGGAGACATACTAAAAACAAGGGGATTTAATGTAGTATATACTAGAAACAGTGATTCGGTGTCTTGGGACAAGCTTAGCGAGGATGATGTAAAAGCTACAATAGCTAAGAACGCAAATGTATTTTTAAGTATAAATACTAATTCGTATTCGTTAGATACCGCAAATGGTATCGAAACATATTACCTAGCTGATGCGAGTAATAACAACAAATTGTTAGCAAGTTCAATACAAAGTGAACTTATAAAAGCAACAGATGCTAAAGATAGGGGAATACAATCAGCAAATGAAACAGCAACTTTTGGAATATTAAAAAAGACAAGCTGTCCTGCTATAATGTTGGAATTAGGATTCTTAAGCAATCCAGCAGAAGAGATACTATTAAGTAGCGAAAAGTATCAGAATAATGCTGCAAAGTCTATAGCGAATGGGCTGATGAATTATGCTGGATTTGATAATACAGATATCAACTATGATTCTATTTTTGAAATATCTTCAGTGGAAGATATAATGGTTAATGTACAAGCGGGTAGCACATATAACTTCCCTAAAACTGTTGGAGTTACTATGAGTAATGGCTCAAAAAAAGATGTTGAAGTAGTGTGGCCTAATAATTCGGCTTTTCTAAATGAGATAGGTGTTTATACTTATGAGGGAGTTATAGCAAATTATAGTAAGAATGTTAAAATCACAATTAATGTTGCTAAAAAAAACTACAAAGTAGTAATAGATCCAGGTCATGGAGGATATGATTCAGGAGCAATAGGAGCAATGGGAACGCAAGAAAAGATTGTAGTATTATCCATTTCATTTAAAGTAGGCGATATATTAGTTAAAAATGGTGTGGAAACCATATATACAAGAGAAATTGATAAAACCCAAAGTCTTCAAGAGAAATGTGATGTTGCGATTGATGCTAAGCCAAATTATTTTGTAAGTATTCATGCCAATAGCTTTACAAGCCCCACAGTTGGCGGCATAGAGACCTTCTACCTTAGTGGTAGTGCCGCTGGAGCAAAGCTAGCTCAAAGTGTTCAAACTGAATTAATTAAAGCAACTGGAAGGGCAGACAGGGGAATTAAGACTGATGGTCTTTATGTTGTAAGAAATTCAGGGACTACGGCTATATTGGTAGAAACCTCATTTCTTTCCAACCTAGTAGAAGAAAAACTATTAGTTACACCGGAATATCAAAACAAATTAGCTTTGGCAATTGCAACAGGTATTCTTAAGAGCTTAGGAATAACTAATATAGTGCCTTAATAAAATGATTATAAAAAACAACCTCCATAATTTACTATAGAGGTTGTTCTTATGTCTGAGAATATATTATTTGGGGATTAAATATCTAACAAATTCTTTTTATAGTTGGTATAATACATTCTAAGCTCTTCCATATCTGAATCTAACTGTATTTGTAATGCTGAAAGTTCGTCATAGTTTTCAACTTTAGAAGCTTCTTTTATTTTAGTAAATAAGCTAGTCTTAGAATAAGTGTCTTTCATAATAGAATGTCTTAAGTCATTAATTTTCTGCCAATTTGCTAAATCCAAATCCAGTGCATTTTCAGGAATATGAATCATTTTAGCTTTTCGAATCTCTGTTGCATAATCATTTAAAATTCTATTGTTTATTTCAGTAACCCATCTAGTGGTTATTGCCATTTTAAAGCTGTTTATTATGCTAGTAGTAAAAACCCCTGAAACTTTAAGAACATCTAGTTTTTCTGGATATTCTTCTAAGGTACCTAGGTTTTCGTAGATAGTTTTTGGTGCTTTTCCAAAATACTCGCTGCGCTGTTCATCTGTATAGAATTCGAATACGTCTTCCTCACTTCTGTAAGCTCTAGATTTTTCTAGATAATCACTATCTTCACCTGGTGCTTTAGATAACTCTTTCAAAAGGTCATCTTCATTTTTCTTGTTGGTTATGGCATACGTAATCCCATCTAGCATAGTCATATATAGGGTAGATAGTGCTAGGTAGGTATTAGTATGTGGACATGGTGATCTTAGTTCAAATCTTGTAGCAAGAGGATTATCAAGGTCCCTTATTAGCGCCAGTAGTATAGATCTATTTCTTGAAGGGACATCTACACTGTGACCAAGAGAAGTAACTATACAAACTGGAGCCTCAAAACCAGGTTTTAGTCTTCTTAAAGAATCGTTTGTTGCAGAAACAAATGGATTTATTACTTCATAATTTTTAAGTATACCCATTGCAGAAGCATAACCAAAAATGCTTAAAAAGTGTTTCTTAGTTGAAGTAAATAAGTTGATCCTTTTACCACTTTTTAACTTTACAGTTATACCAATGTGAGTGTGTTCTCCACTTCCAGCTACATCATGAACTGGTTTAGCTAAAAATGTGACATCTAAACTATTACGTCTAAAGGTTTCTTTTACTAAATTTCTGACAAATAGCTCATTATCCGCAGATTGAAGTACGTCAGAATATTTCCAATCTAATTCAAGTTGCTCCATAATATGAGTTAGAGAACCATCTTCACCTATTTGAGCCTTTACACCACCCACTTCTTTATGACCCATTTCAGGCTCGAAACCATAACATGCCATTAGGGAAAGGGTTTGTTCAAGGGCAGTTCTAACATTTCCTTTAGTTTTACTCCAATATTGTTCTTTTAATACTTGAGAAGTAGATAGTTCCTCGATATCAGCCTTATCATTAGGTGTTTTAACCCAAAATTCTAACTCGGTAGCAGATGTAAGTAACATTTCATCAATATCTTCATATGAAAAATCAAAAGAAGCTAAAGCTGAAGGATATTCCTTTAATAGATTAAGAAGATTTGTTTTAAAGCACTCAACAGACTTTTTTAAGACAGATCTTGAATCCACTGGAATACTATTGTGTATTAATACACATGGGATTTTTAATGTGCCCACAGGGAAATTAGTTTCAGGGTCAATATTTTCATAATTGTAGTCGATGAACCAATTACAATCAAAGTCTGCAAGCATATCTGTTTTAGCATTGTTTAAAGTTGCGATTCCAGGCAATACTACAGATGAACCATCAGTTTGAATAGCCCCTTTAGCGAAGCCACTAATGTCATCTAAAAATATTTCTATTGGAATTCTTTCATCTGTGTCATTTCCAGCTAAGTCAATACCAACTAGGGAAACGAATTTCACCTCAGAGTGGGCAAGCAGAATTTCTTTAATATCTTTTTCGGAATGGTTTTCTTTAGCAATTACATAAATTAATTTTTTCAAAATAAACTTCCTCCTTTAAAATATATATTTTTTAAAAGCCACGGAAGTGACTTCGTTGATATCTTTAGAAATGTAACATTAGTATTATTCTTATTAGAATAATACTAGTATTTATAGAAAGGGAAAGGATCTTCTTCTATAAATAAATGGTATAAATAAGAAAATTTTATTATATAAATGAAAGTATGTCAATACAAAATGTCACCAATTATCATTATCTAGAAAATAATGATACTATTTTGCAAGTTACTTAAAATGAAGATTCATTTGTGTAAACGTATTCTGTGTTTGTATATACCGTGAATTCTTACAAGATTCAAGTTTATCTAATATTATATCACATAAACCTATAGAAATATGCTTATTTATCAATGAAAGTTATAATTATAGGCATAAAACCATAGAAGTAACGTACAATTTCAATAAAAGTGGATTAATTGTTCGCTAAAATAAGTTTCAATCTTTATTATATAGATTTTATCATGGTAAATATAAGTAAATATAAAAAGAAATTGACAATAAAAATTCATTATTATATAATTAAAGGAAGTTAAAATTAATTCAATTAATTTATGACTAAAAAAAGCATTGATTAGGAAAAGTACTTAAGCAAGTAACTTAAAGAGAGTGGGGAATGGTGTGAACCCATAGTGAAGGTTTAAAGAAAATCACCTAGGAGCTGAGAGCTGAAAATTTAGTAAGCTTATCCGTATTTCTGCGTTAAAGGATAAAGTATGATTGTACTTTAATTTATATTTATAGTATAGGTGGCATAACGAATTTAACTTCGTCCTATTTAGGGTGGAGTTTTTTTATATTTTGAAATATTGCATCGCTGAAGGTTATAAACAGCTGCTAAAGTAATAAATAGCTGCAAGGATGATGATTTAATTAACTGTTCCATAAATTCAATTAGATTTAATTATCTATTATTAAATGCAATAGGGAAAGGAGTTTTATTATGTACAAGAAAAATGATCCTACAAAAAACTTTATGGATATAGAAAAAGATATACTGAAGCTTTGGAAGGAAAAAGACATTATTCAAAAGAATTTTGATTTAAATGAGGAAGGAGAGTTCTTCACTTTTTATGATGGTCCACCAACAGCAAATGGCAAGCCACATATAGGGCACGTTTTAACAAGAGTTATGAAGGACATAATCCCTAGATATAAGGTGATGAAAGGGTACAAAGTTCCTAGAAAAGCAGGTTGGGATACTCATGGACTACCAGTAGAACTAGAAGTAGAAAAGAGACTTGGAATCAATGGTAAACCAGGAATAGAAGCATATGGAGTAGAAAAATTTGTAACAGAATGTAAGAATAGTGTTTTTAGCTACGTTAGTATGTGGAAAGAAATGTCTGAGAGAGTTGGATACTGGATTGATATGGAGAATCCTTATGTAACTTACCATAACGATTATATCGAATCAGTTTGGTGGGCATTAAAGCAAATGTGGGATAAGGAATTAGTATACAAAGGTCATAAAATAATGCCGTATTGCCCGAGATGTGGAACATCTCTATCCTCTCATGAAGTAGCTCAAGGATATAAGGATGTAAAAGAAACTTCAGTTTATGTGAAATTCAAAGTAAAAGGCGAAGAAAAATCTATACTTGTTTGGACTACAACTCCTTGGACTCTTCCAAGTAACGTGGCACTTGCAGTGAACAGAAAATATGATTATGTTGAAGTTGTGCAGGAAGATGAAACTTTAATACTTTCAAAAGAATTATTAGGAAAGTTAGAGGGAGACTATAAAGTAGTACGAGAATTTAAAGGAGAAGCACTTTTAGGCCTTGAATACGAGCAAATGTTTAAATTCGAAACACCCAAAGAGAAAGCCTTCTATATAGTTCATGGAGACTTTGTAACTCTGTCAGATGGTACAGGTATAGTTCACATTGCCCCTGCTTATGGTGAGGACGATAACATGCTTGGAAAACAAAACAATTTACCACTCATTAATTTAGTTGATGTAGAAGGTAAGTTTATAGAGTGTGTTACTCCATGGAAGGGCATTTTTGTTAAAGATGCTGATGCTAAGATAATAGAATATCTAAAAGAAAATAATATCTTATATAAATCAGAAAAATTCACACATTCTTACCCACACTGTTGGAGATGTGATACACCACTTTTATATTACCCAAGAGATAGTTGGTTTGTAAAAATGTCTTCAGTTAGAGATAAACTTATAGAAAATAATAATAAAGTTAATTGGATGCCAGATAATGTAAGAACAGGAAGAATGGGAAAATTCCTTGAAGGAGTTATAGATTGGAGTATAAGTAGAACAAGATATTGGGGAACTCCACTTCCAATCTGGGAATGCAGCTGTGGTCATCGTGAAATGATAGGAAGTATATCAGAACTTAATGAAAAGGGAATTGATGTACCAGAAGGAATAGAGCTTCATAAGCCATTTATAGATAAGGTACATTTAAAATGTCCAAAATGTAATAAATCAATGACTAGGGTAGAAGAAGTTATAGATGCCTGGTTTGACTCAGGGTCAATGCCATTTGCACAACATCACTATCCATTTGAAAACAAGGAAATGTTTGAAGCAAACTTCCCAGCTCAATTTATTTCAGAGGCAGTAGATCAAACAAGAGGTTGGTTCTATACATTACTTGCAATATCTACTACTGTGTTTGATACAAACCCATTCGAAAACTGTATAGTCCTTGGACACGTCTTAGATAAAAACGGACTTAAAATGTCTAAGCACACAGGAAATGTGTTAAGTCCATTTACAGTGCTAGATAATCAAGGAGCGGATGCTCTAAGATGGTATTTTTATACTGCTAGTGCTCCATGGCTACCATCTAGATTTTATGAAGATGCAGTTGTTGAGGCACAAAGAAAGTTCATAGGTACACTTTGGAATGTGTATTCATTCTACATTTTGTATGCTGATATAGATAATTTTGATCCAACTAAATATGAGAACTTTGTGTCGCCGAATATTATGGACAAATGGATGATGTCCAAATTAAATTCATTAGTTAAAAATACAGATGAGCATTTAACAAACTATAGAATAACTCAAGGAGCGCTTGACCTTGAAGCTTTTGTTGATGAACTTTCTAATTGGTATGTAAGACGTAATAGATCTAGATACTGGGTAGAATCCCTTACAGATGATAAGATAGGTGCCTATATGACATTATATAGAGTTATCACAACTTTTGCTAAAATAGCGGCTCCATTTATACCCTTTGTAACAGAAGAGTTATATCAAAACCTAGTGGTACCTTTTGACAAAAATGCACCAGAAAGTATTCACTTATGTTCTTGGCCTGAATATAGAGCGGATCTTGTGGATGCTCTTTTAGAAGAAGAAATGGATAAGGCATATAAGACTGTTAAACTAGGAAGAAGTGCTAGAAATGCTGCTAATATAAAGAATAGGCAGCCACTATCAAAAATGAGAGTTAGTCTTAGATCTCTTCCTGAATATTATGGAGACATAGTAAAAGAAGAACTTAACATTAAGGAAGTAGAACTAGGAGCTGATCTTTCTAAATATGTTAAATTTGAAATAAAACCAAATTTACCTGTACTAGGTAAACCATATGGTAAATTGATACCTGGTATCAAAAAAGCTATAGGGGCTATGAACCAAATGGAGCTTGCTCAAACTATAAATAAGGGCAATGCAGTTACAATAAATGTAAATGGAACAGAAATAGAATTAAATAGTGAAAACTTGCTTGTTACCATGCAAGGGCTTGTTGGTCATGCATTTGCTGGAGAAGGCGAAATGGGAGTAGTTTTAGATACTGATATCACAGAAGAACTTAAAGAGGAAGGGAACGTACGCGAGATCTTAAGTAAGATTCAAAACATGAGAAAAGAAAGTGGGTTTGAAGTCTCTGATAAGATTAGACTTTACGTTTCCGGAAACGAAATGCTTCAAAATGTAATTGTAAAATTTGAGGATCAAATCAAACGAGATACACTTTCTGTAGAAGTTGTGTACAATGATAAAAGAGAATACAACGCAGTTAAGATAAATGGTGAAGATTTAGATTTAGCTGTAGAGAAAGTATAATCAAGAATATTTGGGAAGTATGTGATACTAGTCGCATACTTTCTTTTTTAAAAATAAAGCATGGACACTATTGTAAAATTAACTTCAATGGGAAATACTATAATTATACTATTAGGTTAAAAAATATATTATAGCTTGAAATAACCAGTTTTTATAAGTATAATGGTATGATAAGGGCTTTGTATAGGATAAGAAAAATAATCAGAGAAAAAATAGGAGTTGAGAAATATGGCTGCTTCAATAAAAGATGTTGCAAGAGAAGCGGGAGTTTCCATTGCTACAGTATCAAGAGTTTTGAATGATATAGATGTGGTAAATGAAGACACTAAGAAAAAGGTAAAAGATGCTATAAAAAAATTATCGTATAGACCCAATATAGTTGCTAGAAGCTTAAAGACACAAAAATCTAGTACAATAGGAATAATTATTCCGGATATATCAAATCAATTCTATCCTGAAATTGTTAGAGGATGTGAGGATGTAGCTAATATTTACAATTATAATATTATGCTTTGTAATGCGGATTTGGACGTAGATAAAGAAATGGAATCATTAAGAATACTTAAAGAAAAAATGATAGATGGAGTTATATATATGAGTAATTCCATAGAGGCTAATGTTATAAGTTTAATAAAAGAACTTGAAATGCCAATTGTGCTTGTAGAAACTACAGATGCTGATGATTTATTCCCTAGTGTTACTATTGATAATGTAATGGCAGGTTCGGATGCAGTGAAATATTTGATGCACAAGGGTAATAAAAATATTGCATATGTAGGTACTACAATAGATAAAGTTAATGCACTAACTAGAAGATACACAGGGTATAAAAAGGGCCTTGAGGAAATGGGGATAGAGCTTGTTAAAGACTTAACATATTTTGGTGGAGTTAAGGCTAGAGATGGATATAGAGGAATTAACACTATATTGGATAAAGGCAATAAAGTAGATGCTGTATTTTGCGCTAGTGATGAAATTGCTATGGGTGTAATAAATGCATTAAGAGATAGAGATATTAAAGTTCCTGGTGACATAGATGTTATGGGTTTTGATGATATTTATTCAGCTTCAGTATTTTATCCTAAACTTACTACAGTAGCCCAACCAATGTATGACATGGGATCTGTAAGTATGAGAATGCTTATAAAATCCATAAATAATTTAGTTGTTGATGAAAAACATTTTGTATTACCTTATAAGATAGTGGAGAGAGATTCCTGTAAATAAGTATAAGTCTTGTTAAAACGGATTGAGTTTTAATAAGACTTTTTACATTATTTAAACTTAGGCACATTTGAGTAAATATACAAGCATTTAGACTTGTTATTTATTTTCATGTGCTTTATACATAACGAGGTAATATTATAAATTTGAATTAAGAGGTTGGAGGTAGCGGAGTTTTGAATATTAATAATAAGGTGGAGAAAATTTTTTCGTATTTATTAAGTATTAAAAATATGAACCAAAAAACTATAAGAAATATTAATGAATATGAAAGTGTATATTGGCAAAAGGAAATTCAAAATATAACAGGATGTATTTTTAATATCGATGAAAATAAGGATTATTGGTTAACTATAGATGAAAGAGCAGAAGAGTTATATAGTAAGTTTCAAAAAACATATTTACAATTAGAAAAAAATAGTGAGGATTTAGAAATTATTTGGTCAAATGGACTTTTAACTTGGCAAAAGGATGAAAAAGAAATAGTCCATCCTATTTTTACAACTAAGATGGAAATAAAATTTGACATAGCTAAAAAAACATTCACTTTAAAGCCATATAACAACCAAACTAACGTAGAACTTGAGTTTTTAAATGAATGCTTAGAGGTAAACTTAGATAGTTTAATAAGTATTCGAAATAGTGCAAAGGACATGGCGTTGGACGTGAGGAACATAGAAAGGGCTTCGAAAATTTTTGAAGAGATAGCTATTCTTTTAAAAGCTTATAAAGAGGACTTTTATACTGATGAGTTAAGTTGCGATAGTGATATATTGATACAAAACAATATACAATTTTACAATGCACCTTGCATAATACTTCGCAAGGTTGATACAAGACTTTGGAATATGGAATTAAACGATGTGCTTTCACAAATAAGAGCGGGATTTCCTATTCCTAAAACTATAGAAGCACTGGTTTCAGAGGAAGAAGTGCTGCAAGATATAGAGACTTTTAATGAGTGGAAGGAAGTAGGGGAAGATGTATTATTTCCACTTCCAGCTAATCAGGAGCAGATGGAAATAACTAAAAAACTAGCTGAAAATTATGGCATAGTTGTACAAGGACCACCAGGCACTGGCAAAAGCCATTCTATAGCAAATTTAATATGTCATCTTTTGGCTCATGGAAAAAGGGTGCTAGTTACAAGCCAAACAGATAGAGCGCTAAGAGTTTTGTCTAATAAAATACCGGAAGATGTTAGGGCATTATGTATTAGTATATTAGGGAATGATACAAAATCATTAGAAGAATTGGACGAGTCTGTTAGAAAAATAACAGAAAATTTATCATTGGACACTAAAGAATTACGTAAAGAAATAAAACTTTTAAAATATAAACAAAGTAAGTGTGGGGAAACACAAAAGCAATTATATGCAGAGTTAAAATGCATTGAAGACAGAGAGAATGAGAAAATAGAATATGAAGGACAAGAATACACCTTAATGCATATGGCTAAATGGATTAAAGATAATGAAGCAGAGCATTCTTGGATAGTAGACAAGCTTGAGTTAGATAAACGAGAGCCACTTAGCACTGAAGAATTCAAAAAATTAGTTATCTTGTTAAGTACAATTAAAAAAGAGCAAATTCATGAACTAAATGATATAGATAAGTACATAACAGGTATGCCTAAAGAAATTGATTTATGTGATAAAATTGGAGAGTTATTTAAATTAGAGGGGCTGCAGCATATTTATCAGGAGGATGTAAGAGATTGGAATAACACCAGTTCTATAGACTATGGTAATAGAAGATTACTAAACCTTGTAGATAGTGCCATAGAGAAACTTGAAGGGTTTGAGAATAGTTGGATAAATGATGTTATGAAATATTATTATTCTAATAATATTTCAAATGGTATGTGGCAACAATTAGTAGAAAAATGTAGTGAATATATAAAAGACATAAATAAAATAAGGCAAGAATTAAACAATCACAATTTAGAGATACCAAAGGGAATTGATATAACAAAATTTAAAGTTGATTTTGATGTTGTAGCAAAAACAATAAGAGAAAAAGGAAAACTAGGGCGCCTATTCAAAATTCTCCATGGAAATCTTAAATATATAACTGAGGGATGCAAAGTGGATTATCAGTATATAAATAACAGTGACCAGATAATTGTGGTTGATTTATATATAAAGCTACAGCTACTAGAAAGAGAACTTAAAAATCTTTGGAACAATTCCATAAAAGAGTATAATGGAAATCTTATAGATGATGCAGATGTAAACTATTTAATTCCTCTATCTAAGGATATTGCCAGTATCCAGACTATTATTGATTGGGACAAAGACTTTACAAATAACATAATTAATTTTATACCAGATAAGAATTTGGTTAAAAGTCTAACCTGGTACGGAAAAGAAACATATATTCATCTTAAAAGTGGATTTGAGAGCTTAAAGCACATAAATAGATATAATAAATTGTGCCGAGAAATGGAAGAAATAAAGAAAAAATTTCCTAGGATAGATTGCTTAGAAAAGCTGCACAATGCTATAAATATGAGAAGTATTGATGGGGTGCGAGCTGTTTATATGGAGATAGACTTATTAATGAAAATAGCTCCTCAAATTTTAGAATTAGAAGAGTTAAGTAGTAAACTAGAAGAATGTTGTCCGCTATTACTTAAAAACATCAAAAATGATAAAGAGAAAATCATGGAAAATTTGCATTGCGCAGATTGGAAAAAGGCATGGAAGTGGAAGAAATGGAACGATTTTTTATGTAAATTAGAAGAAGATGATGTAGAGGCAATAGAAAAAAATATAGCACAAGAAAAAATCAAAGAAAAACATATTATAGGCGAGCTCGTTTCTAAAAGAAGTTGGTTTAATCAAATAGAACGAACTACGGAAGTTCAAAAAAGAAGCTTATTTACTTGGATGGAAGCCATAAAAAGGATAGGAAAAGGTACAGGCACACAGGCAGTAAAGTATAGAAAAATTGCACAAAAGGAAATGGAAAATTGTAAGGATGTAATTCCCGTTTGGATAATGCCAATAAACAGAGTTATGGAAAATTTGAAGCTTACAGATAATTTATTTGATGTTGTAATTGTGGATGAGAGTAGTCAAAGTGACATATCAGCTATAACTGTTCTAATGAGGGCAAAGAAGGCGATAATTGTAGGAGACGAAAAGCAAATAAGTCCTGAAGCAATTGGAAAGGAAAATGCAGTTGTAGAAACTTTGATAGAGACATATTTAGAAGGTGTTCCACATGCGGAATGGTTTGATTTAAAAACTAGTTTGTATAATACGGCGCTAAGAGTATTTCCAAGTAGATTATTATTAAAGGAGCACTTTAGATGTGTACCAGAGATAATTGGATTTAGTAATGAATTATGTTATTCGAATGAAATAATACCATTAAGAAGAATTGACGCTAAGGAAAAAGTCGGTGCCCCTATAATAACCTCTAAAGTTGTAGGCGGATGCAAGGATGAAACGAAGGCATTAAATACACTGGAGGCAGAGAGCATCGTAGAGGCCATATTACAGTGCTGTAGTAGCGAGAAGTACAAAAACATGACTATGGGAGTTATATCACTTCTAGGGGATGCTCAAGCTGAATTAATACAAGGTATGTTAATAGAAAGGCTTGGCATGGAGGAAATGTTACAAAGAAGACTTATATGTGGAGATGCTTATTCTTTCCAAGGGGATGAGAGAGATATAATGTTCTTATCTATGGTTATTGCAAATAATGCTAAATTTACAGCGCTAACTAAGGGATCTGATATAAGAAGGTTTAATGTAGCTGCCAGTCGTGCAAGAAATCAAATGTGGTTATTTTACTCAGTAGACATAGAAAGTCTTAATAATAAATGTGTCAGGTATTCTCTATTAAAATATTGCCTTCAGCAGAATGAACCTAAAGGAGAAATTGAATCCTGCGAATATTTAATATTAAATGATTTTGATGAGCGGGTAGCTAAAAGCATAAAGAATCTTGGATATAAAATTACTCCAAAAGTTAAGGTAGGAAAATATATTATAGATTTCGTTGTAGAAACAAACTTATCTTTGGAATTTCAGGAAGATAATTATAAAAAAATAGCAGTAAACTGTATTGGCATGCCTACGGATGAAGATTATAATTGGAAACAGCACTATGAAATGCAGATGTGTCTAGAAAGGATGGGATGGGAGTTTTATAAAATCCGTGCTAGTGAATTCTATAGAAATCCTGATGTAGTCATGGAGAGATTGACGCAAAGACTTAGCAATTTTAAAGGACAAGTGTAACCTAAATGCGCCAATTTTTAATGTTGGCGTATTTTTTTATTGCATATTATGATAAAATACGAGGAAATAAGACAAAGTAAGACAAATAAACTTGACTTTGTGCAGTTTTTTTGGTTTCATATTCAGTATATAGTTATCATAATAACAATATGCTGATAGTATAAATCTTTTTAATAAGAGGGCGAGAGGGATGACTGGCGAAGTGAGAGATATAATTTGGATGACATGGAAAAATAGCGAAGAAGAACCCTTCAAAGTAGGGGAATTAACTAGAAGGGATAAAAAATATTATTTTAAATATGATGCTCCAGGTGTGGAAAAGGCTGAAGAATACGGATTCTCTCCATTGCCAAATTTTCCCAGAATAGATGTGGAGTATTTCAGAGAAGAATTATTTAGTTCATTTTCAGAGCGCTTACCTTGGCATGGAAAAAGGGATGTAAGTTCTGTTTTAAAGGAATATGGGCTTGAAGAATATGATGCCTTCGAATTACTAAAAAAAACGGGGGGTAAGTGTTCAGGGGACAGTTTTGAATTTATTACTCCTTTTGACGAAGAGAGTATTGTATTGGGAGAAAAATAAATATTATTAATTATAAAGTGTGTAAAATGAAAAATAGTTTTCGTTTTACACACTTTATATTTTTAGCGTAAAAATACCCCCTATGTGTTTTTTAGACATAGAGGGTTGTAAAAAGGGTAGTAGCTAATTAGTCGTTAGCATTAATTTTTGTTCTCCTGTTATAGAACTTGTAGCATCCATTTTGAATGTATCTTTAGCTGCTTGAGTAGTGAAACATACATTTCCTACAACTTTGGTGTCTACCAACCCAAAGTTTAATGCTGAAACATAAATGTCGCCTACAAAAATTCCTTTTTGAATACTAGCATCTACACTCTTAATTGTCAATTTTGGAGCTGTTAAAGTAAATTTATGAGTTGTAACATGTTTATCATCTTGTGCATAAAGAGCTATTTTACGTTGTGAAACAGGTGGAACTTTTGTATTCATTTTATTGCCATCTAAAACAAGTTCTTTAGTAGTAGTTAAATCTTTTGAAATAGAAGCAATCCAATTACCTTTTGTGCTAATTGCATTTTCAAAAGCAGCTACATCATTAACTAATGAAGCAGATGTAACGGCATCTATTTGCATTAATTCTTGTTTTCCTGTTATAGAACTTGTAGCATCTTTTGTGAATGTATCTTTAGCTACTTGAGTAGTGAAATATACACTTCCTTCGACTTTAGCATCTACTAGCTTAAAGTTTGTTGCTGAAACATAAAGGTCGCCCTTGAAAGTTCCCTTTTGAATACTAGCATCTGGGCTCTTGATAGTTAGTTTTGGAGCCGTTAGAGTGAACCTAGCAGTTGTAACATGTTTATCGTCTTGGGAATAAAGAGCTATTTTACGTTGAGAAACAGCTGGAACTTTTTCATTTAAAAAGTTGCCGTCTAAAACAAGATCTTTAGTAGTAGTTACATCTTTAGTAATAGCAGCAATCCATTTACCCTTTGTGCTTATAGCTTTTTCAAAAGCAGTTGCATTATCTACTATTGATGCAGTTGTTACTGCATCTACTACTAGTAATTCTTGTTTTCCTGTTATAGAGCTTGTAGCATCTTTTGTGAATGTATCTTTAGCTATTTGAGTAGTGAAGTATACATTTCCTTCAACTTTAGCATCTACTAGCTTAAAGTTTGTTGCTGAAACATAAAGATCGCCCTTAAAAGTTCCATGTTCTATACTACCCATAGGACTCTTGATTGTTAATTTTGGTGCGGTTAAAGTAAATCTAGCAGTTACAACACGTTTATCATCTTGAGTATATAGAGCTATTTTACGTTGAATAAGTTCAGCGCCTGTTATAGTATCTTTTTTACCATTTTTAAATTCGCCTTCTAAAACGAGGTCTTTAGTAGAAGTTAAATCTTTTGTAGTAGCAATAATCCATTTACCATCTTTGCCAATTGATTTTTCGAAAACAGCAGCATTATCTACTAGCGAAGCAGCTGTTACAACATCTACAACTGGTGGAACTATGACAACTGGTGGTGTAACTGGTTTAGTTGGAGTAACAGGTTTAGTTGGAGTAACAGGTTTAGTTGGAGTAACAGGTTTCGCTGGTGTAACTACTATTGCAAATAATTTTGCAATAGTAGCTGGTCCAACTATTCCATCGGCGATAAGAGCATGCTTACTTTGAAAGTCCTTCACTGCAACTAAAGTTTGGTTTCCAAAGATGCCATCACTATTAAGTTTGTATCCATAACTACTAAGTCTACTTTGAAGAAGTTTAACATCACTATCTGTAGAACCTAATCTAAGCATACTGGTTACAACGGTTTTGACTATTACTTTTGGGGTTAACCTCGCTAAAGTAGCTGTACCAGCTAGTCCATCAGCTACAAGAGCATGTTTACTTTGAAAGTCTTTTACTGCAACCAAAGTTTGGTTTCCGAAAATACCATCACTGTTAAGCCTGTACCCATAACTACTAAGTCTACTTTGAAGAAGTTTAACATCTCCTCCAGTAGAACCTAATTTAAGTAAACGGGTAAAATTTGTGGACATATTATTTGTAGATGATGTATAGTGCGTACTTGAGTTACTTGAGTTGCCTGAGTTACCTGAGTTACCTGAGTAACTTGGTTTACTTGGTGTAGTTGGTTTAACTGGAGCTGCACCAGTAGCTGCTGAAACAGCATCTACACCAAAGGGCCCTAGCTTCGGACTATCAACTGCAATTGTAAGTGCAAATATTGCTACTAATGCACAGCTTAATGCTTTTAACCTTTTATTCAATTAAATCCCCCCTATTTTTATTATGTATAAAATATTTAAATGAAATAAAAACAAATTTTCCTGCGATGATAAATTGACAACTTTGTTTGTTAATTATCAAACTAGGAATAAATTGTTATTATTCGTAAAATATTTACAAGAAAATTATAACAATAAAGTATTGAAAAGTAAATACTGTACCTGGCCATTTGCCATATTGTTCATATTGTTCACAATTATATGAAAATTCTCATATAACCTAGTCCAGATTGCGAATTAGTTGAAGAAAAATACAATAAGGGAATTATATTTATAATATATATGACTATTATTTTAACAAAAAACATTGATATACAGACAATATTCTAAATTGTTCTCACAAGATTGCCTTATGGTTCATAAAATGAATTGAGTAATAAGTTGGGGTGGTATTTTTTGCTATATGTACTAATCTTAGCAGGTGGAAAAGGAACAAGACTTTACCCTCTATCTCGTGCACAAAACCCTAAGCAGTTTTTGAATATTATCAATAATAAGAGCTTTTTAAGAAGCACTGTGGATAGAATAAAATGTTTAGTTAGTAATGAGAATATTTATGTAGTTACAAATGAAGATTATTTTGAGAAAATTTGTGATGAACTTCCAGAAATACGTAAATCCAATATATTTGTAGAGCCTAGTAATAAAGAGACTGCTACTTGTATAGGTCTATCTGCTGCCAAACTATTAAAACAGGATAAAGAAGCAACTATGATAGTTTTACCTTCTGATCATTATATAGAGAACGAAAAGGAGTTTAAGGAAACTGTCATGCAGGCAGTTGAAATTGCAAATAAAAAAAGAGGGCTAATCACCATAGGTGTTTTGCCCACAAGACCAGAAACTGGATATGGCTATATAGAAATGGGAGATAGATCAAATGGTGATATACCGACGTTCAAAGTAGAACGTTTTTTAGAGAAACCTAATGCAGAAGTAGCAAAGGATTTGCTGTTAAAAGGAAATTTCCTTTGGAATAGTGGTATGTTTGTATGGAGAGCAGATGTGTTCTTGCGAGAGATGGAGAAATACTTACCTAAGATGTATAAACGATTAATGACGATATACCAAGCTATAGATACTGATGAAGAGGGTGAAGTAATAAAAGAACAGTACAATGAAATAGATGGAATATCAGTGGATTTTGGAATAATGCAAAAAACCAGAAAGGCTTTTGTTATAAAATGTGAGTTTGTATGGGATGATATAGGAACCTTTGCAGCACTCTCAAGGTTCTTAAGCAATTTACGAGGTAACAATGTGCTTGGTAATACATTTATGGAAGAGAGTCAAAACTGCTCAGTATTTGGTAAAGATAGACTGATAATTGGGTTTGGCATAAAGGATCTTATAATTGTAGATGCAGGGGACGTTATATTAGTAATGGATAAAAATAAGGACCAAGAGATTAAACATCTGCTTAATGAACTTAAGGAATATGATGAAACGGGAAAATATATATAATTTAATGATAAGAAATAATTCCATCATATAATGTGGTGGAATTATTTCTTATGATTGTAACTATTAGGGCAATAGTTGTAATGCTTTATTCTGAATTGCGATATACTCCTCTAGTTCTTCAAAAGATTTTGTTATAAACTCATATATAACATATTGTGGATTGATGAAATCAATAAGTTTTTTCGCATCTATATCACTAAAAGGCTTATGCATGTCTATTTTCATTATATGAAAAAGTACATTTTTTTTCATTTCATTAAAAGGTATTTTACATTTATGATTTTCTTTTATTTGCTCTTTTACATATTTACCTGATAAGGAACAGTTAAGATGGATACCCTTTATGAATTTTTTTAATTCACCAAGATTACTTACTGTATCTAAAATGTATTGTATTCCATCTTTCTCATTGGTAAGGGTAAAATTAGTATTCATTAAATGAGCGGTATCTAGCATAAATCCTTTATTAAAGTAATCAACCTGTTCTAATAATCTTAATAGCATATCTTTATTAAGCATGGTTAAACCAGGCAACCATAGATTTTCAAATAATAGTTTTATTTTTGTATTCAAACCTTTGAAGATTTCATTTATTAATTCTGCTGTTGCATCTATAATTTCCTCATCACTATACGTAAAATCATAGGTATATGCATGCTCTACTTGCACATGAGCCACATGAAAAACCACATATTCAGCTCCAATTTTATCAGCCTGCAGTATTTCACTTCTGTAATAATCTATTATACATTCTCTAGTTGTTCCACCGTAATAATTCTTTACTTCTTTCATGCTTCCAAACTGTCTTAATAATTCACTTTCGTTATTGTTCCAAAAATCAAGCCATGTAGGATAGTATTTTAGATGCACACCTCTAACTATACTACTGGGAATAATGTTTTTATTCCACTCTAAAGAATTTAAAAGTTCTACACCATCCATATTATGTTTCTTTAATAAATTTATTATTTCCGAACTATTGCAATGAAACCTGTCCATATCACATTTATAGGTTGAAAGATTTATAAGTTTTAGCAATTAGCAAACCACCTTTTTAAATTTAAATGAATATAATATAATCAAGTATACTCTTAATACCAATGGATTAATTATTTTATTAAAATTTACACAAAATACATAAGATGAACATAAAGTTGACACGGTGTTGACATGATAACTGGGTAAGCTTAAAGATAGAAATATTAAATCCATAAATGAGGAGAGATTAAAATGAAAAGTATATCTTTAAAAACAAAAATAGTAACAGGATTAATAACAGAAGGAGCATGCTAGGTGTAAACTTAGTATGTTCCTCTATTTTTAATTATAATACTTACATATGGCTTGGAAAGTCCATTCGTGTAATTTAACGACATTTTAACAAATATATAGTATACTTAAGATAGTATATTTAAGTATGTTAAGAATAAAACAAGTTAGAGAGTGTGATAGAATGAAATTTTTAAAAAATATAGAAAAAGAAGCTATAAGTATAAATAAAATGAGCATAATAAAAGCATTTCTTGTAATGCTTTTATCTGTTTTATTGGAATCCTTAGGACAAATACCTATAGTGATTATTAATTTATTTTCTGAGCAATTTACTCATTTAGGACCGTATATAAGCTTTGTGCTGGGTGTAATAGTTAAATATTTTGTTATTATTATTTTATTAAATTTGTATAGTAAAAGGTCCTATGAGCAAACACGTAAAAAAAGCATAAGTAAAAAGGACTTTATTTATGCGGCTTTAATAATTATTGGCTTTAGATTAGCTTATGATAATAGCTTAATTTACTGGGTTAATAAAATACCTATGCCTGATTTTATAAATCAAGCATTTGACGAAATAGCTATTTCACCTATTATTTTGATGCTTACCGTTGCAATTATAGCACCTATATATGAGGAGGTTATTTTTAGAGGGATTTTGCTAAAAGGTATGGCTAGCAAAATGAATCCTAAATTAGCACTTATAATATCAGCCCTATTTTTTGCTTTGGTTCATATGAATATTCCACAAGGAATAAACACATTTTTTCTTGGACTGCTTATTGGATCTATATATTTGAATAGAGGTTCTATTTATTTGTGTATATTTGCACACTTTATAAATAACTCTTTGGGAATATCCATTTCAGGGGCTTTCCAGTCTCTAAATGGGAAATATGCCATATTAATTCATGCTGTAGCTTTTATCACGGGAATCATAATTTTAATTCTTGCTTATAGAAGGAATAAATATAATAAACCAGAAGATGTGTTAGATATATATAAAGAATTCATAGAGATATAATATTAAAGATATAATATTAAAAATATAATATTAATTTAAAAACAAAGTCCATCACTATAAAGATAATTTTCTTTATAGTGATGGACTTTGTTCGTTTTACAAATATTTTTATGGCTACTTACTTAAATGTAATGGAATATATTGTTTTGATGGATAAATTAATTAATGACTCAATTCTTATGACTGTTATACTTTAAAAAATGAATCACTAGTAATAAAAAGTTGCATAATAACTTTACAAAAGTACTTAGAGGCTATATAATAAACAATAAATTGAAACTATAATATTATATAAATTCATAAAACTTATAATTGTAAAAATTCACTAAAGATAAAAATAAGCTAAATGTGGAGGTAAATAAATGAAAAAGGTGCATATAACAAATCATAAAGATGTCAATAAGACAGGAATACTAAATTTAAAGGTAAACCAAGAGCAGCATCCCAAGTTGTTCAAAGATATATTCCCATACTCAGAAATTCCAAAGATGGTTTTTGGAAGTGAACAAATTCCAATGTGTATACCTGAAGATATTTGGATTACAGACACTACATTTAGGGATGGACAGCAAGCTATGGATACCTACACTGAGGAGCAAATCATTAGAATATTTGACTATCTACACAAACTAGACAATAATTCTGGAATAATTAGACAAACGGAATTTTTTTTGTATACAGAAAAGGATAGAAATGCTGCTAGGAAATGTTTAGAGCGAGGTTATAGATTCCCAGAGGTAACTTCATGGATAAGAGCTAATAAGGAAGACTTTAAGTTAGTGGTGGACATGTGCCTTAAGGAAACTGGAATGCTTATGTCATGTTCGGATTACCACATATTTAAGAAGTTAAACAAAACGAGACAGCAGGCAATGGATTTATATATTTCCTTGGTTGAAGAATCTTTAGAAAATGGTATAGCTCCAAGATGTCATCTTGAAGATATAACTAGAGCTGATTTCTTTGGATTTGTTATACCCTTGGTACAAAAGCTTATGGAACTTTCTAAGAAATCTGGCATTGAAGTGAAAATTAGGGCTTGTGATACATTAGGCCTGGGGTTACCTTACTCAGGAACAGAGCTACCAAGAAGTGTACAACATATTATAAATGGATTAAGGGTTTATGGTGGGGTTCCTTCTGAATATCTTGAGTGGCATGGACATAATGATTTTTATAATGTAGTACCCAATGCCACGACAGCATGGCTTCATGGATGTTCAGCTATAAATACATCTCTTTTTGGTATTGGTGAGAGAACAGGGAATTGCCCCTTAGAAGCTATGATTATAGAGTATGGTCAATTAAAAGGAAATGTAAAAGAAATGGATCTAAAACTTATAAGTGAAATTGTAAGATACTTTGAAGGGGAGTTTAAATATAGTATTCCACCTAGGACACCCTTTGTGGGTAGTGAGTTTAATGTTACAAGGGCAGGTATACATGCGGATGGGATATTAAAAGATGAAGAAATATATAATATTTTTGATACTGAAAAAATATTAGGCAGGCCTATTGTTGTGGCAGTTAACGAACATTCAGGACACGCAGGTATAACAGCTTGGATTAATACTTATTTTAGATTAAAGGAAACAGACAAAATAGATAAAAAAGACGCGAGAATTCAGATTATAAAAGAATGGGTAGATGAACAATATATGGGAGGAAGAAACACTGTTATGAAAAGTGATGAGCTGGAATTAATTGCGAAACAAGTTATTCCAGAATTAAGTTTAAAAGCGCAAGACACTAAAGCCTGTTAATAAAGTTATATAATAAAAAAAGACGGAGGGATATAATGGTGTATAATGCTACGCAAAAGATAATTAAGGCTCATTTAGTAAAGGGCGAAATGATTACGGGTAGTGAAATCGCAATTAAAATAGATCAAACACTAACTCAAGATTCTACAGGTACAATGGCTTATATTCAATTTGAAGCTATGGGAATTGATAAGGTTAAAACCAAAAGATCTGTGGCATATATAGACCATAATATTCTGCAAACGGGTCCTGAAAATGCAGATGATCATTTATATATACAGACAGTTGCGAAAAAGCACGGTATATATTTTTCTAAACCAGGTAATGGTATTTGCCATCAAGTTCATTTAGAAAGATTTGGAGTTCCAGGAGAAACACTACTTGGTTCCGATAGCCATACTCCTACAGGTGGTGGAATAGGGATGATTGCTGTAGGGGCGGGAGGACTAGATGTAGCCGTTGCTATGGGCGGTGGAGAATATTATATTACAATGCCTAAAATTGTAAAGGTAGATCTAGTAGGGAAACTTAGCCCTTGGGTTTCAGCTAAAGACATTATATTAGAATTATTAAGAAGATTAACAGTAAAAGGTGGGGTTAATAAAATATTTGAATATGGTGGAGACGGCCTGAAAACCTTAAGTGTACCAGAAAGAGCAACTATTACAAATATGGGTGCAGAGCTTGGAGCCACTACTTCAATATTCCCCAGTGATGAGATAACCTACGAGTTTCTAAAGGCTCAGGGTAGACAAAGTGATTACGTAGAGCTTAAAGCAGATAAGGGAGCAGTATATGATGAGATAATTCGAATAGATTTGTGCAAAATTCAGCCTCTTGTGGCTTGCCCTCATAGTCCTGATAAGGTAGTTCTTGTATCTTCACTAAAAGACATGAAAGTAGACCAAGTATTAATAGGAAGCTGCACTAATTCTTCTTATGTAGATATGATGAAAGTTTCAAAAATACTTAAGGGTAAAACTATACCAGAAGAGATATCACTTTCTATAGCGCCAGGTTCCAAACAGGTTTTGAGTATGCTTTCTAAAGAGGGTGGACTTTCTGATATGATTGATGCTGGTGCAAGAATCTTAGAAAGTGCCTGTGGCCCATGCATAGGAATGGGTCAAGCACCTTCAACGGATGCGGTATCTTTAAGAACTTTTAATAGAAACTTTAAAGGTAGATCTGGAACGGTGTCTGCTAATGTTTATATTGTGAGTCCAGAAGTGGCGGTGGCATCTGCACTTACAGGATATATAACGGACCCAAGAGAACTGGGAGAAGCTATTAAAGTGGATATGCCTGAAAAATTTACGGTTAATGATAATTTAATAATAAATCCAGCAGAGGATGGTAAAGATATAGAAGTAAAAAGAGGACCGAATATAAAGCCATTCCCTAAAGCAGAAGAATTAAAAGAAAATGTGCAGGGAAAAGTTTTAACTAAGTTAGGAGATAACATTACAACAGATGACATAATGCCATCTAATGCTAAACTACTTCCATTTAGATCCAATATTCCTTATTTATCAGAATTTTGTTTAACTCCCTGTGATGAGAATTTTCCATCTAAGGCTAAGGAGCAGGGTGGCGGTATTATAGTTGCAGGAGCAAATTATGGGCAAGGATCAAGTAGGGAACATGCTGCGCTGGCACCTCTTTACTTAGGTGTTAAGGCGGTTATAGCGAAATCTTTTGCAAGAATCCATAAAGCTAATTTAATTAATAATGCTATAATTCCATTGGTATTTATTGATGTGAATGATTATGAAGATATATCATTCATGGATGAATTAATCATAGAAGATGTTGCAAATCAGATTAGAAAAGGCATAGTTATTGTAAAAAATATAACAAAAGGATCTGAGTATAATACCCTACCTGAAGTAACCATGAGAGAACAAGACATGCTTATATTTGGCGGATTAATAAATCTTATGAAAAACAAGAAAAAGGATGGCGAGTAGAAGCATGGAACATAATATTACACTTATACCTGGAGACGGAATCGGACCAGAAGTAATTTCTGCTGCCGTTAAAGTAATAGAAAACAGTGGTGTTTGCATTAATTGGGAAATAGTACGAATGGGCGCAGAGGTTATAGAGGAATTCAATACTCCTATACCTTCCTATGTTTTAGAAAGCATTAAAAAAAATAAAGTTGCACTTAAAGGACCTGTAACAACACCAGTTGGTATGGGGTTTAAAAGTGTTAATGTTACATTAAGACAGGAATTAAATCTTTATGCTAATATAAGGCCTATAAAAACATTTCAAGGGGTGACCTCAAGATATGAAAATGTAGACTTAATAATAGTGAGAGAAAACAGTGAAGATCTATATGCGGGAATAGAGCATATGATTACAGAGGATATTGCAGAGAGTATAAAGATAATAAGTAAGAAAGCTAGTGATAGGATAGTTGAATATGCTTTTAAAATAGCAAAAGAGCAGAATAGAAAACAGGTTATAGCGGTCCATAAAGCAAATATTATGAAGTTATCCGATGGATTATTCTTAAGATGTGCAAGAAATATAGCGACCATGCACAGTGAAATAGACTTTGGAGATGTTATAGTTGATGCAATGAGCATGAAGCTTGTTATGAATCCAGAAAAATATGATGTACTTGTAATGCCTAATCTATATGGCGATATTTTATCAGATATGGCAGCAGGTCTAATTGGAGGGCTTGGATTAGTTCCAGGTGCAAATATCGGAGAAGAAGGTGCAGTTTTTGAGCCCGCTCATGGATCTGCTCCAGATATAGCTGGCACCAACATAGCAAATCCTACTGCCTGCATTTTATCTGCTGTTATGATGCTAAGATATATAGGAGAAGCGGAAGCCGCAGATAAAATAGAGAAAGCTGTGGAAGCTGTTTTAAAAGAAGGAAAATACTTAACTTGTGATTTAGGTGGTACTACTGGAACTCAAGAGTTTGCGGAAGCTGTTATTGATAAAATGGGTAAATAAATATGTATTATTTAATAGTTACAAAAAAAGGTGTAATAATTTTAATTTATAATACCTTTTTACGTACTATTTTAAAGAAGCTTGTAGCATTTTGTTGTTAATGAATTATTAGGTTATGAATTCTATTGACAAAGTATTTTTACAATATTACACTAATTTTAAATAATCCATTACAGTAGGTTTTTAAGTGAAAGGATAGAGATATTTTATGAGAATAAATAAACTTCTTAGCAACCATGGTATTTGTTCCAGAACAGATGCCAATAGATTTATTGCGAAAAATAGAATAATAGTAAATGGGAAATTGTGCATACCTGGGCAGTGGGTGGAAGAAGAGGATACTATTCTTATTGATAATAAGCCCATACCGGTGAAGGATAAAATTTATATTGCATTAAATAAACCAGTAGGAATTACCTGCACTGCAGAAAAGAGCGTGGAAAGCAATATAATTAGTTTTATGAATTATCCAGAATATATTTTCCCAGTTGGTAGACTGGACAAAGCCTCACAAGGGCTAATACTAATGACAAATGATGGAGAACTTGCAAATAAAATTTTAGAATCGGAAAATGAGCATGAGAAAGAATATATAGTAACTCTGAATAAGCCTTTTGATGACTGTTTTATGAAAGGAATGTCTGAAGGAGTCAGTATTTGTAGTGTTACAACAAGACCTTGCGATGTTAGTAGATTAACCGAAGATACTTTTAGTATTATTCTTACTCAAGGACTGAATAAACAAATTCGCAGAATGAGCAGTGCATTTGGATACAAAGTTGTAAGACTGGAGAGAATACGAATCATCAATATAAAAATTGATGAGTTAGAGGGTGGAATGTGGCGTTACCTTACAGAGAAAGAGGTATCTGAATTGTGGAATGTATAAACTTGAAAATAATTTGCTTAGTCTGGTTTAAATGTTAAGCAGTTAGTTTCTGAGTAAAGATTAACATTTTTGCCACTGACATCTATGGAATTAGCATTACAGTGATTATTAGAGTTATAGGTGCAAGTGCCAACAATACAGGTAATTGCGTCACATTCATTACCATTCTCGTTAATATTATTTGTAAAATCGCTATAAACCCTGGAATCTAAAAAAGAAGCACAACAAGTGTCAGAATCTTTTTTTGCGCTTGTACCACCAACATTAATTATGTTAGCATAACATGTGTTTTTGTTATTATGGGAGCAGTTCTCTACACTACAGCTAATTTTTGACATAGTATTCCCTCCTTCATGTATCTACTAAGAAGTTTAACCCAAAAGGAAAGAAAATATTTATAATATAGGTTTTAATAATATTTAAAAAAATATTAAGTTTATTGAAAAAATAAGAGCTATTATACTTAGGAATGTGGTATAATTAAAATAATGTAGTAAAATAAACATGTGTGTTCTAGAGAAAATTGAGTTGTTATTAAAAAAAATAGGGAAATATTAAAGTTATATATAATTTTAAATCCCATTAAGGCATATGAAAAAAATAGGCTAGCATGCTGACTGCTTATTTTTTCAAAGATGCCTAAATTGAAGAAAGAGGTGTCCTATTATAAATAAGGAAAATAAAACAGAAGCGACTAAAGTTGAAATTAAATCAAACAAACACCAAACACTTGAAGAAGTTACTATTTTAAAACTAGTTAAAAAAGATGGTACAACTGTTGATGGTAAAATAGATACGCAGGATTTACAAAAGGTATTAGAAAAAGGTCTTTGGTTTGCAGAATGGAATAAAGATCTTAATAATTACTTAGCACAAAACTTAAGTAGTTATTACATCGAAGAAAAAAAATATAGAAGAAAGCAAAGTCTTCAATCTTTTATCTTAGATGTTCATCCTAAAGCACCAGTAAGACATATTAATGGAGATTCTCTAGATAACAGAAAATCTAACTTAGAAGTATATAATCAAAATGCAGTTAATGATTATGAAGAATTAGATGAAGAAACTGTTGCTGTAATATTAAGGGACAGATATGGTAAAGAAAAATCAAGGACGTTCATTGATAAAGAAGATTTAAATAGAGTAGTTAATAATGGCTATACTTGGGTTTTATTTAAGAAAGAAACAGAGCCTTATGCTGTAGCAAACACTCCTGAAGGAAAAATTTATTTGAACAGATTTATAATGAGTACAACTGAAGATATGGTTACTCACCCTATAAATCTTAATACATTAGATAACAGAAAAGCTAATTTAGAAAATAAAACGGCTGAGTTAGAGTTTGTTAAACCTGAGGAAGAAACAGAAGAATAATAAGTATTCTAAATATCAGCATAGAAGGTACCTTCTATGCTGATATTATTTTTTTGATGTGGTTGGAGAACCGATTTTAATTTGAAATTGATTTGTTTTACCCATAATATAAGCTAACTTAATTATAAATTGTTCGTCCTCAGTCATTTGTCTTTTAAACATTTTTTCGAATTGTTTCATTAAATTATACAAATCGATTTTGTGATTTTCACTACTAGATCTCTTTAAGTCTTTGTGGTTATAAAGATCATACACCTTAATTTTAATTTCATTGCTATAAATTATTTTGAAAACCTCTGCGGTATAGTAGGCATCATTAAAAGCATTATGTAATTGACTTTCAATGGGTATATCTAGCAATTGGGCTGCATTACTTAGACCAATGTTAATCCCTCTTTTGCAATTAAGCGCCTTAGAAGCATAGGATTGAATATTTATGTATTCTGTGGGCACGGTGGCCGCATCTAATCCGTGATATTCTATATTACGAAATAATTCTTTTATGTCTGCGGCTCCCCAGACGCATAGCACACAGTGGGCAGGTTGAATAAACTGCATAAATTCACTATACATTTCTTTGAAGGATTTACCTTTATCCAATTCATCCATTGTTAGTCCGGTAATGTTTTTTACAAAAGGATTAAGAGTAGTATATATTTCAGGTTTTATTAATATATCAAGAGTTGAAATTTTCTCAAAATTCTCATTTAGCTTTATCGCACCTATCTGAATTATTTCGAAAGGACATTTAGGGTTTATTATATTTTCACTTTCCACTCCAAAGTTGTAACCTTGATTAAATTCTAAATCAAATACTATATAATTCATTTAATTACCTCTAAATTCATTTTAAAATTTTTAAATATACTCTGAATATTATATCATTTATGAGAATAAAAAGCACTTTATCGATATTTTTGTTATAATAATAAGTAGTATTTAAATATATACAAGAATATGTTGTTATAATTTTTAATTTAATTTAAGAAGAACTTTGGAGGGATAATTATGTTAGATGTAAATATAAAAGAAATTGATATGAAATTTAATACATCAAATGAGGTATTTTCACCTCAAAATGTTGATAAAGGTACTTTAGCAATGTTATCAACTGTTGAATTTAAGGCTGATGATAAAGTATTAGATTTGGGTTGTGGTTATGGTATAGTTGGAATATTAGCTGCAAAAATAGTAGGAGCAACAAATGTAGTTATGACTGATATAGATGTCGCAGCGGTAAAACTTGCAAGCGAAAACATTACATTAAATGATGTTGAAGGAGTTAAGCTATATCAAAGTGATGGATTTAAAAACATGGATGATAAGGAATTTAATTTAATTCTTTCTAATCCTCCATACCATGTGGATTTTTCTGTTCCAAAGGAATTCATTGAAAAAGGATTTAATAGATTAGAGGTTGGTGGAAAAATGTTTATGGTTACTAAAAGAAAAGATTGGTATAAAAATAAGTTGATTTCAATTTTTGGTGGTGTGAAGATAAGCGAAATTGATGGTTATTATGTTTTCATGGCAGAAAAGAAAACTACTACATACTCTAATAAGAAAAAATAATTATTAAGACAAATAATATTAAATTATAGGCAACATATATGTATGTAGCTTATAATTTAATATTAAAATAAACTAGTGTATAATAGTATACACTAGATATATTTGAGAGGAAGTTTTACATATGGGAAAAATATTAGTTTTAGCAGAAAAGCCCTCTGTTGGAAAAGAACTTGCAAAAGTCTTAAATTGTAGTCAAGGCGGAAACGGGTATTTAATGGGGCAAAAGTATATAGTAACTTGGGCACTAGGACATCTTGTTACACTAGCGGGTCCAGAGGATTATGATCAAAAATATAAAAGTTGGAGAATAGAAGATCTTCCAATGCTACCTAAGGATTTAAAACTTGTGATTATTAAAGAAACCTCAAAGCAATATAAAGTTGTGCATGAACTTCTTAAAAGAGCTGACGTGGATGAGCTAGTTATAGCAACAGATGCCGGGCGTGAAGGGGAACTGGTTGCACGTTGGATCATTCAAAAAGCAGGATTTAAAAAGCCTATAAAGAGGTTATGGATATCCTCACAAACTGAAAAAGCAATAAAAGACGGATTTGCCAATCTAAAACCTGGAAGAGATTATGAAAATCTATTTTGGGCAGCTCAATCAAGAGCAGAGGCAGATTGGCTTATAGGTCTTAATGTCACTAGGGCCCTAACTTGTAAATATAATGCTCAATTATCAGCGGGAAGAGTTCAAACACCAACCTTAGCACTTATCGTTGATAGAGAAAATGAAATAAAGAAATTCATTGGAAAAGATTACTGGACTGTAAATGGTAAGGTGAATAATTTTACAGTGCATTGGTCAAGTAAGAATGGAGAATCGCGTAGCTTTGACAAGCAAAAGGCAGAGGATGTAGTTGTAAAAGTGAACAATCAAATGGGTACAGTAGTAGAAGTAAATAAAGCCTCTAAAAAAGAACTTCCACCACTTGCATATGATTTAACAGAGCTTCAAAGGGACGCAAATAGAAAATTTGGGTATTCTGCAAAGCAAACCCTTAATTTAATGCAGAGATTATATGAAAACCATAAGATATTATCATATCCAAGAACAGACTCAAGACATATTACTACAGATATAGTGGCAACACTTATGGATAGATTAAAGAGTATAGCTATAGGACCATATGAAAAAGCTGCTAGAAATATAATAAAAAATAGAATTCATACTACAAGTAGACTTGTGGATAATAGTAAGGTATCGGATCATCATGCTATAATTCCTACTGAGCAGCATGTAGATTTATCTAGCTTAAACAGAGAAGAAAGGACTATTTATGACTTAGTTGTAAAAAGATTTTTAGAAGTCTTAAGTCCAGCTTTCGAGTATGAGCAAACTACTGTAAAAATAGAGGTAAAAGGTGAAAGCTTTTCTGCAAAAGGAAAAACAGTTAAATCAAAGGGTTGGAGAGAAATAAGCAGTTCAGATGATGGGGAAGATAAAGATCAATCTCTTCCACCTATAAATAAAGGGGAAGCTATTAAACTTACTTTGGTAAGGTCCGTAAATGAAAAGACGAAGCCACCAGCAAGATATAATGAAGCGACCTTACTCACCGCTATGGAGCATCCAGGCAAAGATATACAAGATGAGAGTTTAAGGGAAGCTTTGGATAACACCTCGGGGCTTGGAACTTCCGCCACTCGTGCAGATATAATTGAAAAATTATTTAGCATCTTTTATATGGAGAGAAGAGGTAAAGATATTTTCCCAACTTCAAAAGGAATACAATTAATAGGTTTGGTTCCAGAGGAATTAAAATCTCCAGAGCTTACTGCTAAGTGGGAGAAACAGCTTCAACTTGTAAGCAAAGGAAAAGCGAGTTCTATGAATTTCGTAAAAGAGATGAGAGATTATGCTTCAAAGCTTGTGAAGAACGTAGTAAATTCCTCGGAAATATACAAGCATGATAATGCTACAAGAGTTAAATGTCCTGAGTGTAGTAAGTATCTTCTTGAGGTTAACGGCAAAAGGGGTAAAATGCTAGTATGTCCAGATAGAGAATGTGGATATCGTAAAGGTGTATCACAAGTTTCAAATGCACGTTGCCCTACTTGTCACAAGAAAATGGAAATTAGAGGCGATGGAGACAATAAGATTTTCGCTTGTGGTTGTGGCTATAGGGAAAAACTTTCAGCGTTTACTAAGCGCCGCGATAAAGAAAAGGGTGCTTTAGATAAAAAAGATGTTAGTAGATTTTTAAATCAGCAAAATAAGAAAGAGGAACCTGTAAGTTCTGATAATTCGGCTATGGCGGAGGCTTTTGCTAAGTTTAATTTGAAATAGTTGTAAAGAATAACATGATGTATAAGTTGTGTGGCTTATATGTTGTGTTTTTTTTAGTTTAGAAAGGCTTGGAAAACTTACTTAGTAAGAGGGCATAAAATATTTTTTCAAAGGAAGAGAAGTGGTGAGACATGAGATTAGATAAATTTTTAGCAGAATCAGACATTGGAAGGAGAAAAAAGGTTAGGACTTATATCAAAGAAGGTATGGTTAAGGTAAATGGAGACGTGATAACAGAACCTGCCATAGAAATTAACGCAAGTTCTGATGTTGTTGAGTATCTTGGTAAAGTGGTTGTTTATACTGGAAAAGTATATTATATGTTTAATAAACCTAGGGGTTACATTACTGCAAGAGTGGATACAGTTAATAAAACAGTATTTGATTTTTTTGATGATGTTAACATGAACGGGGTATTTCATGTTGGAAGGTTAGACAAAGATACAGAAGGATTATTGCTCCTTACCAATGATGGTGAATTTGAACATCAACTAATGTACCCACAAAAGCATGTGGAAAAAACTTATTTTTTTTGGGCTTTGGGTTCTTTAGATGAGCATCACAAGGAACAATTAGGGAAAGGAATTTACATGGGGAAAGATGAAATGATAACAAAACCTGCAAAAATAGAAGTGCAAAAATGTGGGATTTATAAAGAATTTAAACATGAGATGCCTATTGAAAATTTATGCAATATAGATTCAAACAATTATAACCAATCAGTTGTCTCTGGATATATTACTATTTCAGAGGGTCGGAAGCACCAAGTGAAGCGTATGTTAAAGGCTGTAGGCTGTTATGTGATATATTTAAAGAGGATTTCTATTGGAGGATTAATGTTAGATGAATCATTGAAAAAAGGTCAGCATCGATTCCTTACAGAAGTGGAAATTCAAAAATTATTTGGAAAAACAACATGATCTATAAGTTAGGGGTATTTCTTTTTAAAAAATAGTAATTGTTGGTAGGAGTTGTTGATTTTGTTTATGGGTAAAAGATATAAATTTTGTGAAAACATAGTATGGAATTACGATTTTATACATTTTGATTACAAAAGGCGGTCATTACATGAACAGCATACTCCAACTTATTTCTACTGAAGATTAATTAATTTAAAAAAAACGACATATTAACTAAAAATTCATTTAATTACCACAAAATATTACAAAATAACCATGAATAAAATATGCAAAACTTCCATTTAGATGATAGTATATGAATGCAAAGTGAAAAACTTGCTTTGTATATTAAAATTATGAAGGTGAGGTACATAAAATGAAGAAAACTTTAAGACCATTAATATTAACTTTAGGTATTTTGGTATCAACAGGAATAAGTTCAACGGTATTTGCTGCAGATTGTAATACACCAAACTATAAAGTGGTGAATGCTAAGGACTGTAGCACAATTAATTGCACAGTTAACCCAGAAAAGAGTTTAAAGGAAATATGTGCTAAGTATGGTGTTGATGCTTCAAAGTGTTTAACAGCTAAAGAATGTTCAGCTGTTAAACCTGAGGAAACTAGTCCTTGCAATACAACACCTGCAAAGGCAACACCTGCAAAGGCAACACCTGCAAAGGCAACACCTGCGAAGGCAACACCTGCGAAGGCAACACCTGCGAAGGCAACTCCAGCAAAAACAACAGCACCAGCAGCAAACTTAACTGAGAATAACAAATTAGAAAATGAAGTAATAACACTAGTTAATCAAGAAAGAGCAAAACTAGGACTAGCTCCTTTAAAGGCTAATTCGGCACTTTCAAATGTAGCGAGAACTAAGTCTGAGGATATGAGAGATAATAATTATTTTTCTCATACATCACCAACTTATGGTTCACCATTTGATATGATGAAAAAGTTTGGTATAACATATACGGCAGCTGGTGAAAACATTGCAATGGGACAACCTACTGCAGCTTCAGTAATGAAGGGTTGGATGAACTCTCCTGGACATAAAGCTAATATTTTAAGTGCAAATTTCACTGAAATAGGAGTCGGAGTAGCAAAAGATGCAAGTGGAACTATTTATTGGACTCAACAGTTTATAGGAAAATAATAATTTAATATTGATCTGTGTGTCTTATATTGCATTTTTACAATATGAGAGGCATAGATTTTTTTTTGTGAAATGGGTTAATGGATAAAAAATAATTGTTTATATTTAGAATTTAACACATATAAGACCAAACGTCCCAGTAATAAAAAAACTAAAATACTCCTTAGCATGATAAAATGAACATGCAAATAAAAACTGGAATTTTTATATTTATATAAAAAAGGGGAGGAACAAAGGATGAAGAAAACATTAAGAATATTAATATTAACTTTAGGTATTTTAGTAACAACAGGAATAAGTTCAGCAGTGTATGCTGCAAATACTCTAAATTACACAGTTAAGGCAGGGGACTATTTGTGGAAAATATGCGTTAAGTATCAAGTTGGAGTTTCAGAGGTTTTAGCTGCTAACCCTCAGATAAAAAATCCCGACCAAATAAGCATCAGCCAAATAATAAAAATACCAAATGTATCTGAAGATAATAAATTAGAAAAAGAAGTAGTAATCTTAGTTAATCAGGAAAGAGCAAAAATAGGACTAGCTCCCTTAAAAGATAATTGGGAACTTTCCAGGGTAGCTAGATATAAGTCACAAGATATGGTAGACAAAAACTATTTTTCGCATACATCACCAACTTATGGATCACCTTTCGACATGTTGAAAAATTTTGGTATAGGATATAAGGCAGCTGGCGAAAACATTGCAATGGGTCAACAAAATGCAGCTTCAGTAATGAGTTCTTGGATGAATTCGCCAGGACACAAAGCTAATATTTTGAGTGGAAATTTTACTGAAATAGGAGTTGGAGTGGCAAAAGATGCAAGTGGAACTATTTATTGGACTCAACAGTTTATAGGAAAATAAATAATTGAGTTGGAATCTGTGTTTCTAGATATTGATTTTAACAATATTTAGAAAGATAGATTTTTTTATGGAATTAAATACTTTGAATCGCCTTATAATAGGGATTATATACAATTAAAATTGCCATTAAGTTCATAGATTATTGTATGAAGGTTATGTTACACTTAAAAATATAATATTAGAAAGGATAGTGAGATTACTATGAAAACAATGAGAAGAATTGAGAGAAAAATGAATGATATGGAAGTTATGGACCTTTTAGAGAAGGGTGAATATGGTATACTCTCTACTTGTGGAGAAGATAATCAACCTTATGGAATACCACTAAGTTATGTGATTATAGATAAAAATATATATTTTCATTGTGCAGGGGTTGGAACTAAACTAGATAATATTAGTGTGAATGATAAGGTGAGTTTTACAGTAGTTGGGAAAACTAAAGTTTTACAAGAGCAGTTTAGTACGGAGTATGAAAGTGTAATAGCATTTGGCCATGCAATTGTGCTTCTGGAGGAAGAAAAATATGAGCCACTAATGGAGTTTATTAGAAAATATAGCCCTGAATTTATGGAAGCGGGACAGTTGTATATAGATAGAGCAAAGGAAAAAGTTACGCTAGTTAAAATAGAGATATATAGTTTGAGTGGAAAGCATAGAGTATAGAGAATATCAATTATTGAGGTAAATAGTAATGGGGGTATTAAGTCGATAAAAGAATATAATAAATTAGAAAGTGTGATAGAATGAGATTCTTAAGAAACATAGAAAATGGATCCATAAATATTAAGAAAATGGGAATCATTAAAGGGTTTCTTGTAATAAGTCTATCAATTTTGTTGGAGGGATTGGGACAAGTACCTCAAGAATTTTTGAATTTATTTTCTGGGAGATTTGAAAAAGCTATGCCATATGTAGTTTTTGTTGCAGGTATACTTGTTAAATATTATGTTATTATTATTTTACTCAAGTGGCTTAGTAATTCTAGAAATGAGCAAAAACTTAAATACCACCTGAATTCAATGAGTTTTGTTTTTGCAGCCATCATGATTATAGCATTTCGTCTGATATTTGATAACAGTTTAACTTTGTGGGTTAGTAAGATATCCATGCCGGATATTATAAATGGAGCCTTCGAAGAAATATCCGTTTCACCAGTTATCGTAATACTTAGTGCTGCTGTGGTGGCCCCTATATACGAAGAAATAATTTTCAGAGGAATATTATTAAAAGGAATGGCTAAAAAGATAAATCCAACTATAGCACTTGTAGTATCGGCATTATTGTTTGGGGTAGTGCACTTTAATAGTCCACAAGGCATAAATGCATTCTTATTAGGCCTGGTTATTGGATTTATATATTTAACAACGCAGTCAATATACTTAAGTATATTTGCACATTTTATAAACAACTTACTGGCGCTTTCAGTTTCGTCGCGATTTGCGTTAATTGGTGGAAGGTATGCTATGGAAATTCATGGAATGCTTTTTATTTTAGGAATTATACTTTTAGTTATAGCTTGTATAGGCTATGAGCAAAATAAAATTAAAAATGTACCAGACATATATACGCAATTCATAGAAATATAGATTGGGTTAGATAAATAACTATGTTAAGTAGTCTCCGCTTTATGATAATTCATATTTTCATCGTGCGGGGATTTTTTTATATTGATTCAATTATATAATGAAATTAAAATTCAAAAGACTTTATATAAAAAATAGAATAGAGAGATGCTTTATTTAATAAAAAGTGTAAGTTAAAAAGTCTATCGAAAAATATAGGAAATAAAATTTTATAATTTTAAAATGCCTCTAGCATATTATATATTTTAGAGGCATTTTAAATTATTAAAGCATTACTATGTTATATTATTTTAATTCAGTAAACATTTGGGTAGCATCATTTTTTAATTGTTGAACTTCATTATCAGGAGCATCTTTTGTAGGATACCATCCCTTTTGTTTCATTGCATCAAATATTTTATATTGAATAGTTTGATTGTTTTTAAAGTTATCCATTAGTGTACTTCTCAAATTTTCACAAGAGGATTCAGTTATTCCTGTACTGTAAGCAGATATAACTTGCTTTTCTGTAGCAAGCAGATCCTGCATTAAATCTTTTTCACTCATGCATGTGTTCATATAATATCCCTCCATTTATATATATTATTGATGAGAGTCGAGGTAAGTTTTTAAGGTGTTAAAGTTTTGTTTGTGTGTTTGGCTAGATTCAGTACAAAGATTCTTCAAATTTTGGTCAGTACATTGAGAAGCATATTCACTAAACTTCTTATTTAGCAATGATTCGTAACCTAATTGATCTTTAATAACTTTTAGATTGTTGCTTTCTATTTGTTTATCTGTAGTATTCATCATATTTAATACCTCCAATTTTTTTTTTAGACAACTACAAGCTTATTATTTACTTTTCATCTTAAAATATTACTGGTAATATAATGAATTTTAAATGTCTAATTAAATGATAAATTATGGGTACCATAAGAATATTAATAAAAAAGTGTTATTATAAATTTATTTTTATAATAAATCCGTTAAATTTAAGAAAATTTTAAGGTAACATTAATTTGTATTTAATATTAGTAGAGTACAATAAACTTAGTGAAAAGGTTAATTTAGATGGGAGTGACGATTATGCCTACTATAAACATGCTGTCCTCCGCTGACAAAGTAAAAGGGCAAGGAGTCGGGTCAGCTTATCTCGAACAAGTAAATTTAGTCCAAAAGGGATTAGATAAAGAATTTAAAGTTGTAATAAATAAAAGAGAAAGAACCGAAATAATGCATTATCATACTATTGATTTTAAACATTATTTAAGCATACCTTTTGCAAAAAGAAAGGGTGTAACGGTGGGTTACGTGCATTTTTTACCGGAGACTATTGAAGGAAGTATTAAATTACCAAATTTGATAAAGAAAGTTTTTTATAAATACATTATAAGCTTTTATAATAGTATGGATTTTCTAGTTACAGTAAACCCTAATTTTATAACTAGGCTTGAGGCCTACAATATTGACAGAAAAAAAATAACATATATTCCTAATTTTGTTTCTGAAGAAAAGTTCTATAAGCTTTCAGCTGAGGATAATTACATAGCAAGGAAAAAATTGAAAATCGCAAAGGATGCTTTTGTTGTACTTGGAGTAGGACAAATACAAACTAGAAAAGGTGTAATTGATTTTATTGATATAGCAGAAAAAATGCCTGAAGTACAATTTGTTTGGGCAGGTGGGTTTTCTTTTGGAAATATCACGGACGGATATAAGGAATTGAAAAATAGAATGGAGCATGCACCTAAAAATATTTTATTTACAGGAATAGTTGAAAGAGATTTGATGAATGATATATATAATGTATCAGATGTTCTGTTCATGCCATCTTATAACGAGCTTTTCCCTATGTCAATACTGGAAGCAATGAATACTCACACTCCAATACTGTTAAGAGATTTGGAACTATATGAAGATATACTATTTGATTATTACTTAAAAGAACATGATAATGAAGGTTTCATAAGGGCTATTGAAAAATTGAGAGATGATTCAGCTTATTATGAAGTTGCTAAAGAAAAAGCTATAAGAGGGCACAATTTTTATTCAGGAGATAATGTGCTTGCTATGTGGAAAGATTTTTATGAAAAGGTATGTCGGATAAAAGGTAGGTAAGCCAATGAAAAATTACAAGTTGAATGTTATTTTGGGCATAGCATCTGGAGTTATATTTGTTTTGCTTATTATTTTCACAAATGGGTGGATGGACTTAATTCATCAAATGAAAAATTTGAAAATTCAATGGATAATAATTGCGGTTATTGCTATGATTTTATATTGGGCTTTTGAAGCTAAAACTTTGCAAACTATTATATTTTTAATCAAAAAAGATTATAAATTTAGACAAGCATTTAAAGTCACTATGGTTGGGCAATATTTTAATTCAATTACTCCTTTTGCATCTGGGGGTCAGCCAATGCAGTTATATGCTCTTATAAAACAAAATTTAGGAGCTGGTAGCTCTGGTTCGGTGCTGATGATTAAATTTATTATCTATCAATCTGTATTAACTATATATTCCTTAATCCTTATACTTTGGAAAGCAACTTTTTTCAAAACTAGAATGAGCAATCTATTTTATTTAATAGGGGTTGGGTTTGCAGTTAATGCTAGTGTAATTATATTCCTAATTATATTTTCAAAATACCGTAAATTAACGCATAAATTGATAATAACGTTTTCTAAAATATTAAATAAACTTAGATTGGTAAAGGATATAACAAAATTAGAAATGCATATTAATGATAATTTAGAAAAGTTCCATGATAATATGGAGATAGTAAAACATAGTGGTGTCTTAATGTTTAAAGCTGTTATTTATACAACATGCCAGCTAACAATAATTTTCAGTATACCTTATTTTATCTATCTTAGTTTTGGTATGAGCGGTGCAAGTATAGAAAGCATGATAGCCGGAACTGCCTTTGTAATGATGCTAACGGCCTTTATACCATTACCAGGAGCCGTGGGCGGAGCAGAAGGTGCCTTTTATATGTTTTTTAGCTTGTTTTTTGCAGCTAATAATATAATGGCTGCTATATTGTTATGGAGATTAATTACATTTTATTCTTGTATAATTTTTGGGTTTTATGCGTTTATGAAAGAGTAAGTAGAACTTATTGATGAATATTAGAATAAAAATTTTACTAAAATAATAACCTTTAAAGGGGGATGATTATGAATATTGGAATTTTTACTGATGCTTTTTATCCACAAGTAAGTGGGGTAGTTACGTCTACTTTGATATTGAAAAATGAGTTAATTAGACTTGGACATAATGTAACTATTATTACAGTTGCCCACCCAGATGTAGATGAAGAGGAAGGTATCATGAGATTACCGAGCATACCATTTTTCCTTCTACCTTCTCAAAGAGTTGGGATGATATATTCACGCAAAATTATGATTAAGATAAAAAAATTAGATTTAGATATTATACATACACAAACGGAATTTAGCATAGGTATATTTGGAAGAATAGTAGCTAAAAAGTTAGATATTCCTGTAGTTCATACATATCATACTATGTACGAAGACTATATCCACTATGTATCTCGTGGTATAATGCTTAAGCCTGCTTCGCAATTTGCTAAAAAGGTAAGTAAACTATATTGTAGAGATTGCAGTGCTATAATAGTACCGACAATGAAGGTAAAAGATGCATTGCATGAATATGGGCTAACAAGACATATTGATGTAATACCTACGGGAGTTGACATTGAACCTTTCGAAAGAAGTAATTATGATGAAGACCTTATCAAAGATGAAAAGAAATCTTTTGGAATAAATGAGACTGAGCCAGTTGTATTATTCATTGGGCGGCTCGCAAAAGAAAAAAGTGTAGATGTAATTATAAATAGTATGAAGGAACTAATTGTAAAAATACCGAATTGTAAGCTCCTGGTTGTAGGTGATGGACCAGAGCGAGAAAATCTAGAAGCTTTAGTTTTGGAACTAGATATTGAAAAATCAGTGGTGTTTACTGGCGAAAAACCTTGGTCAAAAATTGGTAGGTATTATCAAATGGGAGACGTGTTTGTTGGGGCCTCACTGACTGAAACACAGGGATTAACATTTACAGAAGCTATGGCAGCACAAATTCCCGTAGTAGCAAAGTACGATAAAAACCTAGACGATTTAATTCAAGATAAAACTAATGGAAGAATTTTTTATAATGATGAGGATTTAGCTGGGATATTGTATGAAGTTTTAATGGATAAAGAAGAATGTGCCACCATGGTGAAAAATGCTTATAATGCAATAGAGCCATTATCCTCTAAGTGCTTTGGGGAAAATGTTGAAAAAGTTTATATGGAGGTTGAAAGACAAAATTATATGCTTCAAAATCAGAGGGTAACTTAATTTGTTTATGATAAGTGAGTTGTCTATTCATTAGACTTATGAGTGGGTAGGCAGCTTAATAATTTTAATATGAGGGGATGTAGCTCAGCTGGGAGAGTACTTGAATGGCATTCAAGGGGTCGTGGGTTCGAGCCCCATCATCTCCACCAAAGAAAACTCGCTATATAGCGGGTTTTTATATTTTGGTATTTACATAATTCTATTAGGCTATAAAAAGCACTGTGGATAAAAAATACATATTTTTTTAGATATTTGTCCTATAATATTTGTTTGTTTGGTACAATGATATAAATACAAAAGAAATGGAGCGAATTAAAATGAAAATACTTTATTATGATTGTTTATCAGGAATTAGCGGAGATATGAATTTAGGGGCATTACTAGATTTAGGTATAGATAAAGAATATTTAATAAAAGAATTGTGCAAATTAAATTTAAATGGATATGATATAAAAGTATCAAGGGATAGCAGAAAAGGGATAGAAGGTACTAAAGTAGATGTAATATTACAAGATGATGCTGAGGATATTGTGAGTGAGCACTCTCACAATCATGAAAGCCATAATAATCATGATCATAGAAATCTAAAGGATATTAAAGAAATTATAGATTCTAGTAAGTTGAGTTCTAAAGTAAAAGAATTAAGCATAAAAATGTTCTTGAAGATTGCAGAAGCTGAGGCAAAAGTTCATGGAAAGCCATTATATGAGGTTCATTTCCATGAGGTAGGCGCAGTAGATTCTATTGTGGACATTGTAGGAGCTGCCATTTGTATAAGTCATTTAAATGTTCATAAAATAATGAGTTCTTCTGTCGAGCTTGGTGGTGGATTTGTTAAGTGCGCTCATGGAATTATACCAGTTCCAGCGCCTGCTACTGTGGAAATTTTAAAGGGAATTCCAGTAAAACTTGGAGCGGTTCCCTTTGAAACCACGACACCTACAGGGGCTGCAATCTTAGCAGCCAATGTTTGCGAATTTAAAGATAACAACAATTTCATTGTAAATAAGATAGGTTATGGCATAGGTAATAGGGATACTGAAATTCCTAATGTTTTAAGAGTAATGCTCGTAGAAGAAAATAATTTGTCTAATGCATTTAAAGTAGAAAAAGAAGAAGAAGTATTTCAAGAAATTATTGAGTGCAACATAGATGATATGAATCCAGAGCTATACGAGTACATAATTGATAAACTTTTTATTGAAGGTGCTTTGGATGTATATTTGACACCAATCATAATGAAAAAGGGAAGGCCTGGCATAAAGATAAGTATTCTATCCAAAGAAGATAAATTGGAAAAAATGAAAGAAGTATTGTTTAAAGAAACAACTACTTTAGGGGTAAGAGGTTTTAAAGTTTATAAAACTATGCTAGAAAGAAAATTTGCAAAAGTTAACACTAGTTATGGAGATATTACGGTAAAAGAAGCCTATTATAAAGGCAAAAAGATAAAAAGCAAGTTAGAGTATGAAGAATGTAAGAAAATAGCTGACAATATGGGAATCTCAGTAAGAGAAGTATATGAGAATCTGAAAAACGAAATCTAAGATATAAGATAAAAATATTTGGAAATTTTAAATTAAAGAAGGTGGTAAATATATGAATTCAGAGGAAATGAAGAAATTTCTTAAATCCATAAAAAACGGTGATATAACTATTGATGATGGCCTAGATAAACTAAAGGATTTATCATATTCTGATTTAGGATTTGCAAAAATAGACAATCATAGAGAATTAAGAGTTGGGTACCCCGAGGTTATATATTGTGAGGGAAAGACAGTGCAGCAGATAAAAGGCATAGTTAGTTTAATGCTCACTAAGGATGTTAATATTCTTGGAACAAGGGCATCTAAGATAATGTACGAAGGCATAAAAGAAATATGTGATGATGCACAGTACAATGAACTTGCAAGAACCATTGTAATTAAAAAAAAGGAAGTGGAACTTCAAAGTACGTATATAGCATTAGTAACAGGAGGAACTTCTGATATACCGGTAGCGGAAGAAGCAGCTATTACAGCAGAGATTTTTGGGAATAGAGTGGAAAGAATTTATGATGTGGGGGTAGCGGGTATTCATAGGCTATTTGAAAATCTAGATGTTATTAGGCATGCAAAGGTAGTAATTACTGTGGCAGGAATGGAAGGCGCCTTAACTAGTGTAGTTGGGGGATTAGTAGATAAACCTGTTATAGCCGTTCCTACCAGTGTAGGTTACGGAGCCAGTTTTAAAGGGCTTGCTGCACTATTATCCATGTTAAATAGTTGTTCTAGCGGTGTTAGTGTTGTCAACATTGACAACGGCTTTGGAGCAGGCTATTTAGCGAGTATTATTAATAAGCTATAAAATAGATTTAATTTTTATATGGTGTGGATTATCCCATATTCTTAAAGTGAGGTATGAAACACCATTTCACATTTAGATCAGAAATTTTACCTCTTATAAAAAAATGTGAATTGGAAAAGTAGATAAATAGTAGTATGGAATTTCTCCGGAGAGACTTGCAATAAGAAGCGAAAAAACATTTGAAATAGAATTTCCAGTTTTAAGCTCGGTTGCAAGGCACGCAGGGGAAGTTCCATACTTTTTAAATTATGAAAGAGATTCACGGTTGTATACACTCTCATAAGATTTAAGAGTATTGATTGCAGTATTTTGCCAAGAATATTCACTAGCTCTTTTTAATCCCTTAGAACCTAATTCTAATCTTAATTTCTCATTACTGAGCAAGTTTCCTATGGCTAGAGATATTTCTGAAATATCATAAGGATTAATTAAAATTCCGCCATCTCCTACTACTTCTGGAATAGAGGTAAGGTTAGAAGCTATCACAGGGGTACCACAATTCATTGCCTCTAGTGGAGGTAGTCCAAAGCCTTCATAGAAAGACGGATATATAAAGGTATCACAAGAGTTATAGAAAATAGGTAAATGCTCTTCTGGCACAAAACCAGTGAAAATAACATTATAATCTATTCCTAATTCATGTGTGAGTTTTAATAGCTTTTGGCTTGAATCTTTATAGCCACCCACAATAACTAGATTATATTTTTTGTCTAAGTCCTTATATACTTTAGAAAATGCGGTTAATACAGAAGACACATTCTTTCTTTCGCTAAAACCACCTAGATAAAGTATAAAGGGATCTGTTAAATTATACATGTCTTTTAGAAAATCATTACAAAGGGTTTTGTCCAAAGGGGCATATTTTTTATCTGCAGCTAGTGGTGTTACAAAGATCTTATTTTCATCTATTGGAAAAAACTTTAGAATGTCACGTTTTGAAAATTCGGATACAGTTATTATTCCATCACAACCTCCAATAATTAAAGGCATTTCTTTTAAAAATTTTAGCAGGTATCCTTTTCCTACTGTTTCGGGCATTACGTAGGGAATCAAATCATGTATAGTGATTATTTTCTTGCAAGAAATTTCCTGAGAGAAACCTATACCGTTTTGGGGCATATGATATATGTCTATTTTTTCCTTTGATAAATTAGCTGGGAAATAATAATCCTCAAAAAAACGTTGATGTTTTTTGGAGGTCATTACTATTTTGCAGTTTTCTCTTTTTATAGTTTCGTAATTATCACCTGACCAAAAAACATGATAGTTATTTAAAGTATCTATGTTAACTAAGTTTTTAAGTACATTTTCTGTATATGTTCCTATTCCAGTGCCACTATAAAAATTGATACCCCTAGCATCAATTGCAATCCTCATAGGATTCACTCCTTAAAATTATTAGAAAAACTTTGTATTTAAAATTGAAATCCCTTTGAAAAGGTAATATATATTAATATATTGTTTTATCTTAAAAAGTGTGCTAGATGAACAAACATAATTGTGCACAAATTATTCGGTGTGTTCATATACTACAATAGAACAATATTGCGGAGGCATGCATTTGGAAATCCAGGAATTAAAGGATTTAGTAAAAAAAAATTATTCTCTTTGTATTAACGATATAGAGAAAATAAAAAATGTATACAGAATAGAAACGAAAAATGAGATGTATTGCTTGAAAATCATTAATTATGACTTTAAGCATTTTTTATTTATCATTGGTGCAATAAAACATTTGCAGAACAATGGTTTTCAAAAAATACCTGAAATTATTGAAACTGTTGATAACAAGGAATATATAACACTTGAGAATAAATATGCTTATTTAACACCTTGGGTAAATGCGAGGGAGTGTAATTATGACAATCCTGTAGAAATAAAATTATGTACCTCAAAACTTGCGCAGCTCCATAAAAAAAGTTTGAATTTTAAAGTTACACCGGACATGTTACCCAGGATAGCATGGCTTAAATGGATAGAAACATTTAAAACCAGAGAAAGGGAAATATTAGATTTCAAAAGAAGAATATATGAAAAAACATGTATTACCGAATTTGATAGTAACTATTTAGCAATAATGGATGAAGAGCTGGCACGATGTAATAGATCAATATATAATTTATGCAAAAGTGAATATGTAAGTAAGATGAAGGAGGAAATAAAACATAAGGGATTATGCCATCATGATTACGCTCATCACAATGTATTAATGGGAAAAAATGGTGAAGTAAATATTATTGATTTTGATTATTGTATCTTAGACACACATTTACATGATTTAAGTAGCTTGCTAATAAGAAGAATGAAAAATGGTAAATGGAGTTTAGATAATGCAGCTTTTATATTGGATAGCTACGATGATACAAATCCAATCTATAAAAATGATAATGTAATAATGGCAGCATTTATGGAGTTCCCTCAGGAATATTGGCAAATAGGAATTCAATATTACTGGGAAAAAAAAGACTGGGGAGAAGAGTTCTTTTTAAAAAAACTTCAGAAGAATTATGAAGATAGAGAGGATAAGCAGATTTTTATTGATAAGTTTAGTCAAATAAAATATGGGAGGTAGTATTGTGGGGAAAAACAAAGATGACTTGTACAATGAAGAGTGCGAAATTGACATGTTGCTGCCACAGGAATCCACTGTAGAGGAATATGATACGAGACTTGATAATATGAAGGAGGAAGTTAAAAAGCTTAAGAAAATAAGAAAAAGACAAAAGAAACTTAGAGAACTAGAATTCGAACAAAAAGAGATATTAAAGAAGATGGACAAAAATTATAAAAAGAATAGATAGTACTTGAAAGTTATATTGCGATTGGGTATTATGTATTAATTAACCAATAGATTTAATTAGAGGTGATGCCATTGGCAATAAGCATCTATAATGAGTTTTCTGACTATATGGTGTTTAGAGGTATTAAAAATGTAGAGCCAAATGAATTTAAATATATAGATATGGACTTCGACATAACTGAGGAATTGGTAATTGAACAGTTTTGTGCCATGCAATCTTTTCATGAAAAATCTTTAGGATTTAACGGATATCTTAGAAATAAGTTAAATAACAATACAGGAAAAGTAATAGAGGAATATAAAATTTCTATTAAAAAGCTAGCTGGGGATATAAAAAATATTAAAAAAGATGAATCTACGGATTCCTTTGAAAAATTAATTATTGAATATGGCGAGGAGGTTATAAAAAGAGCGGAAGGATGTATAAGCGCAGTATACGAATCGGATTATATAGGGATTATAACAAGGAGCATGAGAAGATGCGAAATATGTTTAGGCAATACAGGTTTTCAAAACTTACGGAAAAATCATTTTGTTGAAGTGGTTAGTTTTGAAGATTGTAATTATAACATGGTGGAAATAGATTGTTTCATTTTGCTTAGTAAATTAAAAAGAAAAGGACTGAACCTGGACTTCCGTAAACTTATTAATGAGTTCTGTTACATTGAGGGATTAGATGATAGTAGTTCTAAATTTCTAATTGCCCTAATTTCTTATCCTAATGAATTCATAAAGCATTGTAATAGGTATAGAGAAGCTAAAAAACATGGGCGTGAAGACAAATTTCCAAAGAAACTTATAAAAGCTTTAATTCAAGATGGAGATTCATTACTTTAATGATAGTTCAGAAGGAGATGATTTAACTTAGAAATATTATAATGAAAATTTATAGTACTAAAGGTTATGATTGAAGAGGTGAGAACATGCTAGACGTTAGATATAAAGATAAGACTTATTTAAGTAAATATGATTTAGATGTAAATTTATTTAGCGAATTTGATCTATTAGTTCATGATGTGATTCCAGTAAGAAAAGTATTCATACTTGACACTGATAAGGGGGATAAGGTTTTAAAAAAAGTGAGTTATGGTACCTCCAGGTTAGAATTTATTAATTATGGTATTGAGTATATTAAAAATAATAATTTTAATAGAATTATTGAATTTGAAAAGACAAAAGACAACTTCATATATGTTCCTTGGAAAGATGAGATATATTGTATTATGAGTTTAGTAGAGGGGAGAGAATGTGAGTATAGCAATCCAGTTGATGTTATATTAATTTCTAAAGCACTAGCAGAGCTCCATAGGGCATCATCGGGACTTATAAATGATGAGGCTTTTGAAATGCTAATAGCAAAAAATCACAAGCAATATTTTTGTGGTAAAATGATTGAAAATTTTAATGAAAAATTAAGAGAACTTATATTTTTTAAAAGTATAGCAAATTTATACGAAAATAAAAATGAATTTGACTATATTTTTTTAGAACAGGTACAATATTATGAGGAAAATATAATACAAAGCATAAAAATTTTGCAATCATCAGAATACCACAATTTATGCACAGAAAAAGAAAAGGTTGTATTTTGTCATCATGACTTAGCTCATCATAATATATTGATTAATAAGGAAGAAGTATATTTTTTAGACTTTGATTATGCAATAGTAGATTTAAGGGTACATGATATTTGTAATTTTATAAATAAGGCTGTTAAAGATTTTGCTTATAATATAGAGAAATGCCATAGTATTTTAGATGAATATACACAAGTAAACCCACTAGATTCTAGAGAACTAAAAGTATTGTATGGTCTGCTTAGTTTCCCAGAGGATTTTTACGGTGTATCTAGAGATTATTACACAAGGAAAAAACAGTGGAGCGAAGAAGTGTTTTTAAATAGATTAAAAAGAAAAGTGGAATATAGAGAGGATAGAGAAAAATTTTTAGAGGACTTTAAAAATCATTATAATTGTTAGCTCCAATCCCCCCCCCATATAGTGCAAGCCTCACTATATGGGGGGTGCTTTTATTAGTTAAATAAGTTTATTAAAAAAATACCCAGTCAGTATACTAGGTATTTTATAAGGGATCGAATATTTCTATTTATTCAATAATATATTTCTATAGGCATTTAGAGTAGCTGCAGCGGTATGTTCCCAAGTTAGTGTGGATGCTTTTTTTAGACCTTTAGTTATAAGGGATTGTCTTAAGGAATTATCAAGTAGCACATTATACATTTTTTCACATAAGGCATTAACATCATATGGATTTACAAGTAAAGCAGAACCTTCAAGTATTTCTGGAATAGAAGTAACATTAGAAGCGATTACAGGTACTCCACAAGCCATTGCTTCAATTGGTGGTAGTCCAAAGCCTTCATAAAAAGAAGGGTATACAAAAATCTCACAAGCATTGTACATGAAAGGAATATGGTCCATAGAAATAAAGCCTGGGAAAATTACTTTATTCTCGATGTTCAAATCTTGTGCTCTTTTTTTATAGATATCATAAGATTTACCTTTGCTACCTGCAATGACGAGTTTCATATCTTTTTTTAGTTTTGGTAAGAGTAGACTAAAAGATTCTAGTAATCCAACAATATTCTTTCTAGGACTAAAGCCCCCGATATATAGAATATAGTCTCCTACAATAGAGTAATTTTTTTCAATAATAAATTTACTAAGAGTTTTGTTATAAGGTTTATAAATATCCTCACTAGCTAAGTAAGTAACATATATTTTTTCGCTTGGAAAATTAAAAGTTTCAATAATATCTTGCTTTGAATATTCCGACACAGTAATTATTCCATCGCACAAGGGAATAATATTTGGTAGTTTTTTATTGAAAATTTTCAGATATTGTTCACCAACCGTATCTGGCATTTTATAGGGAATAACATCATGTAGTGTAATAACAAAGGGACAGTCTTTGCTATTTGGTAACCCGATTCCATTTTGAGGAACGTGATATATGTCCATATACTTGTCTACCAATGTGTTAGGGATATTTACTTCATTCCAAAAGTTACTTTGATTTTCTTGCACAATATTATTAATATGAAAATTTTCCTTAAAGGGTATGTCTAACTTACATTCTTCAGGTACAAAAAGTGAATAATTATTATAATTGTCTATTTTATTTAAAGAGTGAATTAGTTGGTAACAATATGTTCCTATACCAGTCCCCCTATACCACTTTGCAGCTCGAGCATCAATTCCAATTCTCATTTTAAGACTCCTTAAATACTAATTTAAAATATGAATATACTTTATTATATTAAAAGAATGAATAAATGTTATTAAAAAATATAATAATATATTCTAAAAAAAAATATTGGTAATATAAATTATAAAGGGGGGGGATGAGTAATATGATGAGGGAATTTGAAATTGAAAGACAATATGGTATTAAAATAGAAAGTATACGTCCAAATAAGGGGGTATATTTCTTGAAGACAGATGATGGAAATAAGTGCTTAAAGAAAATCAATTATGGAACGCAAAAACTTTTGTTTGTATATGGAGCCAAAGAACATCTTGCAAATAATGGATTTGACAAGGTAGACAGGTATTTTTTGAATACTGAAGGAAATCCTTATGCCTTAGTTAATGAAGATATCTATACATTATCGTCTTGGATAGATGGTAGGGAATGTGATTTCCATAATGAGGATGATTTAGTGGAAGCTGCAAAAAAATTAGCTTATATGCATATTGCATCTAAGGGATATGAACCTCCGGAGAATAGTAAGTTAAAAACGGATCTTGGTAGATGGCCACACTTAATGGAAAAACGAATAAAGTCTTTTGATAAAATGAAAGACATGATTAGAAAAAAGAAAAATTTTAAAACTGATTTCGATATTAATTATATTAAGAGTTATGAGGATCAAAAGCAGTTAGCCAAAAGAGCTATGGCAATACTCGATGACTCTATGTATTTTGATATATGTAGGCAAACAGAAGAAGAAAAAGGTTTTTGCCACCATGATTATACACATCATAATATTATTATTGATAAAAATAATGATGTTAATATAATTGATTTTGATTACTGCAAAAGAGAAGTAAAAGCATTTGATCTATCTAATTTTTTGATAAAAGTGCTTAAGAAGCAGGATTGGGACATAAGATATGCTGAGATAATACTCCAGGCATATAGTAGTGTAAATCCTCTGTTAGAAGAAGAGTATAGGCTCATATATGCATTTTTAGTGTTTCCACAGCGCTATTGGAGGCTTTGTAACAGATATTATTATAATGAAGTTACATGGATTCAAAATACCTTTAACAAGAAGATGGAGGAGTTAATTTCTGAAAAAGAAAAGTGTATGGCATTTATTGAAGATTATAAGAAGGTCTTCAGTCAGAGGTAGCAGACAGTATGGTATAAATAGCATATATTATTCTATAAATAGTGTGCACCGTATTGTTTAAAAAAGTTATGTAGATATAATGTTTACATAACTTTTTTACTTTCACCTATTGGGTATATTTTCATAATATATATTATGAGTTTAAATATGGAGATGATATTATGAAAATAGGCGACATTGTAGTAAGGAAATCCTATGGTGGTGACATTACCTTTAAAATAATAGATGTTATGTATGTAGATAACACTGATGTGTATTTACTTAAGGGAATAAATTTAAGGATTGAAGCGGACTCTCTAAGTGAGGATTTAGAATTAGTATCAGAAGATAATATTGGTGAAATCGATAAGGTTTTTAATAAAAAAGTAAATACGGCAATTAAGAGGATATTAGTGAATAGGGTTAAAGGAACTAGAGGGTATAGAGCAGGAACTATAGATATTAATGGTAAAATCAAAGAGATGCAATCGAAACAAGAAAAATACAAGGAATACAAAGAATACAAAAATAAAGATATGGTTTTTGGAAGGCCAGGTAAAATACTACATGTTGATGGGGATCCAGAATATCTAGAGGTTTGTCTGAAAACTTATAAACAGTTATCTTTAGATGCAGTAGGTAGGGTAATATCAGAAAAAGATCAACCAAATGAAATAGTAAATTTAGTTAAAGAAGTTAAACCAGATATAGTAGTAATTACAGGCCATGATGGTATGGTAAAAGGAGTAACTGATTATATAAATTTAAACAGTTACAGAAATTCAAAGTATTTTGTAGAGTCTGTTATAGCTCTTAGATCTTATAATAGTAACTATGATGATTTAGTTATATTCGCAGGAGCTTGCCAATCTTGTTATGAGGCAATTTTAGATGCTGGTGCCAATTTTGCTTCTTCTCCAAATCGTGTCTTAATTCATTGTTTGGATCCTGTTCTAGTAGCTGAGAAGATAGCCTATACAAATGTTGAAAATGTTGTAGCTATAGAAGATGTTATACAAAATACTATAACAGGTCTCAAAGGTATAGGAGGCCTTCAAACTAGAGGAAAATACAGAGAAGGATTTCCTAAATCACAGTATATATAGACAAAAGCCCCATATTTTGTATGGGGCTTTTGTTTCTAAAACTGAATATATATATAATTAAGGGAGATACTATAAAAGTCAGTATATATATAAAATGTTATATAATTAAGATATATTATTGGTTTATAATGTTAGGGTTCATAAAAGGGAGAAAAATCAATTCTGTGCCGAATAATCTGTAAAAATGAATTTTGTTAACATAAAATTAACATTGACAAAATTGTTGTATTAGTGATAAAATAATTAGCTTACTTGACAAAAACAAATATACCGTGTATAATGTATAATGTGGAGAGAAGGTGTTTACTGTGGAACAGATTAATGTATTGACTTCAATAAAAGATGAAATTGAAAGTCATGTTGGCGAAAGAGTAACATTAAAAGCAAATGGTGGAAGACGAAAAATTCTTGTGGATAATGGAGTTATTGAAAAGACATATACAAGTATTTTTGTTATTAGATTGGAAAATGACACCCACAGGACTGTGACATATAGTTATTCAGATGTTTTGACAAAAACAGTTCAAATAGTTTTTGCAGGATAAAACGATACTGTACCATGGTATCGTTTTTTAAATTTATAAATAAAATTTATGAACATGAAATTAACAAAGCATATATTAAATAAAGTGCATGTGGATACTAATAACAGTGCATTTTACAAAATATGTGCTTTTATTTTTTCAAGATTGAAAAAAATGATGGATTTTGCAATACGAATAAAAATATCAAATATCATATTTTCTTCACTATTTCTATATATATTAATAGTTAGTATTTTAGGAGGGTAGCAGTTCGTAAGTGTTACCCCAATAGAAATACAAGGAGGTATAGTATGGATATAAATTTAATAAGAGAAAATATAGAGTATGAACAACTGCTGGGAGAAAATACTGCTGATACAGTAGTGAAAGAAGAATATGTAATACCAGATACTCATCCGGATGTTAGGGAAATTCTTATGCTAGATGTTAAGGCTCTTATAAACTCTAAAGAAATAATTCAAGATAAGGTATATTTAGAGGGTCAAATTCAATACAATGTACTTTATATGACAAAAGATCAAGAACGTACTGATATGGAAAATGTTATATACAGTTCCAAGTTTTCAAATACGATCGATATAATGGGTGCCAAGCCTGAAATGCTTTGTGATGCTGAGTGTTTTGTAGAACATATGGAGTGTAGGGTAATTAATGAGAGAAAAATATGTTTAGAAGGTATTTTGAAATTAAAATCTGAAGTATATAAAAATTTTAATTTTGAAATAGTTAAAGATATTGAAGCTGTGAAGGATGTTCAATATTTAAAAAATCCTACTAGTATTGATAAGGTTATAACAAACTTTAATGGGGAACTTATAGGGAAAGCTAATATAAAAATCCCAATGGAAAAACCAGAAATTGGTAAAGTTATAAAATATGATGTTAATATTCATAAAAAAGAAGTTAAGTTATACGAAGGGAAAATTTCAATTAATGCTTTTGCATGTATTAATATGATATATAAGGGAACAGATAGCAGAGAATTAATTTATATTGAGCAAGAAGTTATGTTAAATAAAGAGCTGGATTTTGAGGATGTAAATCCGTATATGGACAATTATACAGACTTTAGGGTAGATGCTATTGATTTTGATATTAAGGAAGATGACTTAGGGGAAAAAAGAATTATTGATGTAGAATTTCTAATAAAAACAAATACAAGGGCTATGCACAAAGAAGAAGTAGACATGATTGAAGATATATATTCACCAACTACAAATCTTGAGATGGATAAAAAGGATTATGTACTTAATGTAATGCAAGGACAATTATTAACGGAGACCTTGGTTAAGGGGGATATAGAATTAGATAGTAATATGGCAAAGCCAAGCAAGGTTATTATGTGTAATGCCAGTGTCTCTGTAACAGATAAAAAGGTTATTGAGGATAAGGTTATAATCGAAGGCATAATGAATGTAACTGTATTATATAGGAGTGACGATGAAGAAAAATATCTTTCCGCTGTGTCTGAGGAGATTCCTTTTACATGTGGGGCTGAGATATTAGGTACTAAGATAAATATGAGCAGTGTGTGTAAGCTATCACTGGAAAATATAAATGCAGATATTGAGGCAGGAAATATATCAGTTCGAGCTATAGTGAAAGTATATGTAAGAGTAAACTACATGGTAGAAAAGAAATTTTTAGTTGATGTTTATCCTGTAGAAGGTGAACTGCCTAAGAAAACAGCTAGTATTACTATTTATGTAGTACAATCAGGGGACACTTTGTGGAAAATTGCTAAAAAGTATAATACCACCATGCAAGAAGTTGTAAGGGTCAACCAAATAGAAGATCCTAACGTTATAAAAGTTTCACAAAAACTTATAATACCAGGTAGAATAATTATATAGCCATACGTAAAAAAATAACAAGTCAGTATACTAGTATATTGACTTGTTGTTTTTTTTACATGCACCTTATTTTAAATTATATGTAGCAATATTAAATTTGTTGTAATATACTAATTTTATTAGAAATATTTCACAAGAAAAGGCTCAGCTTATATAAGCCTCTGAATTCCTAAGGGTGACTAAACAATTATTGTTTAATAAGTTGTTAGTTAAGCCATTTTAGTGGATAAAGCCACCTTGTGGATAAAGCCACCTTGTGGATAAAGCCACCTTGTGGATAAAGCCACCTTAGTGGATTCTTAATAAAAAGTTGGAGGAAAATTATGTTAGTAAAAGCTTATGGAAAAATAAACATATCTTTAGATATAGTAGGTAAAAGAGAAGATGGATATCATTTACTAAAAATGATTATGCAAAATGTGGATTTATATGATTCTATGTCCTTTCAGAAATGCAATAAGGGTATTAATATAAGTTGTAATAAACCATACATACCCACGGATGATAAGAATTTAGTATATAGAGCTGCAAAACTTTTTATTGATACTTACGATATTCATGAAGGTATAAATATATATCTTAAGAAAAACATTCCAGTCGCTGCGGGTATGGCAGGGGGGAGCGCAGATGCCGCCGCTGTTTTTAAAACATTGAGACATGTATTTGAAATAGATGTAGATGACAATGAACTTATGAATTTAGGTGTAAAAATTGGTGCAGACGTTCCTTATTGCATAATGGGAGGAACGGCCTTGTGTGAAGGCATAGGGGATATTATTACTCCACTAGCTCCTTTTATAAATCAAATTTTAGTTTTGGTTAAACCTAATTTTGGAGTATCAACTAAGGAGGTTTATAAGAACTTAGATATTAGTAAGATCTTTAAGCATCCAAACACAGAAGCATTGATAAAAGCTATGGAAGAAGAAAAATTAGAGGATGTATGCAGTGGGATGAAAAATTTACTTGAAAATGTTACATTAAGAAAATACCCAGTTTTGAAAAGAATAAAAGAAGATATGGTTAGGATGGGTGCAATGGGAGCAATGATGAGCGGAAGTGGTCCTACAATATTTGCTTTTTTTGATGATATGTTAAAAGCGCAAAGATGTTATGACAAATTTAAAACCCAATATAAGGAAGTGTATATAACAAGAACTATTTAGAAATGATTTTATATTTAAACATAAGAACGTGGAAAAACCTTTGTGGCTTTTTCACGTTCTTATGTTTTGCGTCCAGAATGGGCGCAATATAAGTTGTATTTAAATGAATATTTTTAATCAGTGTCGTTAAAACTAGCTTAAGAAGTAAAATGAATTTACTAAAACAGGGAGAAAAACAATGAAAATCTTAGATTTATTTGATGTGTACTTTTTATTGATGATGGTAATTCAGGGTTCGGTAGTACTTATTATAGATACAAAAAACTTCAAAAAATCAGGTGATGATAGTACCAGTAAAAAAGCACGCATATTAGGTTCACTGGCAATTATTATAGCAATAATTTTATTTATGCTGAGGTTCCTATTTTAACTGAATTTCATCACTTAAGGTTATGGGTTAAATGAATGTGAATAGTTATAGGTAAAATTCAATTATTCATATATATATATATAAGGATGTGAAGACTATGAAAGAGATAATTGATGATCAAATCCAGCTTGACGCAGAAAAAAACATAGAATATTTAAAAGAACTTTTGGCAGATAACTCTGATGTTATTTTTAGAGTTTTTAATGTGGGAGAGTGGAAAGCGGCACTAGTTTATATTGATGGGATGGCAGATAAACTGCTATTAGATCATTATGTTTTAGAACCATTAATGTTATGTTCAAAAGGCGTGGAGGATGTTAAGCAAATAAAAGACGAAATACTAGCAGTGACAGATATGCACGAAGTAAAAGAATTAAGTGAAGGAGTTAATTCTGCCCTTTCTGGAGATACATTAATGTTTATAGATGGGTTAGACTGTGCCTATGTTGTTGCAACGCGTTTTTGGCCTGCTAGAGGGGTAGGAGACCCATCTAGTGAAACTGTAATTAGAGGAGCAAGAGATGGCCTTACAGAAACTATAAGATTCAACACTGCTTTGATTAGAAGGAGAATTAGAGATACAAGGTTAAGAATTAAAGCTACAACAATAGGAACTAGATCAAAAACTGACATGGTTATTATGTACATTGAAGATATAGTCAATAAGACAGTGCTTAAGGAACTTGAGGATAGAATAGATAAAATAAATATTGATGTAGTTTTTGACAGTGCCTACATTGAACAATTAATAGAGGATAATAAATATTCACCCTTCCCTCAAATACAAAGTACAGAGAGGCCGGATGTAGTAGCTGCAGCATTATACGAAGGCAGAGTAGCACTGGTTGTAGATAATTCTCCTTTTGCAATTATTGTTCCAACTACTCTGCCTAATTTATTTCAATCGCCAGATGATTATTATCAAAGATGGATGCACAGTTCTATGATTAGATTTATTAGGATGTTTTCTATAATTGTTTCTCTGACGGCACCGGCGCTTTATGTAGCAATTACCTCTTTTCAACCAGATATAATACCAACTAAATTAGCTTATTCTATAGCAGCTTCTAGGGAAGGGGTGCCATTTCCTGCATTTGTAGAAGCTATTATTATGGAATTGTTTTTAGCTCTTCTTATGGAGGCTGTAGTTAGACTACCAAGGCCTATCGGGGCTACTATTGGCATTGTAGGTGGGCTTGTTATAGGGCAAGCTGCAGTAAGTGCAGGAATAGTTAGTCCTATTATGATAATTATTGTGGCAATTACCGCCATTACTACGTTTATATCGCCTAATTATGAAGTTACTACAGCGCTTAGACTTGTACGATTTCTTCTTATCATCGCTTCAGCCATTGTAGGTCTTTATGGGATAGTTATGGGACTTATTATACTTCTCATTCATCTAGTTAGAATGAAAAGCTTTGGAATACCTTATTTAGCACCAGCGGTCAATACTAATTTTGCGGATTTTAAAGATATGTATATTAGAGTGCCCATATCTAAGCTAAAAGAAAGACCTAAATACATGAGAACGGGGGATAAAATAAGACAAAAATAATGTATCATCTTTTTTGTGGAGGGAATTATTATGAGAGATAAAAAAATAATTGGAGATTTTGGGTTATTTACCACTGTAGTGGTGGCTATTGTAGGTATAGGAATATTTTCATCCCCAAAGGATGTCATAGATAAAGTAGGTAGTGATGCCTGGATAGTTACTTTAGCTTCAGGAATAGTAATTTTTTTATTGCTGTATCTTATATACATGGTTATGAAAAAAAATAATTTTGAGGATTTTACAAATATATTACAGAATAATTTTGGAAAATTATTTGGAGGACTATTTGCTATTATCTTTGCAATTTATAGTATATTTATTGTTTCTCTAGGGATGAGGGAGTTTGTTGAAGTAATTAGACTATTTTTATTAAGGCAGACTCCCACAGAATTTATTTTAATGACAACTATTTTAACAGGAAACTATTTAGTTAGAGGTGAAATAGGTGATGTAGTTAAGTTTAATGAAATTTCTTTCTGGATTATGTTCATCTCAATTTTTGCAGTGTTCATACTTATCGCAATAAATGCAGATTTTACAAATTTACTACCAGTGTTAAATAATAAACCCTCTGATTATTTTAGTGCTTCTAGATATGCACTTTTCTGTTTTGGGGGATTTGAAATAGCATATCTTATTCTTCCCTATGTTAAGAAAAAGAAAAACGCATTCCGTGTTTTAAGAAAGAGTATTATGTTTGTATCCATTTTTTATATTATTGTAACGGTACTTGTTTTAGCTGTGTTCTCTAAAGTTCAAGGTAGAATTTTATTGTGGCCAACTATTTCGATGATAAGGTCTTTATATATACCAGGAACATTTGTAGAGCGCTGGGAAGGAATAGTAATGGCGCTTTGGATACTTTTTTATTTCACTACATTTGTCAATACTTATTTTTTTTCCAGTGAGATTGTAAAAAATATATTTAAGTTGAAGGATATTAAAATATCTTCACTTTTAATTATGCCTATTATTTATGCCATAGCATTATATCCAGAAAATATAGCAGAAGTTTATAATTTGAAATTTAAAACTACCGCAGTTTTATACACTGCTATATTTGTTTTTGTAATCTTACCTATACTTATCCTGATCATAGGTAAAGCTAAAGGTAAAAGCAAAGAGAAAGGGAGGTGGAAAAGTACAGATGAAATTTAAGATCGTATTACCCATTATCTTAAGTTGTGTTTTATTTAGTGGATGTTGGGATAAAGTAGAAATAGATAGGCTTAATTTCATATCCACTATAGCTGTTGACCCAGGGCAAGATATTGGTAAAGAAAAGGAATTAAAAAGCATTAATTCAAAAGATTCCTTTGCTGAGGGGCAAATTAAAAAAATTAATGTAACTTATGGATTTCCGGATATGAGCATGCTAGGGTCAGGAAAAAGTGGAAGTGCACAGGAAAAATATATTAATACTGAAGCTTATTCTATGGAAGATGCATCCTCAGAAGCTATGGCTAAAAGTAGTAGAGACATATATATGGGGCAGGCTAAGCTATTAATATTAAGTAGCAACTTATTAGAGCATAAAGATACTGTTAAAGAGATAGTCGATTATCTAGAGCGAAATCCTAACATAAATAGGATGATGGGTATTGTTGTATCGGACGGTAAAGCTGAAGAATATATAAAATTTAAACCTATGACAGAAAACAGTGCTGGATATTATATTTCTGGACTTATGGCTAATAGTAAAAGAAATTCTAGGATTATGAGCATAAATTTAAATGAATTTCTTATTCTTTTGAGTGAGAATGGGAATGTGTTACTACCTAGAATAACTTTAGAAAAGGAAAAAAATGAATTGATTTTGACTGGTGCTGCTATAATTAAAAATTATGAATTAAAAGGTTATTTTACTCCCATAGAACTAATGGATATCCAATTGCTAAGTGACAAATTTAACATTGGGAAAAAAGTTATATACATTGATGGACACCCTATTGATTATATAATTAACGGATATGAGAGGAAAATGAAGGTTGAGGAACAAGGGGGTAAGTTAGTGATCAATATAGATTTAGGTCTTGAAGGTCAGATAAATGGATATTATGTAGGTAAAAAAATACTAGGAAAAGAAGAGCTGCAAAGTTTGCAAAATACTTTTAATCTCTCAATTAGTGATGAGTGTGAAAAAATCATGCAAACAGCTAAAGGTGAGTTTGAAATAGATCCCTTTGGCATTCGCGAACATGTTGAAAAGTTTAAGCCTTCTTTATGGAATAAAATAGAAAAAGATTGGATAGAGAAGTATAAAAATGCAACAGTTGTGGTTACTGTTAAAACTGAAATAAGAAGAATTGGATCAGTTCAGTGAATAAAATTACACAATATGGTAATAATTTTAATATAAAACATGGTATTCAAGGGGGATAATTATGAAAAAATTTATATTAACAAGTATTACCATAATTATTATAATTTCTATAGCTTTAAATAGCGGCAATGTAGCTACAAAAGCCAGTCAAAGTGATATCGCTGCTAAGCTTATAAGATTTCATGTAATAGCTAATAGTGATGATAAAATAGATCAAGGATTAAAATTAAAAGTAAGAGATTCTGTTTTAAAATATGTATCACCGAAACTTGTGGATTGCAAAAGCATAGAGGAATCAAGAAAAGTTATAAATAGTGAAGACAAAAATATTAAAAGAATTGCTGAAGGCATTATAAATAAAAATGGTTTTAAATATATAGTAGATACAACACTTTCACAGGAATATTTTCCGGTTAAAACTTATGGAAATATAACTTTGCCTCAAGGTAAATATGAAGCCTACAGAATAGTTATTGGAAATGGTACCGGCCAGAATTGGTGGTGTGTTATGTTTCCACCACTATGTTTTGTAGATATTACAAAGGGAAATGTATCCTACGAAAAAACTGAGAGTGAAATGAAGGATGTATTATCAGAAGATGAATATAAAATGGTAGATAACACCGTAAATAACAAAAAAATAATTGTTAAATTTAAACTAGTAGAATTTTTTAATGAATTATTTAGTTGAATAAAGTATATAGAAAGCTACTAGGAGGATGCCAGGAGGCAAATATATGAAAATGATAAAGAAAAGAATATTGTATACAAGTGCTGTAACTATAATTGTTGTGTTTTCAACTACGTTTGCTATACTAATGTTTTTGGAGAGATTAGATTATAGAAATTATCTTCAAGGCCAGTACAGTAAAAATATGTATGAGCTTATTAGCTCAGTACAAAATATAAGAATAAATCTTGGAAAGTCTGCTATTGTTGGGTCTAGAGAGCAGAGCATAGTGGTTTTCGAGGAGATCTTTAGATACTCAGCTACTGCAAATGACAAATTGCATTCTTTGCCAATAGACCAAGAAGTTGTTGGAGACACTAGTGAATTTTTAACTCAAGTAGGAGATTTCTCTTATGCATTGTCAATAGCTGCCTCAGAAGGTAAGGATCTTAATGATAAGCAATATGGATTAATTGACGAACTAGAGAAACAATCCTATACGCTCCAGGAGCAATTAAATGGTGTTCTTTCTGATATAAATGAAGGCAAAGTTAAATGGGGAGAGATTAGAAGAAAGAGTACTGGGGTATTTGCAAAAGTAGGGGACGACCTTGTGACTGAGAAATTCAAGGGCATACAAAAACAAATAGTTCAATATCCTGCATTAATTTATGATGGACCTTTTTCTGACAATATATTAGAGATAAAGCCTAAAATAATGACTCAAAAAGAAGTAAGTGTAAAAGATGCAATGCAAACAGTAAAAAATATATTTGGAGAAGATAAAATTACAAGTATCGAAAATAAAGCAGTTTCAGGGAAAACAAGAATACCCTCCTATACTTTTTATATTACATTTAAAGGGCGAAATAAAAGTGAGGCTAAAACAGTAATAGAAGTAAGCAAAAATGGAGGCAAAATAGTATATTTGTTAGACAGTAGGCCTGTAGGAAAAAAAGCTTTAGATATTAATAAGGCAATAGAAGGTGGAAGTGTATTTATTGGAAAATTAGGATATAAAAATATGCAGCCTACATATAATCTTAATTATGAAAATACGGCGGTAGTAAGTTATGTATATAATCAAGGAGAAATAGCTATTTATCCAGATCAAGTAAAGCTTAAAATTGCACTAGATGATGGTAGTATTATAGGAATTGAATCTGAAAAGTTTTTAGTGTCTCATATTGAAAAAAGGGAAATAACTACACCGAAAATAACTGTAGCAAAAGCCCAAGAAAAAGTTGGTAAACGTTTGAAAATAAGTAAAATAAGTTTAGTTATTATACCAACTGAGACTAATAAAGAAGTTCTTTGTTATGAATTCTTAGGTTCATATAAAGAGAAAAGCTTTATAGTATATATTAATGCCAGTACTGGATATGAGCAAAGAATTATGGAAATAATAGATACTCCTAATGGTAAATTAACTATTTAGGGAAATGTTTACTAAGAGGATAAACCTACTAGATTTGTCGGTTAAGAGAGGATATATTGCGTAAAGTGCACATATATCCTCTCTTCTATTGAATTAATTATAAAATACCATTATAATTTATAGTGGTGTTATTATTAAAGATGTTAAGGCTACAATTTAGATCATAGAATTAAAATACAAAGTAATAGATAAAAATGATATAATATAGTAAATTTATTTAGTTCGCATATGTTTTTATTATTCATAAAATAGTTATTATAGTTATAAGGAGAGATGGTAAATGAAAAAGAAAGTTGCAGTATTATTTGGTGGACAGTCTACCGAACATGAGGTTTCAAGGGTATCAGCAGCATCTGTGCTAAAAAATATTGATGTAACAAAATATGATTTATACCCAATAGGAATAACAAGGGATGGATTATGGTTTGAATATACTGGTAAAGTAGATAACATAGAGAGCGGAGAATGGGAAAAGGACCAATTTTTTAAAGTTCCACAGGGTCAAAAGATTTTATTTAATAAAGAAGTAGATGTAGTATTTCCAGTATTGCATGGTCTGTTTGGAGAAGATGGTACTATTCAGGGAATGTGTAAATTATTAAATGTTCCTTGTGTTGGACCAGGGGTAATGTCCTCTGCTATTTGCATGGACAAAGTATATACCAAATACTTATTAGAAAATTTCGATATAAAGCAAGCTGATTATGTGGTGATTAATGCACATGAGTATGTAGAAAATAAAGACATATTAATAGAAAAAATAGAAAAAAAACTTGGTTATGCAGTATTTATCAAGCCTTCTAATAGTGGTTCGTCTGTAGGGATAACTAAAGCTCATAACAGGGAGGAACTAATACTTGGAGTAGAAGAAGCACTGAAATATGATAGAAAAATATTAGTTGAAAAGGCAATAAATGCAAGGGAAATAGAGGTGGCAGTACTCGGGAATGATTACCCAGAGGCTTCTGTGCCAGGAGAAGTAATACCAGCAAAAGAATTTTATGATTATGAAGCTAAATATAAAAGTGAAGCATCGAAGCTTTTAATACCTGCAGCTCTTAGTGAAGCTAAGTTAGAGGATATTAAACAGGAAGCTATAAAAATTTATAGCATATTAGATTGTGCTGGAATGGCAAGAGTGGATTTTTTAGTAGATAAAGAAACTGAAGATGTCTATTTAAATGAGGTTAATACTATACCAGGATTTACCAAAATAAGCATGTATCCTAAAATGTGGCAAGCCACAGGCAAAAATTTCGGCATGCTTATTGATGAACTTATCGAACTCGCTATAGAAAGAAATAATAAATAGTAGTTACTTATTTGAGATTCCCTTATATAGGGATAGATCTATTTTCTTAGTATCGAGTAAAATACAACCAGGAGAGGAGAAGGTTTTATGACAACAGCTTTAGCTATGATTTCCGGAGGCCTGGATAGTATACTCGCAGCAAAACTTGTAAAAGATCAAGGCATAGAAGTTATAGGCATATGCTTTAAATCATACTTTTTCAGTGAGGAAAATGCATTAAAAATTGTCAAACAAATAGATATACCCTTAGTAGTTGTGGATTTTTCAGAGGAACATTTCACCATGCTAAAGGACCCAAAACATGGATATGGTAAAAATATGAACCCATGTATAGACTGCCATGCTATGATGATGAGACATTGTGGAGACTTACTAGAGAAATTTCATGCGAACTTTATTATAACCGGAGAGGTTTTAAATCAAAGACCCATGTCCCAAAATAGGTCAGCACTAGATATAGTAAAAAATGAATCTGGTATAGGTCAAAAGATTCTAAGGCCACTATCAGCAAAGAATCTTAATCCAACTGAAATGGAGATAGAAGGCTTAATAGATAGAGAAGCTCTTCTGGATATAAAAGGGAGAAACAGGAAAGTTCAAATGGAACTAGCAGAAAAATGGGGTATTCTAGATTACCCGTCACCTGCTGGTGGATGTAAACTTACGGAACCTAGTTATTCTGTAAGACTTAAGGAATTGCTAGAGCATAAAGAAGACACATCTAAAAAAGATCTTGAATTACTTAAAATAGGAAGGCATTTTAGAATAACTAAAGATGCAAAGATTATATCGTCCAGAACAGAAGAAGAGGGAGAGTTATTAGAACAATTTTTAACAGAAGAAGATCTAATGTTTTTACCTGTGGACTATAATGGATCTACTATTGTTATAATAGGAAAAGCCACAGATAAAGATATAGAATTTGCAGCTAAAGTTTCTGGGAGATATTGTAAGGGAAAAGATGATAAGCTTATATCTATTAAATATGGAACATATGGCACGTCTTTAGATAAATCTATAGACGTGCAACCAGCAACTGGCGAAGAAATAAATAAATATATTTTAAATTAGTGAGGAGTAGGGTTATGAAGAAAAATGCAGTGATTTCAATTGTTAGCAAACAAGCTGACGGTGAAGATGATGGTGATGCAATTGAGGTGGTGACACCCGGAGAATTTTATAAAAAAGATAATTGTTACTATGCAGTATATGAAGAGACAGAAATTTCAGGAATGAAGGGGACTACCACTACATTAAAAATTGATGAAGAACATTTTACACTTATAAGGACGGGAACTACTAATACAGAAATGAAATTTAAGAAATATGGTAGAGACTTAACTTTATATAATACACCTCATGGTGCATTAGACCTAACTGTGGACACTAGGGAGCTAAAAATGAATGTAGATAATAATGGTGGGGATGTATTTATAGATTATGATATGATAATCGGCAATCAACAAATTTTAAGTACAACTTTAAAAATCAGTATTAAAGCGCAGTAGTTATAAAGGCCATGTTCTATATATAGAACATGGCCTTTATTTAAGTTATTATAGGGTTTGAAATGTTTAGATATAACTAGGCAGGAGTTATAATAGAAAATAATAAAATTAAAGGATAAATTAGACCTATAAGTATAAATATAAGAAATATTACAAAATAAAATTCTCCAAAAAAAAGAAAACCACAAAAAACACTGGTTAATGACAAAAAAGTGTGATAAGATGTTAATATTGTTTTTGAAAATAATAATACCATTATACTTTACGATCCTATTTATAGGGTAATTTCTATTATAGATTTAAAAATAACATCTGTCAACATGTTTTTAGAAAATATTCATAAAAGTTTTAAAAAGCTAGGTATTAGCAACGTTAACCATGTAATAGACATAAAATTTGCAATAAGAAATAAAGAAGTAAGATATAGGAGGAATAATTATGAGTACTAAGTACGTATTTGTTACAGGTGGAGTAGTTTCATCTTTGGGAAAAGGTATAACAGCAGCATCACTAGGTAGGCTTTTAAAGAATAGGGGGTTAAAGGTTTCTATACAAAAATTTGATCCGTATTTAAATGTAGATCCAGGAACCATGAGTCCTTATCAACATGGAGAAGTTTTTGTTACAGATGATGGTGCAGAAACAGACTTAGATTTAGGACATTATGAGAGATTTATTGATGAAAATTTAAGTAAAAGTAGTAATGTAACTACAGGTAAAGTATATTGGTCAGTTATATCAAAAGAGAGAAGAGGAGACTATTTAGGAGGCACGGTACAAGTAATACCTCATATAACTAATGAGATAAAAGAAAGAGTCTATAGAGTAGCTAAAGAAAAAAATATAGATGTTGTTATAACTGAAATTGGTGGAACCGTTGGAGATATTGAGTCATTACCGTTTTTAGAGGCTATAAGACAGGTCAAATATGAGGTAGGAGTAGAGAATGTTTGCTTTGTCCATGTTACATTAGTGCCATATTTAAAGATGGCAGGAGAACTTAAAACAAAACCTACTCAACATTCCGTAAAAGAACTTAGAACTATTGGAATTCAACCAGATATTATAGTATGCCGCTCTGAGAAGGAAATATCTGATGACTTAAAGGCTAAGATAGGTCTTTTCTGTAATTTAGAAGCAAACTCAGTAATTCAAAACTTAGATGCTGAGAATTTATATGAAGTACCGCTTATGCTTCACAAAGAAGGCTTAGATACTCTAGTATGTAAAAAATTAAAACTAAACTGTCATGAAATAGATAATGCTGCTTGGGCTTCCATGGTAGATAAATTAAAGAACTTATCTGGAAATGTGAAAATAGCACTAGTTGGAAAATATGTGGAACTTCATGATGCCTATATTTCTGTTGTTGAGGCATTAAGCCATGGAGGCCTTTATAATGACTCTAATGTAGAGATCAAATGGGTAGATGCTTGCGATGTAACTGAAGACAATGCACGCGAAATACTCGGAGATGTTGATGGTATATTAGTTCCAGGAGGATTTGGTGACAGAGGAATAGAAGGGAAAATAGAGGCAACAAGATATGCTAGAGAAAATAAAGTGCCATTCTTCGGAATATGTCTTGGAATGCAGTGTGCCGTTATAGAATATGCAAGAAACGTGGCAGGACTCAAAACTGCAAATAGTTCAGAAATTAATGCTGATACGGAATATCCTGTAATAGACCTGATGCCAGATCAAAAGGATATAGATGAAAAAGGTGGTACTATGAGACTAGGATTATACCCATGTAAATTAACAAAAGATTCTAATGCTTATGAAGCCTATAATGATGAAGTTATATATGAAAGACATAGACATAGATATGAATTTAACAACCAGTATAGAAAAGTAATAACTGATGCAGGACTTATGTGTGTGGGAACAAGCCCTGATGAAAGATTAGTAGAAATAGTTGAAATTAAAGATCATCCTTGGTTTGTTGGAGTTCAGTTTCATCCAGAACTTAAATCTAGACCTAATAAACCACACCAGCTATTTAAGCAATTTATTAAAGCATCAATAGAATATAAAAAATAGTAATAAAAAAATATCCTATATCGTGGACAAATGAAAAAAAGTCTACACTGTAGGATATTTTTATTTGCAATAAAATAAATTACCAATAAATTCAATTATAATTTAGCAGGAATTTCATGAAATATATAGAATTTAGTATTAAAGAACATAATGAAGCAAAATGAATTTGATGCTAATAGCTATTAGTTATTATAAGACAAATTTAATAAAAAATATAAAACATTGAGGTGAGAAAATTGACATTCGATACTAATATTGCTATGGCTTTAAAAGATTGTAATGGTCAATATAATGTGGTAGAAATGACTATATTTGAGTTAGAGAGCATGAACTCTAAATTCTCCTCCTTAAACGTTGAGTTGCATAGGGGTAATGAAATGCTGATTCAGGTTAAGTGCTGCCTGTGTGGAGAAAATCATTCCTATCATTATAATATTAAGGAGCTATTGAAAACAAATATGGTTATAGGGGGATGCGAGCAATTAGCCTTGCCTATATTTTTCATTGGCAAGAATGAAAAGGTTATAGAAAAAGTAAATAAACATAGACAAACTATAGAGAAACTATATGCTATGATATAGAAAAAAATCATAAAATACACATAAACCACTAGTGGCTTTGTGTATTTTTAATATAGTGGATTAAAATTATGAAATAGGATATAATTAGAAAAGTATATCATTTCAAAAAAATTCATTGGATAGTTAACACATTTTTAAATTCCTATGGTATTTATTAAATAGATATTATATGTCAACTGCCAACTACCCTAAAGGGTAGTGGCTTGTAGGAGCATTCCAAACAAGTCGGTTGAATAGCCTAAGTCTTAACAGACTACGTTAACTAAGAATATACAGGTACTTCAAGATACTTCTCTAGTGTTGAACACTACGGTCTAATTTTAAACATCTCTGATGGTAGGAGAAGTGAGTTAGATATTCAAAACCTTAATTAACATTGGCGAAGAGAACCTACGAGTTTAGTAATTCTCGAATAGATTATTTGTATCTATTACAAAAATTACTATTAAAAACTAAGACAAAGCTTACATCCACTACCCTAAAGGGATAGCGGTTTTACACTTAAATTTATAAAATACCCTTTGGAGGTGCAGATTTTTGATAAACAAAGATTTTGAAAATATGACGGTAGTTGAACTACGGGAACGTTGTAAAGAGCTTGGTGTTAAAAACATTTCTAAATTTAAAAAAAGTGAGTTAATTGAGGAAATAAAGAAAATAACACCAGTTTCATTGCAAAGGGATGGAGTTATTTTAAAAGAAAAAATAAGTCCTAAAATCATTTCTAAAGTTCAAGATAATATTGTAGAAAATTCAGAAACGCAAATCACAAGCAGTCCAATTCAAACTGAGAAAACTCCTGATAATGAAAATATTGATACAGGCTTTAAAAACCAAAATGAAAATAAAAAAGAAAAATTACAAGAAATGATAAATGAATCAGGCTCAGCAAGAGGAGTTCTAGAAATAATTGAAAATAATAGTTATGGTTTTTTAAGAGGACATAATTATTTATCAGGTGAGGATGATATTTATGTTTCACCATCTCAAATTAGAAGATTTAATTTGCAAACAGGTGATGAAGTAGAAGGTAAAGTTAGGACACCTAAAGAAGGAGAAAAATTTAAAGCACTATTGTATGTACAAGGAGTAAATGGAGAAAATCCAGATAGAGCTGTAGGTAGAAGACCGTTTGAAAAATTAACTCCTATTTACCCAACACAAAGGCTTACACTAGAAACTACTCCAACAGATTTGTCTTCAAGAATGATGGACATTATTTCTCCCATAGGTAAAGGTCAGAGAGGAATAATTGTAGCACAGCCAAAGGCAGGAAAAACAACACTTCTTAAAAAAATCGCTAACAGTATTTCTATAAATCACCCAGAAGTAAAATTAATTGTTGTACTAATAGATGAGAGGCCAGAAGAAGTTACTGATATGCAGAGATCTATTAAAGGCGAAGTTATTTATTCAACTTTTGATGAAGAACCAGATCATCATACAAAAGTTGCTTATATGGTACTTGAAAGAGCTAAAAGAATGGTGGAACAAGGTCAAGATGTAGTTATCCTACTAGATAGTCTAACTAGACTTGCTAGAGCTTACAATTTAACTATAACACCTTCTGGAAGGACTTTATCTGGAGGCCTGGACCCTAGTGCGCTTTTAATGCCAAAAAAATTCTTTGGAGCGGCTAGAAACATTGAAGAGGGTGGAAGTTTGACAATTCTTGCTACTGCACTTATAGAAACGGGAAGCAGAATGGATGATATGATTTTTGAGGAATTTAAGGGCACGGGCAATATGGAAGTTCACTTAGATAGAAAACTTCAAGAAAGAAGAATATTCCCTGCCATTGATATTTATAAGTCAGGAACAAGAAGAGAAGATTTATTGCTTACGAAGATTGAAATGGAAACTATATATAACTTAAGAAAGATAATGTATAGAGAAGGGAATGCTACGGGAGTAACAGAAAAACTCTTAAACTTAATAGCTAAAACTAAGAATAATAGAGAATTTTTAGAAATGTTAAATAAGAACTTTGAAGTATTAGCTAGATAATATGATATAAATTAAAAAATGGAAAAGATAATTAAATCTTTTCCATTAATATATTATTCTGCGTCATCTTCTACTTCAGCTTTTAAGTTGAATTTTTTCATGAATCTGTCTACTCTTCCACCTGCATCAATATTCTTTTGCTTTCCAGTGTAGAATGGATGGCAATTAGAACATACGTCTACTTTAAGTTCTTGTTTAGTAGATCCTGTAGTAAAAGTGTTTCCACATGCACATTTAACAACTGTATCATGATGGTATTCTGGATGTATTCCTTCTTGCATATTTTTCACCTCTTTCAAAAAATAAATATATACCCGTATTGTCAACTATTCAAGTTTATCATATAATTGATTATTAAGTCAATAAGAATAAAATTAAATTTGACTTTATTATATAGTATATATTTGATAAAATACATGTAGTAAGTTTTTTTTATAAAATTGGAGGTAAAATTATGTACGGACCAAAAAATCATGGTTGGGTGGAAGTCATTATAGGACCTATGTATAGTGGGAAGTCTGAAGAGCTTATACGTAGAATAAGAAGAACGAAAATTGCAAAACAGAAATTACAAGTTTTTAAACCAGAAATTGACAATAGATATAGCAAGGTAGATGTGGTATCTCACTGCGGAGAGAAGGAAGAGGCAGTTCCAGTTAAGGATAGCGCAGAACTGCTAAGCCTATTAGATGAAGATACACAAGTTGTTGCTATCGATGAGGTTCAATTTTTTGATAAAGGAATAATTGATGTAATTACTACATTAGCTGATAAAAATAAAAGAGTTATATGTGCGGGACTAGATATGGATTTTAAGGGGGAACCTTTTGGACCTATACCAGCACTTCTGGCTGTAGCGGAATTTGTTGATAAAATTCAAGCTATTTGTGTAGTGTGTGGTAATCCTGCTACTAGAACTCAACGATTGATAAATGGAAAACCAGCTAAATATGAGGATCCTATTGTCTTAATTGGAGCATTGGAATCCTATGAAGCTAGGTGTAGAAAGTGTCATATTGTTCCTAGAGAAGGGGTGTAACTAACTATGGCTAAAAATGTTAATGTTGGTGGTCAGGCTGTAATTGAAGGAGTTATGATGAGAGGAAGCACGGGCATTGCTACTGCCGTGAGAAATGAGCAAGGGGAAATTGTAGTGGAGAAAAAAAACTATACTTCCTACACTAAAAAGAATAAATTTTTAGGACTTCCAATAATAAGAGGATTTGTTTCACTAATTGAGTCCTTAATTATAGGAGTACAAACTTTAAATTATTCCGCTTCTTTTTTTGAAGAAGAGGGGGAACCTTCAAAAGTAGATAAATTTATAAAAAAAATATTTAAAGAAAAAAGTAATGATGTAATTATGGGATTATCCCTTTTTATTTCTCTAGTTATATCCATAGGGTTATTTTTTATTTTACCGACCCTTGTAGCTAATGTTTTTAGTAAAATGGGGACAAGTAACATGGGTATGAATATTGTAGAAGGAATTATTAGAGTTTTACTGTTTTTACTATATGTGTATCTTATAGGCAAAATGGAAGATATTAAAAGAGTATATGAGTATCATGGTGCAGAGCATAAAACCATATTTTGTTATGAAAGCAATGTTGAATTAACCCCAGAGAATGCAGCTAAATTTGGAAGATTACATCCAAGATGTGGTACAAATTTTTTATTCTTAGTTATGATAGTTAGCATAATAGTGTTCTCTTTAACTGGTTGGAATTCCATTGGTCAGAGAATAATGTATAGAATTATATTGCTTCCACTAATTTCAGGGGTAAGCTATGAAATTATTAAATGGATGGGGAAAAGTAGTGGTTCTTTAGCTAAAATTCTTTCTTATCCAGGACTTAAGTTGCAGAAATTAACTACAAGAGAACCTGATTTGTCTCAACTCGAGGTGGCAATAAAAGCGCTTAAGGTAGCTGAGGGAATCGAAGAGTAATAAATATGGCAATTGTTGAAGGGCGATGGAAATCAATGAATATAGGTGAAGCACTAGGTCAGGCATATGGAATTCTAAAAGAGGTTAAGATTGAGAGTTATCTGTTAGATTCACAACTTTTATTAAGTGCGGTTTTAAATAAAGATAAATTGTTCATAATGATTAATAGAGATTTTAATCTTAATGAAAAGCAGGAAGACGAGTTCTCAAGATTAATTCAGCTTAGAAAAAATAAGATGCCTGTAAAATATATTCTTGGTGAATGTGAATTCATGGGTATGAGTTTCATAGTAAAGCCTGGAGTTTTAATACCAAGACCTGATACTGAGATTTTAGTTGAAGAGGTAATTAAGCATTTAAAAGAAAAAGCTTATACTAAAGTATGCGATGTTTGCAGCGGAAGTGGAGCTATTGGTATTGCTATTGCCGAATTTATAGTGGATGCAGAGGTAATGCTATATGATATTTCACCGGATGCAATAGCAGTGTCAAAATTAAATATAGAAAGATTCCATCTATCTAAAAGGGTTAATGCAGAGTGCGGCGATTTATTACAGGATGCCATTGCAGAAAACAAGAAATTTCAAGTCGTAGTGTCTAACCCTCCTTATATAAGAGATGCAGTTATACCTACCTTAATGGAGGATGTAAAAAAATACGAACCCTACATAGCACTTAGTGGTGGGGAAGATGGTTTGGAATTTTATAAGAGAATTACTAAGGAAAGTTTATTGGTTTTAGAAAGTGGTGGACTTTTAGCCTTTGAAATAGGATATGATCAAAAGGAAGAAGTTGTGGATATTCTTTTGAAATCAGGATTTGAGAGCATAGAATGTATTAAAGATTTAGCTGGAAATGATAGGGTTATTAAAGCCATATCAGGAGATTAAGCGCCTATAGACTATGAATATACTTTAGAATGTACTAAGTTAATTTGGAAGTCTAAGCTGTTTAGGCTGCTAAGCTACATTGTGGATTCGCCACTAAAACAGAGTAATTCGTAGTTGGTTTGATTTGTATATTGTTATTAACTATGATATAGTATTAAGATGCGAAAATATATATACGGAGTGATAAAAAATGTTAGATAGGCTTGAGTTTACAGAAAGTAAATATGAAGAAATTACAATGAAAATTGGTGATCCTGAGGTTATTGCTAATCAAAAGGAATGGCAAAAGCTTTGTAAAGAACACGCTAAACTGGAAATAATTGTTACAAAATATAGAACATATAAGAAAGCTAAACAAGATATAGAAACAAACAAAGAAATGCTTAAAGACGAAGATGATAGAGAAATGAAAGAGATGATTCAAGAGGAAATTAAAGACTTAATTCAAATTAAAGAAAGTATGCAGGAAGAATTAAGAATTTTACTTTTGCCTACGGATCCCAATGATGATAAAAATGTATTTATTGAAATTAGAGCAGGTGCTGGTGGAGATGAAGCGGCACTATTTGCAGCAAATTTATTTAGAATGTATACCAGATATGCAGAGCGTAATAAATGGAAAGTTGAAGTAATGAGCGCTAATGAAACTGATATTGGCGGATTTAAAGAAGTGGTATTTATGGTAAAAGGTGACTCTACTTATAGTAAATTCAAATATGAAAGTGGAGTGCATAGAGTTCAAAGAGTGCCAGACACAGAGTCCAGTGGAAGAATTCATACATCTACGGCGACTGTAGCTGTACTACCAGAGGTTGATGATGTAGATATTGAAATTAATGCTAATGATTTAAAGATAGATGTGTTTAGGGCATCTGGTAATGGAGGACAATGTGTCAATACAACAGATTCAGCAGTAAGAATGACACATTTACCTACAGGACTTGTAGTTTCTTGCCAGGATGAGAAATCCCAGTTAAAGAACAAAGAAAAAGCTCTTAAGATACTGAAATCTAGATTGTTTGATAAAGCTGAGGCTGAAAGATCTGCAGGAATAGCTGAAGATAGAAAGAGCCAAGTAGGTACTGGAGATAGAAGTGAAAGAATAAGAACTTATAACTATCCTCAAGGAAGAGTAACAGATCATAGAATAGGGTTAACCTTGTATAGATTAGAAGCTTTTCTTGATGGAGATATAGATGAAATGATGAATACCCTAATAACTGCTGACCAAGCAGAAAAGATGAAAGCAATGGGTAATAATGAATATGAATAAAAAGTCTTATTTTTTATAAGTGAAAGGTGATTTTATGAATATAAATAAAGCCATTAGAAAGCAAAAGAAAACTTATAAAGGGTTTATGCTATCAATGTGCTTTATTTTTGTTTTATTACCAGTTATGTTAATGGTATCAAAAATTATAAATATATTCCTTATAATGTATTTAATTTGCAATGAACTACTTATTGCTTTTGTTGTTTTTCTTAGATTCAATGAAGAATATATTGATATTAAATGCGAAGGATACAAAATAAGCATATGGTGTGGAATTGCAAAAATTAAATTTATTATTATATGCAAAAAAGTTGTGTTTGTTCATACTCAAGATAATGGCAAAGATTTAAAAATTATAACAATAACGAAATCTAAATTTAGAAATAAAAAAATTCAACCTATAGATCTTAATTTTTGCAAGAAATACCCTTATGTAGAACAAATGTATAATAAAATTAAAATAGAAAATCCAGAAGAAAATTATTTCTATTTTATAATTACACAGGGTGGATTCAAAAAATATATTTTACTGGATGATTTATATAAATCGTGTGTTGAAGCAATATTTTCTGATGATGCCATAGAAATGATTAAAGAATATAGAGAAAACAGCATAAACCTCCACTGATGGAATAAAATTAGATAAAGAGAAATAAGTATAGTGAATAATTCTCTATATTTTATTCTCATATGGAATTGTAAGGTGAATAATTACAATTCTAATTAAGTGGGGGTATAAATTTGAGTAATAGAATTGTTTTAATAATCATATTCTCCGGAGTAGTAGCTTTAATTGGTACCATGTTAGGCGCTTTTTTAGGTGTTGCCATGAACAAACCTTCTAAAAGATTTTTAGGAACTATTATAGGATTTGCTTCAGGGCTTATGCTTTCAATTGTAGTTTTTGAACTTATTCCTGAGGCTATAGTTAAAACAGGATTTTTAAAAACCTTATTATTTTTAGTTTTAGGAATTATCGTTGTTGTAATAATAGATAAAATAAGTAATTTAGGCAGTAATGTAAATTCTCAATATACAAAAGTAGCTTTTATGGTTGCTATAGGAATAATGCTTCATAATTTTCCAGAAGGGCTGATAATGGGATTTGGTTTTGTTAATGGCGAAAACTTAGGACTTAAAATGAGCGTAATAATAGCAATACATGATGTGCCAGAGGGACTGGCGGTGGCGGCACCTCTCATGCTTTTAGGGACAAACAGTAAACGAATATTATTTTATGCTTTCTTAACAGCACTACCCACTGCAATTGGTGCTTGGATTGGAATTTATATTGGTAGCATATCTGTAAACATATTAGGCAGTGCTTTAGCATTTGCATCTGGTGTTATGTTATATGTTATCTACGGAGAGATGATTCCTCAGTCCAAAAAACTTTGGCCTGGTACGATAAATACTTTGGGGATACTACTGGGAATAATAGTTGGTTTGATAATGACTAATGTGATATAGCATATTTTAAGTTAAGAGGTGTAAGGATGAATACTAAGATTGCAATTTTAGACGAAAATAATATTGTGCAGAATATAATTGATGAGGCAGGACTTGTTATAGCTCAAGGCGGACTGGTGGCTTTTCCTACAGAAACAGTTTATGGACTCGGTGCCAATGCCTTAGATGAGATAGCTGTAGAAAAAATTTTTAAGGCCAAAGGAAGACCTCAGGATAATCCACTTATTGTGCATGTAGCTGACTTTAATATTGAACCTCTGGTAAAAGAAATACCTTCTATAGCAAGGCAAATTATGAAGAGATATTGGCCTGGACCAATAACATTGATTTTTAATAAGTCTGATTTAATTCCGAGTGCTACAAGTGCTGGGCTAGACACTGTAGGAATAAGGATGCCTTCAAATATAATTGCGAGGAAGCTTATTGAGGCAGCTGGAACACCTATTGCAGCTCCTTCAGCTAATATATCTGGTAGACCAAGCCCCACGGATGTAGAGAGTTGTATAGAGGATTTAAGTGGAAAGATAGAGTATATCATAGGTGGAGATAAAAGTAAGGTAGGACTTGAGTCAACAATAGTTGATTGTACTTGTACTCCGCTGTGCATACTAAGGCCAGGAGCCATAACCATTGAAATGCTAAGAGAAATTGATAATAGGGTATATATTGATAAAAATATAATGTGTAAACCAAAAAAAGATTTTAAGCCTAAAGCACCTGGTATGAAGTATAGACATTATGCACCAAAAGCCCCAGTAAAAATTATATGTGGAGATTTAGAAAAAACTGTTGCTAAAATCAATGAAATAGTGCAGAATAGTATGGGCAAGAAAAAAATAGGCATTATGGCAACAGATGAAACCAAAGAAAAATATCCTAAGGGCACTGTTATTTCTTTAGGTAGTAGAGAAAATCTAGATAGTATAGGAAGAAATCTTTTTGAAATTTTAAGAGGGTTTGATGTTATAGATGTAGATTTAATATTATCAGAAGCTTTTGAAGAAAAAGGCTTAGGTGTTGCTATAATGAATAGGCTTAAGAAATCAGCAGGTTTTGATATAACTTTCGTATAAGTAGATACTAATTTATAATTAGAATCTACTTCAAAGGAATACCAGGGGTATAACAATAATTATTGTTATCTACCCCAGAGGAATATTAGGAGGGACTATGGATATATTGTATGTTTGTAATGAAAAAATGCGAAAAAGCTATAATTTAGAAGCTATTTTCAATAAAATATTTACTAAAAATAATATTGACTCATATGTCCAGTATATTCCGACTTATTCAAAGATTCCTGGTGGATTAAAAAACAATGTATTCTTATTATTAGATAAGATAATGAAGATAATGGTATTTAAATATGTTATTTAAATGCTGATATCTTCTTTTTTTGTAATTTACTATCGTATAATAGGAAAATATTTCTTGGAGGTGTTTTATAATGAAAATAGCATTAGGTAGTGATCATGGTGGTTTCAGTTTAAAAAAAGAGATAATTATGTTTCTTGAGAGTAAACATATTGAGGTATCAGACTTTGGTACTTATACTGAGGAGTCTTGTGATTATCCAGATTATGCATTAAAAGTTGCCAAGGAAGTAGTGGCAGAAAATTTTGAATTAGGAATACTTATATGTGGTACAGGGATAGGTATAGGAATTGCTGCAAATAAAGTACCTGGAATAAGAGCCGCATTATGCAGTGATACTTTTAGTGCTCATGCCTCGAGAGAACATAATAATGCTAACATTCTTACTTTAGGTGCGCGAGTTATTGGCACTGGTTTAGCGCTAGATATTGTAGATGCTTTTATCAATGCTAAATTTCAAGGAGATAGACATCAAAAAAGAATTAATAAAATTACTGAAATTGAGAAAAAATATTCTAAATAAACATTAAAAAATTGGAGGAATTATTTATGAGTAAAGTAACACAAATAACACATCCACTTATACAACACAAATTGGCATACATAAGAGATAAAAATACAGGTTCAAAGGATTTTAGAGATCTAGTTGAAGAAGTTGCAATGCTTATGGCTTATGAAGTTACGCGTGACATACAATTAGAAGAAGTAGATATTGAGACTCCTATTTGTACTACTAAATGTAATGTTTTAGCTGGTAAGAAAATGGCTATAGTTCCAATACTAAGAGCGGGCCTTGGAATGGTTGATGGTATGCTGAAAATTATACCTGCAGCTAAGGTTGGCCACATAGGGATGTATAGAAATGAGGAAACATTGCAACCAGTTGAATATTTCTGTAAATTACCTCAAGATATCAATGAAAGAGATGTAATTATTACTGATCCTATGATTGCGACAGGAGGTTCTGCAATAGATGCAATTTCAGCGCTTAAGAAAAGAGGGGCAATAAATATAAGAATTATGTGCCTTATAGCTGCACCAGAGGGAATTGAGGCTATTCAAGAGGAGCATCCAGACGTGGATATATATGTAGCTTCAATTGATGAGAAATTAAATGAAAAAGGATATATTGTACCAGGTCTTGGTGATGCTGGAGATAGATTATTTGGAACAAAATAATTAATTATTATAATTTATCATGAGAAATTAAAAAGCAACTTACAGAAAATTATCTGTAAGTTGCTTTTAATTTTACTTAATCCAATATTATTTAAAATATCTATTAAGTAAACCCTTGAATGCTGAGCCATGACGAGCTTCATCTTTACACATTTCATGTACTGTATCATGGATTGCATCATAGTTAAGCTTTTTAGCTAAAGTAGCTAAGTCTTTCTTACCTTGGCAAGCTCCATGCTCTGCATCGACTCTCATTTCAAGGTTTTTCTTAGTATCAGCTGTCACTACTTCTCCAAGCATTTCAGCGAATTTTGAAGCATGATCTGCTTCTTCAAAAGCGATTCGCGTGTAAGCTTCTGCAACTTCTGGGAAACCCTCTCTATCAGCTTGACGACTCATTGCTAAATACATACCAACTTCAGTGCATTCTCCAACAAAGTTAGCTCTTAATCCTTCTAAAATTTCTGGATTAACATCTTTGGCAACTCCTATTACATGTTCATCGGCCCAAGTCATATCATTTTCATCTTTTTCTACAAATTTATCACTTTTTGCACCACAAACTGGGCATTTATCTGGTGCGTTATCACCTTCGTGGATATATCCACATACTGTACAAACAAATTTTTTCATATTAAATTTTCCCCCTCATATTTCTCTGGGGTAGATAACAACTACTAATTGTTATCCCCCTCGTAGTTTTCTGGAGTAACAATTAATAATTGTTAGTCCACTTGCATTCTATATAATAAGATAACAATTACTATACGTAAAATAATTAACTAGACATAATTTGGTTACCTATAACAGTAACTATACACTAACGGATAATAATTATCAAGTAAAATTTAATATTTACGATAAAATTATACTGTCGTATACAATAACATCAAATTAGTATGGTTTCAATGCCGTCTAAATCTTTTAATTGAACTAAATTTTTATTGAAATCTATTAGGCCATCTTGCTTCATATTAACAAATTCTCTTGAAAGGGATGGTCTCTGAACGCCTAGATGCTCAGCGAGAGTTTTTCTAGACATAGGAAGTATTAGTGAAGTTGTTTTTTGAATTTCGTATTGAGAAAGTAAGTAATTACAAATTTTCTGTCGTAAGGTTTCAAAAGAGAGCTCTTTAATTTTTCCGTTTAACAATAAAATTTTACTTGAGAGAAGTTGCATGAAATTATTCAATACCTTAGGGTAGGAACTACACATAGCTATGATATCTTTTTTTGAGATATAAAGTATTATTGATCCTTTAGATGATACTATAGTAGCAGGGTATATATTTGTCTCTGAAAAAGCGATAGCTTCCCCAAAAATTTTCCCTCTGTTTAATTTTGCTAGGGTAACAACTTTGCCACTAGCATAATGTTTTTGAACTTCTAGTTCACCTTGGATTACAATGCCTAAAGAATTGCATATATCACCTTCTAGTGCAACTATGCAGGTGTGGCATTCAATGCAGTTTTTACAGTTATCAGAAATAGAATAGTTAATATTCGTAATTAAATCTTGTAGTTCCTGGGAAGTTAAACCTTTAAATAAAATGCAATACTTTAAGTAATCTGTTAGTTTATCCATGAAATCACCTTCAAATTTGTAATTTGGTAACATGGGTTACATATTATCATAAGTAATTCTAATATACTTAGCACATACAGTCAATTAAATAATTAATTAGGCTTTTTAAAGTAAATATAAAACATATTGAATTGTTGTTTATTTTAATGCGTCTCAAGGTGAATATATATATAAAATTATAGGAGGAGTTAAAATGAAAAGGAATATTATTAGTATCGATGAAAATAAATGTAATGGTTGTGGAATATGTATAAGTGGATGTCATGAAGGAGCCATTGAGTTAGTGGATGGTAAGGCTAAATTAATAAGTGACGAATATTGTGATGGACTGGGAGATTGTTTGCCACAGTGCCCCACAGATGCAATTAAAATAGTGGAAAGAGATGCTGTAGAATATGACCTCCAAGCTGTGGAATTAAAAAAACAGAAAATTAGTGTAAAACCTAATCTACCTTGTGGATGTCCTGGCACAATGGAAAAGTCCATAAAGAGGAATGTTGATTTAAATGTAAAAAAAGTAGCTACTAAAATAAATAACTCAGAAGAAACATCTGGATCTTCAGAATTAAACCAATGGCCAATTCAATTGAAGTTAACTAATACTAAGGCGGCATTTTTAAATGGTGCAGATATATTAATTGCTGCAGATTGCACCGCTTATGCTTATGGAAATTTTCATAAAGAGTTTATTAAGGGAAGGGTAACATTAATAGGGTGTCCAAAGTTGGACGATAATGATTATTATAGAGAAAAAATTGCAGAAATATTAAAAAATAACGACATTAAGAGCATTACAGTGGTTAGAATGGAAGTACCTTGTTGTGCAGGTATTGTTAGTTCTGTGAAGGCAGCAATGCTTCAGGCGGGAATAATAGTATCGTATAAAGAGGTGACTATTGGTATAAACGGAGAAATAATTTAGTCGAAAAATATAGGCGAAGAGAAATCTTTGTCTATATTTTTTTGTTAAAGTAAAATGTAGTTATAATGGTACATGTTTTTTAAAATTTATAGTAAATTTATATATATGACACATTAAACACTTTAAATTATCATTTTTATAGTGTAAAATAATAGAGATTGATTATTAGATTATAAACTTGGCTTTTAATTTTGCATCTACATAATTAATAATTAATAATTAAAATATATTTATGAGAGGTATAATTGTGGGAAGAATTGACAAGCATAATTATTATTTGGATATATGTGAAACAATATCTGAGCGAGGAACTTGTATGCGTAGGAATTTTGCAGCTATAATAGTAAAAAATGATGAAATTATGTCTACTGGATATTCTGGTGCACCTAGGGGAAGAATGAACTGTTGTGATTTAGGTGTCTGTAGGAGAGAAGAATTAAAAGTTCCCAGGGGCACAAGATATGAGCTTTGCAGATCAGTACATGCAGAACAAAATGCAATTATTTCAGCTCGAAGAAATGATATGTTAGGAGCAACTTTGTATTTAGTAGGGAAAGAGGTAAATAGCGGTGAATTAGTAGAGAATGCTTCGCCATGCTCCTTATGCAAGAGATTCATAATTAATTCAGGTATAGAGAAAGTAATAATTAGAGAAGATAAAATTCAATATAAAACCGTATATGTAGAGGAATGGATAGAAAATGATGACTCACTTCAAGGTGATGGTGGATATTAATTATGGAATTCTGTAAATTACAATTGTTTATTAATTTCATAATTTTAAACCTATATTTATCAAATAAAAACACTGCTTTTGTGAAAGAAAGGTTTTTTTATGAGTAATTTTTATATTTTAGCGATAATTACAGCATTAGTTTCTTTTATAATTACTCCTTTAGTTAAGAAGTTTGCAATAAGGATTAATGCAATTGATGTTCCTAAAGATGAAAGGAGAGTTCATTGTAAGCCTGTTCCAGTCATGGGAGGACTTGCCATATACATTTCTTTTGTTATAGGTGTAATTTTATATAATGGTATCTTAACCACTTCTCAACTAGGTATAATTATTGGAGCGACTATAATAGTTATGGGTGGCATGATAGATGATATTAAGGATTTGAGTCCTAAGTATAAGCTTCTAATACAAATTATGGGTGCTGTTTGCCTTTTATTATCAGGTGTAAGGATATCAATTCTAACAAATCCTTTTAGAGAATTCTATCCTTATTTAAACATAGGATGGATTAATATACCTGTAACCATAATATGGATTGTAGCTGTGACTAATGCATTTAACTTAATAGATGGACTAGATGGACTCGCAGCAGGAGTAGCATTTATAGCCTGTGTTACTTTAATGATAGTTTCTATAATTAATGGAAGATTGGAGGCTGCATTTTTAACAGCTGTTTTAAGTGGTGCAATTTTAGGGTTTATACCATATAACTTTAACCCAGCTTCTATTTTTATGGGGGATACGGGCTCTCAATTATTAGGATTTCTACTAGCCGCAATTTCAATTGAGACCGCCATTAAATCTGCAACAGCATTTGTTATTGCAGTACCAATTTTAGCCTTTGGATTACCTATTTATGATACCCTTTTTGCTATGATCAGAAGGAAAGCTAATGGGAAACCCATTATGCAAGCAGATAGAGGTCATTTGCATCATAGGCTTTTGGATATGGGACTTAATCAAAAACAAGCTGTTATCATTATGTATTTTATAAGTGCTGCTTTAGGCGGAGCCTCAATTCTTGCAATGCAAATAAGTAACCAAAGGGCATACTTTTTGTTAGGAGTTACATCAGTTATAACTGTTTTCATAGCATGGAAATATGGAATCTTTAGGCATAAAGAGTAATTTGAATATGTTTTAAATTAATAATTAAGTTAAGTTAAATTAGGAGGTTATCTGGTGGAAAATATTAAAGTTATAGTAATATTTGGTACAAGACCTGAGGCTATAAAAATGGCACCTCTAATTAAGGAATTGGAAAAATATCCTCAAATACAGTGCATAGTATGTGTCACTGGCCAGCATAGAGAAATGTTGGATCAAGTTTTGGAGATTTTCAATATAGTGCCTCAGTATGATTTAAACATAATGAAAGAAAAACAGAGTTTAACAGGAATAACCTGCTCGGTACTTAAAGGGTTAGAGAACATTTTTGATAAAGAACAACCGGACATAGTACTGGTACATGGAGATACTACTACAACATTTGCTTCATCTCTTGCAGCTTTTTATAGAAAAATACTTGTTGGACATGTAGAAGCAGGGCTTAGAACCCATAATAAGTTTTTACCTTATCCAGAAGAAATTAATAGGAGATTAACTGGAGTTTTAGCAGATTTACATTTTGCACCAACTAATACATCTAAAGAAAACCTATTAAGAGAGGGAATAGATGAGGGCAGAATTTTTGTTACAGGGAACACAGTTATAGATGCTATGAAGTATACCATTAAAGATGATTATATTTTTGACAATAGTAAGCTAAAAGAGATTGACTATAAAAACAAAAAAGTAATAATGGTTACAGCTCATAGAAGAGAAAATTGGGGAATTGGTATTGAAAATATCTGCAATGCGCTGAAAATTGTTGTTTCTGAAAATAGTGATGTAGAAGTGGTGTATTTAGTTCATCCAAATCCGGTAGTGAAAGATATGGTGGAAGGCATTTTAAAAGGTGCAGATAGAATACATTTAATCCAATTCATCGATATCAAAGAAAGCCATAATTTAATGGAAAAATGTTATCTAGTAATGACTGATTCAGGCGGAATTCAAGAAGAAGCTCCTCATTTAGGCAAACCGGTTTTAGTGCTTAGAAAAGTCACTGAGAGAGTAGAGGCAGAGAGTGCTGGTACGGTCAGGCTCGTTGGAACAGATACACAGAAGATTGTATTTGAGGCAAATAAGCTTCTTAGAAATCCAGACGAGTATAATCAAATGAGTAAATCAATTAATCCTTATGGCGATGGAAATGCTTCTTATAAAATAGTGAATTCACTATTAAATTATTTTAATAATAATAGAAATTGAGATTTATATAGAAATTCACTTAACAAGTATTAGAAATTAGTTTTCTAATACTTTTTTTCTTTTTTTTTTGTTCGTTTTTACAAGTAATATTGTCTAAAATAACGGTTTGAAATATGAAAAAAATCATAAGCGGGAGAAATAATTAAAGGGGGTTTAATGTATTGATTATCCTGATATGAGTTATTTAAAAGCCTATGCCCATTAAAATGTTAAAAAAACTAGGTATATTATAAAGCATTAAAGATAAAAATAACCTGAATAGTAAAGAAATTATAAATAAAAATGACTTAATAAAAAATAATTTATTGCAATTGTTTATAAAAAATAAAAGATTAGTTATGATTGTATTATTTTTTATTTTTTTTGTAAATGTTTAACTAAATAAAAATTATGTTGTAAAGTTCACAAAGGCCAATGAAATCGCTGTTATTGAAATCCACGGTATGAGTATTGTGAATATTTTGAATATTGAGCATATTAAAAGAAATAGATTAATTGAATAATGGAAGCATGGATTATTTGCATAGACGCAATATATCATAATATAGAGCAATTTAGAAGAAACATAGGATATTCTATACCAAATCAACTCATAGAGGCATATACCTTGAAAAAATGAGAAATTCTAGGTTTTATTTATGAAAATTAGTAGACTATAATTGATTTTATTAGTTAAGAGCGAGGGGAATAAAAACGTGAATATTAAGTCGACGCAGATGTATAAGAAAATTAACTATTTTAATTTTTTTATTGCACTCATTGGAACTACTGTAACTTATTTTATTAATAGAGAATATGCAGTGTTTTTTTTATTGGGTCTAGTATTAGCAAGTATTAGTTTATTATGTAATTTAATATCTGTTAACTTTATATTAGGCAAAGCAAACAGTAAATATGGGGTTATTACCTTTTTTGGACTTTTTTTTAGGGTGATTATAGTGTGCACAGTAGGCTTAATGGTTTTTAATTATCTTCATTTTGCTATAATTGCGTTTATATTAGGGTATACTTCACAATTTATTTCTCTAGTACTTTACGGAATTAATATTAAAGAGTGTGAAGGGAAGTGAGTAAGTGGGACAAATTACACAATTACCTAGTGTGAATTTATTTGGGTATAATTTTCAAATTACTCTTAGTTTAATAGTGCAGTGGGTAATAGTTTTGGGACTGAGCTTACTAATAGCATTTATTAATTTAAATCTTAAAAAAATTCCAGACAAAAAGCAAAGCATAGTTGAAATTCTTGTAGAATTTGTTGGGAAAACAGTAGAAGATACTATGGGTAAAGATTTTAAAAGTTTTGTTCCATTTATAGGTACTCTAGGAATTTATCTTATAGCAATGAATTTCGTAGGGCTATTTGGAATAAAGCCACCCACTACAGATTTCAGTACAACTTTGGGAATGGGCCTTATTACATTTATGGTAATACAGGGCTATACAATCAAAAAAGTTGGTATTTTGCATTATTTTACTGGATATGCGAAACCAGTAGCTGTATTACTTCCCATAAATATAATGGAGAGAATTATGTTACCAATATCTTTAAGTTTAAGATTATTTGGAAATATGTTTGCGTCAACTATAATTATGGAATTGGCTTATAGTTCACTTAGTAAAATTACTTGGGTGGCTCAGCTGGGAATACCAATACCATTACATATGTATTTTGATTTATTTGATGGTACTATCCAAATGGTTATTTTTGTAATGTTAACAATGATTAATATTGTAATAATTTCAGAACACTAAAATAAAAATGAATAGGAGGAATTTTTTATGGATTCAGCAGGATTTATAGCAGGAATGTCAGCAATCGGAGCAGGAATAGCAGCTATTGGAGTTATAGGTGGTGGTATAGGAACGGGAAATGCTACAGCAAAAGCTGTAGAAGGTATTGCAAAACAGCCAGAAGCTAGTGATAAAATAATTAGAGCATTAGTTATAGGTGGTGCGTTATCTGAAGCAACAGCTATCTATGGTTTCTTAATAGCGTTATTACTAATTTTACTTGGTGTAAAAGGTTAAAGTGAAATAGTAAAAGGAAGGTAGGTGAAAGTCTCGGTTTGCATAAGGATAAAAGAATCTTATAAGCCGTGATTTTATATGATAGAGATGGATTTAGGTAATATTATAGCTGCGATGATAAATTTCCTCATACTACTTTTCATTGCTAAACGTTATCTGTTTAAACCAGTAAATAAGATTTTGAATACAAGAAAACAGGAATTAGATTCTTCTTTTGAAAAAGCAAGGATGGATAAAGAGGAAGCTAATAAATTAAAAATAGAAAATGGTGAAAAACTAAAGTTAGCGAAAAAAGAAGGCAAGGAAATAGTCGAAATATATAAGCAAAAGGCAGAAAAAATGTCTAGCGAATTAATTGAAGATGCAAGGCAAGAAGCTACACTTATCATTGAAAGATCTAGAGTGGAAATTGAAAGAGAAGCAGAAAAAGCACAAAGTGAAATTAAAAAGCAAGTTATAGATTTATCTTTAATATTGTCCGAAAAAGCTCTTGAACAGCATATTGATGAAAAAGAACATAGAAGATTGATTGAGGACTTTATTTCTAAGGTAGGTAGCTGATATGTATGAATACTTAGACAAAAGATATGCATTGGCACTATATACAGTTGCTGAGGAAAAAGGAAAAGTAGAAGAATACTTAACTGATCTTAGAGAAATTGTTTCACTTATGAAGAATGATGCTGAGTTTTTAAAAGTCATTAAATATCCACAAATAAGTACTTCCCAAAAGAAGAAGATGTTTATTAGGATTTTTAAGGGCAGAATTGATGAGGACCTTTTATCTTTTTTACTTATTCTTATAGAAAAAGATAGAATATTATTTACTGAGCAAAAACTTAAAGAAATGGAAAAAATCAATCTAGAACGTAATAATACTCTATTGGTAGAGGTTAAAACAGTAATACCCCTTTTGGACTTAGAAAGAGAAACTTTGCGCATGAAATTATACAAGATGTATGATAAAAAAATTATATTTGATGAAAAATTAGATAAAAATGTTATTGGTGGAGTATATATAAGAGTTGGCGATGACGTTATTGATGGCACAATAAAAAGTAGACTAGAAGATATGAAAAAACTAATGTTGAAATAGGAATAGAGGTGAGTTTATGAATATAAAACCAGAAGAAATAACATCCATAATAAAGAAAGAAATAGAAAGATATGAAAAGAAAATTGACACTGTTGACTCAGGAACTATAATTCAAATAGGTGATGGAATTGCCAGAGTGTATGGGCTAGATGAATGTATGGAAAATGAACTTTTAGAATTTCCTAACGGGATATTTGGTATGGCACTAAATTTAGAGCAAGACAATGTTGGTTGCGTACTTTTGGGACCTGAAAAGGGAATCAAAGAAGGCGATATAGTAAAAAGAACTGGTAAAGTAGTGGAAGTACCTGTAGGGGAAGCATTGCTGGGAAGAGTTGTAAATGCTTTAGGTGTACCAATAGACGGTAAAGGCCCAGTTAAGACTACAGAGTCAAGGCCAGTAGAAGTAGAAGCCCCTGGAGTTATTGAAAGGCAATCGGTTAAAGTACCTCTTCAAACGGGAATAAAGTCGATAGACTCTATGGTACCAATTGGAAGAGGTCAAAGGGAACTTATAATTGGAGATAGACAAACAGGTAAAACGGCACTAACTATAGATACTATTTTAAATCAAAAGGGTAAAGATGTTGTGTGCATATATGTAGCCATTGGTCAAAAGCAATCTACTGTTGCCCATATTGTTAATACATTATCTGAAATGGGGGCATTGGATTATACAATAGTTGTAGCATCTACAGCATCTCACTCAGCGCCACTTCAATATTTGGCACCTTATGCCGGATGTAGTATGGGTGAATACTTTATGCATAATGGTAAGAATGTATTAATAGTATATGATGATTTATCTAAACATGCAGTAGCCTATAGAGCTATGTCATTATTACTCCGTAGACCACCGGGCAGAGAAGCTTATCCAGGAGATATATTTTATATTCATTCAAGACTACTGGAAAGAGCAGCAAAACTTTCAGATAAATTGGGCGGGGGATCATTAACTGCCCTTCCTATAATAGAAACTCTTGCAGGTGATGTTACCGCTTATATACCAACTAATGTTATTTCTATAACAGATGGGCAAATATTTCTTGAGGCTGAATTATTTCATTCAGGACAAAGACCAGCTGTTAATGCGGGAATATCTGTATCAAGAGTTGGTGGAAATGCTCAAATAAAAGCCATGAAACAAGTTACCGGAACTTTAAGACTAGAACTAGCTCAATATAGGGAGCTTGCAGCTTTTGCTCAATTCGGTACGGATCTTGATAAAGATGCGAAAATGAGACTTGAAAAAGGTAAAAGATTAATCGAAATTTTAAAGCAAGATCAATATACGCCAATGCCAGTAGAAAAGCAAGTTATGATTTTCTTTGCTGGAACTAATAACTATCTTACGGATATTCCAGTACATCAAATAACTAGATTCGAAAGTGAATTTTTGGAGTACATGGATACACATCACAGAGATGTAGGCAAAACAATAGTAGACAATGGTAAGCTAGATGATAAACTAAAGGAGCAACTTATTGATGCTATAGAAGAGTTTAAGAAAATATTTTCAATTGAAAAGTATTAACCTTATTTCACAAGGAAATAGTTAACACAGCACCTTTAGGTGATAATTAATTTGCCTTCATATATTGTTTATGAAGGCTAAGGAGAGGTGAAACATGGCAGGTATGGGGCTTGTTGCAATTAAGAGAAGAATAAAATCCATAACAAACACTACAAAAATCACCAGAGCCATGGGACTCGTTGCCACATCCAAATATAAAAAAATAAAAGATAAAGTAGATATTAGCAATAATTATTTAGACGGGCTTTGCGAAACTATAATGCAAGTTAAAGATAATTATGAAGGTGATAATTTTTATATACGAGGAAATGATAGCAGCAAAAAGCTGTATGTTGTATTGACCTCAGACACAGGTCTTTGTGGTGGCTTTAATTGGTCAGTAGTAAATGAAATCATAGATACTTTAAAAGCTAATAAAGAAGAGTGTAGTGTAATTGTTGTTGGCCAAAAGGGAAGAGCTATATTTAAAAAGCTTGACATCGAAACTGTGGCTGAATACGTAGAAATATTAGAACCACCTAGCCTAAAGGAAGCTACAACTATTATTAATCATGCACTTAATATGTATACAAGTGGTGAAATAGGCGAAATTTATATTGTTTATAAAAAACTTATTTCAGCCCTTAAAAATGAAGTTAAAATCGAAAAGATACTTCCTTTAAATTCTCATAATGAAGAGAATACTAAAGATTATGTAGATATTGGAGCATTAGATAAAAAAGCAATATATGAAATTACGAACTTATATTTAAGTGGCAAGATGCTGAATTCATTGCTACATTCGAAAGCAAGTGAACACAGGGCTAGGATGGAGTCTATGGGATCAGCTACGAGCAACGCTAATGATATACTTGATAAACTTAATTTAAGTTATAATAGAATTAGACAAAGTGCAATTACACAAGAAATTTCGGAAATAGTTGGAGGAGCGGAAGCTCAAAAGTAATTTGAGATAAGGAAGCTCAAAAGTAATTTGAGATAAGGAAGCTCAAAAGTAATTTGAGATAAGGAAGCTCAAAGGTAAAAAGGAGTGAGGGAAGTGCCAGGACACATAGGAAAAGTAGTGCAAATAATAGGACCTGTTATAGATATAAAATTTGACTCTGATAGTTTGCCTAACATTTACAACTGTATTGAGATCCAAATGGATGATAGAGTTGTTGTTGCTGAGGTTGAACAACATATTGGTGATGATATTATAAGATCAATAGCTATGGAAAGCACGGAAGGTTTAAGGCGAGGACTTGAGGCTGTTGACACAGGAAATCCAATAACAGTACCAGTTGGGAATGTAGTACTAGGAAGGTTATTTAATGTTCTTGGAAAGCCTATTGATGAAATGGGAGAAGTTAAGGTTGATACATATATGCCTATACACAGGCTAGCCCCAACTTTTGAAGAACAATCCGTTGAACCGGAAGTGTTTGAAACAGGTATTAAGGTAATCGACTTAATAGCGCCATATCAAAAGGGCGGAAAAATCGGCCTTTTTGGTGGTGCGGGAGTTGGTAAAACAGTCCTTATTCAAGAACTTATGAATAATATTGCAAAAGAACATAACGGACTTTCAGTATTTACTGGAGTTGGTGAGAGAACTAGAGAAGGTAATGATCTTTATAATGAAATGAAAGAGTCAGGAGTCATATCTAAAACGGCACTGGTTTTTGGGCAGATGAATGAACCACCTGGAGCTAGAATGAGAGTTGCACTAACTGGACTTACCATGTCAGAGTATTTTAGAGATCAAGGTCAAGATGTATTGTTATTCATAGATAATATATTTAGATTTACACAAGCGGGATCAGAGGTGTCTGCACTTCTTGGTAGAATACCAAGTGCGGTTGGGTATCAACCAACACTTGCTACGGAAATGGGACAATTACAAGAGAGAATTACATCTACAAAACAAGGCTCTATTACATCTGTGCAGGCTGTATATGTGCCAGCAGATGATTTAACAGATCCAGCTCCAGCTACTACATTCAGTCATCTTGATGCTACTACGGTGCTTTCTAGAGGGATAGTTGAACTTGGTATTTATCCAGCAGTAGACCCACTAGAATCTACTTCAACTATGCTTGATCCTAGAATAATAGGTAGAGAGCATTATGATGTTACAATAAGAGTTAGACATATACTTGAGAGGTATAAAGAACTTCAAGATATTATTGCAATACTAGGAATAGATGAATTATCTGAAGAAGATAAGACAGTAGTATTAAGAGCCAGAAAGGTTCAAAGATTTTTATCTCAACCATTTACAGTAGCTGAGCAATTTACTGGAATGAAAGGTAAATTTGTTCCAGTAAAAGAAACGGTAAGAGGATTTAAAGAAATACTTGAAGGCAAGCATGATAAATTACCTGAAGCAGCCTTTATGTTTGTTGGGTCTATAGAAGAAGCAGTAGAAAAAGCAAAAACCATGGCTACAGAATAAGGTATCTTTAAGAATATGTAATATGAAAGGTCAAGGTATTTATATGGAAAATCATATGAAACTTACTATACTTACTCCTGAAAAGGAGTTTTATAGTGGTGAAATCCTAAGTTTAAATACAGAGAGTGATGATGGTAGATTTGGTATTCTTGCGAATCACGTTCCTATGGTAGCTCCACTTAAACCCACAGTTACAACGTTTATAGATTTAAGTGGGAAAGAGCTAAAAGCCTTTACCTCTACTGGGGTTTTAAGAGTACAAAAGGGTGAGGTAGAAATGTTATGCAGTGCTTGTGAATGGCCAGAGGATATAGATATGGAAAGAGCAAGACTTGCTAAAGAAAGAGCAGAAGAGAGATTGCTTCATGGAGATAGAATTGGGTTTAAAAGAACAGAGAATGCTATTCTAAGATCAATTATGAGAATGAAGACAAAAGGCTAGATATTCTAAAATGGAGATATTAATTTATCTCCATTTTTTTGCGTCTAAATTCTTTTGTGCACGTTTCTAATAAAATTTTATATATTAATAATATAGTGAAATGATATATTGTTAAATGTTTTACGAAAATACCCCTATTTATAATAAATCAAATAGCCCTCTTCACATTTGTGCTGAGGGATGATTTTATTAATAACAAATTATTAATAAGCCATAGTTTTAGAATAAAAAGATAAATTATGGTCAACAATTTAATTGAAGGGTAGGGGGATAAAATGAAAAGAAAAAACATTACGCTTTTGTGTATAGTATTGTGCCTAATTATTTTGCAAATAAATGTTAGATTATCAAATGCAAAGGATGGAGTTAATTTATTTGATGAAATATTAATCCAAACTAAAAGTAAAACTGTAGAATATGGATTAAAGGCAACATTTAAAAACCATGAGAATCCAAAAGAAGTTTGTAACAATTTAATAGATGAGTTAGAACTTAATAACAGTGAAATAAAATTAAATATTGTTGAAAATGATAATTCCTATTGTATAGATTTTTTAGGTGAAAATATTAAGGGATATATAGAATCATTAAAATACAATAATGAGGAGGTTGTAACTATAAACATAAGCAAGATAGGAAGTGAAAATGGTTTACAATCGCTTAAAAATAAGGTTAGTAATTGTATTGGTTATAGAGATGGAAATATTAAATATTTTCAATACTTAAAGGCGAAAATTCCATACAGTGCTACAAATTCAGGGGTAGAAGATATAAATGCTGTGAATGAAAAAATACTAAAAATTTTAAAATCTCATGGAACTGAAAATATTGAAACTGTAAAAATAAATAATGGATTAAGTACTGTGGCATATACCAAAAGATATGATGAAAAGTTAAACAATAACAAATTAACTGATTTTAATTATGCTGTATGTAATTATTCATCTGGAAACTACATTATTATAGGAACACCTGAAATAATTATAACTTATTAAACATTAACAATTTAATGGAGGAAAAATATGGAAAAGTTAATCATAAAAGGTGGTAAAAAATTAGAAGGTGAAGTGAATATTAGTGCAGCTAAAAATTCAGTTCTGCCTATACTTGCGGCAACAATACTAAACGGTAATAATTGTACCATTGAAAATATGCCTATGCTTGAAGATGTATTTGTAATTTGTGAGGTGCTTAAATCTCTTAAAGCAAATGTTATTATAGATAAATTGAATAATAGGGTGAAAATTAATACTGCCAATCTATTTGATAATGAGTCAAATGATGAATTAGTAAGGAAAATGAGGGCATCTTTTTTAATAATGGGTCCTATGCTTGGAAGGTTTGGAAACTTTAAAATATCTTTACCTGGAGGCTGTAATATTGGAACTAGGCCAATTGACCTTCATTTAAAAGGATTATCAGCCTTGGGGGCAGAAATAACGGTAGGCCACGGATATGTGGAAGCAAATGCAAAAAAATTAATAGGTAGCAACATATATTTAGACTATCCTTCAGTGGGTGCTACAGAAAATATAATGATGGCGGCAGCTCTTGCAGAGGGTGAGACAGTAATAGGAAATGCTGCTGAAGAACCAGAAATTGTAGATTTGGCAATGTTCTTAAAGGCTATGGGAGCACAAATAAGTGGTGAAGGAACAGATACTATAAGAATTTTAGGCGTTAAAGATTTTAAAGAAGTTGTTCATAAACCTATATATGACAGGATAGAAGCAGGCACATTTATGATAACTGCTGCAATAACAAAGAGTTTATTTAAAATTAATGGTGTTAATGAGGTTCATTTAAAACCAATAATAGCAAAGCTCACAGAAATGGGAGTAGCCGTAGAAATCAACAAGAATAGCATAATAGTTGATGGTAGGAAAAAGCTAAACCCGATAGATATAAAAACTATGCCATATCCAGGATTTCCCACTGATATGCAAGCTCAGATGATGAGTTTACTATGTACTGTAAAAGGTACAAGTATAATTACAGAGACTGTTTTTGAAAATAGATTTATGCAGGCAGTAGAATTAAAGAGAATGGGAGCAAATATAAAAATAGATGGTAGGAGTGCTGTAATAGAAGGTATAGATACTTTTACAGGCTCAGAAGTTAAAGCTACAGATTTACGAGCAGGAGCGGCATTAATATTGGCAGGTCTTACAGCTGAGGGGACAACTGTTATAGAGGATATCTATCATATTGATAGAGGTTATGTTTCAATTGAAGAAAAATTAAAGAGGTTAGGCGCAGACATAGAAAGAGTGAGTTATTGTAAGTAATAAAAAAAATGATGAAATTTACAATTATAATATAAATTTAAGAATTGGAATATATGAGTTATTAGTATATTTCAATTCTTTTAGTTTTGTATATTTTCTTTCCTGATTGAAATTAGACTTTGAAAAAAGTAATATTCTATATAATTATTTAATATGTATAAAGTAATGTTTATTTTATAAGGAGAGGAGAAAAGGATGAAAAGAGTTTTTATTACAGTGCATTTGAAGAGCATCCTTATATTAATCACTGCATTTATTGTATTTATAGTTTTAACTTCTGTTTTAATAGTGGGCATAGGAGATAATAAAATCTTAAATAAAAATAAAAACTCTGCAATTAAATCAGAGGAGTATGATATTTCAATTAAAAATATTATTAAATTTGAGTCACTCCCCAAAATTTCTAAGGTTAAAGTGTTTATATCAAAAGAAAATAAAATTAAAGAACTTACTTTAGAAGAATATGTTACTGGAGTTGTAGCTGCAGAAATGCCTGCTGCATTCGGCCTGGAAGCTTTAAAAGCACAAGCAGTGGCTTCTAGAACCTATGCATTAGCTCATGTTACTGAATTAGGTGGAATTACATGTAAAAATGCTAATGGGGCTAATTTATGCGATACAGTGCACTGTCAAGTTTATATGACTAAAGAGGAACGCATAAAATCATGGGATAAGAGTTCAGCGCAAAAAAATTGGGCTAAAATTGAAACGACTGTAAAGAGTACGGAGGGGCAAGTATTAACCTATAACAATGCTTTAGTAATGGAACCTTATTACTTTGCAACTAGCAGTGGTAAAACAGAAAATTCTGAGGAGGTATTTAGTAGTAGTATACCTTATTTAAGGAGTGTAGATAGCGGGGGCGAGGAAAGAGCACCAAATTTTAAGAGCAGTAAAACTTTTGGATACAAAGAGCTAAGTCAAATTATAAATAACAATTATAATACGGCTAAGATAACCTCATCTATCATAAAAAAACAAATAACAATAATTGACAGAACCCAGGCAGGAAGTGTTAAAAATATTAAGGTGGGAGGTATAACTATGACAGGCAGTAAGTTTAGAACTATGTTAGGACTTAAATCATCCAATTTTGAAATAGCATTTAATGCAACTAATGTAGAAATAGATTGCAGTGGATATGGTCATGGTGTGGGAATGAGTCAATGGGGTGCAGATGCCATGGCTAAAGAGGGTAAAAATTATATCCAAATATTAAGTCATTACTATCAGGGAACTGTTATATCCAAATGAGAAATTGTGTGTATTGAGTCGGTTTACCCTTTGTTTGTAGAGGATAGCCGGCTTAATTTTTTATAAAAATAAATTTATATAATTAAAATTAAATATAAAAGGTCTAAAACTTAAGTTGTAAATGATAAATATATATATATAAATTTGATTATTTAAAAATAAATAAAATAAATTTTAGGAAATATGTATGTTTTAATACAATATGGACAAAAATACAAATGGAGGTGTTTGTATGGATAATAAATCAAACAACAAAACAATAAACTTTTTCAAAAGGGAAGGCTTCTATGTAATTCTATTTATTTGTTTATGTATAGTAGCAACAGTTGCAACTATAACGGCAAGTAATAATAAAAAAGTAGCAAGCAACCAAGAATCAATAAAAAATGAACAAGCAAAGGCAAAAGTTATTTTAGAAGAGCAAGAAAAACAATACCAGGGTGCTCTTCAAGTAAAAAAAGAAAATCTAGCTAAGACTGGGGTGCTTAAAGCAGTACCAAATATTAAAAAGGTTACAACTGGAAATGTAACAGCACCAGTATCTAAATCAGTTAATCCTACATTTGTAAAACCTGTAGTTAATGGATTACTGGCAAGAGCATATTCAAAAGATATTGACCCGGTAATGTGGAAAACTGATGGAACATATAGAACAAACTTGGGTATTGATATTCAAGCAAAGATAGGTGAGTCAGTTGTAGCAGTTATGGATGGAACAGTTAAAGAAGTCGGTACTGACGTCGCTGGTCAAAATGGTCAGATGATTGTAATAGATCATGGAAATGGATTTATTACTAAATATTCTAATTTAGAAGAAAAAACATTAGTAAAAGTAAATGATAAAGTTACTAAAAAACAACAGATAGCAACAGTAGGAAATACTTCTTTAAACTCATTTAAAGAAGTCTATGGATCTCATTTGCATTTTGAAGTTTTACAAAGTAATAAGGCTATTGATCCTGCTAGATATGTAAAATATGATAAATACCAACCTGTAGTAACAAAACAATAACTAATAAACATTCCAATTAGTCAACTTTCCGAAATATATGGTTAAATGGCTAATTGGAATGGAATTTAAAAGCAAGGTATTGCATATTTATAATTAGAGAAGGGTTAAGGAGGTAACACTTTGAAAGACTATATTGAAGATCGAGTACTGGAAGTTGCTAAGTATATTATTGAGTCAAAAGCTACTATAAGAAGAACTGCCAAAGTGTTTGGAGTTAGCAAGAGCACTATACACAAGGATATGACAGAAAGATTGCCTACAATAAATCCCCAGATTGCTAACCAAGCAAAAACAATTTTGGATTTAAATAAATCTGAGCGACATATCAGGGGAGGAAGAGCAACACAACTTAAATATAAGGCAGTAGAAGGATAAAAACATCTCAAGTTAAAAAACAATAAAATTATTAAAGTTAAAAAAAGAGGATTTCTTTATAGCTTTATAGAATAGAGTTTAGTATAATTTAAATATTGAATATACTAAAGAGCGGAGTGAGTTTTGAGATGTTTTTTTTTAGAATGGGTACGGATATGGGAATAGATTTAGGAACAGCCACGGTACTTGTATATATTAAAGGTAAAGGTGTTATCTTAAAAGAGCCCTCTGTCGTTGCTATAGATAGAAATAATAATAGGGTATTGGCAGTAGGAGAAGAAGCTAGGCAAATGATAGGAAGAACACCAGGAAATATTGTGGCCATACGTCCTATGAGGGACGGTGTTATTTCAGATTATGATATAACAGAAAAAATGTTAAAGCATTTTATAAGTAAGGCTTGTGGAAAAAGAAGGCTATCGGCTCCAAGAGTTGTAATTTGTGTCCCTTGTGAAGCAACTGAAGTGGAACGAAGAGCGGTAGAAGATGCTGCTAAAAATGCCGGAGCTAAGAAGGTTTATCTTATAGAGGAACCAGTAGCAGCTGCAATTGGAGCGGGGCTTGATATTACTCGCGCAAGCGGTAATATGGTTATTGATATTGGTGGAGGGACTACCGATGTTGCAGTTATTTCTTTAGGTGGTATGGTTGTTCGTGAATCAATCAAAGTAGCCGGAGATAAGTTTGATGACGATATTATTAAGTATATTAGAAAAAAGCATAAGTTAATGATTGGTGAAAGAACTGCAGAGAATTTAAAAATCAACATAGGGTGTGCTTATAAACAAGAAGAAGAGACCAGCATGGAGATAAGAGGAAGAGATTTAATTACAGGTCTTCCTAAAAATTTAGCAGTGACATCAGAAGAAATGCGAGAAGCTTTAAAAGAGGCGGTAGGTTTAATAGCAGAATGCACGCATTCAGTTCTAGAGAAAACACCACCGGAGCTTTCAGCAGATATAGCTGATAAAGGTATAGTTATGACAGGTGGAGGTTCACTTTTAAAAGGATTAGATAAGCTTATACAAGAAATTACTAAAGTTCCAGTATATCTAGCTGAGGATCCCGTTTCATGTGTAGCACTGGGAACAGGTAAAGTACTGGACTATATGGATAAGCTAGGGAATTCATTTAGTGGAGGAGAACAATACTTGGCAGACTAGAAAGTGTAAACAAGCTATATGAATAAGCAATGCAATTATTAGATTAATTGTATTGCTTATTTTTATATTATTTAGAGTTCCTAAATTTATAAAGACAACTAAATTAAAATTAGGGATAATTATTTACATTAAGTTAATTTGAGTATCTTAAACAGGATTTGGATTATTTTTTTCATTATCTAGGGAATATAAATAATATGAGTGCAAAAGTGCTCTGCTCAAAACACTAGCAATTTCCATTACTAAACTAAGTCTTATGTTTCTATTAGTGAACAGTTCACTATCATCACTTGAATCTACTATACCTATCAATGAAACATTACCTACCTTAGGAAGCGTTTTTCCTACTCCTTTACCAGGATGAATGGGATAATTTCTAGCTTGAATTTCACCAATATTTGATATGTCTCCTAAACATGCATCCACGCCTATTATGGTGCAATTTGGGTGTAGTGCGTTTATTTTGGATAATTTACTATCAATGTTTAAGGCATGAATTGGATCATCTATAGTGCCATATACAGGTAATGGAAAGGAACTATCTTTTAAGAATGTACCCACGAGTGGGCCTAGGCAATCGCCTATACATCTGTCAGTTCCTATACAAACAATTAAAGCATTTTCGTCAATATAGTCTTTTAGAAAATTAGAAATTGTATAGTAGGCTAAAGGGTCTTTATAATGGGTTTTAGCTTTACTCAAGAAATATACCTCCTTGTATTAGGCTGGGGGATTATTTTTTTTCCAATCAATAATTTATATGAAAAAAATTTGTTTATTATTAATATAAAAGTATAAAAAAACAATTAATTGGAAAATAATCTATATATACTAATTTTTTGAGGTGATGTTTACATGAAGAAAATAAATTCGTTATTCATTATTATATTCTCAACTGTAGTAACTGTGATTACTATGGTGTATTACAGTTACTATATAAATGATTTAAATAATTATGAAGGAAATAAGTTATCTGAAAAGGTGTTATCCCAGGATAGCAAAAGGTATTTGCCTAAAGACATTATAATTAGTGAAAATCAGAGCAAGGTGGTGAAAAAAAATGATGAAGCAATTCCTAATACAAATGATTATTTAGAAAACGTTGATCTATCTAAGGGAGGATTAGTAGATACACAGAAAAGCGAAGATAAAAAGAGAACGGACAATATAAATATAAAATCATCAAACATATCTATGGAAAAAGCTAATGAACATAAAAATAGTGAAGAAAATTCTAGCGACTATACTAAAGAGGAGGAGCAATCGGTATTTAAAGTGTCTACTGGTAAAATACAAGAAAATCTGACTACTGCTGATAAAATAAAATTATTATATGTAAGTTTTAAGTTGGGTAAAGAGAGTTATAAAAAAATGGAAGAATATTTATATGCAGAGGATGCTGAACGTGGCGTAATAAAAGCACTGAAGTTATTAAAAGAAGATCTATCAATAAAAGAGTATGAAAAAGTGAGGAAAATTGCTGGAAAGTTTATAGATATGGATGCTGCAGAGAGGTTATATTAGTTGATTTTTTTGGATTGTACACGAATATACAACTACTTTTTTTATTTAAAATAATAATTTATATTAATGCTTAATATTGAGCAAATATGAGAAAAGTATAGCAATATAGAGAAGAAGTGGTTAATTCAAAATAAATGAACTTGATATTAATTATTTAAAGTTATATAATAATTCTTGTCGACAGGATAATGACATAAAAAATATAATAGGCTGGCATGGCTCAACGGTAGAGCAGCTGACTTGTAATCAGCAGGTTGTAGGTTCAATTCCTATTGCCAGCTCCATATGTGGAGGAGTTCCCGAGTGGCCAAAGGGGGCAGACTGTAAATCTGTTACGTAATGTTTCGATGGTTCGAATCCGTCCTCCTCCACCATTTATCACAATTGCAACGATTATCATAGTTATGGGAGCATAGCTCAGCTGGGAGAGCATCTGCCTTACAAGCAGAGGGTCACAGGTTCGAACCCTGTTGTTCCCACCATAACAATCTTTTTAAAATAGAACAAAAAAATGCTGGCATGGCTCAACGGTAGAGCAGCTGACTTGTAATCAGCAGGTTGTAGGTTCAATTCCTATTGCCAGCTCCAAACATGGAGGAGTTCCCGAGTGGCCAAAGGGGGCAGACTGTAAATCTGTTACGTAATGTTTCGATGGTTCGAATCCGTCCTCCTCCACCAAAAGACATCTGTAGATGTCTTTTTTATTGTTTGATTTATAAGTCAATAGGACATATTGACACTGAAAATATTATATGGTATTATTGTTAAAACTTAATATTTATAACTCTTATCAAGAGAGGTGGAGGGAAAAAGGCCCTATGAAACCCGGCAACCGGTGTAATACACCATGGTGCCAATTCCTGCAGATATACTCTGCGAGATAAGAAAGATGTTTAAAACACCTCTTCTTATATTTAGAAGGGGTTTTATTTTTTAAAAATAAAATTTTTCAGCATTAGAAAGGAGAATTATAATGAAAAGACTATTTACATCAGAATCAGTTACAGAGGGACATCCAGATAAAATTTGTGACCAAATTTCAGATGCTATACTTGATGCTATTTTAGAACAAGATCCTTATGCTAGAGTTGCTTGTGAAACAGCAGTTACTACAGGAATGGTTTTAGTTATGGGCGAGATAACAACTAATTGTTATGTAGATGTTCCGAAAGTTGTTAGAAGTACCATTGAAGGTATAGGATACACTAGAGCAAAATATGGATTTGATGCCAGCACATGTGCAGTAATTACATCTATTGGTGAACAATCAGCGGACATAGCTATGGGAGTTAATGAAGCACTAGAATCTAAGGCCGGCAAGCAGGATAAGACGGATTCGATAGGTGCTGGAGACCAAGGCATGATGTTTGGATTTGCTACTAATGAGACACCAGAGTACATGCCACTTCCAATTTCTATGGCTCATAGACTGGCAAGAAGATTAAGTGAAGTAAGAAAAGATGGTACACTTAATTATCTAAGACCAGACGGAAAGACTCAAGTTACTGTAGAGTATGAAGACAATAAACCGGTAAGAATAGATACTATTGTTATTTCAACTCAACATGGAGAAGAAGTAATGCATGATCAAATAGAAAGTGACTTAATAGAACATGTAATAAAACCAATAGTTCCAAGTGAATTATTAGATGGAAACACTAAATATTATATAAATCCTACAGGTAGATTTGTAATTGGAGGACCTCAGGGCGACTCTGGACTAACAGGAAGAAAAATAATAGTAGATACTTATGGAGGATACGCAAGACATGGCGGTGGTGCCTTCTCTGGTAAAGATGCAACAAAGGTTGATAGATCTGCTGCATATGCTGCAAGATGGGTTGCTAAAAATCTAGTAGCAGCAGGTGTGGCAGATAAATTAGAAATTCAGCTAGCTTATGCTATAGGTGTAGCAAAACCAGTATCTATAGAGGCTGAAACTTTTGGAACAGGAAAAATATCAGATGATAAGATTGTTGAAATAATTGAAAAAGTATTTGATTTAAGACCGGCTGTTATTATAAGAGAATTAGAACTCCGAAAACCTGTTTATAAGCAGACAGCAGCTTATGGACATTTCGGAAGACCTGATTTAGATCTGAGCTGGGAAAGATTAAACAAGGTTGAAGAAATAAAAAAATATTTATAAATAAAAGGGATAACAATTATTAATTGTTATCCCTTTTGCGTTGCAAATTACATATTTAACTTTAATACTATTTAAATAATTGATATTATTGTATAATATAGAATTTTTATTCATTAGGTGGATTATTAATTGCTATTTTGATAAAACTTAATATAGAGGTATACTAAAAATACTAAAGATAAAAACGTAATATACATATGATATAATAGCAGTAATACTACTAATATTATTTAATATTAATATTAGTAGTATTGCTACTATATAAATTTATTAATAGGAGAGATTTTATGCCAGAAATACAAGGAATCATCGACGATATCGTATTTCAAAATGAAGAAAATGGGTATATAATTGCGCATTTGAATGATAAAAAAGAAAAGACAACTATTGTAGGAATTGTACCCTACATAAGTGAAGGACAGAATTTAAAATTAACGGGGGAATGGGTTAACCATCCTCAATTTGGAAAGCAATTTAAAATAACACACTGTGAGGAAGTAATGCCAAGTTCTATTGCAGGTATAGAAAAATACTTAGCTTCGGGAGTTATTCAAGGAATAGGGCCAGTAACTGCTAAAAAAATTGTTCATCACTTTGGTGAAAATACTATGAATGTACTAGACAATGAAATAGAAAGATTAAAGGAAATAGATGGTGTAGGTGAAAAAAAAATTAAGCTAATTTTAGAATCTTACTCTAAACAAAGAGAAGTTAAGAATATAATGATATTTCTTCAAACCTACGGAGTAACTCCTAACCAATGTGTGAAAATATATAAAAAGTATGGAGCAGACTCTATAAAGGTAGTACAAGACAATCCCTATGTATTAACTGAAACCATTTCAGGAGTAGGATTTAAAATTGCTGATAAGATAGCACGAAGTTTAGGTATTGACAAAGAGTCACCTTTTAGAATACAAAGTGGAATTAATTATGTGGTTAATGAATTTTGCGCTATGGGAAATACTTATATGCCCTTAGAAAGATTGCAGAGGGAAGCTAAAAATATTCTTGAAGTTTCTGAGGTTGAAATTGAAAACAATATCTTTGATAGTGTAGTACAGGGAAAATTGAAAATCGAAAATATTGATGAACAAAAATGTGTTTTTACTATGCCTTTCTACTATTGTGAATTAAGTATTACTAAAAAAATTATAACTCTAGCTGTAGCTAGTTATGATTCATTAGAAATAGACATAGATGAAGAAATTGAAAAATTTGAAAATGAAAAAAACATACAATTTGCTGTGTCCCAAAAGGCTGCTATTTGTGGTGCGGTAGAAAATGGTATGGAGGTAATAACCGGAGGGCCTGGTACTGGTAAAACTACTATAATCAATTGTATTATAGACCTATTTGAAAAAGCTGGAATGAAAGTTAATATGGCTGCACCTACTGGACGCGCCGCTAAAAGAATGACAGAAGCTACTGGTAGGGAAGCTAAAACTATACATAGGTTATTAGAACTCGGAATGGGTGGAGATGATGGGTCTCAGTTTTTTAAAAGTGAGGAAGCTCCTTTAGATTGTGATGTAATTATTATTGATGAAGCATCTATGATAGATATAATGCTTATGAACAGTTTATTAAAAGCTATAAGCATAGGGACTAGGCTTATAATTGTTGGAGATGTTGATCAATTACCCTCTGTTGGGCCTGGAAATGTATTAAGAGACGTTATTGAGAGTAATTGCGTTAAAGTAGTTAAGCTTAAGGAAATCTTTAGGCAAGCAAGGGAAAGCATGATCATTGTGAATGCTCATAAAATTAACAATGGTGAAATGCCTATTTTGAATAAAAAAGATAAGGATTTTTATTTTATTGAAAGAAATGAGCCAGACAAAATTTTAGACAGTATAATTACTTTAATCAATACAAGACTTCCAAAATTTAATAAAGAGTGGGATAAAATGAAAAACATTCAAATTCTCTCACCTATGAGAAAAGGAATATTGGGTATAGAAAATTTAAATGAAAAGCTTCAAGAAATATTGAATCCCAAGTCTATTCATAAAAAAGAAAAAGAATATAGGAATACTATATTTAGAGTTGGGGACAAGGTTATGCAAATTAAAAACAATTATGCTATGAAGTGGAATAAAATGGGCGAAAAACATGACGAGGATGGTGTTGGAATTTTCAATGGGGACGTTGGGTATGTTGAAGATATTGATGAAGATAATGAAAATGTTATTGTGATTTTTGATGATGATAAACGTGTAGAATATGAAGGCATATTCTTAGATGAATTAACTTTAGCTTATGCAATTACAATACATAAAAGCCAAGGCAGTGAGTTTGAAGTTGTAATTATGCCTATGTTTATGGGACCGCCGCTTTTAATGAATAGGAATTTACTTTATACAGGAATAACTAGAGCAAAGAATATGGTTGTTTTAGTTGGGAAGACAAAAGCTATAAATTTTATGAAAGACAATAATAGAAGTTTTGAAAGATATTCTGCGCTGGGCTGGAGAATAAGACAAATAGTAGATGCGAATTTGAGCCATGATGAAAATTAGCTGAATTAAATTAAACAAATCTTTAATTGAAGAGGAGAAATTATATGTTTTTCACCGAAAAATTAAATCTTAGTGAGGAAAAAGATGAAATAAGCAAAGAAATTTTAAGATGTTCTTTAAGTGGCAAAAAAAGAATTGATGTTGTATCTGTGTTTTATAATTCCTCTGACCTATTGTTAGAAACTATAATTGCACATGCTAATGAAAAGAAAAATATATTGTATATAACTAATGAAGACCAGCACAGTATAGATATTGTTTCATTTATAAATAAATTTAGTAATATGGGCGAATATGTACATTCGCCTGAAAAGAATTTTAGTAGTGTAAATGAATATTTTCATATATGTAATTATGAAAAGGCATTAAAACTTGGGGAAAAATTTGATTTGGTAATTTATAATGATATTAGAAGTTTTCCCAAATATAATAAACAGCAGATAAAAAAAATATTGTTAAGGGCATGCAAATCTGATGGAATAGCACTAGCTTATTCAGTGGAGAATGTTTTAAGTGAAGGCTCTCCCATTATATTTCCATTAAAAAACAATAGAATTCCTATTATAGAGCCTAGAATCATAACTACAAGAATAAATCTTAATATTGATATACCTTTGGTAGTTTATGAATATTTAAATTGGTCAATTATATCTAATAGAAAGGTAATAATTTTTACACCAGATGAAGAAAAAGCTAAAGTAGTATTTCAGTATCTAAGTAATTTTAAAGAAAAGTTAAGTGAAGACTTATTTTTATATATTAGCAATAAAAGTGATGATAATATTCCACTAGAGTTTATGCATAAAGATGAGGGTATAATAGTAACTAATGATTTTGAAGAGAGTTATTTAAAGTTCAATGCGGTTGATGTTATAGTTTACTTTGCTGATAATACTAAATTTACTTATAAGCAATTATTATATTTATCAAGTAAGGTTGGAAGATATGAAACTATGCAGAGGGGCGAAGCTATATTTTTAGGTAATGTGGAAACGGTACAAATGGATAAAGCTAGAAGTATAGCTAGAAAATTTAATAAGAAAGCGTGGGAAAAAGGATTATTAAATATATAAAAAACATACTTTATTGTCTGGCTTCACTAATATATTCAGGTGATGAGTGTTGTGTTATTTGCAATGAATATAGCCAGGAGAGTGAAGCATTGTGTACTGAGTGCAGGAAAAAATTGAGGCCATGCACTGAAAGCTTTTATATAAGCCATAATGAAGAAAAATATCTGGTTTGGTCTGTATTTTATTATTCAAATATAGTAAAAGAGTTAATTATCAGGCTTAAATATAGGAATGATTTTATATGTGGAGAAATTTTAGCTAAGTATATGTTAGAGCTTGTAAAAAGCAAGGAATTACGGTTTGATTTAATAGCTTATGTACCTATGACTAAAAAGGCACTGAAAAAGAGAGGATATAATCAAAGTGAGTACTTGGCTAACTATATATCAAGGGCATTAAATATTACCTTGATCTACAATTTGATTAAAACTATGGATACTAAAGATCAAATAGGTTTAAGCGGCGAAGAAAGATGGAACAATATGGAGAAATGTTTTAGCATTGAGGATTGTAAGTTTATAAAAAATAAAAATATCTTACTGCTTGATGATGTTATAACCACTGGGGCCACGGCATTTCATTGCGCTCATACTTTGAAAGAAAGTGGAAATAACAATGTTTGCATATTGACTATAGCCAAAAGTAAGGTATAATATTTATTGTAGTAAGTTAGGTTTGTGGTTGAAAGTCGATGCCAGTCGCAGGCGAAACGATCCACGTAAGTTAAACAAAGTTTAGCGAGCATGGTGCGGCTTAGAGGTTAGTCCTGCCGTCTTAACGGGCGAGAGTGTAAGTAGTGAGAGGGTAATTCCGGGTAGCAAAAGCTCCAGCAGGCGAGTGTGGGGTCAAAGACCAGGTCAACTAACTTAATATATAAAAACTTCTAATATTATATTAGGAGTTTTTATTTTTTAGTTTATAAACTTAGGTCTGTATATACAGACCTAAGTTTGATTTTTAAACCCGTGTACTATACACTATATCATAAGAGATTGCTATAAACAATGTACAACGAATGTAAGTAAACGGTGGAATAACAAGCAATATTAAGATAAATAACTTTAAAATGAGTTAATATTGTGTAAATTCTGATTTTAGTGGTTGCTATTTAGTGCTAAAAGTAATAATATAGAAATACAACTATAATACATGCTTTATAAGAAGCGGTATATAGATATTAGAAAGGGGCTGGACGTAATGAAAGTTAAAATAATAGGTAAAAACATAGAGATAACAGAGGCCTTGAAAAATATTTTGGAAAAGAAAATATCAAGATTTGATAAATATTTTAATCCGGATGTGGAAGCTCAGATAACTTTAGTGGTTCACAAGAATAGACACACTATAGAAATTACAATCCCTTTTAATGAAGTTGTTTTAAGAGCAGAAGAACAAAATGATGATATGTATACTTCGTTAGACCTTGTTGTTGATAAATTAGAAGGACAAATTAGAAAACACAAAACAAAATTAGAAAAAAGAAATCGTGGAACTTCTCTTAAATTTAAAGGCATACCACTATATACTAATAATAATGAAGAAGATATGGAGCCTAAAATAGTAAAGACAAAGAAATTTGCATTTAAGCCTATGTCAGCAGAGGAAGCAGTGCTTCAAATGGAATTAGTTGGACATAGTTTTTTCGTATATATGAGTGATGAAACATCAGAAGTACATGTAGTATATAAAAGAAAAGATGGGAATTATGGATTGATAGAGCCAGAATTTTAATAAGATTTATCAAAAGGACTAAAGTAAGATTATCTTTACTTTAGTCCTTTTTTATCTTTGAGGATAAAATTTGTATTCTAGACAATATGACAATAGATGATTATTCATAATTAACTTGATAATTAACAAATCATATAAGTTGAATAGCGACAAATTAAGTGGTATACTTTATATTGTATATTTAGGAATTATTAAATTGTATATTAAGAATTATTAAAACGAATAGTGAGGATGAAAAATATGAAATTTTTTGATAAAATGTTTGGTAGTTATAGTGATAGAGAAATAAAAAGAATAATTTCAACTGTGGATAAGATAGAAGAATTAGACCCTAAAATGACTAGTTTAAGTGATGAGGAACTTAAGGCTAAAACAGAGGAATTTAAGGCTAGGCTAAATAAGGGAGAGACTTTGGATGATATATTACCTGAAGCCTTTGCAGTAGTTAGAGAAGCTTCATGGAGAGTTCTTAACATGAAGCATTTTAGAGTACAACTAATAGGTGGTATAATACTACACCAAGGAAGAATAACGGAAATGAAAACTGGTGAAGGAAAGACCTTAGTGGCTACTCTTCCATCATATTTGAATGCACTATCAGGAGAAGGTGTTCACGTAGTTACAGTTAATGACTATCTTGCAAAAAGAGATAGCATAGAGATGGGGAAAATACACGAATTTTTAGGCCTTTCTGTGGGTGTAATTATTCATGATATAGATCAAACTCAAAGACATGCGGCTTATGATTCAGATATAACCTACGGAACAAATAATGAATTTGGATTTGATTATTTAAGAGATAACATGTGCGTTTATAAAGAGGAGAGAGTTCAAAGAAAATTAAACTTTGTAATCGTGGATGAGGTTGATTCCATATTAATAGATGAAGCGAGAACTCCACTTATAATATCTGGAGAAGGAGAAAAATCTACAGATTTTTATAAAGTAGCAGATTATTTTGTTAAGGGACTAGTGAAAGAAGAAGATTATACTATAGATGAAAAAGCGAGTGCTGTTATAATGTCTGATGCTGGTATTGATAAGGCAGAAAAATATTTTCATTTAGAAAATTATGCTGATGCAGCAAATATGACTGTACAGCACCATGTAGTTCAAGCACTAAAAGCAAACTATATTATGAGAAAAGATAAAGACTATATGGATAAAGATGGAGAGGTTATAATTGTAGATGAGTTTACTGGAAGACTTATGGAAGGAAGAAGATATAGTGATGGGCTTCATCAAGCTATTGAAGCAAAAGAGGGCGTGAAAATTGAAAAAGAATCAAAAACTCTTGCTACAATTACCTTCCAAAACTATTTTAGAATGTATAATAAATTATCAGGTATGACTGGTACCGCACTTACAGAAGAAAATGAATTTAGAGAAATATACGGACTAGATGTATTAGTAATCCCTACAAATAGACCACTTACAAGGCTTGATAATGCAGATTTAGTATATAAAACTGTTAAGGGAAAATATAAAGCTATAGTGGATGAAATAGTTGAGACTTATAAGGTTAAGCAACCGGTTCTTGTAGGTACTGTTAGTATAGAAAAATCAGAATTATTATCTGAGATGCTTAAAAGAAAAGGAATTCCCCATCAAGTACTTAATGCTAAATATCATGAAAAAGAAGCAGAAATAATAGCTCATGCTGGCGCACTTGGTATGGTTACCATTGCAACTAATATGGCGGGTCGTGGTACAGATATTAAGCTTGAAGAAGGCGTTGTTGAATCTGGAGGACTTAAGATAATTGGAACTGAAAGACATGAATCTAGGCGTATTGATAATCAGCTGAGAGGACGTTCTGGTCGTCAAGGTGACATAGGAAGCTCAAGATTTTACATATCACTGGAAGATGACTTAATGAGAATATTTGGTTCTGAAAGGCTTCAAGGAGTGGTAGAAAAATTAGGATTAACTGATGAGGATGCTATTGAAAGTAAAATGGTAAGTGGAGCTATAGAAAGTGCTCAAAAGAAAGTTGAAGGAAATAACTTTGATATAAGAAAAAATGTTGTTCAATATGATGATGTAATGAACCAACAAAGGGAAATAATTTATAGACAAAGAACAGAAGTTCTTCAGGGAGAAAATATAAAAGGTCAAGTTGAAGAGATGATGAAAGATGTTATTTTTTCTGCAGTTGCGTCTCACATTAGTGGTGCAGAGGAAACTTTTGATGAGGAATTAGTAAAACTTATAAATTATCTTGAACCAATATACCTTCCAAAGGGTATGGTTTCAATAGAAGAACTTTCTAAAACATCTAATGAGGAAATTAAAACTACTCTTTTAGATATAGCCGAAAAAATGTATGCACAGAAAGAAGAACACTTTGGTGAGGAACAAATGAGAGAAGTTGAAAGGGTTATTCTTTTAAGAGTTGTAGATAGCAAATGGATGGACCATATTGATGATATGGAGCATTTAAAGCAAGGTATAGGACTTAGAGCATATAAGCAACAGGATCCTTCACAAGCTTACCAAATGGAAGGTAGCGATATGTTTGCTGAAATGATTGATAATATAAAGACAGAAACTGTTAAATACTTATTCCACGTGCAAATAGAAAAAGCTCCTGAAAGAGAAATGGTTGCAAAAATTACATCAACTAATCATGATGATTCCGTTAAACAAGAGCCAACTACAAAAGAAGTTAAACCAGGAAGAAATGATGATTGCCCTTGTGGTTCAGGGAAAAAATATAAAAACTGCTGCGGTAGGGGTTAATAATTATTAGTCGCCCCAGAGAAGGTTAAAGGGGATAACAATTAATAATTGTTATCTGACCCAGAGAATGGCAAATGGGTTAATAATTTAAAGGGGTGGCAATTAATTCTTGCGTGCCCCTTTTTAAGTATAATGAAAGAGGTGTAATAATTGATAGTACAAATGGAAGAAATAACAAGTGAACTAAATGTAATAAAAGTTAATGCGGAAGAAATAAGGGTGTCTCTTTGACCTAGCAACACTAGAAAAAGAGTTAAAAGAGTTTGAGTTTAAAATGCAGGAACCTAGCTTTTGGGAGGATACTTACCTAGCACAAGAAATATCTCAGAAATCTAAGGGAATTAAAGATAGAATTGATAGGTTTAATTTAGTGGTTAGTAAGATAGAGGATTTAGAAGTACTCGCTTTATTAAGTGAGGAGGAAGATGATGATTCCTCTGTAGAAGAAATAAAAAGCGAATTAAAAGATTTAGCCCATGATACTGATAGGTTCAGGATAGAAATTTTACTGTCTGGAAAATATGACATAAATAATGCCATTCTAACACTTCACACCGGTGCAGGTGGAAGTGATGCTCAAGATTGGACAGAAATGCTTTATAGGATGTACTCAAGGTGGTGCGAAAAGAAGGGATATAATGTAGAAGTTTTAGATTATCAACCCTCTGATGAAGCAGGTATTAAAGCGGTTACATTAAAAATAACTGGCGAGTTTGCCTATGGATATTTAAAGGCTGAAAAGGGTGTGCACAGGCTTGTAAGAATTTCACCCTTTAATGCAAATGGTAAGAGGCAAACTTCTTTTGCTTCTTGTGAAGTGCTACCAGAGCTAACGGAAAGTCAAGATATTGATATAAGGCCTGATGACCTTAGGATAGATACATTTAGGTCGGGTGGTGCTGGAGGACAACATGTAAATAAAACTGAGTCAGCCATAAGAATTACTCATATACCTACTGGTATAGTAGTTCAATGTCAAAATGAGAGAAGTCAGCATAGCAATAAACAAACTGCAATGAAGATGCTTATGGCAAAACTTCTAGATTTAAAGGAAAGAGCTCATAAGGATAGAATTGAAGACTTAACTGGAGATCTAAAAGATAATGGCTGGGGAAGTCAAATCAGATCTTATGTATTTCATCCATATAACTTAGTTAAAGACCATAGGACTAATACAGAAATGGGAAATGTAGATGCAGTTATGGACGGTGATATTGATATTTTCATTGAGGAGTATCTTAGGAAAAGTAATAAATAGCTCTAGGTACCTTTAGATAAAGCAAACAAAAAATCCAATAGAATAATTTTCTGTTGGATTTTTTTGTTTGCTTTATATGAAACCCTTAGCAACTTTAAATATTTTACATTTGCTTTGTTATAACTTGCACAGCTATACTAATAATTGCAACTGTAAACCAGACTATAAGACCAAGAAAGATAGGCTTAACACCATTTTTCATCATCTTTTTAAAGTCTGAAGAGAGTCCAATAGCGGAAAGAGCCATTACTATCATAAATTTACCTAGTGTATTTATGTATGAAATGCTGTTTCCTTTAAATAGTCCTAAAGTATTTAATAGTGAAGCTACTAAAAACCATAATATAAACCAAGGGAATATTTTTTTAAAACTAAAGTTAACTGTTGTATCCACTTTTGATTCTTTCTTCTTTTTTATAGCGACCACAATACTAAATATAATTGATATGGGTATAATTAAAGTAGCTCTTGTAAGTTTAACTATGGTAGCATATGCTCCCGCCGCATTGCTGAAAGCATACCCCGCAGCCACTACAGAAGAAGTGTCATTAATAGCAGTACCGGCCCAAAGCCCAAAGGCTTTATCAGAGAAATGAAGTAAATGGCCAAGGGGTGGGAAAATAAGAACTGCAATAATATTAAATAGGAATATAGTAGAAATGGAGTATGCTATTTCCATTTCGTCGGCTTCTATTATAGGAGCAATTGCAGCAATTGCTGATCCTCCACATATGGCAGTACCTACACCGATTAAGGTTTTTAGCTTTGAGGGAATGCCTAATAATTTTCCAAAGCCATAAGCTGATATAAAAGCTGCAGATAAGGTAAAAACTGTGACAGATAATGAGTCTATGCCTGTTTGTAACACCGTAGTTAAACTTAATCCCGCACCAAGCACAATTATTGACCATTGAAGTATTTTTTTAGAAGTAAATCCTATTCCTTTTAAAGTATTTTTTGGCTTCCCAAATACATTATTTATAATAATTCCAATGATGATACCAAATACAGGACCGCCAACTATTGGTAGAAGATTTCCTAGCAATGTAGCAATAAATGCTAGAATAAATGAAAATAATATTCCTTGAATATTTTGTTTAAACCAATTCATAATAAAGTCTCCTCATCTTTTATGTTTGTCACTAGGATTTTGTTTTAATGATATTTCATCTCCAAAGACGATGATTTAATTGCTTGTATTAATTTCCGCAGTGTTAATATTAGGCTTTTTATTATACTATAATGAAGAGGAGTAGTCCTGCTATTAATGGATATCCAAGAAATATACCTTTAAGAACACTAAAAATTAAAAGCGCAAATGTACCAATAAGAGCTATAATTAAGTCCAAAAGACATCACCTACTTAAAATTATTTTATTTCAAGTCTTTAAATATATCATCTACTATTATACCAAAAATAGACTTAAAAAGATTATATCAAAAATAATTTGATACAATCTTTTAGTCAGCCTATAATAATTATGTTTAATTTTTTTTGTGATAAGTAGAATACCTGGTTAAAGCACCTAACATACTGCCTTCAACCATATCATTTAAATCACCTACTACTTTTTTTGGGGGCTCTTTCATGTTATTTTTTATCCATTGTATGGTTATACCTACAAAAGCATAAGTATAAAAATCTGCAATAAAGTTTTTATCTGTGTCTGAAACTTTTATTCCAGTGGAAATATCATTTATAACTCCCATAATAAGATCGTAGGTTTTTTCAAAAAGAAATCCATCGAATGCATTTTGGCCTGGGGTACTAAGGGCATTAATATAAAAGGATTTATTATCCATAAAATATATCAAGGTTTTATACATCTCATCAGTCCAGTGACCATACTTTATAGAATTATCTATATTTTCTATAGCCTCAGTATAATAAATCCAGTTTACAAGATCGAATTTATCTTTGAAATGGTAGTAAAAAGTTTGTCTATTAATGCCACAGTTATCCACAATTTGATGAATTGACAGTTTAGCTAAGGGGATTGTTTCCATTAATTTCTTAATTGATTGAGCGAGAGCTTTTTTTGTTATCTGTGATTCTGACATTAAATTCACCTACAAACATAATTATTAATAAAAGATAATAGTAGAAAGGCTATTTTAAGTGTATTAACTTTTATTAATACGATTATAACAAAAAGTGTAATAGCATTCAACAGAAAGGATAAATGAATCCATAAAGTAAAAGATTATATCCACATCTTGTGTTTTATTTATATTGAGAAGGAATTTTATACTATTGTGTAGAAGAAATAGATTAGGAAGAAAGTTGTTATCTTATTATGATATTTTAGTGATGACAAAATAATTAATAAAAGAATAAAAATGTAACACGGGGGGATTAATAATGAAAAGAAAAACAGTAGGGTTAAGTATATTATTTTTTCTATTTTTTGCTACAATTTTCAATGTGATATTTTCAAATTTAGCATCCAAATCGTTTAAGAGAGTCTTTTTACAGGCCAATATACCTAGTAAGGACTTGGAAATTATTTCGTCAAATATAAATAGCATTTATACAAAATATAATGTAGGATTGAGTTTGGTCTTTAGCATTGTGCTATTTTGTACTATTTTAATATTGATTGTAAATATATCCCGGTCGATGAAAACTATAAATAAGCAAACTAAAAAATTAGCTGAAGGTCAATTTACTGTTAAGGTAAAAGCCAATGGAATGGGTGAAGCCATTGCTACGAATATTAATGAAATAGTGAAAAATACAAGGAAGGTTTTGTGCGAAGTTATGGGGGTTTCTCAGATAAATAGAGATCTGGCGGATACACTTCATAGTAGTGCAGAACAAACAGAAGTAACAGCAAATGAAATAGCAAATGCTATTGGAGAGGTAGCAATTGGAGCTACTACTCAATCAGAAGCTTCCATTTCTACGAAAGAAAATACTGAAAATATGTGGAAAAATGCAGATAAGATCTCTAAATTTTCAGAAAATACAAAGGATATTGCTAAAAATATGATTCAGGCAATTGAGGAAAATACTGAGATATTCGCGAAATTCAGCAGTAAAATGGGGGATACAGCCGAGTCTAATTCCAAATTAGCTTATACAATTCAGACATTGCAAGATGAGGTTCATAAGATTAATACTATTATTCAAGTTGTTACAGATATTAGTGAGAGAACAAATTTGCTTGCATTAAACGCTGCAATAGAAGCGGCTAGAGCGGGAGAGCAAGGTAGAGGATTTGCGGTAGTGGCCGATGAAGTTCGAAAACTTGCAGAGCAATCCTCAAGTTCGGTTGGTGATATAGGGAAAATAACCACAAACCTTATTGATAAAATTTCTGTGATAAGTATAGAAGCTAAAGAAGAAGTAAAGAAAATCGCAGAAAACATTGGACTTATAGAACAAGCAAAGGGGTCGTTTGACAAAGTAATTCATTCAACAAAATTAACATATGATGCAGTAGATGAGATATCTATACTAGCAGTAGAGACTGCAAAAGAAGCAGAGAATGTAAATGAACTTATGGATAAGATAAGTTCAATTACACAACAGTCTTTAGCTATAACTGAGGAAGTTTCAGCAGCAGCGCAAGAACAAACTGCAACAATGCATAATATGTCTAATGTAGTAGAGAAAATGAATAGAACTGCAGATGAAATTGATGGTCAATTAAAGAATTTTACTAATAAAATTACTTTAGGAGAAAAAGAAAAAGATATAATAAAAGAAGGGATAGATATATTGAATTCAATTGCGAAAGAATTAAGTACAAAGGGTTATTCAATCGAGCATACTTCTGAACTATTGAAGGATAGAAAAAAATCACATAATGGATTTGAGTATATTGGGGTTATAGATTCGGAAGGAAATATGAAATTTGCTACAGAACCTATATCTAAGGATAACAATAATTACTCCTTTAGGCCATATTTTAGGGCGTCAGTAGCGGGGAGTGAATTTAGTAGCGAACCCTATATATCTAATGTTTCTTATAATTATTGTATTGCTATATCTGTACCGTTTAAAGATAGTAATGGTAGAATAAATGGAGTTGTTATGGCTGACATTTGTATATAAAATTAATATAAAATGTAATTTGGTTATAAAGAAATGTAAATAAAAATCGCCTCGCTTTTTTACAAGTGAGGCGATTTTTACTCAAAATTTAGTTTCTGTACCAATTCCGAGTGAAACTGCTTTTTTATAAATAGCATCTGCGGTAATTATGTCTTGTATTGCAATGCCCACGGTTTTGAAAATAATAATTTCTTCTTCGTTTTTTCTGCCCTTGAGTTTTCCTAAAAGGACGTCTCCAAGCTCACCAGAAATTTTGTCTTTTCCAATAAGACCTTTGTCAAGGGGTATAATTAAATCACCAGCTTCAACTAAAACGGAATCTAGTGAATCTACAAAAATAGAATTTGCATTGCATACGGTGAATTCGTCTATTTCTTGCATAAATGGTGTATAGGACCCTACTCCACTTATTAGAGCACCCTTTTTTACAAGTGTACCATCAAAAACAGGTGTCTTTGAAGAAGTAACTACAGTAATGATATCTGCGTCCACTACTGCTTCATTAGGATGCTCTACCGCAATAATATTTGTTCCAAAATGACCATATAGCTTTCGCATATTTTCCGCAAATATAATTGTTTTTTTGTAATTTAATCCAGAGATTTTTAAAACTTCTAAATGCCTTGAAGTAAGCATCGCCTCTAATTGAGAAGATGCTTGACCTCCAGTTCCTACTAAAGCACCGATCTTTGCACCTTTTCTAGCTAATAAATCACAGGCTGCACCTGTAGCTGCTCCAGTGCGAAGTTGGGTTAGGTAAGTTCCATCAAGCAGGCAACATACTTCACCAGTGATAGCATCTAGAAGAATCATAGTTGCAGAAACAACACTCTTATTTTTCTCAACATTTTTGGGGAATACAGAAACAATTTTTATTCCTAAACTATTCATAACCTCACAATAGGCTGGCATAAATAAGGTTTGACCTTGCACAGGAGGTACGTTTATATTTGTTCTTAAAGGTACCGTGCTTTTTCCACTAGAATACATGGAAAAAGCCAATTTGACTGCCTCTATTGCATTTTTCATGGAAAAGCTGTTTATGATATCTTCTTTTGTTAATGATAAAATAGCACACACACCCTTTAACTAATTTTAATAAGCTCTTCCCCAAGTAACCATAGATTTAGCTGGTTTTCCACAACATAAACAAACTCCTTTGTCCTCTGGTTGTTCGAAAGGTATACATCTAGAAGATGCACCGGCAACTTCTTTAACTTTTTCTTCACAAGTGAGTTCCCCGCACCATGGAGCATTAACAAAGCCTAAAGTCTTATCTAGGATTTCTTTTACTTCTTCAACGGTGTTTGCACTAAAGGTTTTCTTGTTTTGTATACTTCTAGCTTTTTCAAGTAAGGATTTTTGAATATCTGCTAAAATCTCTGTAACCTTTGTTTCTAGTTCAATCATTGGAACAATAATTTTTTCTCTAGTATCACGTCTAACTAAAACTACTTGATTCTTTTCTATATCTTTTGGTCCAACTTCAAGCCTTAGTGGAACACCTTTCATTTCATATTGACTAAATTTCCAACCGGCCATTTTGTCGCTGGTATCCATTTTTACCCTAGCTATTTTTGACAATGTGTTTTTAAGTTCTGTAGCTTTTTCAATTACACCTTCCTTATGCTGTGCAATTGGAATTATGATAAGTTGAATAGGAGCGATAGCTGGTGGTAATACTAAACCACTATCATCACCATGAACCATGATTATAGCACCTATAATTCTAGTGCTCATTCCCCAAGAAGTTTGGTGAACATATTCAAGTTTACCTGTTTTATCAGTATATTGAATGTTGAAGGCTCTAGCAAAGCCATCTCCAAAGTTATGAGAAGTTCCACATTGCAGTGCCTTCCCATCATGCATTAGACTTTCAATTGTGTAAGTGTGTTTTGCACCAGCAAATTTTTCCTTATCTGTCTTTTGACCTTTTATAACTGGAATTGCAAGGGTATCTTCACAAAAAGTTGCATATACATTAAGCATTTTAAGGGTTTCTTCTTGAGAACCTTCCGCAGTTGCATGAGCGGTATGTCCTTCTTGCCATAAAAACTCTAAAGTTCTAAGAAAAGGTCTTGTAGTTTTTTCCCATCTTACTACAGAACACCATTGATTATATAATTTAGGAAGGTCATTGTAAGATTGAATTATCTTCGCATAATGATCGCAAAATAATGTTTCAGAAGTAGGTCTAACGCATAGTCTTTCTTGTAATAGTTCGTCACCACCATGTGTTACCCAAGCAACCTCTGGTGCAAAGCCTTTAACGTGGTCTGCTTCTTTTTGTAGAAGACTTTCAGGAATGAACATTGGCATATATACATTTTCGTGGTCTGTGTCTTTAAACATTTGATCTAATGTTTTTTGAATGTTTTCCCAGATAGCATAACCGTAAGGTCTAATTACCATGCAACCTCTAGTGCTTGCATAATCTGCAAGTTCGGCTTTTTTTACAATGTCTGTATACCACTGTGCAAAGTCCTCGTCCATAGCTGTAATAGATTCTACTAATTTCTTATTTTTTTCCATAATTATTCTCCTCTCATTTGATAAAATTTATAAAATTGAATACAAAAAAAACTCCATCCCGAAAAGGGACCGAGCATTATCGGTGGTACCACCCTAGTTGATATAGTAAAATATCCACTCAGTTTCTATATAACGGTAGAAAGCCGCTGTAACTTACTGCAAAAAAACATTTCGTACAGAACTCCAAGGTGGGTTCAAAATGATCTTTTAAAAATCTTACACCAATGATTTTCTCGCTGTGAAAAGACTCCATTTTTACTAATCCTTTTCTTTGAATTGGGTATATTCACTTTTAATGACAGTTTAATTTATACTTTAAAATTAATCATAGAATAAAAATAATAATATGTCAAGACTATTTTTATATTAATTAGAAATTTTAAAATTTAAGTATAAATTTTATTAAAATATATTTAAATAAGCGTATGTAAAGCTAAAAATAGAGAAAAATATTTAGAAAAAGAGAGAACAAGGATATTTTATATATAATTAAAGGGTTCTCTTTGTTATTTAAAAAAAAGCAAGTATAATGAAATTAGTAGAGAAATAATAAAGAAGGTGAAAAATTGGTAATTGCAGAATTATTCTATAATGTTAAAGAAATAATGAATAAAAAGTTTATAAAAATTAAGGCAAATGAAAGCATTAATGATGCTTTAAATAAAATGATCGAAGCAAACAAAGATGAAGTTCTATTAGTAGACCAGGCAGGGATTCTAATTGGAGTTTTTACTAAAAAAGATATAGCTAAAATTAAAAAAAATAAAAATGTATCTTTTGAAGAAAAAGTAATAAAATATGTGAACAGAAATGTGGTTACAATAGATATGAATGCTTCTGCTAGAGCTGCAAGAAATTTAATGATAGAAAATGGAATAGGAAGATTGCCAGTAATTGAAAATAATGTAATTAGAGGCATAATTACTAGCAATAATATAAGAGATACTTTTTATCTCAAGCTAGATGAAATGTTCGATCTTCAAAATAATATAATCGATAATTTACATGAAGCAGTATGTATTTGTAGTGATGTGGGAATAGTAAACTATTGGAATAAAAGTGCGGAACAACTCTATGGTGTAAAGGCTGAAAAAATAATTGGAAAACATATTGATTATTATTTTCCTAATGCATTAATTATAAAAACTTTAAAGGATGGTAAAAGAAGGGATAATATAGAAAATGAGCCTGTTAGAGGTAAATTTGTTATTTTAAGCACGGTGCCAATATATAATGGGGCCGGGAAATTAGTAGCTGTAGTATCTACAGATAGAGACGTGACGGAAGTGACAAGACTGGCAAATCAATTAGAAACAGAAAGAAAGAAAGTTAAATTATTGGAGCTTGCTTATAAAAGGGAAATTGCTGCAAACTATAATTTCTCTTCCGTTGTAGGCAAAAATAAAAAGATTATTGAAGCTATTGCAATGTCACAAAAGGTAGCACAAAGTTCTGCTAGTATACTAATTACTGGTGAAAGTGGTACCGGAAAAGAGGTTTTTGCAAAAGCAATTCATGAGGCTAGCGGGAGAACGGGGAATTTTGTAGCAGTTAATTGTAGTGCAATTCCAGAACAATTGATTGAAAGTGAAGTTTTTGGATATGTGGAGGGCGCTTTTACAGGAGCTATTAGAAGGGGTAAAATAGGAAAATTCGAATTAGCTAACAATGGCACATTGTTTTTAGATGAAATTGGGGATATGCCACTAGAAATGCAAGTGAAGTTTCTAAGGGTACTGCAAGATGGCATAGTATACCGATTAGGAAGTGAGAAGGGGGTTATTACAGATACAAGGATTATAGCGGCTACCAATAGGAATTTAAATGATTTAATTAAAGAAAAAAAATTTAGAGATGATTTATATTATAGGTTCGCTGTTGTTCAAATTGAATTACCACCACTTAGAGAGCGAAAAGAAGATATAAAAGAATTGGCGGATTTATTTATAAATCAAATAGCTAAAAAAGAAAATATAGACATAAATAGTATAGATGAAAGAATATATCCACTACTTTTTAAGTGCAAATGGGAAGGGAATATTCGAGAACTGAAAAACGTAATACAAAGGATGATCGTACTTTCAAATGAAGGGGAAATAACATTAGATACTCTTCCAGAATATATTTTGAATAATGGAGAGGTCAAAAAGGAGGTTCCCTTAGAGGGAAAAGATAATGAAGTTTTAGAGCAAGATCAAAATAAATATGATTTGGTGAAAATTTTGCAACGCGTAGAAAAAAGTACCATAGTAGAAGTGTTATTATCCGTGGGTGGAAACAAACAGAAGGCTGCAAAGATATTGAATTTAAAGCGAAGCACTTTGTATTATAAATTAAATCAATATGGCCTTTTAGAAAAATAAAACCACAGTGTCAGAAAGTTGACTATTTTGTCTAATTTCTGACACTAATAGTGTGCCTGTAAACCTTACCAATGGTTATTTATAGTAATAAAATAAAAAAATGGTGTCAAAAAAGCATACACATTTTTGGTTTTAAAAAACAAGAATGTGTATTGAAAATAGATATAGACTGGCAAAGCAGTATTTGCAACATCTATAGATGAATTGTGATAACAGTAAGAAATTGGCACGAAAATTGCGTATATTTAAAGTAAGAGAAATAACATGGAGGTGGTTTTATGTCAACGACCTATAAATTTCCTCTTAAAATGCATGTAGGTGCACCTTCTACTGCAATTGTAAAAGAAGGGCAAATTATAAAAAGAGGAGAATGTATTGCAAACCCAGAGGGATGTGGTGCTAAAATTCATTCTAGTGTTACTGGGAAAGTATCTAAAATTACAGAAAATGAAATCTTTATTTTAGCCGATGACAATCAAAGTATGGAATACATAAAAATCAAAAAATGTTTAAAGATAGAAGACACAGCATATGAAGCAGGTATCGTTGGTGCAGGTGGGGCTGGATTTCCTACTCATATTAAATTAAAATCACAGATTCCAGACGGATATGTAATTGCAAATTGTGTTGAATGTGAACCAGCTTTACATCACAATATGAAAGTATTAGAAAATAACCCACAAATTGTAATTAAAGGACTAAGATATGCTATGAGTGCAATAGGAGCTCAAAAGGGCTATATTGCGATTAAAGCAAAAAATAAAAATGCCATTGCATCACTTAAAAAAGCACTCTCTACAGCTTTAGATATAGAAGTGAAAGAGTTAAGAGACATGTATCCAATGGGCGAGGAAAGAGCAATGATTCATGAAATATTTGGGACCTGGCTTAATCCTGACCAGTTACCTTTGGAGGCAAAATGTGTTGTTTTAAATGGAGAAACTTTAGAAAATCTAACAAATGCTATAGAAGAAGGAAAACCAGTAATAGATAAAGATGTTACAATAGTTGGAAAGCTAAAAGGTGGAAATGGAAGTCATGTTTTCTTACAAGTGCCTGTAGGAACTTCAGTTAAAGAATTAATTGAAAAAGCTGGCGGTATTGATGGAGCATATGGGGAAATAATAATTGGTGGACCTTATACAGGTAAATCTGAAGATATAGAAAGTGCAGTAGTTACAAAGACTTCAGGCGGTGCAATTGTTACCATACCACTTCCCAAATATGAAGGGCCAATAGGAGTACTTGTATGTGCTTGTGCTGCAGATGAAGCGAGACTTAGAGATGTTGCAGAAAAAATGCATTCAAAAGTAGTTGGAGTAGCAAATTGCAAGAATATAGTTAAGGTAAGAGGTTTAAATAAATGCTTAACCCCGGGACATTGTCCAGGTCAAGCAGAGGCTATTCTTTACCTTAAAAAACAAGGTTCCAAAAGAATATTAATAGCAAATTGTAGTGACTGCTCAAATACAGTAATGTGTATTGCTCCGAAAATGGGCATTCCAGTATACCATCATACAGATCATGTATTTAGAACTATAGATTATCCGCTTACAAGAAGACTACCAATGGAAGAAAAATAAAAATACTAGGAGGAAAACAATTAATGATTGTTTTCTACTCCAGAGAAATACGAGGAGGTTATGTTCATGTCAATGAGTGATGAACACGCAGCAGAATTTAAAAATGAAGTCGCAGTTGTATGTTGTAGAACAGAAGAAGGAACAATTCTTACTGCAGCTAATTTAGAAGATCCAACAATATTTCCAGATTTAGTGGATTCAGGGTTATTAAAAATACCTGCAAATTGTTTAAAGGTAGGCCAGGTTATAGGGGCAAAACTTACTAAGACAATTGATTCATTAGTACCACTAACACCAGAAATAGTAGAGGGTGTAATTGCTATTGCAGAGGACAAGAAAGCAGTAGAATTAACCCAGGGCGATGAAAAGGCAGTATTAAAAGATAATAAAAGTGCAGGAGATGTTATTGCCGCTGAAGATTTAGAAAACCCAATGAATTTTGACAAATTACAAGACTCTTTGCTTATAAAATTGGATGAAACAGTTTTAAGTAGAAGCGAAGTAGTTGGAGCAACTTTAAAAGTAGAAGCAGTTGCTTTAACTCCTATAACGAAAGGTATGTTAGAAGGATTTAAGGAGGAAGTATCTAAGAAGACTGAAGTGCCAGTAATGTCATCTGTTGTAAATGGTGGAATATTAAAGATTAAAATAGCAGAAGGTAAAGGGATTGATATAGAAATTCCTCTTAATTCATTTAATCAAAATACAGCTCAAGCTGTGGAAACAGTAAAAACAGCAACTGCTGGAATGGCTGTAGCTAAAGAAGCTATAAAAGAAAATAACATTCCAGAAGTAAAATTTGAAGACAAAGTTGTAAGAGAGCTTGTGAAAAAGCACTTTAAGATAGAAGAAGTTAAATTTGGACCTGAAACGAAAATTGAAGGAACAGTGCTTTATATTAGAGAAAATATCT